>CAVXWQ010000038.1:0-21614 GCA_963765445.1 uncultured Actinomycetota bacterium
GCGGCGGTCACGACCGAACCGCTGCCACCCATGGCGCGGATGATGCCGGTGTTGATCCCGGCCGGGAGTTCCTCCTTCATCCGGGCGACCAGCAGCAGGTTGTAGTCGGCGCCGACCGCCAGCAGGATGATCACCGCCATCGCCATGACCATGAACTGCAGGTCCATCCCCAGCAGGTGCTGCCAGAGCAGCACCGACATCCCGAACGACGCGCCCAGCGACAGCACCACGGTGCCGACGATCACCGCCGCCGCGACGATCGCCCGGGTGATCAGCAACATGATGATGAAGATCAGCGTCAGCGCGGCGACTCCGGCGATCATCAGGTCGTACTTGTTGCCCTGTTCCATGTCCTTGAACGCCGAGGCGGTACCGCCCAGGTAGACCTGGGACCCCTCCAGTGGCGTGCCCTTGATGGCCTCGAACACCGCGGCCTTGATGGCGTCGATGCGCTTGATGCCTTCGGCGGACAGCGGGTCTTCCTCGTGGGAGATGATGAACCGCACCGCATGGCCGTTGGGCGAGATGAAGTTCTTCATGCCGCGCTTGAAGTCGGCGTTGTCGAAGATCTCCGGCGGCAGGTAGAACGTGTCGTCGTTGTGGGCGTTGTTGAATGCATCGCCCATGGCGGTGGAGTTCTGGTCCATCGCCTTCATCTGCTCCTGCTGACCGGCCTGGGTGGCCTGCATGGTCAGCATCATCACCCGCATTCTCTTCATGCTCTCGACGGTGGGCCCCATCATCTGAACCATCTGGGGCATCAGGGCATCCAACTTGTGCATGTCGGGCAGCAGGCGCTGGATGTCGTCGGTCATGGTGTCGATGCCGTCGAGGCCGTCGAAGACTGAGCGCACGGTCTGACAGACCGGGATGTCATAGCAGTGCGGCTCCCAGTACAGATAGTTGCGAATCGGGCGCAGGAAGTCGTCGAAATCCGCGATGTGATCCCGCAATTGGTACATGTCCTGGGCGGTCTGGTCCATCTGGGTGACCATGTTGTGCATGTTGGCGCTCATCTGTTCCATCAACCCGATCATCTGGGTCATGGTGTTGATGGTGTCCTGCATCATGTTGCCCTGCACGATCATGTCGGCCATCCGGTCCTCGAGGTAGGACCGGTTCAGCTTCTGCATCGTGCTGCCCATGCTGAACTGGGCCGGAATCGTGCTGTACTTCAGCGGCTTTCCCTCAGGACGGGTGATCGCCTGCACGCGGCCGATGCCCGGCACCTTGGACACCGCCTTGGCGATCCGCTCGATCACCAGGAAGTCCGCCGAGTTGCGGAGGTCCTGGTTCGACTCGACGAGCAGGATCTCGGGGTTCATCCGGGCGATCGGGAAATGCCGTTCGGCGGCGGCGAATCCCTCGTTTGCCGGCAGGCTGGCCGGCAGGTACTTGCGGTCGTTGTAGTTCGGCTGGTAGCCGGGCAGCATGATCAGGCCGATCAGGGCGACGGCGATGGTCAGGAACAGGACCCAGCCCGGCCAGCGGACGACCATGGCGGCCAGCCGCCGCCAGTACCGAATCCGCATGGCGCGCTTGGGTTCCAGCAGCCCGAACCGGCTCGCGACGGTGATGATGGCCGGCCCGAGGGTCAGGGCGACCAGTACTGCCACGACCATCCCGGCCGCCAGTGGGACGCCCAGGGTCTGGAACCAGGGCAGCCGGGTGAAGGTCAGGCAGAACGTGGCTCCGGCGATCGTCATGCCCGAGGCCAGCACCACATGGGCGGTGCCGCGGAACATGGTGTAGTAGGCGGACTCCCGGTCCTCCCCCACCGTGCGCGCTTCCTGGTAGCGGCCGATCAGGAAGATCGCATAGTCGGTGGTCGCCGCGATGGCGAGGGTCACCAGAAGTTGAGTTGCGAACGGCGACAACCCGATCAGGTCGTGATAGCCCAGGAAAGCCATTACCCCGCGGGTCACCGACAGACCCAGTATCAGCATGGTCAGCACCAGCACGACAGTCAGGACCGACCGGTAGAAGAACGCCAGCATGAAGATGATGACGCCGACGGTCGCGAACTCGATCAGCCGCACGCTCTTCTGACTGACGTGCTGCTGGTCGGCCTGCAGCGCCGGGCCGCCGGTGACGAAGACCTTGACCCCCGGCGGTGGGCTCAGTCCCGCCGACGATCTTCTGCACCGCCTCGACCGACTCGTTGCCCAGCGTCTCGCCCATGTTCCCGGCGAGGTTGGCCTGCACGTAGACGGACTTGCCGTCGCCGCTCTGCGCCGCGACCCGGGTCAGCGGATCGCCCCAGAAGTCCTGGATGTGCTGGACGTGTTTGGTGTCGGCCCGCAGCTTGGCGACCATGTCGTCGTAGAACCGGTGGGCGTCGTCGCCGAGGGGCTGGTCGCCTTCCAGGACGATCATCGCCGAGCTGTCGGAGTCGGACTCCTCGAAGACCTTGCCGACGCGCATCATCGCGATCACCGAGGGGGCGTCCTTGGGCGACATCGACACCGCCCGCATCTGGCCGACGACCTCCATCTGCGGGACGGTCATGTTCAGGACGACGATCAGCCCGATCCAGCCGAGAATGATCGGGACCGCCAGCCGGCGGATCCACTTGGCCACGCCGCTGCGCCGAGGCTGCTCGGCGGGAGACGACGGGGTCGATCGTGGGCGCGCTCATTAGTTAGGCAGTCTAGAGCTGCGCCCGCGGTCCGACAGCGGTACGGCTACCAGACCCGCACGTAGTCGACGATCAGGTCGGCCGGGTAGTGGCCCGGCCGGGGATCACCGCCGCCGGAGCCGCTGACCGCGAGGTTGAGCACCGGGAACAGCTTGTAGTCGGGGAAGTTGAACGGCCAGTCGTCCAGGGAGTTGGCCGGCACCGTGAAGTACGGCTCCTTGCCGTCGACGTAGTCCTGCCAGAAGTACATCCCGGAGTCGTTCCAGGTGACTCGCCAGGTGTGCCAGTTGGAGTCGATGCCGACGTGCGTGGTGGCGAACGAGGTGCCGTCCAGCCGGGCGTGCACGGTGGTTCCCGCGGGCCACTCGCCGTTGCCGTACCACTCGGCCAGGTCGACCTCGCCGCCCACTTCCGGATGGTCATTCATCAACCACCAGGCGGGCCAGCACCCGGCGGTCAGGCAGGCGAACTTGATCCGCGCCTCCCAGGTGGTGTTGATTCCGCCCCACCACGTACCGACCACCTTGCCGCTGACGTACTTGCCGTCGTTGCGGGTCGCGCGGATCACCAGGTTGGAGTTGCCGTCGAGGAACACGTGCTCGCGGTCGTCGCGGTACTGGCCCATGTTCTCCGGGCGATCCCAGAACACCGGGTTCTTGATCAACTCACGGGCCTGGGCGATGGTCCACTTCGACGGGTCCGGGGCCGAGCCGGCGGGGCCGTCGAACTCGTCGTGGAACAGGTAATTGGGCCCGGCGGCATTGGCCGCGGGCGCCGCGGGCGCAGGCACCCGGTCGGCCGGGGCTTGCGGGAGGGACGGGCTGGCAGCGGCCGCGGGCGCGGGCAGCGCGGCTGCGATCGCACCGAAACCCGCCATGAACATCAGGCTGCGTCGATCCATCTCAGGCACGGCTAAACCATAAAGCCGAACACCCCGCCGTGAGGCCTCTGGGGTCAGATCTACGCACGCGCTAATTTTGCCCGCGAGTCGAGAAACGTTTGACCAGGCAAAAGGACAGGCGCCTGCGTCGCGCACGATGGCTGCGCAAACATGCCGTGTCGCATGCCGCGGAACGGCGTTGCCGTCGAGTTCGCCGGGGTAAAGGTGCCCCCAAGCATTCCGGGCGGCGAAGGCCGCCGCGTAGCCTGGGTAATCGATGAAATCGACCATCATGTCGCGGCGCGATCTGGACTTCCTGCTGTTCGAATGGCTGGGCGTCGACGAGCTGACCAAGCGGTCGCGGTTCGCCGAACACTCCCGCGAGACGTTCTCCGACGTCCTCGATCTGTGTGAGGAGTTGGCCACCCGCTACTTCGCCCCGCACAACAAGAAGAGCGATCAGAACGAGCCGTCCTTCGACGGCACGACGGTCACGGTGATTCCCGAAGTCAAGCAGGCGCTCGACGCGTTCGCCGCCGCCGACCTCATCGGCATGGGCATGGACCAGTCGCTGGGCGGGGCGCAGCTGCCGACGACCATCGCGCAGGCCGGTTTCTCGTGGTTCTCGGCGGCCAACATCAGCACGTCCGGCTATCTGATGCTGACCGTCGCCAACGCCAACCTGCTGACCAAGTTCGGCAGTCCCGAGCAGATCGACAGATTCGTCAAGCCGATGCTGGCCGGCCGGTTCACCGGGACCATGGCCCTGTCCGAGCCGCAGGCCGGGTCGTCGCTGGCCGACATCGTCACCCGCGCCGAGCCGCAGGACGACGGCACCTACCGGTTGTCCGGCTCGAAGATGTGGATCTCCGGCGCCGAGCACGAGATGTCGGAGAACATCGTGCATCTGGTGCTCGCCAAGATTCCGGGCGGACCGCCCGGCACCAAGGGCATCTCGCTGTTCGCCGTGCCGAAGTTCCTCGTCGATGCCGACGGCTCGGTGGGGCAGCGCAACGACGTCGCGATCTCCGGTCTCAACCACAAGATGGGCCAGCGCGGCATCACCAACACGGTGCTCAACTTCAACGGGGCGGTCGGATATCTGGTGGGCGAACCGCACCGCGGCATCGTCTACATGTTCCACATGATGAACGAGGCTCGCCTCGGCGTCGGCATGGGCGCGGTCTCGCTGGGCTACACCGGATATCTCAAGTCGGTGCAGTACGCGCTCGAACGTCCGCAGGGCCGGCCGATCACGAGCAAGGACCCCACCACACCACAGGTTCCCATCGTCGAGCATGCCGACGTGAAGCGAATGTTGTTGGCGCAGAAGTCCTATGTCGAGGGCGCGCTGGCGCTCGCACTGTACTGCGCGCGGCTGGTCGACTGGCAGGACAGCGCCGAGTCCGACGCCGAGCGTGATTCCGCGGCGCTGCTGCTCGACATCCTGACGCCGGTCGCCAAAAGCTGGCCGTCGCAATGGTGTCTGGAGGCCAACAGCCTGGCCATCCAGGTGCTCGGCGGGTACGGCTACACCCGCGAATACGACGTCGAGCAGCACTACCGGGACAACCGGCTCAACCCGATCCACGAGGGCACGCACGGCATTCAGAGCCTGGACCTGTTGGGCCGCAAGGTGACTCAGCGCAACGGTGCAAGTCTTGCCGCACTCGGTGCGGCGATCGCGGAATCGGTGGCCGCCGCCGGGACGGCCGGCGGCGAGGCCGCCGACCTCGCCGCCCAGCTCGACACCTCCTGGCAGCGGCTGGTCGAGGTCACGATGTCGATGTTCGCCTCCGGTGACGTCGAGGCCGCGATGGCCAACAGCGCCGTCTATCTGGAGGCGTTCGGTCACATCGTGATCGCCTGGATGTGGCTCGAGCAGTTCCTGGCCACCGACGGCCACGGCGGCGACTTCTACGACGGCAAGCGCCAGGCCGCCCGCTACTTCTTCCGCTACGAGCTGCCGCGCACAACTCCGCAGCTCCAGCTACTCGAGGCACTGGACCGCACGACGCTGGAAATGCTCCCCGGCTGGTTCTGACCTGCGCCACCCCTTACGATGCCCTTGATCTAACGAAGGGGTCAGAAAATATGGCGGTGTCGAGCAAGTACGTCGGCTATGTCGGCGGTGTCGCGGTCGCGGTGGGTGTGGGTGCGGCCATCGCCGCGGCCGGCCAGGGCACCGCCAACGCCGACGACGGCAAGCCCGATTCCACCAAAGCCGCGGACTCCTCGCAGGTCGACGCCGGTCCGAAGCGGTCCGAGGCGCGGTCCGCCGCGCATGCCAGGCCGCAGTCCACCCTGGGCGACAAGACCGACGGAACCAGTGCCCGGGTGGCCAGCGCCCCGGCGTCGACCCTGTCGAGTGTCGCCAAGCCCAGCGCGGCGGCGTTCGAGGCCGCCCATGTCCAAAGGCTGCAGGGCCTGTTCGGCGGTAGCCAGCGCACCGCCCCGACGGCCGCGGTCACTACCGACACCACGACCACAACCGCCACCGCCGACGTCGTCCCGTCGACCAAGTCGGCGGCCGCCCAGGCCAACGCGACCACCCCGTCGGTGCCGTGGAGCCCCAACCCGCTTCGCCCGATGCCGCCGGAGCCGGCCCCCAACGACATGCCCGGCGCGGTATGGGACCTCGAGCAGGCCGTCGTCAACGTCTTCCCCGACTGGTTCAAGCCACTTCCCCGCGAGGTCTTCGAGGCGGGCTACCGCGGCACCCAGATGATTCCGTGGGTCAACATCGTGGTCCCGTTCGCCAACATCGGAGCCAATCTGCAGGCCGCGCTGAATGGTGACAAGGACGCCACCCAGCGCATCGTCAACAACCTGATCATCACGATCCAGCCGGTCGCGCTCGTCTACTACGGCTACAACGAGATCGCCGACCTGCTCAACCTGGAGCAGCCGGCGCTGGATCTGCAGAACTGGATCTTCAAGACGGCATGGAACGTGCTCGACCCGTTCGCGTGGCTGCACAACCGCGGCGAGTCCGGGCTGCCGTTGTCCACCACCACCCCGCCGCCCTACCCGCCGGCCAGCACCGCCTCGGTGGCACTGGCGGCCGTCGCCGCACCGGCGGCCGCCGGCACCGACAGCGCCTCCGTCAGCGCGTCGGACACCTCAGCGACCGACCCGAACCCGTTCCGCGCCAACGACCCGTGGCCGACGACCATCCCGGATGCGGTGCTCAATGTCGAGAAGACGATCCTCGCGGCGTGGCCGGCTCCGCTGGATCCGTTGGCGCCGCTGTTCCGCGAGGCCTACGAGGCGGTGTACCGGGCGTCGCAGATCGTGCCGTGGGTCAACGCCGTGGTGCCGGTCACCAACATCCTGCCCGCGATCCTGCAGGCCTTCCAGGGCGACCGGTCCGGCGCCCAGATCACGATCAACCAGCTGCTGCTCACCACCCCCCCGGTGTCGCTGCTCTACTGGGCCTTCGACGAACTGGCCGACCTGCTGAACATGGAGGACACCGGGGCCGCCGCCCGCCAGAACCTGGTCGCCAGCCTGTGGGACAGCCTCGACCCGTCGGGTCTGCTGCACGTGCCCGGGCAGGCCGGTATCGCCTGACGACAAGAGACTCCGCACCGCTTCCGGATGCGGGTCAGCGGTTCTGCCCCCAAGATCATGGGATTGCGGCAGAGTGACCTAAGCCTTGACAGGTTCGTAAAGAAGCGCGAACGACTGAGGAGCGGTATGAGCAAGCTGAAACGCGCCATCACCATCGTCAGCCTCACCGCGGTGGCCACCTTCGGGGTCGCCGCCTGCGGGGGCGACAAAGAGCGGCGGCGGGGGCGGCGCCAAGGGCGGCGACATCAACGTCACCATGACGTCGTTCCCCGACTACGTCGATCCTCAGCTGTCGTACACGCTGGAAGGCTGGGAGGTGCTGTGGAACACCTACACCCCGCTGCTGACCTACAAGCACCAGAAGGGTGACGCCGGCACCGAGGTGGTGCCCGGCCTGGCCAAGGCCATGCCGGAGATCTCCGCCGGACGGCAAGACCTACAAGCTGACGCTGCGGCCGAACATGAAGTACTCCGACGGCACGCCGATCAAGGCCTCGGACTTCACCTACGCGATCAAGCGGCTCTTCAAGGCCAACTCCGGCGGCTCGGTGTTCTACGAGGGCATCGTCGGCGCAAAGGATTTCGCCGACGGCAAGGCCGACACCATCAGCGGGATCAAGACCGACGACAACACCGGTGACATCACCATCAAACTGAAGAAGCCCAACGGCACCTTCAACAACGTGCTCGGGCTGATGTTCGCCGCGCCGGTTCCGCCGACCACGCCGCTGGACAAGGACGCCACGAACAACCCGCCGCCGTCGAGCGGGCCGTTCGTCATCACCAAGGTCAACGCCCCCAATACCCTTACCCTGGAACGCAATCCGCAGTTCAAGACGGTCAAGGACGCCGGCGCCTCGGAGGTGACCGACGCCCAGGTCGACAAGATCACCGTCACCCAGAACAAGAACAACTCCGCTCAGGTGACCGGCGTCCAGCAGAACACCATCGACTTCATGACCGATCCGCCGGACTCCGACCGACTTCCCGAGATCAAGGCCAAGTTCTCCGACAGGTTCCGCCTGGAGAACTCGATCAACACCTACTACTTCTGGATGAACACCCAGAAGGCGCCGTTCAACGACCTCAAGGTTCGCCAGGCCATCAACTACGCCATCGACCCGGAGGCGCTCAACCGGGTGTTCGGCGGCCGCCTGCACCCGACCCAGCAGATCCTGCCGCCCGGTATGCCCGGCTACGACGAGTTCAAGTTGTACCCCGGTCCGGATCATGGAGAAGGCCAAAGCCCTGATCGCCGAGGCTAATCCGGCGGACAAGGACATCACGGTGTGGACCGACGACGAGCCGGACCGCAAGCGCATCGGCGAGTACTACCACGACCTGCTCACCCAACTGGGCTTCAACGCCACGTTGAAGGTGATCTCCGGCGACACCTACTTCCAGACCATCGGCAACGAGTCGACGCCTGATCTGGACACCGGGTTCGCCGACTGGTTCCAGGACTTCCCGCACCCGGACGACTTCTTCCGCCCGCTGCTCAACGGCGAGAACATCCTGCCGACCAACAGCAACAACTTCTCGCGGGTCAAGATCCCCGATCTCGACGCCAAGCAGAACGACCTGTTGCAGAAGCAGCTCACCGACGACGTGAAGAAGCAGTACGGCGAACTGGACAAGGCCTACATGGAGCAGGCCGTCTGGGCGCCGTACGGCAACGAGCAGTACACGACATTCCTGTCCGACCGGATGGACTTCGACAAGTCGTATCACCATCTGCTGTTCAACCAGGACTACACCTCGTTCGCGTTGAAGTAGACGACGCGATGCTCGCCACCGTCCAGGGCCGCAGTCCCTGGTTCCTGGCATGGGAGCGATTGCGGCGCAACAAGGTTGCGCTGGCATTCGGGGTCCTGTTCGTCCTGCTGGTGCTGTTCTGCCTGGCCGCCCCGCTGTGGGCCGACCACGTGGCGCACACCGGACCGAACCAGAACCACATCACCGACAAGATCCTGGATCGACGGCCAGCAGACCTACGTCGTCTCTCCCGACGGCACCCCGCTGGGCCCCGGCCTGCGGGGCCGGTATCTGCTCGGCGCCGACCAGAACGGCCGCGACGTGATGGTGCGGCTGATGTACGGCGGGCGTACCTCGATCTACATCGGCGTGCTGGCGGCGGTCATCACCACCGTGTTCGCGGTGGTGATCGGGATGCTGTCCGGCTACTACCGCGGCTGGATCGACTCGGTGCTGTCTCGAATCATGGACGTGGTGTGGGCATTTCCGGTGCTGCTGCTCGGCATCGCGCTGGGCACCACGCTGGCTCTCGGTGGCATCAGCATCGGCGGCCTGCAGGTCGCCGGCGACTCGCTGTGGATTCCGATCCTGATCATCGGCCTGGTGTACGTGCCGTACATGGCCCGCCCGGTCCGCGGTGAGATCCTGGCGCTGCGCGAGAAGGAGTTCGTGGAAGCCGCTGTGGCGCAGGGCAAGGGACCGGTGCGGATCATGGTCTCCGAACTGCTGCCCAACATCGTCTCGACCATCATCGTGTTCTTCACCCTCAACATCGCCAACAACATGCTGCTCGAGTCGGCGCTGTCGTTCCTCGGCGCGGGTGTCCGGCCACCCAACGCGTCGTGGGGAACGATGATCGCCGACGGCTACCAGACCATCTACACCGCGCCGCACCTGACCATCGTGCCCGGCCTGATGATCGTGCTGACGGTGTTGTCGCTCAACGTGTTCGGCGACGGTCTGCGCGACGCGCTGGACCCGCGCGCCAAGATCCGGCTGGAGCACTAGTCATGCTTCGCTTCGCCGCCAGACGCCTGATCGGGATGATCGCCGTGCTGTTCGCGATCTCGGTGATCGTGTTCCTGATCTTCAACGTCATCCCCAACTCCGACCCCGCGGCGCGTATCGCCGGCCGCAACGCCAACCCGGCGCTGATCGCCCGGGTCAGCGCGGACCTGGGACTGGACCGTCCGCTGCCGGTGCAGTACCTGACGATGATGAAGCAGATCTTCACCGGCGAGCTGACCTCGTACGCCACCGACCAGAATGTGGCCGATCAGATCTGGCGGGGTCTGCCGGCGACGCTGTCGCTGACCATCGGCGCGGCGGTGCTGTGGATGGCGCTGGCCATCTGGTTCGGCTATCTCAGCGCGGTGCGTGCCGGCGGGTTCACCGACCGGGCGCTGACCATCCTGGCGCTGGTCGGCATCTCGATGCCGGTGTTCTGGCTGGCGGCAATCCTGTTGTACTTCTTGAGCTTCAAAGCCCAGCTGTTCCCCACCGGAAGCTACGTCCCGCTCACCGACAACCCAGTGCAGTGGGCGTACCACCTGATCCTGCCGTGGTTCACCCTGGCGGTGCTCTACGTCGGCTTCTACAGCCGGGTGTTGCGTTCCAACATGCTCGACTCGATGAACGAGGACTACGTCCGCACGGCACGGGCGAAGGGCATCAGTGAACGGCAGGTGCGCATCCGCCACGTCCTGCGCAACTCGATGATCCCGATCGTCACCTTGTTCGGCCTCGATTTCGGCGCCGTGGTCGGTGGCGGGGCGATCCTCACCGAAACCGTGTTCAACATCAACGGCGTCGGCCTCTACGCCGGCCAGGCGATCGGCAAGCTGGACCTTCCGCCCCTGATGGCGGTGACGATGTTCGGCGCGTTCTTCATCGTGTTGTTCAACACGATCGTCGACATCCTGTATGCGGTGCTGGATCCGCGGATCCGGCTCGGAGAGGCGGCGCCGGTATGAGCCCGATTCTCACCGTCCGCGATCTGCAGGTCAGCTTCCGCACCGACGACGGCGTGGTCCACGCGGTCGACGGGGTGTCGTTCGAAGTCTCCCCCGGCGAGGTCGTGGCCGTGGTGGGCGAATCCGGCAGCGGCAAGAGCGTGACGGCGCAGACGCTGATCGGGCTGACCCGCGCGCCGAACTCCAAGATCACCGGTTCGGTGATGTTCGACGGCACCGACCTGATCGAACTGCCCGACGACCAGTTCCGCTCTGTGCGTGGCGAACACATCGCGATGGTGTTCCAGGATCCGATGACCTCGCTGAACCCGGTGTACCGGGTGGGAGACCAGATCGCCGAGATGATCCGGGCGCACCGCGACGTGTCCAAGTCCGAGGCGCTGTCGCGCTCGGTGGAACTGCTGCGCTCGGTGGGCATCCCCAACCCCGAACGGCGGGTCCGCGACTACCCGCACGAGTTCTCCGGCGGCATGCGCCAGCGGGTGATGATCGCGATGGCCCTGGCCCTCGATCCGGAGGTGCTGATCGCCGACGAGCCCACCACCGCACTCGACGTCACCATCCAGGCCCAGATCCTGCGACTGCTGGACAATCTCAACCGGGACCGCAACCTGTCGGTGGTGCTGATCACCCACGATCTCGGTGTCGTCGCCGAACTGGCCGACCGGGTGGTGGTGATGTACGGCGGTCAGATCGTCGAGGACGCAACACTCGACGAGATCTTCTACAACCCCCAGCATCCCTACACCTGGGGACTGCTGGGTTCGATCGCGCGGCTCGACGAGCCGCGCCCGGAGCGGCTGACGCAGATCGTCGGCCAGCCGCCGTCGCTGCTGAACCCGCCGACCGGGTGCCGTTTCGCCGCCCGCTGCAAGTACGCGTTCGACAAGTGCACGCAGCCACCGGCTTTGGAGGCCCGATTCGGCGACGCCGCCCACCTGGACCGCTGCTGGCTCACGCCGGCGGAGAAGCTGGAGAGCCGATGAAGGGCGATCCGCTGCTGGAGGTCACCGACCTCGTCGTGCACTTCCCCATCAAGTCGGGCATCATCGTCGACCGCGAGGTGGCCCGGGTCCATGCGGTCGACGGCGTCAGCTTCACCCTGCACGAAGGCGAAACCCTGGGCCTGGTCGGCGAATCCGGCTGCGGTAAGTCGACTCTGTGCCGGGCGATCCTGCAGTTGGTGGCGCCGACGTCGGGTTCGGTCCGCTTCGACGGCCAGGAACTCGTCGGCCGGTCGCGTCGCGACCTGCGCCCGCTGCGCCGCGAGATGCAGATGATCTTCCAGGACCCGTTCGCCTCGCTGAACCCGCGCAAGCGGGTGGGTCAGATCGTCGGGGACCCGCTGGAGTTGCACGGCCTGGCCAGCGGCGCGGAGCTCAAGCGGCGGGTGCAGGACCTGCTCGACCGGGTGGGCCTGCAGGCCGAGCACTACAACCGCTATCCGCACGAGTTCTCCGGCGGGCAGCGCCAGCGCATCGGCATCGCCCGCGCACTGGCGTTGCAGCCCAAGCTCATCATCGCCGACGAGCCGGTGTCGGCGCTCGACGTCTCGGTGCAGGCGCAGATCATCAACCTGCTCGAGGAAGTGCAGGAGGAGTTCGGGCTGTCCTACCTGTTCGTCGCGCACGATCTCGGTGTGGTGCGCCATGTTTCGGACCGCGTCGCGGTGATGTACCTCGGCAAGATCGTGGAGAACTCCGACTCCGACGGCCTCTACGAATCTCCGCTGCACCCCTACACCAATGCCTTGCTGTCGGCGGTGCCGATCCCCGACCCGCGCAAGAACTTCGACCGGGAGCGCATCACCCTGGAGGGCGATGTGCCCAGCCCGATCGATCCGCCGCCGGGCTGCCGGTTCCACACCCGCTGCGTCTCGGTCACCGACATCTGTCGCACCGAAGAGCCGGCGCTGACCGCGCACGACGACGGGCACGTGGTGGCCTGCCACCACCCGCGCACTGGGTGATTTCGGCGCGCGCCGAACTCGCGTTGTTTTGAGCGGCGATCCGACGGGGTACCAAGCGGGGACCGACACCGACGAGCGAAGGAAGCGGAATGCACAGGGCAGACGCTGCTGGCGAAGTTCTCCGAACGGTGGGGTTGCTGCTCAATTTCGCCGCAGTGATCGCGTTCGCCCTGTTCCTGAGCACGCTGGGCGAGTCGGCCTCGAGCCGGTCATACGTGGCGGCGGCAATCGCCATCGCCACCTTCGTCGCCAGCCTGCTGTGCCTTGCCGCAGACCCGCAACGCGCCGAGGACGAACTCGATCAGTCGGCGCTGCCGTAGTACCCCTGCCGCAGCAGATCGCTGATCTCGCTGACCAGCGGCATCCGCGGATTGGTGCGGTTGCTCAGGTCCTCGAACGCCGTCATCGCCAGCGTCGGCAGTGCCGCGTTGAAATCGGCTTCTTTGACCCCGAATTCGCGCAGTGAGCGCGGCATGTCGAGTTCGTCGAGCAGTTGGTCCACCCCGGCGAACAGCCGGTCACGGCTCTCCTCGGGGGTGTGACCGCCGAAGATCAGCGAGCCGATCTGGGCGTACTTCTCCGGGGCGATGTAGGCCGAGTAGCCCGGCGCCGGCATGAACTTGCTCGGCAGACTTGCGTTGTAGCGCAACACATACGGCAGGAAGATGCCGTTGGCCCGGCCGTGCGGGATGCCGAAGGCCGCGCCCGTCGCGTGCGCCAAGGCGTGGTTGGTGCCGACGAATGCGTTCGAGAACGCCAGCCCGGCAAGGGTCGCCGCGTTGGACATCTGCGTGCGCGCCTCGAGGTCATCGGGGTCGCGGTAGGCCCGCGGCAGTGCGTCGAAGATCAACCGGGCGGCCTGCGCGCACTGGGCGTCGGTGTAGGGCGAGGCGAAGATCGACACCGCCGCCTCCAGGGCGTGGGTGAGCGCGTCGACGCCGGTGTCGGCGGTCAGCTTCGGCGGCATCGACGAGGTCAGCAGCGGGTCGACGATCGCCACATCGGGCACCAGGCTGTAGTCGACCAGGGTCTGCTTGCGCGGCCCCATCGTGATCACCGCGGCCGGGGACACCTCCGAGCCGGTGCCGGATGTCGTTGGGATGGCGATCAATTGGAGCTTGTGACGGTCTGTCGGGTAGTCCGCGACCCGCTTGCGCGGATCCAGGAACGGCATCGTCAGCTCGTCGAGCGTCTTCTCCGGATGCTCGTAGAACAGCCGCATCGCCTTGCCCGCATCGAGCACCGATCCGCCGCCGACGGCGATCAGCACATCGGGCTGCACCCGGTCCAGCAGTGCCACCCCCTGCTGGATGGTCTCCTCGTCGGGCTCGGGGGTGACGTCGGTGAACACGTGCACGTGCCGGGTGGGCAGCTTGCTGCGCAGCAGATCCACCACACCGCGCTCGTCGGTGAGGTTGTCGGTGACGATCACCACTGTCTCGCAATCCAATTCACGCAGGTTGTCCAGCGCGCCGGCATTGAAGTAGGTGTTGGCCGGCACGCGGAACCACTGCGGTGGGGTGCGCCGGTGGGAGACGGTCTTGATGTTGAGCAGCTGGCGGTAGTTGACGTTCTCGGTGGTCGACGACCCGCCCCACGTCCCGCAGCCCAGCGAGAAGGTCGGCGTCAGGTTGTTGTACACACCGCCGAGCGCGCCGACGGCGGTGGGGGCGTTGACCAGGATCCGGCCGGTGCGAACCGCCAGCGCGTAGGCGTCGATCACCGACTGGTCGTTGGCGTAGATCGCCGAGGTGTGCCCCAGCCCGCCGTGCTCGGTCACCAACACCGCCACGTCGATGGCGTGCTGCACGTCGCGAGCGCGCACCACACCGAGCACCGGCATCAGCTTCTCCTGGACCAGCGGGTGCGCGGCGAGCTCGTCGAGGTCGGCGGGCAGCGGGGCCAGCAGGATCTTCGTCGTCGGCGAAACGCCGAAACCGGCGCGGGCGGCCAACTCCGGGGCCTTCTGGCCGACAGCGTCCATCGACACCTTCTCGTCCCCGCAGCCGAAGGCGAACTCGGCGATCTTGGCGGCCTCGTCAGGGCTGAGCATCCGGGCGCCCATCCGCTCGAACTCGGCGATCATCGCGTCGTAGATCTCGTCGTCGATGATGCAGGTCTGTTCGGCAGGGCAGATCACCGAGGAGTCAAAGGTTTTCGATATCAGGATGTCGACGACGGCGCCGCGGACATCGGCGGTCTTGTGGATGTAGATCGGGGCGTTGCCGGGCCCGACGCTCAGTGACGGCTTTCCGGCCTGGTTGGCCAGCTTCACGATCTTGGGTCCGCCGGTGACCCAGATGAAGTCGACCTTGGGATGGTGGAACAGGTGGTGGGTGACGTCGTGGGCGGCGTCGGGAATGACCTGCAGGGCACCCGGCGGCATACCGGCGGCCTCGGCGGCCTCGCGCAGGATCTCCACCGCGCGCTCGCAGCAGCGCACCGCGTACGGCGAGGGCCGGAACAGCACCGCGTTGCGGGTCTTGGCGGCGACGATCGCCTTGAACAACACCGTCGAGGTGGGGTTGGTGACCGGAGTGAGCGCCAGGACCACGCCGATGGGCTCGGCGACGTAGACGATGTTGTGTTCGACGTCCTCGTCGATCACGCCGACCGACTTCTTGTCGCGCAGGTAGTCATGGAGGAACTCGGTTGCCACGTAGTTCTTGACGACTTTGTCCTCGAACACACCGAAGCCGGTTTCCTCGATGGCCAGTGCGGCGAGTTCACCGGCGGCGCGGACCCCGGCGCGGACCATCGCCTCGACGATCCGGTCGACCTGTTCCTGGTCGAGTTTGCGGAACTCTGTTGCCGCGTTCGCCGCGGTGTCGACGATGGCGTCGATCTCGCCCGTGCGGATGTCATCGGTCGCGATTTGTGTTGTGCTCAGAGTCCCGGTCATGAGCCGTGTCCTCCCAGCGTTGCGGGGATCGTATGTTCGGCTCTCGCCGGGGCTAGATAGGGATAAAAGACCCTTATATGCTGAGTTAGTTTGATAAACCCAGCGTCCAAAACCGAACCGAGGAGACCAATGGCAACCCATCGCGCCGTACACGTGAAGTCCGCCGGGCAATCCGCTCGAACTCGTCGAGGTGGAAACAACATCCGCCCCGCCGGGCCAGGTCCGCATCGACGTCAACGCGTGCGGCGTCTGCGGCACCGACCATGCCTTCGTCGCCGGTGCGTTCCCGAACCTCACCTGGCCCATCACGCCCGGACACGAGATCGCCGGCACCGTCGCCGAGCTCGGCTCGGGGGTCGAAGGGTTCGCCGTGGGCGACCGGGTGGCCGTCGGCTGGTTCGGCGGCAACTGCAACCACTGTCTGCCGTGTCGCAAGGGCCAGTTCATGCAGTGCGTGAACCTGCAGGTGCCCAGCTGGAACTACCCGGGCGGCTACGCCGAGTCGGTGACGGTTCCGGCCACCGCGATCGCCCGGATTCCCGATGCGCTGTCGTTCGCCGAGGCCGCGCCGATGGGCTGCGCCGGGGTGACGACGTACAACGCGCTGCGGCACACCCGCGCAACCGGCGGCGACCGGGTCGCGGTGCTGGGCCTCGGCGGACTGGGCCATCTCGGCGTGCAGTGGGCACGGGCGATGGGCTTCGAAACCATCGCGATCGCCCGCGGAGCGGGCAAGGCCGAGGACGCCAAGGAACTCGGCGCCCACCACTACATCGATTCGACGGCCGGCGACGTCGCCGAGGCACTGCAGAAGCTGGGCGGCGCCCAGGTGGTGCTGGCGACGGCGGCCAACTCGGCGGCCATGGCAGCCACCGTCGGCGGCCTGGCGCCGCAGGGCGAGCTGGTGATCATCGGTGCGACGTTCGACCCGCTGCCGATCACCCCGGGCGATCTGCTGTTCGGAAACTTCAGCGTGATCGGGCACCCGTCGGGCACCTCGGCGGACATCGAGGACACCATGCACTTCGCGGTGCAGTCCGGCGTGCGCGCACGCATCGAGGAGATGGCTCTGGCGCAGGCCGCCGAGGCTTACGCGGCGATGGACCAGGGCCGCGCGCGGTACCGCATGGTCCTGACGATGTAGCTAGTCGGACTGCTCGGGGTGTCGTCGGCGTCCTCGGCCTTGTCGGCCTTGTCCGGCCCGGCATCGAGGACACTGACGTCGATGCCGTAGGGCAGGAACCGCACGCTGCGGTTGGCGTCGGTGTTGTGCTTGTTGGCCCGCAGCGCGTCGAGCTCGTCCTTGTAGACCTGCTCGACGTGGGCTTTGCCGTCGGTGCCGGCGATGTAGATGGCCCACACGCCGTCACCGGCCTCGCCCGCGGTCTCCGGTTCGGGCCGCGGCCGACTACGCCGGGTGAACTCGTCGAACAGCATGCCGAAGCCGGCGCGCTCCTGCGAGCCGCCCAGGAACCGACCGACGGCGTCGCGCAGGCCCTCGCTCGCATCACGCACCACACGATCGAATTCGTCGGGGTCGAACCCGAACGGTCCGTTGTTCTCCATAACTGACAGTGTGCGCGCAGTTTGCCGCGGCGTCGATGGGCCGGGGTTCGCGCGGAGCGAAACGTCAGCCGAACAGCCGCAGCGGCAGGTCCGCCATCGTCACGAAACCGGGGCGGGCCTCGCACACCGCGGGGATGGCGTTGACGGCCTGCATGGCCGTCGCAACGCTGGCCGACCGCACGTGTTCGGCCAGCGGCACGTCGCGGCGGAAGCTCGCCAGCGTCATCAGGTGTGCCTGCATCGAGGGTGTGCCTTCGATGGTGACGGTCCAGCCGTGCTGCGGTGTCGGCCAGTGCGGCGGCTGCGGCTCGCCGACCGTCCAGAGGGTTTCGACTTCGACCACGCGGTGGCCGTCGCGCCGGCCGGTCCACCGCCAGTGCTGCCCGGCGACGGTGCCCGCGCGCAGCGTGCGGCCGCAGATGTCGCGGTCGACGCTGGCGGGAATGAGCTCGAGCTCGGTGCTCACCTCGTCGACGCCGAGTCCGAGCGTGTCGCCGAGCAGCCAAACCTGTTGCTGGAAAAGCTCACTGGTGAACTTCAGGCCAGTCGGTGTCGGCGCTCACCTCGTCGAGCGGACTGCCGAAGCGCATCTGATCGAAGGTGATCTCCACGCTGTCGTAGACCGACCAGTCGGCGCGCTCCTGCACGGTGACGCTGCTCGATGCGGCGCGACATTCCGGACAGCGCGATCGGCACGACCACACCGAGGTTGCCGGGGTTCAGGCCGGTGCCGTGCAGCGAGCTGTTGCCGTCGGCGCAGGCCTGCTGCAGCCGGTCGCGGTCGTTGGGCTCCATCCGGGCCGGGTGGAACGCGAAGGCAGTGGTGACCAGGTTGGCGCCGGAGGCCAGGATCGCGGCGGCTTCGTCGACGTCGGGGTGGCGCGGTGCGTAGAGGACGGCGTCGACGTCGGCGGTGTCGACGTGCTTGGCGGCGGTGACACCGATCGGGTCCGAACCGACGAGGTCACCGGCGTCGCGGCCGACCTTGTCGTCGGAGTAGACCTTGATCCCGGCCAGCTCCAGGTCGGGGTGATCGAGGATGCCGCGGATCGCTTCCACCCCCACCGCACCGGTGCCCCACTGCACCACGCGGTAGGCCATCGCTCAGACGACCGTCAGCGGCAGCGAGCGACGTTCCTCGAACTCGAAGGTGGCGCCCAGGCTGAACTTGGTGACCTCGACCTCGGGCGAGACTTTGGCCGCGGTGTCGGACTTCTCGAACTCCGCGGTCCAGTCGTCGTCGGTGCCGGTGATGCGCACCGCGATGTGCGGGTCGATCGCGGTGGCGATGGCCTGCAGCGGCTGCGCCGACGCCGGCGAGCACAGCGAGATCCAGGAGCCGTCCTCGTGGGCGGGCGAAGGATGGACGTGCAGCCGACCACCTTCGATCTCGGCGACGACGTAGCCGGCGGGATTCAGCAGGGGGTGCAGCTCGAGCACCTTGGCGAGTCCGTCAAAGTCGTTGGGCAGCTTGAGGGCTCGCTGGATTCGCTCGGCGGCGACACCGGCGATGCCGATGAGCTGCTTGGTGCGGATCTGGGTGGCCAGTTCGGTGTTGTCCTTGGCTCGTGCCCGCACCGCGATGCCGAACGACAGGTTCAGCAGATGCATCTGCAGCACCACCTCGTCGGCGATGCGCACCAGCGCCGAGTGCGAGAAGGCGGTGAAGTCGACGTCGGACAGCAGCGGCCCGGAGTAGTCGGCCTGACCCTCGTCCTTCTCGTCGATGGGATCGAGTTGCCATGTGGCGGCGCGGGTTTGGGCCACGACGTCGAGCGCGGGGATGCTGGTGGCATCGGGGTAGGACTCGTCGATGATGACGGTCCAGGCGCAGTGCGGCTGACGGTCGGCGGGCGTGCGCGGCGGGCGGTGGATCGGGCGGACCTGCGCCTTGGGGTTGGTCGCCACCGCGGTGGCGTCGAAGGTGGGGTCCTCGATGTCGTGGCACATGCCCTGGACGTAGTCGGGGCCCATCGGCTCGACGTCGAGCAGGGCGCCGCAGTGGTCGAGGTGGAACTCGCCGTGCCAGCGGTCGTGGACGGTGTAGCGGAAGTCCATGAACTGCGGCGGGGCGCCGATGTCGAGCTGCAGGCCCTTGAAGATGGTGACGATGTCGGTGCCCTCGTACTTCAGCGCCTTCTGCATGCGCCTGGTGTAGAGCGGGCTGGAGCCGGCCCACTCCTCGATCGCGATCTGGAGCATTTCGGGACGGCCGAATGCCTGGATGCACCACGCCATTCCGGACCGGTCGATGAGCTGGCCGATGAGGAGGAGTTCGGGCACCAGGACGGCGAGTTCGGCCCGGGACAACTGGGCATAGCGGCTGCGCGATTCGCTCACATCCGAAACATAGTCGGCTCAATGTTATAAAGTCAACGATGTGAAGGCGGTCGGCACCCCACCCACGCGGCAGACCCAGGCGCCGCGCAAGCGGGGCGATGACACCCGCGCGCGGATCATCGACGAGACGGTGCGCTGCGTGGTCGAGGAGGGGTTCGAGGCCGCCACCGCCAAGCATGTCGCCGAACGCGCCGGTGTCACCTGGGGCGTCATCCAGTACCACTTCGGGGACCGCAACGGGCTGCTGATGGCGGTGGTCGACGAGGGCGTGGCCCGGCTGGTGGACAGCCTGGCGGCGGCCGAGGTCGGCGACCGTCCGCTGCGCGAGCGGATCGAGATCGTGGTCGACACCGCGTTCCGCTGCTACAGCAGCCCAACCTCGTTGGCGGCGTTCGAGATTCTGCGCGCAACCCGCGGCACCCACGGCCAAAGCGCCCGGCGGCATCTGTTGGAGATCAACGAGGCAGTCAGTCAGTTGGGCCGGCTGATTTCCGACGACCCGGGCGTGGCCGAGGTCATCTGGTCGGCGCTGCGCGGGATGGTGCTCGTCGAGATGATCGTCAACACCCACCTGGAGTGGGAGCGGGAGCGTCGGCTTCTCGTCGACATGGTCACGCGCTATCTGCAGTCCCCCAGCGAACTTCAATAACGGACCCGGCGTCCGGGGTGTCGGCCGTCACAGCGCGCTCGACAGCGCCGCTGGTCAGGGCCGGTCTGTCGCCAAACTCACACGTGGAAAGTTGATTTACCTGGAATTAACAAGGACCATCGAGTAGTTCCCCTGGTTGGTGATCCCTACCCGGTGAACGCCAGCAGCAAACAAGCCCCCGATGACCCGGGGGTGGATAGAGGAGTTGAGAACAAATGTCGATCGCACGCTTTCGCAAGGACATGAAGCGGGCCATCAACCGTCGCCGTCTGCATGCGCGCATCAACGCGATGCCGCAGTCGACCGTCCGCGACGAGCTCGTGGCCATCGCCCAGCGGTACGAGAACGGCCGCTGATCTAACGACGAGTCGAAGCCGGCGATCCGAACGGGTCGCCGGCTTCCTCGTTTCTGGCACGTCTTCATCCAGCGAGACAACCAGCCCCGCGCCGCCGGCCGTTGTGCTGCAATGTCGGGCATGGCTGATGCGGAAGCGATCGAGGCGATCAAGCAGGTCAAGTACCGCTACTTGCGGGCGCTGGACACCAAACACTGGGACGACTTCGCCGACACCCTGACCGAGGACATCGTCGGCGACTACGGCTCGTCGCTGGGCGAGGAGCACCACTTCACCAACCGCAAGGATCTGGTGGAGTTCATGCGCAAGTCGATGCCGGCCGGCGTGCTTGACCGAGCATCGGGTGACGCATCCGGAGATCACCGTCGACGGCGACGAGGCCGAGGCCACCTGGTACCTGCAGGACCACGTCATCGTGCCGGAGTTCGACTTCATGCTCATGGGCGCGGCGTTCTACCGCGACCGCTACCGCAAGACGCCGGACGGCTGGAAGATCTGCGCGACGGGTTACGACCGGACCTACGAGGCGACGATGTCGTTGAAGGCGTTGAACTTCAAGGCAACACCGGGCGCGGCTATCGCCACGACTACTTAGCGACGGCGATCAGCGCGCCGGGCTGTAGCCAGCGCATGATCTTGACCAACGTGTCGTCGTCGAGTGCCACACAGCCCGCCGTCGGTCCGCCGTCTGTGGTGTGGACGAAGAACGCGCCGCCGTTGCCCGGGACGCGGGCCTTGTTGACACCCATCACCACGGCGTGCGCGTACTGCGGGATGTAGAGGTTCTCGGTGCCGCTGCTGGGGTTGGTGTCGAACGGGCAGTCGGCCTTCTTGCAGACCTGCATGGTGTTGTAGGTCGGGCTCTTCATGTCGCCGTCCCACCAGTAGTCGCGCGTCACTTGGACGTACTGCAGGCCGGTGCCGGGGTTGGGCTGGGTGCCGAAGGCGAAGTCGAGGGTGAAGATGCCCATCGGCGTGGCCATCTCGCCGTCGTGGGACTGCGGGACCATGCC
>CAVXWQ010000039.1:0-35003 GCA_963765445.1 uncultured Actinomycetota bacterium
GTAGGAGGCGGGTTCGGCCAGACCCTCGACGTGGGGAAAGTCCGAGCCCATGATGATCCGGTCGACGCCGATCAGCTTCAGCAGGCTGGCCAGTTCGTCCTCGTAGAACGGCGACACCCAGACGTGGCGCCGGAAGGTCTCCCGCGGATCCTCCTTGTAGATGAACGGGATCTGGCCGAAGGACTTGGTCAGCTTCTCGAACAGATGGAACACCCACGTCGAGCCGCTCTCGATCGCCGCCATCCGCAGGTTGGGGAAGCGCAGGAACAGGCCGTTGTGCAGATGGTTGGCGAAGGTGTCCTGGATGGCCTCACCGGAGAACAGCGACCGGAATCCGAGCAGCGCCTGAAACGACATCATGTAGTCCGACTCGCCCCAGGCCGGCATGAACTTCGAGTAGTACGTCTCACCGGAGTGATAGCAGACGGTGATCCCGGAATCGTTGGCCAGCTGCCAGAAGTCGTCGAACATCGGGTCGCCGGGCGGGCGCATGCCCACCTCGGTCGTGATCGGGCCCGGGATCATCACGATGAAGCGTGCGTCGCGCTCCAGTGCCCACTCCAGTTCGCGAACCGCTTCGGCCGGGCGGCACATCGTGATGTACGGCGCGGTGAAAATCCGCTCCTGGTAGGCGAATCCCCAGTCCTCGTCCAGGTAGCGGTTGAAGGCGCGGAACGTCGCCACCGTCGCGTCGAAGTCGGGCAGCAGCGCCTGCTCCATGCCCGACGCCAAGGGTGGGCAGCATGATGCAGCCCTGCATGCCTTGGGCGTCCATCGCCGCCAGCCGGGCATCGCGGTTGCGGTACGCCGCCGGGATCGGCTCCAGCTCACCGAACAACGAGTTCAGATCCGCGCCGCGCGGGTTGCGGCCGCGGAAGTACTCGTCGAGCGCGCCGGGCTTTCCGACCGGGTCGAAGGTCGGATTCGGGATGAACCGGTTCACCCTCCCGCCGACGAGCAGCCGCTGCCTGCCGTCGAGCTGCGCCCACTGGATGGCGCGCTTCTTGAGCTTGGGGTCGATGTAGCGGGTGAACGCGTCCTCGGCCTCGTAATAGTGGTTGTCGCAGTCGAAGAACTGGAACGGAAGTTGAGTCGTCATCGCGGGGTGTCCTTTCTGCGGCGAATTGACGGTCTAGGTGCGTGGCAGGCCCAGGATCATCGACGCGATGATCGTCAGCTGGATCTCCGGGGTGCCGCCGCCGATGAGTTCGGAGGGCATGTCGAAGTAGGGCTCGATGACCGGCGGATCGGACTTCTCGAGCATCGCCAGACGTCCGGTCAGGCCCAGCGTCGCGGTCGAGGCCCGGCGCAGCAGCAGCACCATCGCGTACTTGGCGATGCTCGAGGCCGGCCCCGCGCTCTGGCCCTCGACCAGACGCAGCGTCTCGCGCAGCACCATGGCCTTGATCGCGGTGGTGTGGGCCTCGATCTGGCCGAGGGCGCGCACCGTCGCGTCGTGGTCGGGCCCCTCGGCCGCGGCCATGTGCCGCAGGGCAGCCGAGCGATCGATGTTGACGTAGTTGCCGATCGCGGTCCGTTCGACGGCCACGGTGCCCATGGCCAGTTCCCAGCCCTCGCCAGGTTCACCGACCAGCATGTCGTCGGGCACGAACACGTCGGTGAAGAAGCATTCGTTGAAGTGCGAGCGTCCGCTGGCCTGTTTGATCGGCGAGATCTCGAGGCCGGGTGAGGACATGTCGATGAGGAAGTAACTGATTCCGCGGTGCTTGCGTGCGTCGGGATCGGTGCGCGCCAGCATCGCGCCGTACTGCGCGACATGGGCCGAGGAGGTCCAGATCTTGTGGCCGTTGATCAGCCAGCCGCCGTCGACCTTCTGCGCGCGGGTACTCAGCGATGCCAGGTCCGAGCCGGCGCCGGGCTCGCTGAACAACTGGCACCAGCGCTGGGTGCCGTGCAGCATCGGCCAGGCGAAGCGCTCGCGCTGGGCGTCGGTTCCCCGGTCGAGGATCGTCGGCAGGATCCACTCCGCGATGTTCAGCGACGGCCGGGTCACCTCGGGACGCTTGTCGAACTCCTCGGTGATGATGACCTGCTGCACCGGCGAGGCGCCCAGACCCCACGGCGGGGCCAGGTGCGGGGCGACCAGCCCCTCCACGGCCAGCAGGTCACGCTGCGATCCGTGGGCAATGCCCGGGGCCCGGCGGTCGTCGGTGGGGAATTCGTTCCGCAGCGTCGCCGCCCGGTCCAGCACACCGGCCACGTGCGCCCGGAAGTCGGCCTCGACATCACCGAGATGAATTGCCGTGGAGCGCTTCACGGTTCGGGCGAGCTCACCGGCCTCACGTTCCCACTTGCGTGGTGGGCCCCAGCGACGCCGCCAGGCTGGTGGCCCGCCGCCAGTACAGGTGCATGTCGTGTTCCCAGGTGTAGCCGATGGCACCGAACATCACCAGGGCGTCCAGCGTCAGGTCGGGGCCTGCCGCCAGCGCCATCACCGCAGCCGACGCCGCGGCCAGCCGATGCTGCTCGAGCGGCTCGTCGATGGCACGCACCGCGTCCCAGGCTGCGGCAGAGGCCATTTCGGAGTTCACCAGCAGCACCGCAGCCTTGTGCTGCAGCGCCTGGAACGAACCGACCGGCTTACCGAACTGTTCGCGGACGCGGATGAAGTCCACGGCCATCTCCACGCCGCGGCGCACCGCGCCTGCCGCGGCGCAGGCCGCGAGAGCGACGACGACGCAACGGGCCCGTTCGGTGGGGATGTCGGCCAGTACCGCGGCGGCGGGAACGCGATGGTCGGCCAGATGCAGCACACCGACGTCGGTGCTCAGGTCGGTGCCGCGCTGCTGTTCGACGGTCAGGCCGGCATCCGAGCGGGTGTCCAGCACGAACCACCGGTCGGCGCCCTCGCCGGCGTGTGCAGCCACCAGAATGCGTTGGGCGGCGCAGATTCCCAGCGTCGAGCCGGTCGAGCCGTTCAACCGCCAGCTGTCACCGTCGCGCACGGCGTGCACCGACGAATGCTCGGGCAGGACCACCGCGGCCGTGGCCCCGTCGGCCAGTTCGGTCAGCAACGGTGTGGCCGCGGTTCCGGCCAGGGCCGCCACCGCGCTGGCCGTCGCGGTGCTCAACAGCGGACCCGGCAGCAGGGCCGCCGCGGCCGCCTCGATGACGCAGGCCATGTCGGCCAGCGTGCCGCCTTGGCCGCCGGCCTCCTCGGGGATGTGCACCGCGTTGAACCCGTTCGCGGTGAATTCCTCCCACCAGGAGGGCAATTCACCTGCCGCGATGGAATCGAACGCCGCCCGGGTCTTGTCGACCGGCGCATGCCGCGCGGCGAACTTGGTCACCGCGTCGGCGAGCTGCTCCTGCTCGGTGGTGATCGCCAATGCCATGCGGGTCAGTTCTCCAAGCCGAGGATGCGAGCGGCGTTGCCGTAGAGGAACTTCGGCCACACCTCGTCCTTGAACGGGACGTTGGGCAGCTCACGGAAGATCCGCTCCAGCGACAGACCCATCGGGAAGTATCCGGCGTAGAGCACCTTGTCCGCGCCGCGTGAGTTGGCGTAGTCGACGATGGCCTTGGGGTAGTACTTGGGCGCGAAGGCTGACGTCGAGTAGTACAGGTTGGGCCACTTCAGCATCAGCTTGACCGCGAGGTCCTCCCACGGCTCGCAGCCGTGCCGGGTGACGAACACCAGATCCGGGAAGTCGAACATGACGATGTCGATGCGCGAGACTTCCTGCGGCTTGAACGGAATCCGGGGGCCGGGCACCCCGGCGCAGACGAAGATCGGGATGCCCAACTCGACGCAGGTGGCGTAGATCGGGTACATCTTGGGGTCGTCGATCGGCACCTGGGGGAAGGTGCCGGACGGGAACACCGACGTCGCCCGGATGCCGTACTCCTCGTACTCGCGGCGGATCGCCGCCACCGACCCCATCACGTCGTTGGGGTCCGACACGGCGCCGGAGGCGACGAAGCGATCCGGGAACAGGTCGAGCGCCTTCTTCGCGGACTCCTCGCTCACTCCGATCACCGCCTTCTCGATGCCGAAGCGATCCATCTGCTGCAGCAGCAGCGAGACCGGGTCGTCGGTGGGCAGGCCCTTGGGCACGTCCTTGAACATGTACTCGACCGGGAACTCGAAGTTCTCCTTGGACTCGCGGTCCTTGGTCTGCCGGCGGATGAAGTCGTACTGGTCGAATCCCTCGTGCGGGAATCCGATCATCGTGTCGATCACCGGGAGACCGACAGGTCCGGCCATGGCATCCTCCGATCACAGACTACTGAAACACCGTTCTACCACACCCGGATAACCGCGACGCCACCACCTGCGGTTATCCTGCAGTCGACACGGTGTCGTCGTAAGATTGCCGGCACTGTCGCAGAAGGCGGTTCTCGAGGAGGTGTCACCGTCAACACGCCAGCTCCGGACTCTCGCGCCGTCCGCACCGCAACCGAGGTGGTCGCGCTGCGGGACATGACCAGCGCACAGCTCGCGCGGCGCGCCAAGATCATCGAAGAGGTGATCGACCTGATCGCCGAGGTCGGCGCCGACGCGGTCCAGATGCGCGACGTCGCGCAGCGCTCCGGCGTGGCGATGGCGACCATGTACCGCTACTTCAGTTCGAAGGAGAACCTGCTGGCGGCGGCGTTGGAGGACTGGCAGAAGCGGTTGACCCGCCGGGTGCTGGGCAGCGGCGGGCGGCCCGACGGTGATCCGCTGCCCGCGGTGCTGGACTACCTGCGCCGCGCTCAGCGCGCGTTCTACCGCAACCCCGAGATGACGGCGTTGATGCTGCAGATGATGGCCTCGACCGATCCGGAGGTCAAAGACATCATCGACCAGATGGACCGCAACAACGTCGAGATGTTCGACCGGCTTGCTGGATGGGGTTGCACCAGAAGTCATTTCGAACGTCAGCTTCGGTTTGAACACCGCGCTCAGCGGCGCGTTGGTGGGACTGCTGGCCGGCCGGCTGACGCTGGAGGAGTCACTCGATCACGTCGAATGGGTGGCCCGAGTCTTACTCGGCGCCGCAACGTAGATCCCCGCCACTTTCAACATATGCGCACTGGGGGGCTTGCGGCAAGACCCCCTCGCTGACGCAAAATCGCTGGCCTGACTAATTTTTCAGCGATTGGGGGATGCGGGTGCGTCAATTTTCCGAGCATGACGTGGTAGTCGTCGGCGGGGGTCCGACCGGCTTGACCCTGGCCGCTGAGCTGGCATTGGCGGGGGTGGACGTCGTGATCGTCGAACGCAGGGCCGACCGCTGTCTCGTCGGCTCGCGTGCGGGAGGCTTGCACTCCCGCACCATCGAGGTCTTCGACCAACGCGGAATCGCCGACCGCTTCCTCGCCGCGGGTTATACCGCCCAGGTCGGCGGGTTCGGCCAGATTCGTCTGGACATCAGTGACTTTCCGACCCGCCACCCGTATGGGCTTGCCCTGTGGCAGAACCACATCGAGCGCATCCTCGCCGACTGGGTCGACGAGCTGGGCGTGCCGGTCCACCGTGGACGGGAGGTGACCGGTGTCGCCCAAGAGCCCGCCGGTGTCGCCGTCGCTCTCGCCGGGGACGAGTTCATCGGGGCGCGGTACGTCGTCGGTTGTGACGGTGGGCGCAGCGCGGTCCGGAAATCGGCAGGCATCGACTTCACCGGCTGGGAGCCAGGCAGGCGGCGTCGTACCGCGCCGGACGAATCCTGCTGGCCGGCGACGCGGCACACGTGCACGTTGCGCGACACCATGGCCGACCTGCTTGGCATGGACGAGCCGCGCAAGCGGATCGCCGCCATGATGTCGGGCCTCGATATCCGCTATGACCTGGGCGACGGCACCGCGATCGAGAGCCACCCGTTGCTCGGAGCCCGCATGCCCGATCTCGACCTGGACACCGCCGCCGGCCCTGCGAGGGTCTACACCCTGCTGCACGACGCCCGGCCGGTGCTGCTGAATCTCGGCGAGCCCGGTGGGCTCGGCGCCCCGCATGATCGAGTGCGACGTGTCGACGCCAAAGGTGTTGACACATGGGAACTTCCGGTGGTCGGCGAAGTCCCCGCACCGACCGCGGTGCTGATCCGGCCCGACGGTCACGTCGCCTGGGTCGGCGAACACTCCGACGCACGCATTGACGAGGCCGTCAGTAATTGGTTCGGATCGGGGTAACGCCGACGGGCCGCCCGACGATCAACCTGCTGACCACATTGGAGGGTGTCTTTCGTGTTTCGTCGTTTGGGTTTCGCGGTGCTGATGGCCGGAATCAGCCTCACCGGGCTGGCCACCGGTACCGCCGCCGCTGCACCGTCGTGTGCCGATTACCACTGGCTCGGCGCGGCCGGCTCGGGGCAACGCGACGCCGACGGGTTGACCGCCAACGGCGGCATGGGCGGCGTGGTGTACCAGTCCTACCAGCAGCTGCGCGATGATCTGCTGGCCAGCGGGCACACCATCGACGCCGAGGCCGTCCAGTATCCCGCCGCGCCCGTTCCGCTGAAGGGTGGCGTGGGCGGGTGGCTGGACTTCCTCGGAAGTGTCGACGACGGCACCGATGCGGTCGCCAAACAGTTCACGGCGTTCACCGAGCGCTGCCCGGACACCAAAGTGGTCCTGGCCGGCTACTCGCAGGGGGCGATGGTCATCCACCGGAACCTCTACGACCTCGCCGACGACCCGCACGTCGCGGCCGCTCTGCTGATCGCCGACGGTGACCGGCTGCCCGCCGACACCACGATCGCCCTGGGCTCGGCGGCCGGCACACCAGATCGCGGTAAGGGCGTCGCGCAGGAGCACTCGTTCCTCGCCTCGACCAACACCTCGATGCTGCCGCCGGCGATCGGCGCACGCACGGTCAGCGTCTGCGACGCCGGCGATCCGGTGTGCGATTACGACCCCGACGCCAGCAGCAAGGTGTCCGATTCCGCAATCGCCATCCACACCGCCTACTCGCCGACCGCGAGCGGTGCGCACGCCTGGGGCGCGCCGCTGTACAACATCGTGATGAGTGCCGCCCGGACACCGGCGTCCACGATCGCGCTGACCGCCGGCTGAGCTACGCTGCCCAGCGTGGTCGAGCATGAGCCAACTTCAAGACCGGCAGGACATTTCAGACCTGCTGGTGCGCTACGCCACCGGTATCGACCGCCGCGACTGGCCGTTGTTCCGCACCGTGTTCACCCCGGACTGTCACTGCGACTACGGCCAGATCGGCGTCTGGGACGGCATCGACGCCGTCACCGAGTTCATGGACGTCGCCCACGCGCAGGCCGGCCACACCCTGCACCGCATCACCAACCCGGTGATCGACGTACAGGGCGATCGAGCCACGGCGCGCTGTTACGTCGATGTGTGGGTGATGGCCGCCGACAACAACTCCGGTGTCAATGCGACCGGCTTCTACGATGACGAGATCGTGCGCGCCGACGACGGGTGGCGAATCGCCGACCGGAAGTTCACGTCAGTGCGCATCGCCTTCCCGGGACCGGCCCAGTGACGGACTTCGCGACGAAGTACGGACCGTGGGCCCTGGTGGCCGGTGCGTCCGACGGTGTCGGTGAGGCGTTCGCCGACGCGCTGGCCGCCCGTGGCCTCAACGTCGTCCTGCTGGCCCGCCGCCAAGCCGTCCTCGACCGGGTGGCCGCCGACATCGGTGCCCGCCATGGCGTCCAGACGCGCACCCTCGCAGTCGACCTCGCGCAGTCAGGCGCGGCCGCCGCGGTGGCGGAAGCGACGGCCGACCTGACGATCGGATTCCTGGTGTACTGCGCCGGCGCCGATCCGGATTTCGCCCCGTTCCTGTCGAACTCGATCGACGCCGCCGAAGCGATGGTCTACCGCAACTGTCTGGCGCCGATGCGGTTGTGTCACCACTTCGCCCCGGCGATGGTCGAGCGGGGCAGCGGCGGAATCGTCGTCTTCGGATCGGGCGCGGGATTTGTCGGCGGACCCAACATGGTCGCCTACGGCGCGACGAAGGCCTTCGACATGGTCTTCGCCGAAGCCCTCTGGAGTGAACTGCACGACAAGGGCGTCGACGTGATCGGACTGATCCTCGGCAAAACCGACACCCCCGCGCTGCGCAAGCTCGAACATCAGCGCGGCCAGCTGGCCTCCGAGGACCAGCCGCCGCCCGATGCCGCGCCGGTCGCCGAGGTCATCGACACGGCGTTCGCCAATCTGTCCAACGGGCCCACCGTGCTGGTTGGGGAGCAGATGCGCGGCATTGGTCAGACTGCTGGCTGCGATGGATCGCAACGACGCGGTCCGGTTGATGGCTCAAGCCGTCGCCGCCGCCATGGGTGAGGGCTGAACCGGCCCGACGTTTACCGCTCGCCGATCGGGTTATCCATGCCTGCGAACGCATGTTGGACCAATACCAGATTGGAGTTTGGCACCCATGAGGTTGAAGGAGATCATCGCCGGGGCCGCTGTGGCCGGCGCGTTGGCAGCAGGCGCAATCGGGGCCGGCATCGGCACGGCGAGCGCCGAGGGACCGATGCCGCCGCCGGTAGCCGTGCCTCCGGCCGGACCCAACGCCGCCAGCCCGCCGGCCTGGGCGCCGCCGCAACCGGCTCCGCCGGTTTGGGCCGCCGGTAGTCAGCAGGTATGGGATGCCGGCTGGCAGCACTGGGGTGTGTGGGTGAACGGCGTGTTCATTCCGACGTTCTGATCGGTCGTGAGTAAGGCGGGGCCGCTCAGCCGATGCGGCCCCGCCTTATATCGTCGAGCGGTGACCATCGCCTATGTCGAAAGCCTGCGGGAGCAGATTCGCGGTCACCTGAGCGGCCACGACCGCCGCACGGTCACCGACCCGACGAAGCGGCACGCCGCCGTCGCGGTGGTGCTGGTGGATTCCCACACGGGCGAGGACCGTGTCGACCCGGCGCCCGTCGACGACTGGATCGACGGGCGGCCGATGGAACCGGGATTGGACGGCCGCATGGTGGACGTGTCCGGGGGTGCAGCGTTCTTCTTGTGCCGCAGGGCATCTCGTCTTCGTGCGCATGCTGCCCAATGGGCGCTGCCGGGCGGTCGCCTCGATGCGGGTGAGACCGCCGTGGACGCCGCGCTGCGGGAACTGCACGAGGAGGTCGGCGTCGAGCTGCCGGAGTCGTCGGTGCTGGGACTGCTCGACGACTACCCGACTCGCTCGGGATACGTCATCACCCCGGTCGTCATCTGGGGCGGTGGCCGCCTCGACCCCAGCCCGGCGCCCGACGAGGTGGTGGCGGTCTACCGGGTCGGACTGCACCAGCTACAGCGCGAGGACTCGCCGCGGTTCATCAGCATCCCGGAAAGCCCGCGCCCGGTTGTGCAGATTCCATTGGGCAACGACCTGATTCACGCGCCGACCGGTGCGGTGCTGCTGCAGCTGCGCTGGCTGTGCCTGGAGGGCCGCCACGATCCGGTCGACGAACTCGAGCAACCGTTGTTCGCCTGGAAGTAGCGCCGGGTCAGAACCAGCCGACCCGCTTGATGCCCGGCGGTGTCCAACTACCGTCGAGCGCGGCCTGCTGCGGAACGTAGTTGCGCAGATACACCCCGAACGAACCCTTGGGGATCGGAAGCCAGTTCGCGGTGGGGTCGCCCGGATCCGTGTTCGAGAAGATGATGTCGATCGATCCGTCCGGGCGGGTGACCAACTCATTCGGCCGGCTGCTGCTGACGCTGTACTTCTTCTCGGGATTCTGCACCAGATTGCCATTGCCGTCGTACACCGTCACCGACCAGAAGGCATCCGTCGGCGGCGTCTCACCTGGCGCGAAGTGCAGGACGTAGGTGCTACGTCCGTTGAGCGGCAACAGGTGCGAGTCCAGCAGCGCCGAGGAGTACATCGCTTCCTCCGGCGTGTTGGCGATCAGGCCGACCTGCGCCACCCCGGCCCGCAGCAGGTAGTTCGTGCCGAAGTCGCCGATCGCCGAGTCGGGGATGGCCCAGCCCTTGTTCTGGACCGCCGACACCAGCTGCTGCAGTTGCGCCAGCGTCGGCAACAGTGCCGCCGTCAGCTTCACCGCCAGGCCGGCGGACAGCCGGGCCAGCGGGCCCAGGCCCGCATCGGCCACCGTCAGATTCGGCCCGACGCCGATCTTGGCCAGCTTCGCCAACTCCGGATCATCCTGCGCCGGAGGCGGATTGGTCGTCATCGCGGCGCTGATCGCATCGAGATAGGACAGCCCGGGCTTCGGTTGCGGGGTCACCGGCGGGGGGCCGCCGGTCGGGCTGAGGGAGTACTGATTGATCAGGTCGATCGCCTCGGCTTGGTCCTTCGCGTCGCCGGCCAGCGTGCGTCCGAGCATGAGGATGCTGCTGTAGGGAACCTCCACCACCGTCGCGCCGACGGGAATGGTGACCCGGCGGCCCGTCGGTCCAGACGATGGCGTACTGGCCGGGATCCGATGCCGTTGTCCGAGAACCGATGTAATCCACGACGTTCGTGTAGGGATCGGTCAGCTGGAAGCTGTAGTAGCGGTCGCCCATGTCCGGGACCGACAACACGACCGGGCCTTGACTCAGATCGAGCTCGGCCAGCGAGTAGAACGTGTCGGTGTTGGGCCGCTTGCCGCCACCGATCGCCGTCCAGATCGGGTCGACGTCGGGGTTGGCGAAGCTGGTGAGGGAGTAGATCGTGTTCAGGTCCGGCACCGTCTGGCGGACCCGCTCGTACTCCATCAGCGGATAGCCGTAGATGTACGCCTGCGCCGCCAGAATCGCTGCCCGCACCGGGCCGACGAAGCTGAACTTGGCCGCCGCCTGTGGCGCTTGGCTGGCCGCCGCTGCGGTCGGTGGTCGTCTTGGCGCTCGCGGTTGCGCTCGGAGTGGTGAGGACGACGCGGGCCTGTGCACCCGCGGCGCGTGCCCGGGACGACGCGGTGGCGCGGATGCGCCGCACTGCGCGCCGCGGACGCTGCCGTCTTGGGCTGGCGTGGACGCGTTGCAGTCGCCCGCGAACTGCCTCCGGCGTGGTCATTGCTGGCCGCCGACGAGTCGTGCCCGGAATCGGCGGGAGCGGCCGCCGCCGCCCCGGCGCCGCCGAGCATGGCCGCGCTCAATCCCGCAGCGACCACACCGGCCTCGGCCCAGCGCCGCCGTACCACTCGCCTGTCAGTCGCCATGTCGATTCCCGTCCGCTGTCGCAACCCGCGGGACGAACTTTACAACCCGTCAATTACGGCGGTCGGGAAGCCCGGCACGATCTGAGGCCAGGCCCCGGTGCATGCTGGGGCCTGGCCTCGTTGGCGTGCGTGTGGTGGTGATCAGGCGGGCGGGTAGACCCCCATGCCCTTGGCCTTCTCGGTCTGCCAGAAGATGTCGGAGATCTTGTCGATGGTGGCGAGCAGCTTCTCGGCGACGGCGACGTCGAGCGACTTCTTCACGTCACCCGCGCCGTGCACGCCGTCCCAGAACAGCTGGTGCAGGTTGGGGAACTGCTCGAAGTGCTCCTTGGTGAAGAAGTCGGCCCACAGCACCATCAGGTGATGCTTGACCTCTTCGGCGCGCTGCTCCTTGATGATGATCGCGCGGGTCTTGAAGTGCTCGTCGTCGGAGTCGTGGTACTTCTGGAGCGTCTTCAGGCAGGAGAGCGCCTCGATCTTGGCCTGGGCGGGGTCATAGACGCCGCAGTACAGATCGCAGTGGGCATGGGCTTCGGTGGCGTTGGCGAAAAGTCGTTGCAGCATGGGCCTAACTTACCCTTTGACCATGGTCCGCAACCATGGGCTTGGGCTTGGACTCAGGCGATGCCCACTGCGCCGGTTTGTGGTGGTCGAGGACTCGATGCGACCCACGCTTCGCCCCGGCGACGGGCTGCTGTCCGTGCGCGGCGGCAGGCCCCGGCCGGGCCAGCTTCGGGTGTTCCCCGACCCCCGGCTTCCGTCGCGGTGGCTCGTCAAACGGGTCGGCGAAGTGCGCGGCAGCGGACGCGGCGCGACGTTCGAGGCGCGGTCGGACAATCCGGGTGCGCCCGGTGTGGTCGACTCGCGGCGGTTCGGGTGGGTTCCCGCCGCCGGTTCCTACCGGGTGGTGTGGACGGTCCCCGGACGCCGGGGCTGACGCGCTCTACTGCGGATGCGAGGCCAGGTAGTCCTGGACCGGAATCCGCTCGCTCTCGGCAAAACCGATGGGCAGCAAGATATCTCCCGCGGTGGAGAAGTAGTAGACGTCCCAGCGGTAGAAGTCGCCGAAGGCGGCGGGGTCGGCGGCCATCGCCGCGGCGTACTGGTTGACCGCGGCCACGTACTGGCTGGCGTTGTTGTACCGGAAGATCGCGTGGTCGGGGTCGCCGGCGAAACCGTTGGCGGCCAGGTAGCGGCCGGCCGCCATGATGGCATCGCGCGGGGAGCGGACGTCACCACCGTCGCCGTAGGCGGCGAATGTCGACGGCAGGAACTGCATCGGGCCCTCGGCGCCCGCGGTGCTCACCCCGTGGATGCTGCCGAAGCGGGTCTCGATGAAGTTGATCGCGGCGAGGTAGTTCCACCCGACGCCGGTGGCCGCCTCGGCCTCGCGGTAGTAGCCGAGTAGCTCGTCGGCCGGCGGCGGCGGCTCGATCCGCCAGGCCGGCAGCGTGTCCCGGGGGATCGCCATCGCGGCCAGTTGACGGCGGGCCTCGATGTTGTGGTCGTAGAAGCCGAGCAACTCCGGCGGGATCTTGGGCCTGATGACCGCGTCCCACTCCGGGTGGCGCCCGATGGCGCGGTAGGCCACCTGCTGGCGGTGCGCGGCGGCATTCAGCGCGTCCTCCGGCGTCGACGGATCGCGCAGCGCCAGTTCGTCGGCGACCAGGTCGTCGCCGATCTGCGCGGGGTCCGAGGCCAGCCGGGGTGGTACTCCCGGCGGTGTCGGTTCTGCCGCCAGCGGCGGCGGTGGTCGAGTCCAATGCGGGGCGGCGCGGGCGTCGTCACGGCCGCACCGGTCTTCGACGCGACCGGCGCCGTCGGCGCATGGCCGCAGCCGGCGAGGGTGACCATGATCGCCGCCGCGGCCAGCGGCGCGACTACCCGGATAGGACTCATCGCGTCGAGTGTTTCCTATTCGGGTGCTCCGCCGCACCGGAATCTCGCGGGAAGGGGTTCGCGAGGTTCGGGAATGCCTCGCCACGGTGTCCATCCTTACTCGAAGGCCCAGGCAGGTGCGCCGGACCTTCGAGACAATGACCGGATCATGCGGATCAACGGCACACTTCGTGACGGCGGGACTGCTCAGCGTGGCCGCCACTGCGGCGATCACGCTCAGCGCCGCCGCGGCACCCGTTGCGTCGCCGCGAATCATGCTCGCCGACAACGGTATTGCGGTCGACCCGACCACCGTGGCACCGGGCGACGGATCGCTGGGCGACGGGCAGATCCTGACCCCGTTCGACGTGCAGAACCCGGCGATCGGGCGGCTCGACCCCGCTCTGCTCAGCGCCGTCCAGGCCGCCGCGACAGCGGCCTCGGCCGACGGCATCACCATGACCATCACCTCCGGCTGGCGCTCACCGGAGTTTCAGGAGCGCCTGCTCGACAGCGCGGTGGCCACCTACGGCAGCATGGCGGCCGCACGGCAGTACGTGCAGACGCCGGGCGGTTCCAAGCATGTGCTCGGCGAAGCGGTCGACGTGGGCGGGGTCGGCGCCGACCAGTGGCTCATCGCCAATGGCGCGCGGTTCGGGCTGTGCCGGATCTACGCCAACGAGTTGTGGCATTTCGAGCTGGCCACCGACGCCGCGGGCAACTGCCCGCCGTTGCTGCCCAACGCCGCCGGCTAAGCCGCTACGGGAACTCGATGTAGCGGCCCACGCCGGCCGCCGCGGCGCGGTCGAGCACCAGCGAGCTCAGCGCGATGTCGTCCATCGCAATGCCCATGTTGAGGAACATCCGCCGTCCGGTGGTGGGTACCTCGACCTTGCCGGTGACCACCGAAGCGAGGTCGGTGGTGGGCTTGGGCAGACCGAAGAAGTACAGCTTGTCGGCGACCGAGTTGTACTGGCCCGGGTCGTCGACGCTGTAGATCACCGCGTCGTCGAACGCGGCCTGCGCCATCGCGTCGTCGTAGTCCACCGGGAGCAGCAACGCGTTGGGATCGGTGTTGGCGCAGTCGATCTTCGGGTCGAGCGGGACGGTGATGGTGGTGATCACCAGATCCGCGCCCGCCACCGCGTCGGTGGGGCTGTCGGCGACCCGGGTCACCCGGTCACCGGCGTTGTCGAGCAGCTGCTGGGCGGCGCCGTCGACGTAGTCGTACCCCGTCACATGCGTCAGCCCCGGATGCACCTCCAGCGCGACCTCCAGATGGCGACGCCCCTGCAGGCCGCAGCCCACGATGGCCAGGTGCTTGGGGTCGCCCGGGACGTGGCGCATGGTCACCCCGGAGACCCCGGGGGTGCGCATCTCGGTGATCCAGCCGCCGTCGAGCAGCGCGATCGGCCGGCCGGTCTCGGCGTCGTTCATGATCACCGCGCCGTAGATGTACGGCAGTCCCTTTTCGTGGTTGCCCTCGTAGCCGGCCACCCACTTGATGCCGATCCGGTCCGAACCGCCGAGGTAGGCCGGCATGGCGTGGATGAAAGCCGAGTCACCCCGGGAGGTGACCTTGGGCTTGGGCGGGTTCTGCACCAGGCCCTGAGCCTTCTGCTGGAAGGCGTCCTCGAGCACGTCGATGATCTCCTTCCAGGTCAGGCCCAGGCTCACGAGATCGGCGCGGTTGAGAACCAGCATCTGGTTGTCGCTCATGCACAGCACGGTAGCGGGACAGGGCCCGTCGCACGGCCCGATCAGCCGTTGAGTGAGGAGGCTCGCAGACCGTTAACTCGCGCTGTCGTCTGCGGAGAGTCCTCACTGCGGAACGGTCGTGGACACGATAGGTTCTGTGGACATGAGAAGCCTGGACGAAATCCGAGCCGCACTCGAGAGCTGCTACACGCAGTTCGAAACGCTGTGCGCCGACCTCAGTGCCGCCGACTGGCAAACCCAGTCGCTGTGCCCGGAATGGACTGTGCACGAGGTGGTCCAGCACGTCACCAGCATCGAGGCCGTGATGGCCGGCTGGCTGCCCGAGGACGACGCCACCCCGCCGCCGTTCGAGAAGGCCGCCGAGTTCCTGGCCGGCAGCGACGACCCCGCGGTCCTCGTCGACAAGGTCCGCGCGGTCTACGACCGCAGGCGAGCCGACCTGAGCGCGCTGACCGCCGAGGATCTGCAGCGCCCGTCGTGGATGCCCACCGGCCGCGGCACCTACGGGACGGTTCCTGGAGATCCGGGTCTTCGACTTCTGGGTGCACGAGCGCGACATCACCACCCCGCTGGGCCGCAAGACCGACGACGGCGGCCTGGCCGCCGAGATCGCGCTGGCCGAGGTGGAGAACTCGATCGGCTACATCGTGGGCAAGAAGGTCGGCCTGCCCGAGGGCAAGAGCCTGGCCATCCGGCTGACCGGGCCGATCGAGCGGGAGATCGACGTGCGGGTCGACGGCCGCGCCCAGCGGGTCGACCACCTCGAGCACCCGGACGCGACGCTGACGACGGACTCCACGACCTTCATCCAGCTCGCCTGTGGGCGCATCGACCCACAGGCTCAGATCGACTCCGGTGCGGTCAGCTGGAGCGGCGACGCCGAGATCGGTGACCGCGCCGCCCGCAACCTCAGGTTCACGATGTGACCGGGCGTCCCCCTCGCCAGACCGGCGAGAATCGAGTCGAGTCGGTGGACTTCCACTTCGACGTCATGTGCCCGTACGCCTATCAGACGTCGCGGTGGATCCGGGAGGTCCGGGATCTGACCGGACTGACGGTCAACTGGCGGTTCTTCAGCCTCGAGGAGATCAACCGCCAGGAGGGCAAGAAGCATCCGTGGGAACGGGAATGGTCCTACGGATGGTCGATGATGCGCATCGGTGCGCTGCTGCGCAGGCAGTCGATGGCCGCCCTCGACGCCTGGTACGAACGCGCCGGGCGGGCGTTGCACGTCGAAGGCCACAAGCCGCACGAGCGCGCGGTGGCCCGGCACCTTCTCGAGGAGTTGGGCTTCGACCCCGGCCTCGTCGATGAGGCCATCGCCGACCCGACCACCAGCGACGAGGTGATGGCCGATCACCGCCGCGTGGTCGACGCCGACGGCTACGGCGTGCCGACCCTGTTCTTCCCGGACGGGCAGTGCCTGTTCGGCCCGGTCCTCATCGACCCGCCCACCGGGGAGGCCGCGGTGCGGCTGTGGGATGCCGTCGTCGCGTGGACGGAGTTCCCGCATCTCTACGAGCTCCAGCGGCCCAAGACTGCCGCGGACGGCGAGCTGATCACCGAAACGTTCCGCCCTACTCGAAGCCCGCGATTGGGTGTCGATCAACCGCGGCGAGGTCATCAACTTCGGTGAGCGCGGCCCGACTAGGGGAGAGATTGGTTAAGTGAGCGATCGGCTCGGGGTGTCTGGCGAGCTGCACGCGCACGGCGACGAGGACGCGATCGACCGGGTAGAGGCAAGCATGCGTGTCCTGCGAATCACGCAACTCGGTGGCGACATCGACGCGGCCAAGAGCTTCTACACCGACTTCCTGGGCCTGAGCACCGAAGAGTTCGACCTCGGCTGGGTCGCCCGATACACCGACACCGACACCGGCGCGCACGGTGCAACTGGTGACCGGCGACGCGACCGCGCCACAGGACTCCGTCATCTCGGTACACACCGACGACCTCGAGGCCGCTACGCCGAAGCGCAACGGGGCCGGCTACGACATCGTCCACCCACGAGCGCGCGGTGGCCCGGCACCTTCTCGAGGAGCTGGGCTTCGACCCCGGTCTGGTCGATGAGGCGATCGCCGACTCGACCACCAACGACGAGGTGATGGCCGAGCATCGCCGCGTCGTCGACGCCGACGGCTACGGCGTGCCGACCCTGTTCTTCCCCGATGGGCAGTGCCTGTTCGGTCCGGTCCTCATCGACCCGCCCACCGGGGACGCCGCGGTGCGGCTGTGGGATGCGGTCGTCGCGTGGACGGAGTTCCCGCATCTCTACGAACTGCAGCGGCCCAAGACCGCCGCGGACGGCGAGCTGATCACCGCGACGTTCCGCCCGTATCTCGAAGCCCGCGACTGGGTCTCGATCAACCGCGGTGAGGTCATCAACTTCGGCGAGCGCGCCTCCGACGGCTAGGGGTCGTCGTCGGAGGCCAAGCGCCGGGTCCGACAGCGACAGCAGGAAGATCAGCCACAGCAGGGCGAAGATGATCAGCGCCGAGAAGATGTCGAACCACTGGAACGGGTAGAGCGCGCCGTCGATCGAGAGCACCAGCGTCGTCTCGATCAGTCCGAAGACGAGGAAGAACACGCCCAACCGGAGTCGGGACAGCCCCCGATGGCGTCGCGTGCGCCGCAACTCGACGGCGAAGGTCAACAGCAGCAGCGGAAGAACCTGCGCCAGCGTCATCGCGGTGGCGCTGTCCACCAGGACGATCCGTCCCGCCATCCCTGCCCCCGAGTCCGGCACCCCGCTGGGAAGTCACCATGCTCTCACGACTGAGGATGCGATCGACCGGGTAGACGGCACCGTATGCGTGTCCTGCGGATCACCTCCAACCTGCCCGTCGCCGACATCGACGCGGCCAAGAGCTTCTACACCGACTTCCTGGGGCTGAGCACCGAGGAGTTCAACCTCGGCTGGGTCGCCCGCTACACCGACACCGACACCGGTGCGCACGTCCAACTGGTGACCGGTGACGCGACCGCGCCCGAGGACTCCGTCATCTCGGTACACACCGACGACCTCGAGGCCGCCTACGCCGAGGCGCAACGCGCCGGCTACGAGATCGTCCACCCGCCCACGGTCGAACCGTGGGGAGTGCACCGGTTCTTCGTGCGCGCCCCGGATGGCAACGTGCTCAACATCGTCGCGCACCACGACTAGCGCATCGTCCGCATGCCGAGCACCGGCTGCCGGCTCTTCTGATCGCAGAAGTCCGCCGCCCACGGCCAGCGGCCGCGACCGTCGGCCCAGACCAGCTGGAATGCGCGGATGGGCCCGTAGATCCTCACCGCGGCGGGCAGATGTACCTCGGGGTGGTCGACCTCCACGACCTCGACCAGCAGGCCACCGGGAAGGCTGACCTGGCGCCCCGGCCACAGCTCCAAGCCGTCCAGGAGGAACTCGGCCACGCCGTTGAGCACCCGAGCCGCCCGAGCGGGGGACACGTTCGTCATCAGCAGTTCCGGGAACAGGTATCTGGGTCATGCCGGCGGTGTAGGCGAACGGCATCTGCGGGTCTTCGACGTACTGCACGGCCCAACCGCGCTTGGCGATCTTGCCGCGGATCACGTCGAGGAAGTCGGCAACGGTGCTGCCGGGGTGGTCGCACATCCAGCACATGGGGTTGGTCCTCTCTGTCGGGATAGGAGACACCATGCACCAGGGGTCCGACAGAAATTCGAACACACGTTCGGATGCCTGGTCAGGCCCAGGAACCTGCGCGCATGACGTCCACCACGGCCAGCTCGGCATCGAGGACGACCAGATCGGCGCGCCCTCCGGCAACCAGCGCCGGCGACGGAAGTCCAAGCGCGCGTGCGGGGTTCATCGACGACTGGGCGACGGCCAGTTGCAGCGCGTCGTCGCGGGCCAGGCCGCTGTTGGCGACGGCGAACCGGAAGACCCGGTCCATGGTCGCGGTGCTTCCCGCGATGGTCTGGGTGCCCGCCAGATGCGCAACCCCGTCGGCGACCGCCACGGCCAGGGACCCGATCCGGTAAGCCCCGTCGGCCATCCCCGCGGCGGCCATCGCATCGGTGACCAACGAGACCCGATCCGCACCGGCGCTGCGGGCGACGTGGCGGTACAGCGCGCCGTGCACGTGCACCCCGTCGGTGATGAGTTCGACGGTCACCCGCGGATCCTCCAGCAGTGCGATCACCGGGCCCGGCTCGCGGTGATGGATCGGGCGCATCGCGTTGAACAGATGCGTGCCCACCGACGCCCCGGCGTCGATGGCGGTCCGGGTCTGCTCGTAGGTCGCCTCGGTGTGGCCCACCGCGGCGACGGCGCCGGCAGCGACGATCCGCTCGATCGCGCCCACCGCACCCGTGCGCTCCGGTGCCAGCGTCACCATCCGGATCGTCCCGCGGCCCGCGGCCAGCACTCGCTCGACTTCGTCGGGTTCCGGGTCGCGCAGCAGCCCCGGATCGTGTGCACCGCAACGCTCGACGGCCAGCCACGGTCCCTCGAGATGGATGCCGGCGATCAGCCCGGCCTCCACCTGCTCGGCCAGGGCGCGCACCTGATGCAGCAGGTCGTCCGGCGCCGCGCTGACCAGACGAGGCGACGAGCGTCGTGGTGCCGTGCCGGCGATGAAGATCGACCGCCGCGCTCGTCGGATCCGGGTCGGCGGCCGAGAAGTCCGCACCGCCGCCGCCGTGGACGTGGGTGTCGACGAAGCCCGGAACCACCGTCACCGCGCCGAGGTCGCGGTCGGGCGGGCGTGGCGGAGTGCCGGATCCGGTTGCCGCCACGGTGGTTCCCGCGACCTCGATCCAGCCCGGCCGCAACAGTTCTCGGCCGGTGAGGACCGTCTCAGCGGTCAGCAGCACTCAGATGCCCTGCCAATCGGGCTTGGCGAGGTAGGTCTCCCGGTAGTAGTCGGCCAGTTGGAGGCGACGGGCCGCGCTGCCGTCGAGCAGCACCGTGACGTGCCGGTGGTGCTGGAGGATCGTTCCCGGCCACATCGCGCTGACCGGTCCTTCGACCAACTGGTGCACCGCCTCGGCCTTGTTGCGGCCGGTGGCCACCAGGATCACGTGGCGGGCGTCCATGATCGTGCCCAGTCCCTGCGTCAGGCAGTGGGTGGGCACCCGGTCGATGTCGTCGTCGAAGAAGCGGGCGTTGTCGATCCGGGTCTGCCGGGTCAGCGTCTTGATCCGGGTCCGGGAGGCCAGCGAGGAACCCGGTTCGTTGAAGCCGATGTGGCCGTCGGTGCCGATCCCGAGGATCTGCAGGTCGACACCGCCGGCATCGCGGATCGCCGCCTCGTATGCCGCGCACGAGGCCGGGATGTCGGTGGCCAGGCCGTCCGGGCCGGCCACCGCGCCGGGGGCGAAGTCGACGCGGGAGACGAACACCGTGTCGATGACGTTGCGATAGCGCTCCGGATGGTCGGCGGGCAGGCCGACGTACTCGTCGAGGGTGAAGCCCCGCGCCTGGCCGAACGTGATCTCGCCGGCCGAACAGCGGGCGGCAAGCTCGTCGTAGATGGCCAGCGGTGACGACCCGGTGGCCAGCCCCAGCACGGCGGCCGGTTTGCGGGTCAGAAGAGCCTCGATGGCGTCGGCCGCGATGGTGCCGATCTGGGCGGCGTCCTCGCAGATGATGACCTCCACCGGCCACTCCTATCTGTTGGCAGTGAAAAGTGCTGCGCCGGAGCCTAATTCGGCACCCGAGCCGACGGCTTCGCCGGGCACGACGTTAGCGGGCTCGCGTTCGTCCATGACGACCACCGGCACGATGGGATTGAGCCCGGCCGCCACCACCGAGGGAACGTCGTAGGTGATCACCCGCTGGCCCGCGGTCACGGTGTCGCCCTCGGCGACATGGGCGGTGAACCCTTCGCCCTTGAGTGCCACCGTGTCGAGCCCGAGATGGACGAGGATCCCGACGTTGTCGGCAGTCATGATGATGTAGGCGTGCGGCAGCAGCTTGAGGATCCGGCCGCTGACGGGCGCGACCGCGTCGATGACGGCCCGCGGCGGATCGACCGCCGCTCCGTATCCGACCATTCCCTGGGAGAACACCGGATCGGGGACATCGCCGAGGGCGACAGCGCGCCCCTCGACCGGCGCGAGGACGGACGTGCTGCTCACCAACGACTCCTTCGTCTGGGGTGGTCAAAAGAATAGAGACTCCAGCCGGGCTGCCGTGGCCGAAACACCCTCTCCCGCCCTCCGGTTCTGGCTAAGCTTCCGCTGAGCTGCGATAAAGGGAGGTCGGCCGGTCATGAGCGAGGCAGCCAAAGAAGCAGGGGCACAACGGAAATCGGGGCTGAGAATCCCCGGCTTCGCGCAGCTGCAGCGGCTCGGCAAGAGCCTGATGCTGCCGATCGCAGTTCTTCCCGCGGCAGGCATCCTGCTGCGGCTCGGCCAGGACGACCTGCTGGGCCGGATCAAGGCACCGGTGATCGGACCGTTCTTCCAGGCCATGAGTGCCGCCGGCGGCGCGCTGTTCACCAACCTGGCGATGCTGTTCGCGGTCGGTGTGGCGATCGGCTTCGCCCGCAAGGCCGACGGCTCCACCGCGCTGGCCGCCGTGGTCGGCTACCTGGTGATGCAGGCGGTCTTCAAGACGATGTCGCCGGTGGTGCTGGCCGGACAACTCGACAAGGCGGGCGATCAGGCGCAGATCAACTACAGCGTGTTCGGCGGAATCGTCGTCGGACTCATCACCGCCTGGCTGTTCGACCGGTACCACACCATCCAGCTGCCGCCATACCTCGGCTTCTTCGGCGGCCGCCGGTTCGTTCCCATCGCCGTGTCGGTGGTGACCCTGGTCGTCGCCTTCGCGATGAGCTACTTCTATCCCATCTTCGACGCCGGACTGACCGGCCTCGGCAAGTTCATCGGCGGCTCGGGGGCGCTGGGCGCCTTCGTCTACGGCTTCTCCAACCGGATGCTGATACCCGTTGGGCTGCACCACATTCTGAACTCCTACATCTGGTTCCTCTACGGCAGCTACACCAAGCCCGACGGCGGCGGCGTCGTCACCGGCGAGCTCACCCGGTTCTACGCCGGAGACCCGACCGCCGGGCACCTGACCGCCGGGTTCTACCCGATTCTGATGTTCGGTCTGCCGGCCGCGGCGCTGGCGATGATCCACGTCGCCAACAAGAAGCAGACGCAAGGTCGCGTTCGGCATCCTGTCCGGCCGCGGGGCTGACGGCCTTCCTCACCGGCGTCACCGAACCGCTGGAGTTCGCCTTCATGTTCGTGGCGTTCCCGCTCTACGTCGTGCACGCTCTGCTGACCGGACTGTCGCTGGCGATCGCCTACCTGCTCGACATCCACCTCGGGTTCATCGTTCTCGGCCGGACTGATCGACCTGCTGCTGTCGGGCACCGCACCGGCCGCCAAGAACGTCCCCCTGCTGATCGTGATGGGCGTGGTGTTCTTCGCCGTCTACTACCTGCTGTTCCGTTTCGCGATCACGCAAATGGAACATGCGCACCCCGGGCCGGGAACCGGAAAGCGAGTTCGAGGCCGAGCAGCAGGCCAACCTCGGCGAGGGCGCCGGAATCCGCCACCGCGATCGTGGCCGGCAGCGGAGCGCGTCGCCGACCGCCCCGGCGGCCGTCGACAGCAAGGCCGAACAACTGATCGCCGCCTTCGGCGGGCGGGAGAACCTGCGCAGCGTCGACGCCTGCATCACCCGGCTGCGCATGGAGGTCGCCGACCCGTCCAAGGTGGACCAGGACCGGCTGAAGGCGCTCGGCGCCGCCGGCGTGATCGAGGTCGGCAACAGTGTGCAGGCGGTGTTCGGCACCCAGGCCGAGGCGCTGAAGAACGACATCACCGACGTCCTGTGATGCGTGGTCAGCCCGCCGGCACCAGTCCGGCGGCCACCTCGAGTTCCCGCAGCGCCGGTTCGAACAAGTCGGTGAGTTCGTCGATGTCGGCGGCGATCTCGGGTGTGGTGGCCACCCCGAAGTCCAGCGTTCCGCGATAGCTGAAGCAGGTGATGTTCAGTCCGACGTCGAGCACGAGCGGGCCGATCGGCACCATCCGTTCCACCGGGGCGCCGGCCAAGTACAGCGGGACTTGCGGTCCCGGCACGTTGGAGATCACCAGGTTGATCGGGACCACCCGGTCACCGAGGTGTGCCGCCGAGTACGCGCGCACCGCCAGCCCGAGCAGCCCGGGCGGCGTGGTCTCGGTGAGGCCGACGATCTGGTGGTCGTTCATCGTCTTGGCCATCTCCTTGGCGCCGCGGGAGTTCTCGTAGATCGTCCGCAGACGCTCGACCGGGTCCTCCACATCGGTGGCCAGGCTGACCGTCGTCGAGGTGATCTGGTTTCCCGTCGTCGACGCGTCGGTGTGGGTCGACACCGGGATCTGCGCGACCAGTGGACGGTCCGGAAGCTCCCCGCGGTCGTGCAGATAGTCGCGTAGTGCACCCGAAATCAGCGCCAGGACAACATCATTGATCTTGACGCCGAATGCGTTCTTGACAGCTTTGACCCGATCGAGGGGTAGGGCGGTGAACGCCACCCGACGCTGAGGAGTGAGCTCGGTGTTGAACCGGGTGGCCGGGGCCTCGAAGAAGTTCGGCGGCGGGTTGGTCACCGACCGCGCGGCCAGTTGTTGGGTGACGGTCTGCTGGACCACCCGCAGCACCCGATAGGGCGTCATCACCGCGAGGTTGAACAGCGTGCCCAGCACCCGCCTTTCCAGGCCGGGAAGCTGCTCGCCGGAGTCCTCGTCGGCGTCGACCGGAGCGCGCGGCTCGGGGGTGGCGTCGAGCAGCATCTCGCTGAGCCCGGCGCCGGAGACCCCGTCGACGATGGCGTGGTGCATCTTGGTCAGGTAGGCGACCCGGCCGCCCTCCAGACCCTCGATGAACCACAGCTCCCACAGCGGTCGGTCCCGGTCCAGCGGGTAGGACATCAGCCGCCCGATCAGTTCCTCGAGTTCGCGCCGGCCGCCCGGCGCGGGGACCGCGATACGGCGGACGTGGTAGTCGATGTCCAGGGCGGTGTCCTCGACCAGCCAGGGCCGGTCCAGACCGTGGCGGGCGCCGGCCACCCGATGTCGCAGCAGCGGCACCTCGGGCAGCCGGGTGAGAATCAGGTCGCGCACGGTGTCGAAACTGAAGCCCGCGACACCGGTCGGATCACACAGCGCCAGCGCGCCGATGTGCATCGGACAGGTGTGTGTGTCGGCCCACCAGAACGCGGCGTCGAGTCCGGAAAGGCGCTGCATGGCGCCAGCGTAGAACCGTTCGCGGGAACGGACTTCGGGAATCACCGATCCGTATTTTCAGCGACCGCACAGCATTGCGAAGCCGGGCTCGCGGCCGGTGCGCTGATAGGCTGCCAGGGTCGCCGGTGAGGTCATCGCGGGGAGCGGGTGCCCGGCAGGTCAGCCGGTGTTGGCGTCGAAAGTAAGCAAGAGTCGGAAATGGGTGTCGTGCGAACCGGAGAGATCAAGGCGCTGACCGGTCTCCGCATCGTCGCCGCGATGTGGGTGGTGCTGTTCCACTTCCGGCCGCTGATCTGGGAGGCCTCACCGCGCCTCAAGGACGACCTGGCGCCGCTGCTGAACTCCGGGGCCCAAGGCGTCGACCTGTTCTTCATCCTCAGCGGCTTCGTGCTGACGTGGAACTATCTCGAGCGGATGGGACCGTCCTGGTCGACCCGGGCCACGCTGCACTTCCTGTGGCTGCGGCTGTCGCGGGTGTGGCCGATCTACCTCGTCACCATGCACATCGCCGCGCTGTGGATCATCTTCACGCTGCACGTCGGCACCACGCCGTCCCCGGACGTCGAGAAGCTGACGGCCATCAGCTACGTCCGCCAGCTGTTCATGGTCCAGCTGTGGTTCGAGCCGTTCTTCGACGGCACCAGCTGGGACGGGCCGGCCTGGTCGATCAGTGCCGAGTGGCTGGCCTACCTGGTGTTCGGCCTGATGATCCTGGTGATCTTCCGGATGGCGACGGTGACGCGGGCGCGGACCCTGCTGCTGCTGGCGTTCATCGCCTCGCTGCCGCCGATCATCCTGCTGCTGGCCAGCGGGCACTTCTACACGCCGTGGAGCTGGCTGCCGCGGATCGTGGCGCAGTTCCTCGCCGGCGCGCTCGCGTGCGCGGCGGTGCGGCGGCTGCGCCTGACCGACCGCAGCCAGCGCATCGCCGGCTACTCCGCGATTGCGCTCACCGCCGTCGGCGTCGCGATCCTGTACTACTACGACGCGCATCCGGTGAACGGCATGATCGATCCCGGCGGACTGGTCGACATCCTGTTCATGCCGGTGGTCGTCACGCTGGCGATCGGGGTGGGAAGCCTGCCCGCGCTGCTGTCGACCCGGCTGATGGTCTACGGCGGCCAGATTTCGTTCAGCCTGTACATGGTTCACGAGCTGGTCCACACCTCGTGGAACTGGGTGGTGCAGGAGTTCGGCCTCGACATACCCAAGGCGGTCCAGAAGTTCGTGGTCGTCGGCCTGATCGCGGCCGCGGTGGCCGGGGCGATGTTGTTGTTCCACACGGTGGAGGAGCCGGCCCGCCGCTGGATGCGGCGGATGGTGGACTTCCGCGACGTCAAGACCATCCGCGCCGAGCTGCCCGCCGATCCCACCACCGGGAAGCTGGCGTCCATCGACGGGGCCCGCGACGGTCGTCCGCCCCGTTCCGCGCGTGCCGGGTGATGCATCCCCCGGGGCCCAGCCAGGCTGTGCGGCAACGGCTTCCGGCCCGGCTTTGCGCTGCTGACGGCGCGTCGACACCCACCCGTTACCCGCCGGCATTAGGCTGCCGAGGTCGGGCGCGAATCAGTGAGGTGTCATTGACTCTGAGGGACGCAATTACGCGAATGATCACTGCGGTCGTCTCGGCCGTGGTCGTTGTCGCCGCCGTCGTCGGATACAGCCCAACGCCCGGCCCCTATGAACTGGTGAACCGCGGATCGGTGGACAACCACGTCGCGGTGATCGGCGACTCGTACACCACCGGCACCGACCAGGGCGGCCGCGGGCCGCAATCGTGGACCGCGCAGACATGGCAGATGCTGGCCGCACAGGGCCTCAAGGTCGACGCGGACGTGGTCGCCGAGGGCGGCGCCGGCTACGGCGTCCGCGGCAACCACGGCAACGTGTTCGAGGACCTGACCGTCAAGGCCGTCAAACGCGACGACGTGCTGGTGGTGTTCTTCGGATCACGCAACGACCAGCCCGTCGACAAACAGACGTACCCGGTCATGGTCGGCGAGACGTTCCAGATCGCCAGGCGCGTCGCGCCGTCGGCCAGGTTCCTGGTGATCGGGCCGCCGTGGCCGACCGCCAACCCGCCCGCGGACGTGCTGGCCCTGCGCGACAGCCTGCGCAACCAGGCCGTCGCGGTCGGCGCGGTGTTCATCGACCCGCTCGTCGAGGGCTGGTTCGTCGGCAGGCCGGATCTCATCGGCAGCGACGGTGTGCATCCCAACGACGCCGGGCATGCCTACCTGGCGGCGAAGATCGCCCCGCTGATCCGCAACCAGCTCACCATTCCGGTCTGAGCCGGATCCACGGCGCGTTGTTGCCGAGGTTGATCGCGTCGAGCTGGTAACACATCGGCGCGGTGGCGAACCCCAGCGCTCCGGCTCGGGCATGCGGTTCGTCGACTTGTCCTCACCGGACCGATTGGTGATGCTGTGGGCATGAGCGAGCGGCGTCCCCGGACGCTTCGAAGGACGCCGCTGCTCGTGGTCGTAGCGGTGGTCCTGGTGTTCGGCGCGGACCGCGCCACCCCCGCGGTGCCGTTCAACCTCATTGCCGGCCCGTACGCGCGGCTGCTGGCGCAGGCCGTGGACCTCGGCCCGGCGCGCGGCGAACACGTCCAGCTGACCGCGGAACTGTCGGACGGCGCCCGGCCCGTCGCGCTCACCGAGTGGGCCCGGGACCGCGGCCTGTCGGTGAGCTGGCGCGACGGCGACGGCTGGGCGGTTCTGGACGGACCGCCGCGTGCGCTCGCCCGTGCCCTGGACGTCACGGTGCACGACTACCGCGGCCGGCGCGGCGAGGTCTTCTACGCCTCGCCGCAGCAGCCCGGCGTTCCCGAGCAGCTTCGCGGCGAGGTCACCGAACTCGGCCGGATCCTGGGCTACACGCCCTTATCACGAGGGCGTCCCGCCCACCCCGCCGTTGGACGTCCCCGACGGCGGGCTCATGCCGACCGAGTTGCTCACCGCCTACAACGTCGACGCGCTGGCCGCCGCCGGATTCACCGGCGCGGGCATGACCGTCGCCGTGTTCGCCTTCGACGGATTCGACCAGCGCGACATGGACAGCTTCGCCGACTGGTTCTCGCTGCCGCGGTTCACCCCGGAAGTGGTGGGCGGGATGCCGGGCCAGAGGCGCGGCGAGGCGACCATGGACATCCAGTTGATCCACGCGATCGCACCTGCGGCGAAAATCGTTCTGGTCAACGCCCGTTCGACCGTCGAGGGCGACGGGGCCTACGTGAAACTGGGCAAGCTGATGGAGTCGGTGGATCAGCGCTATCCCGGTGCGGTGTGGAGCTTTTCGGTCGGCTGGGGTTGCGATCGGGTCATGAGCAGAGCCGATCTGGCGCCGGTGCGCTCGGCGCTCTCACACGCCCACCGCAACGGGACGACGGCGTTCGACGCCAGCGGCGACCTGGCCGGCCTGGAATGCAAAGGCGGTCACGACTGGTCGGATTCGCCGAGCCCCGACGACATCGGCGTGGATGCAGTGGCGTCAGTCCCGGAGATGACCGCGGTCGGCGGCACCACGCTGTCCACCGACGCGCAGGGGCAGTGGCTGGCCGAGCAGGGGTGGTACGACGTGCCACTCACCCAGGGCAGTGGCGGCGGCTCGTCGGTGCTGTTCGCCCGGCCGTCCTGGCAGGTGGGCCACGAGCACGCCGGCCCGCACGACAAGCGGCTGGTGCCGGATGTCGCCGCCGTCGCCGACCCGTTCACCGGGGTGAAGTTCGTCTTCCACCAGCAGGTGCTCGTCGGCGGCGGAACGTCGCAGTCGGCGCCGATCTGGGCGGGTCTGGCGGCGGTGATGAACCAGTTCCTGGTCTCGCGCGGTCTGAGTCAGCTGGGCGACCTCAATCCGCTGCTCTACGACATCGCCGATGGTGTCGGGGTGCCGGGATTCCGGGACATCTCCCTCGGCGCCAACGCCGTCACCCCGGTGCACCCCGGCTACGACATGATCACCGGGCTGGGCACCCCCAACATCGACAACCTCATCAAAGATGTGCTGATCCTGAAATCCCTCGGCCGATGAGCAGCCATGTGACCGACCCGGAGTCGGGCAACTTCTCGGGCTACGCCGTGCGGACCGGGCGGTACCGGGCCCACCGGATGCGCGGGCCCGCCTACTTCGCGGTCCTGGGCGTCTGGGTCGTCGTGCTGGTGTCGGCGATGATGGCGCTGAGCGTCCTGGCCACCCAGATCAGTCAGAGCCCCACCCGATACGTCTGCCCGCCGGACTGCGGGCGGCCGCCGACCGGATTGCCGGTGGCGACCAATCCCCGGTTCTTCGCGCTCGACGGCTCGTTCTCGGTGTCGTATCCGGCGCCGGAAACCGCCTACACGGTGACCAAGGATCCGACCGGGATCACCGCGGACTGGAATGGCGGCGACGGCGGGACGCTGCGGTTGTTCAGCGAGCCTGCGCGCGGCCGAGACGCCCGACAGGTCGCCAAAGACCTTCTGCGGGCGAAGTTTCCGGACTCCGTGACGGCCTACGAGCTGCCCAACGCGATCCTCGGCTACCAGCCCGGCTACGGCGAGGTGGCCGACGACTGGCCCAAGGGCACCGACAACGACGCCAAGCATCTGCGGATCATCATGGTCGTCGCGGTGAGGAACGACCTGGCTCTGGTCGCCGGAGCGGTCGGGCCGTTCCGCCAGTTCGGCCCGGATTTCGGCCCCGGCCCGCCGTCGGCGGCGAACCTGGCGATCGCCCAGGACATGGGCAAGTACGTCAACAGCTTCATGTGGCAGGGCGACCAGCCGCGCTGATTCCCCGGCGATTTCGGCGCGCTTAACGTCGCCTGGCGACGGCAACCGCGCCGAATTCAGTCTTGGACGGCTTTGGCCACCGCGATACACGTCGTCAGCCAAGCCGGATCCTGCAGCGCCCACATCGCGTTGTGCACCATGCGCACCAGCACCCAGGCCCGGGCCCGGTCTTCGTCGAAGCCGGCACGGTCGACCAGGGTGGAGAACCGCCGGCGCACACCTTCGCGAACGTCCCCGCCCAGCTCGTCCCAGCGGTTCCACAACATCGGGGCGATCTCGTAGTGCGGGTCGCCGTTGACGGGTTTGGGGTCGATCACCAGCCACGGCTGGCGGTCGGCGGCAAGCACGTTCTGGTAGTGCAGGTCGCAGTGGATGACCCGGCTGCCGGTGGCCGACTCCGCGGCCAGGTCGGTGCCGACGGCCAGCGCCTGTTCGACAAGGCGGTGCGGGATCGGCGCATTCCGCGGCAGGGCAGCCAGCTCGGCGTTCCACCGCTCGACGTATGACGCCAGCGTGCGCAGCTGCGGCATGGCCGGCACGTGGATGCGCCGGTACAGATCGGCGACGACGTGGCACGCCTGCAGGTCGGTCAGCGCGGTGAGGTCGGTGGGGTGCAGGCGCTCGAGCAGCAAGGCCCGCCGATGCGGGTCGGCGCTGAGCAGCTTCACCGCGCCGTCGCCGGACCAGCGCCGCAGCGCGAGGTGTTCGTGCTCGGACTCGTCGTCGGGGAAGCCGATCTTGAGCATGGCTGCCGCGTCTTCGGGTGTGCGCACGGGCAGCACCAGCGAACAGTAGCCGTGTGTCCACGGGCCGTCGGGCCGCAGCTGCCAGAGCGCGACGACCTCACGGGTCAGCGCCGGCAGCCGATCGACCCACGCCGCCCAGTCGGGTCCGCGCCCGGCCATCGCCCGCACGGCGGCGGGAAGCTCAGTCACGAAGCGTCGGGCTCGCCAGGGTGCTCGGGGTGCTCGGCCGGCGGGGGCGGGGGTTGCCGGTTCAGCCAGTCCTTCAGCCGGAACAGCTGGCTGAGCACCAGTCCAATGCCTACTACCAGCAGGCCCACGACGATGGCTATGGTCATCGCGATCGAGCGTACGCATATCCTGGCGCGAGTGTCCCCACCGTCCAGCGACGAGGTGCGCCAGTGCGCGAGCTGCGCGCCCGCCTGGACGGACTGACCATCCGCGACGCCGCCCGGCTGGGCCGTCAGCTGAAATCGCTGCGCGACGCCAGTCCGGACAAGCTGGCCAGGATCGCCGACCAGATCGCCGCGGCCGAGGCGTTGGTGGCCACCCGCCCGCCGCCGTCCCGGCCATCACCTACCCGGATCTGCCCGTCAGCGAGCACCGCGACGAGCTGGCCAGGGTCATCGCCGACAACCAGGTGGTGGTGGTCGCCGGCGAGACCGGCTCGGGCAAGACCACCCAGCTGCCCAAGATCTGCCTCGAGCTCGGCCGCGGCATCCGCGGGACCATCGGCCACACCCAGCCCCGCCGGCTGGCGGCGCGCACCGTCGCCCAGCGCATCGCCGACGAACTCGCCACCCCGCTGGGTGAGGCCGTCGGGTACACCGTGCGGTTCACCGACCAGGCCAGCGACCGCACGTTGGTCAAGCTGATGACCGACGGCATCCTGCTGGCCGAGATCCAGCGTGACCGACGGCTGCTGCGCTACGACACGCTGATCCTCGACGAGGCCCACGAACGCAGCCTCAACATCGACTTCCTGCTGGGCTATCTGCGCGAGCTGCTGCCGCGCCGGCCGGACCTGAAGGTGATCGTCACCTCGGCCACCATCGAACCCGAGCGGTTCGCCGCACACTTCGGCGGCGCGCCGATCGTGGAGGTCTCCGGCCGCACCTATCCGGTCGAAATCCGTTATCGCCCTTTGGAAGTCGCTGTTCGGCCGACGACTCCGACGATCCCGACGATCCCGACCACGAGATCGTGCGCACCGAGATGCGGGACCAGACGGACGCGATCGTCGAGGCCATCGACGAGTTGAAGTCCGAACCGCCCGGCGACGTTCTGGTGTTCCTGTCCGGTGAGCGGGAGATCCGCGACACCGCAGAAGCATTGCGGCACTTGAAGAATACCGAAGTGCTGCCGCTCTATGCGCGGCTGCCCACCGCCGAGCAGCAGCGGGTTTTCCAACCCCACACCGGCAGACGGGTGGTACTGGCCACCAACGTCGCCGAGACCTCACTGACCGTGCCCGGCATCCGCTATGTCGTCGACCCCGGCACCGCGCGCATCTCCCGCTACAGTCGTCGCACGAAAGTGCAGCGCCTGCCGATCGAGCCCATTTCGCAGGCATCCGCGGCGCAGCGCGCCGGTCGATCCGGGCGCACCGCGCCCGGGGTGTGCATCCGGCTGTACTCGCAAGAAGACTTCGATGGACGGCCGCGCTACACCGGACGACGTCACGGGTCAGCGCCGGCAGCCGGTCGACCCACGCCGGCCCACTCGGGTCCGCGGCCGGCCATCACCCGCACGGCGGCGGGAAGCTCGGTCACGAAGCGTCGGACTCGCCGGGGTGCTCGGGGTGCTCGGCCGGCGGGGGCGGCGGTTGCCGGTTCAGCCAGTCCTTCAGCCGGAACAGCTGGCTGAGCACCAGTCCAATGCCGACTAACAGCACGCCCACGACGATGGCTATGGTCATCGCGACCGAGCCTACGCATATCCTGGCGCGAGTGTCCCCACCGTCCAGCGACGAGGTGCGCCAAGTGCGCGAGCTGCGCGCCCGCCTGGACGGGCTGACCCTCCGCGACGCCGCCCGGCTGGGCCGTCAGCTGAAATCCCTGCGCGACGCCGGCCCGGACAAGCTGGGCAAGATCGCCGACCAGATCACCGCGGCCGAGGCGTTGGTGGCCACCCGCACCGCCGCCGTCCCGGCCATCACCTACCCGGATCTGCCGGTCAGCGAGCACCGCGACGAGCTGGCCAGGGTCATCGCCGACAACCAGGTCGTCATCGTCGCCGGCGAGACCGGCTCGGGCAAGACCACCCAGCTGCCCAAGATCTGTCTCGAGCTCGGCCGCGGCATCCGCGGGACCATCGGCCACACCCAGCCCCGCCGGCTCGCCGCGCGCACCGTCGCCCAGCGCATCGCCGAGGAGCTCGCCATCCCGCTCGGCGAGGCCGTCGGCTACACGGTGCGGTTCACCGACCAGGCCAGCGACCGCACGTTGGTCAAGCTGATGACCGACGGCATCCTGCTCGCCGAGATCCAGCGTGACCGACTGCTGCTGCGCTACGACACGCTGATCCTCGACGAGGCCCACGAGCGCAGCCTCAACATCGACTTCCTGCTCGGCTATCTGCGCGAGCTGCTGCCGCGCCGGCCGGACCTCAAGGTGATCGTCACCTCGGCCACCATCGAACCCGAGCGGTTCGCCGCGCACTTCGGCGGCGCACCGATCGTCGAGGTCTCCGGGCCGCACCTATCCGGTCGAGATCCGTTATCGCCCTTTGGAAGTAGCGGTTCCGGCCGACGACTCCGACGATCCCGACGATCCCGACCACGAGATCGTGCGCACCGAGATCCGGGACCAGACGGACGCGATCGTCGAGGCCATCGACGAGCTGAAGTCCGAACCGCCCGGCGACGTGCTGGTGTTCCTGTCCGGTGAGCGGGAGATCCGCGACACCGCCGACGCGTTGCGGCACTTGACGAACACCGAAATACTGCCGCTGTATGCGCGCCTGCCCACCGCCGAGCAGCAGCGGGTGTTCCAGCCCGCCACACCGGCAGGCGGGTCGGTCGTTGGCCACCAACGTGGCCGAGACCTCACTGACCGTGCCCGGCATCCGCTACGTCGTCGACCCCGGCACCGCGCGCATCTCCCGCTACAGTCGCCGCACCAAGGTGCAGCGCCTGCCGATCGAGCCCATCTCGCAGGCATCCGCGGCGCAGCGCGCCGGTCGATCCGGACGCACCGCGCCCGGGGTGTGCATCCGGCTGTACTCGCAAGAAGACTTCGACGCGCGGCCGCGCTACACCGATCCGGAGATCCTGCGCACCAATCTCGCCGCGGTGATCCTGCAGATGGCCGCGCTGCAACTCGGTGACATCGAGAACTTCCCGTTCCTCGACCCGCCGGAGCAACGCAGCATTCGCGACGGCGTCCAATTGCTCCAGGAGCTCGGCGCTTTCGATGCAGCCGGGGCGATCACCGACATCGGCAGGCGGCTGGCGCAGCTGCCGGTCGACCCGCGGCTGGGCCGGATGATCCTGCAGGCCGACGCCGAAGGCTGCGTGCGCGAGGTGCTGGTGCTCGCCGCGGCGCTGTCGATCCCCGATCCGCGCGAACGCCCGGCCGACCGGGAGGAGGCCGCCCGGCAGAAGCACGCCCGGTTCGCCGACGAACACTCCGACTTCGTGTCCTATCTCAACCTGTGGCGCTATCTGGGCGAGCAGCGAAAAGCACTATCGGGAAGCGCCTTTCGCCGGATGTGTCGCGAGGAGTTCCTGCACTACCTGCGAATCCGCGAGTGGCAGGACCTGACCGGCCAGCTGCGCAGCATCGCCCGCGACATCGGAGTTCGAGAGTCCGGCGACCCCGAACCGGCCGATTCGGCCAGCGTGCACGCGGCGCTGGTGGCCGGCCTGCTGTCGCATGTCGGCTTGCGGGAAGGGGATTCGCGCGACTACACCGGAGCGCGCAACACCAAGTTCGTGCTGGCGCCCGGCTCGGTGCTGACCAAACGACCACCCCGGTGGATCGTCGTCGCGGATCTGGTGGAGACCAGCAGGCTCTTCGGTCGCATCGCCACCCGCATCGAACCCGAAGTGGTCGAACGGGTGGCCGCAGACCTGGTGCAGCGCAGCTACAGCGAACCGCACTGGGACAGCAAGCGAGGCGCGGTAATGGCCTACGAGCGGGTCACGCTGTACGGGTTGCCGCTCGTGCCGCGCCGGCGGGTCGGCTATGCCGACGTCGATCCGGTGGTGTCTCGCGAGCTGTTCATCCGCCACGCCCTCGTCGAAGGCGAGTGGCAGACCCGCCACCACTTCTTCCGCGACAACGCCGCGCTGCGTGCGGAATTGGACGAGCTCGAGGAGCGAGCCCGACGCCGCGACCTGCTGGTCGGCGACGACGAGATCTACGCGCTCTACGACAGTCGCATTCCGCCGCAAGTGGTTTCGGGCCGCCACTTCGACGGCTGGTGGAAGAAGCAGCGCCACAAGACACCGGATCTGTTGACCTTCACTCGCGACGATCTGCTGCGGGTGCACGACGCCGATGCCGATCGACCGGACAGCTGGACAGCCGAGGACCTGTCGTTGCCGCTGACCTACCGGTTCGAACCGGGGGCGGCCGACGACGGGGTGACGGTGCACATTCCCGTCCAGGTGCTGGCCCGCCTGGGCGGAGACGAGTTCGGCTGGCAGGTGCCCGCCCTGCGCGAGGAGCTCGTCACCGCGCTGATCAAGTCGTTGCCGAAGGACTTGCGGCGCAACTTCGTTCCCGCGCCGGACACCGCTCGCGCGGTGCTCGCGTCGATCGAGCCCGGACGGCAGCCGCTGCTGGAGGCGCTGCAGCGTGAACTGCACCGGCGCACCGGTGTCCTGGTACCGATCAGCGCCTTCGACTTGGACAAGCTGCCCGCTCATCTTCGGGTGACTTTCGCCGTCGAAGCGCCCGACGGAAGCGAAGTGGCCAGGGGCAAGGATCTCGAAGCCCTGCAGAACCAGCTCGCCGGCTCGGCCCGCCGCGCGGTCGCCGCGACCGTCGGCGGTGAGCTCGAACGCACCGGGCTGCGCGGATGGCCTGAGGATCTGGCCGAGCTGCCGCGCAGTGTCGAGCGGACGGTTGGTGGGCACGTGGTCCGCGGTTACCCGTCATTGGTCGACGCCCGGACGGCCATCGACATCACGGTCTTCGCCACCGCGACGGAACGAGATCCGGCGATGGCCGCGGGTACCCGCCGGCTGCTGCGGCTGTCGGTACCCTCCCCGGTCAAGGCGCTGGAGAAGAGTCTGGATCCGCGGACTCGACTGGTCCTGGGTGCCAACCCGGACGGATCGTTGGCGGCCCTCTTGGACGACTGTGCCGACGCTGCGGTGGACGTCTTGGCACCGAAACCGGCATGGACGAAAGCCGAGTTCAGCGCTCTGCGGGACCGGGTGGCCGCGGACCTGGTCGCGACCACCCGCGACATCGTGGGCAGGGCAGGCAAGGTGCTCACCGCGCTGCACGAAGTGGAGGTGGCACTGCCGGCGCAGCCGTCTGCCGTGCAGGCGGAGGCCATCGCCGACATTCGCGCACAATTGGACAGGCTGCTTCCGGAGCGATTCGTCGCCCTCGCCGGTGCCGCGCACCTCGCGGACCTCACCCGCTATC
>CAVXWQ010000040.1:0-62750 GCA_963765445.1 uncultured Actinomycetota bacterium
CCCGCCCCGCAGCGAGCCGGCGTCGTTCACCATCACCGCCGCGGTGGAGAAGCTCAAGAAGCACTTCGAATCCCGCGGCGGCTGAGCTTGGCGGAGTTGGACTCCTGGCGCGACGGGCCGACCAAGTCGGCGATCGTCGACTTCGTCGACCGCGTCACCACCGCGGGCGCGGATTTCGTTGAGCCCGAAGCGCGTATCGCCGTCTTCGACAACGACGGCACGCTGTGGGTGGAGAAGCCGGCGTATGTCCAGCTGGACTTCCTGGTGCGCCGACTCGCCGAGCAGGCGGCCGCCGACCCGTCGCTGGCCGAAAAGCAGCCCTACGCCGCCGCCGCGTCCGGGGACCTCGCGTGGTTCGGCGACGCGGTCACCAAGCACTACGACGGTGACGACTCCAGCTGACAGTCCTTGCCGGCAGGCATCCTCTCGGCATATCAGGGTCTGACGGTCGAGCAGCACGCGGAGCAGGTGAAGGCGTTCTTCGCCGAGGCCGTACACCCGAGTCCTGCACCGCCCGTACACCTCCTGCGGGTACACACCGATGGTGGAGTTGCTGCGCTACCTCGAGTCCCACGGATTCACCAGCTACATCGCCTCCGGCGGCGGCCGGGACTTCATGCGGCCGGTGACCACTCAGATGTACGGAATACCGCCGGAGCGGGTGATCGGCAGTTCGGTCGGCCTGGACTTCACCGACGGCCACCTCGTGACGACCTCGCGGCCGGAGTTCCTCAACGACGGCCCGGTCAAGGCGGTGCGCATCTGGGGCCGCACCGGGCGACGGCCCATCTTCGCGGCGGGAAACTCCAACGGCGACATCGAGATGCTCCAGTTCGCCGACGCATCACCGGGCCCGTCGATGAGCATGCTCGTCCTGCACGACGACGATGACGCGCGAATTCGGTTACACCGCAGGCGCGGAGCGCGCGCTGGACCTCGCCGCCGACACCGGCTGGGCGGTGACCAGCATGCGCGACGAGTGGGCGAGTGTCTTTTCGGCGGCGGGCAGGAGCGAAGCGACCCGGGGAAAGACTTGACAGGTGATCTCGTCTGGATCCCCGCACAGACCGCCGCGCTCGGATCCGATCAGCACTACCCGGAGGAAGGCCCGGTCCGGCACGTCGCCGTCGAGGGGTTCTGGATTCAGCCCCACCAGGTGACCAACGCCGAGTTCGCCCAATTCGTCGATGCCACAGGCTATGTCACGGTCGCCGAACGCCCGTTGGATCCCGCCGACTATCCCGACGCACCGGCGGAGAACCTGCAGCCGGGTTCGATGGTGTTCCACCGCACCAGCGGCCCGGTGGACCTGCGGCACCTGAGCCAGTGGTGGACCTGGACACCGGGCGCGTCATGGCGCAGGCCGGTCGGGCCGCTGTCGTCGATCGACAAACGTGCCGACCACCCCGTCGTGCACGTCGCCTACGAGGACGCCGAGGCCTACGCCGCGTGGGCCGAACTTGCGCTGCCCACCGAAGCCGAATGGGAGACGGCCGCGCGCGGCGGCCTCGACCACACCGTCTACGTCTGGGGTGACGAACCGGAACAACCCGGTCAGCGGCTGGCCAACTACTGGCACGGCGACTTCCCGTGGCGCCCGGAGCCCGGCTACGGGCGCACCGCGCCGGTCGGCAGCTTCCCGGCCAACGGCTATGGACTGTTCGACATGGCGGGCAACGTCTGGGAGTGGACCAGCGACTGGTACGCCGACACCCGCGCCGGGGACCCGTGTTGCGAGGCGGGCAGCTATGACGCCGGGCAGCCGCAGTTCAAGGTTCCGCGCAAGGTCATCAAGGGCGGCTCGTTCCTGTGCGCCGACAACTACTGCCTGCGCTATCGGCCGGCCGCCCGCCGGCCCCAGATGGTCGATACCGGCATGAGCCACATCGGCTTTCGCTGCGTGAAACGCTAGGGGAGCTGCGCCGGCAGTTCGACGCGGCAGCCGCGGGGTGTGGCTGATGAAGTCGTCGATCAACTCCGCCACCTCGGCCGGACGCTCGGCTTGCGGGAAGTGCCCGACGCCGGTCAGCACCTCCAGCCGGAGGTCGGGGCGGGCCTGCTGCACGGCGTAGGCGTGCTCGACCGGGATGATGGTGTCCTGGTCGCCCCAGATCGCCATGATCGGCAGATCCTTCTTGGAGTCGAGTTTGCTCAGTGCACTGACCGACTGTCCCCGGTAGTCGACGACCGAACGCAGCGTGCGCAGGAACGCCTGCCGGGTCGGGGCGTCGGCCAGCGAGCTGTACGACCGCCAGATCTCTTCGCCGCGCGGCGCGGACATGCCGCTCCTGTGGAACCAGGACCAGATCCGCTCGCCGGCGTCGAGCACCTTCTGGGGAGCGATGATCGGCATGATCAGCTCCGCCCCGGGAAGCGACAGCATTCGCAGGGTCAGCCCCACGTCGGGGCCCAGGCCGCCGCTGTCGATGAGGATCAGGCGCTGGCAGTAATCCGGGTGCTGGTAGCTGAATTGCATTGCGATACCGCCACCGAGCGAGTGGCCGACGACTGTGGCGCGGGTGATGCCGAGTTCGTCGCACAGATCGCGCAGCAGTGCCGCGAACGCGCCCAGCGAGTAGTCGCTGCGGCCCTTGGTGGAGCTGCCGTGACCCGGCAGGTCGGGGGCCACCACGCGGTACTTGCGCGACAGCGGCCGGATCACCGGTCGCCAGGTCTGCGAGCTGCCGGCCATGCCGTGCAGCAGCAGGATGACCTCACCGTCGCCTTCGTCCAGATAGGCCACACGTTCGCCGTGCAGGTCAAGGTATTTCAAGTCGTTCATGGGTTGGTCCTTAGTTTGATGCGGAACTGAGAAAGTTGTTCGGCAGGGACAGCCGGATGATCTTCTTCCAGGCCGAGGCGACCTGCTTGGGCAGCGGGCCGGTGGTGTAGGTCAGCCCGTAGCGCTCGAAGACTGCCTCGACCTTGGGGGCGATCTCCTGGTAGTGGTTGCTGGGCAGGTCGGGGAACAGGTGGTGTTCGATCTGGTACGACAGGTTGCCGGTCATGAAATGCATTGCGCGGCTTCCGGAGATGTTCGCCGAGCCGAGCATCTGACGCAGATACCACTCGCCGCGGGTCTCGCCTTCGATCGAGCTCTTGGCGAAGGTCTGCACGCCTTCGGGGAAGTGCCCGCACATGATCACCGAGTGGGTCCACAGGTTGCGGACCACGTTGGCGGTCGCATTGGCGGTCAGCGTGGTCAACGCCGAAGGCCCCGACAGCAGCGGGTGCAACACGTAGTCGCGGGTGGCGTGGCGGCGGATCTTGGCGAGCACCTTCTTGCCGCGGGCCTTGAAGTCGTCCTTGTCGACCCGGCCTTTGAGGTACTTGCCGATCTGCAGGTCGTAGAAGGCGATTCCGTACTGGAAGAAGACGGCGTTGACGGCGTTCGACAGCGGCTGCACCAGGTACAGCGGTGTCCAGCGCTGGTCCTCGCTGACGCGCATGATGCCGTAGCCGAGGTCGTTGTCCTTGCCGCGGACGTTGGTGTAGGTGTGGTGCAACTCGTTGTGCGAGTGCTTCCACAAGTCGGCCGGCGAGGCGTTGTCCCACTCCCAGGTGGTGGAGTGGATCTTGGGGTCGCGCATCCAGTCCCACTGACCGTGCATCACGTTGTGGCCGATCTCCATGTTCTCGATGATCTTGGAGACGGACAGTCCGATGGTGCCGGCGATCCAGGCGGGCGGGAACAGCGAGAACAGCAGGATTCCGCGGCTGCTGAGCTCGAGCTTGCGTTGTGCGTCAATGACTTTGCGGATGTAGGCGGCGTCTCGTTCGCCGCGGCTGGCGATGACCTCGGTCGCGGATGGCGTCGAGTTCAGCGCCGAGGTTCTCGATGTCGGCGGCGGTCAGGTGTGGTGGTGAGGTCGACGGGCGCCTCGTGGAGAGCGGTCATGTCGGTGTGCCTTTCTAGGTCTTCGGAATTCGATGTGAGTCAGAGCTCGATGTCGCACGGGCCGGCGGCGGCGGAGACACAGGTCTGGATGACCACGCCGTCACCCTCGGCGGCGGTGGTCACGGCGCCGGTGCGCAGGTCGCGCACCGCGCCCTGTCGCAGCGGGGCGACGCAGCCGAAGCAGATGCCCATCCGGCAGCCCGACGGCATGAGCACCCCGGCGGCCTCGCCGGTGTCGAGCAGGCTCTGGCTGCCGTCGTTGTCGGCGGTGATGCCGGTGGTGGAGAAGCTGACGGCGCCACCGTCACCGGTGGCGATGACGGTGGGACGGAATCGTTCGGTGTACAGGCGGTCGGCCAGACCGGCTGTCGCCCAACTGGTTTCGAGAGCGTCGAGCAGGCCGACGGGTCCGCACGCCAGCGTGTGGCGCTCGGCGAGGTCGTCGACCAGATCGCCGAGGGCGCCGGCGTCGAGCATGCCGTCGGTGTCGGTGTGGATCTCCACGAGCGTGATCAGCCCGCTGGGCCGCGAGCATCCGCAGTTCCCCGCCGAAGATGACGTCGGCCGCGGTGGGCGCGGAATGGACGACGACGACGTCGGAGGCGGCATCGCCGCGCAGGTTGCGCAGCATCCCCATCACGGGGGTGATGCCGCTGCCGGCCGTGACGAACAGCAGCTTGGCCGGTGCCGGGCGTGGCGAGGGTGAACTCGCCGGCGGCCTGGTCGAGTTGGACGACGGTTCCGACGGTGGCCCGCCGAACCAGGTAGTTGCTCACCGTGCCGTCCGGGATGGCCTTGACGGTGATGGAGATGCACCCGTCCGGCCGGTCGGTGGTCGAGGTGAGTGAGTAGGCGCGCCACTGGCGGACGCCGTCGACGTCGACACCGATGCGGATGTACTGCCCGGGAACGTGGCCGTGCCAGCCGCGGCCCGGCTTGATCACCAGCGTGACGGCGTCGCGGGTTTCGGGGTGGATCTCGACGATGCGTCCGCGCAGGTCGGCGCCCGAGCGCAGGGGATCGATGACGTCGAGGTAGTCGGAGGGAACCAGGGGTGTGGTCATCCGCTCGGCGAACCGCAGCATCCGCCCGCGCAGGGCGGTGGGGTTGGTGCGGGGTGCAGTCGTGGTCATATGTCCACTCTGTATCGCCTAAGGGATAAACTCTTGACCAAGCAGGGTGAATCAACGATCATTTTTTGTTCGAAAGGAACAAATGTCCGGGTCAGAGGGTCGGCTGTCGGGGTTGGCGCTCGACCCGGAGGTGGTCGCCGTCGCTGGAGGCGGTGCTGCCGCGGATGGCCGAGCGCACCGTGGCGGCGGTCATCGCCGAGGTGCCCGCCTACGCCGACCCGTTCAGCGGGCAGCTGGGCCCGAACATCGAGAAAGCCGTGCAGAACGCGCTGGGGGCGTTCCTGCGTCTGGCGATCCGTGCGGAGAACACCGACTCCGCGCCGTCGCTGTCGCCGGCCCTCGACGGCGCCTACGAACTCGGCCGCGGCGAGGCCCGCAACGGCCGCTCGATCGACGTCCTGCTCTCGGCGTACCGGGTCGGCGCCAGGGTGGCCTGGCGCGAGTTGTCCGCGACCGCCGTCAGCGCCGGGCTGGAAGCCAAGACCGTCGCCCGGTTCGCCGAGCTGGTGTTCGCGTTCATCGACGAACTGTCGGCCTCCAGCGTGTCCGGACATGCCGACGAACTGGCCACCGCCGGGCGGGTCCGGCAGCGCTATCTCGATGCTCTCACCGCCCAGCTTCTCGCCGGCGAGCCGGCCGAGGCGCTGCGGGCGAGTGCGGAGCGCGCGAACTGGCCTGTCCCGCAGACCCTTACCGCGGTGTTGCTGCCCGCCGCCCGCAGCCGCGGACTGGCGCCCCAGTTCGGCGCCGAAGTCCTGCAGGCCACCGAGGACCTGCCGGGCCTGGATCCCGCGGAGTCGTGGTCGGTCATGCTCGTCCCCGACATGGACGGTGGCGCGACGGCCGCTGCTGCTGTCCACGCTGGCGGGCCGCGACGCTGTCGTCGGCCCCTCGCGCCCTTGGCTTTTGGTCCGGGCCTCCTACGAGCGGGCGGTCCGCGCCCGCCACCTGCGGGCCGAGGGCACGGCTGTCCTCGACACCGACGAGCATCTGGTCGAGATCGTCCTGGGTGCCGACCCGGATGCCGCCCACGACCTGCGGCAGCGTGCGCTGGCCCCGTTGCACGGGTTGCGCGCCAACACCGCCGAGCGCCTCGCGGAGACGCTGCGGGCATGGCTGCTGCACCAGGGGCAGCGCGAGGCCATCGCGGCAGACCTCTTCGTCCACCCGCAGACCGTGCGCTACCGGATGAACCAGTTGCGCGACCTGTACGGCGATCGGCTCAACGATCCGCAGACCGTTCTGGAGCTCACCGTGGCGCTCGGATCGCTCCCGGGAACTGACAGAAAGCCCTCGGCGCGACGAAATCCGGCAGATAGTATTAAATTTCCCGCACGGCCCGTGCGGCCGCCTCGATCGCCCGAGAAAAGGGGGACGGCTTGCCATCGGAATGGCCGTTTGTCGCCCGATCGGCAGAGTTGGATGTGGCGCTCGAGGCCGTCGGCGGGTCCCAGTTCCGCGGTGTCGTCTTCGTCGGTGACGCCGGTGTCGGCAAGACCACTCTTGCCCGCCAGGTCGCCGAGCGGTGCGCCGACCGCGGATTGCGCACCCATTTCGTGGTGGGAACCCAGACCTCCCGGGACGTTCCGCTGGCCGCGTTCGCGGGCATCGTCGAGATCAGCGATGCGCTGGAACCGGCCCGACTGCTCGCGGCAGCCCACGAGGCGCTGCAGGGTGGCCGGGATCTGATGCTCGTCGTCGACGACGCGCACCTGCTCGACCCGCTCTCGGCGATCGTCGTGCACCAGCTCGCGGTGCGCGGGGACGCGACGCTGATCGTCACGCTGCGCTCCGAGGCGCAGGTTCTCGATGCGATCACCGCGCTGTGGAAGGACGAGTACCTTCTGCGCGTCGAAGTCGCCCCCCTCTCGCGTGCCGAGCACGGGGCTGCTGCTCAGCGAAGCCCTCGGCGGTCCGGTAGCCGGCACCGTCGTCGACCAGCTTCACGAACTCTCCACGGGTACTCCGCTGCTGCTGCGCGGGCTGCTGGATGCGGCGATGGAGGACGGTGCCCTGGTCAACGACACCGGACGGTGGCGGCTGACCCGCACGCCACGCGCGGGCGCCGAGATCGAGGGACTGCTCGAGTCGCGGGTCGCCGCACTGCCGTCCGGTGAACTGGAAGTGCTCGAAATCGTCAGCGCGGCCGAAGTTCTGGACTGGAACGCCCTGCGGGCGCTGTGCGACATCGATGCGATCAGCGATGCCGAACAGCGGGGCATCATCCAGGTCGACAGCGACCCGTTCCGCACGGTCGTCCGGCCGGGATATCCCATGCTGTCCGACATCGTGCGCAAACGCAGCGGCGTCGCCCGGCTTCGGCAGATCAATACCGCTCTGGCGCAACATCTTCAGTCCGTCATCGACCGATCGGGGCCGACCCGCGACCCGCGCCTGGTCATCGAACTGGCCCGTCTGATGATGGACAGCGACATGACGCCCGATCGCGGATCTGGTGCTCGACGCGGCCGAGAGCGCCATGGCCATGTCCAGTCTGCCCCTGGCCGAACAGCTGGCCCGATTCGCCTACGGACAGGGCGGCGGGACTGCGTGCCGCCATTGCCCTGGCCGATCCGTTGGGCTGGCAGGGGTTCGGGGCAGCAGGCCGAGGAGGTGCTGTCGGCCTTCGATCCGGTCGACGACGAGATCATGCTCGTCCGCTGGGGCTGCCTGCGGGCGACGAATCTGTTCTTCGGCTGCGGGCGACGGGCGGCGGCCGAGGAGGTGCTGGCCACCGTGCGGGCGCGTATCACGCTGCCGCTGTTGCGCAGTTACCCCACAGCCGTCGAGGCGACCATCGCCTACTTCGCCGGTGACCTCGAGACCTCCACCGCGGCAAGCGCGGCCGTCATCGCCGACCCCGACGCCATGCCGATGGCGGTGCTGTGGGCAGCGGTCCCGGCGGCCGCGGCGGCCAACCTCCAGGGGCGCCCGGCTGACGTCGCGGCGGCGGCCGCGCGGGCCAACGAAGCTGCCCGCCACAGCCCTTCGGGGCCACAGCAATACGCGATCTCGCTGTCGGAGGTGCTCTCGGCTCTGAACCAGGGCAAGATCGATGGCTGCGCAGCAGATCATCGACCGCCAGCGCGCACTCACTCACGGCGCTCCGCATGCCGAGGCGATCGTCGCGGCGATGCTGGGCCGCGTCGAGCTGGCGGCGGGCAGGCCGGCCGCCGCGTGTGAATGGCTTCAGCGTGCTTTGGCCGCAATGGTTTCGACGCTCTCCGGAGGCTGGGTCACGCTCGTCGCGACGTGGACGGTACAAGCCGAGGCGCTGCGCGGCGACAGCGCGGCCGCCGCCCGCGCACTGGCCATGGCCGACGAGACATTCGGTCCCCCGACCGAAGTGTTCCGGCCATTGCTCGAGTTGGCCCGCGGGTATCACAGCGCGGCCATCGGCGAGATCCTGCCCGCGCAGAATCACGCCGAGGAGGCCGCCCGAGTGGCACGACGGTGCGGCATGTGGGCCCTCGAGCTCGAGGCACTCCACACCGCGCTGCGGTTCGGCGCCCAGCCGGACGTCGACAGAATCAACGAGCTTGCCGCACAACTGAACACACCTCTGGCCGCAACGGCCGCCGCACACGCCGACGCCGCCGCCGCCGGTGACGGCGATCGGTTGGACAAGGTGGCGCGCGACTGGGAGTCGCTCGGGATGGCCGCGCACGCGGCGGACGCGTTCGCAGCGGCGGCGGTGCAATCACCGGCGTGCCGGCGTCCGGCTCAAGGAACTCGAATCCGGCAGCCGGGCGCATTGGCTCTCGTCCAGCCTCGGCTTGCACACCCCGGCCACCGAGAACAGCGCACTGACGCTGCCGATCAGCGACCGGGAGCGCGAGATCGCCACCCTGGTCGCCAAAGGCCTGGCGAACCGCGAGATCGCCGACAAACTGTTCGTGTCGGTTCGTACCGTCGAAGGCCACCTGCACCGCATCTATGCCAAGCTCGGGATCGACGAACGCGAGCAACTGGTGCATCTCATGCGCACCGTCGGGGCCGCCACCAGCTAGTTGCTGGGCAGGGTCGTCGCTGAACCTCCGGATCGAGCGCGCGGTAGACAGGACTTCCCAGACGTCGTTGGTCACACCTGACATGCCCATTGGTTTACTGGACGCATGCACGGCTGTCGAGTTTCCGCGTCCCGACGTGATGTCCTGCGGTATGCACTGTCGGCCTTGGCCGCGCCGGTGGTGCTGGCCGGTGCCGCCGGTACTCCGAAGGCGTCGGCGGCCGGCATGCGGCTGATCGACTTCGCCGAGCGGTTGGTCTCGCCGGAGCAGATCAAGGCGGCCGGGTTCGACGGCGCGCTGGTCTACGTCTCCGAACTTCGGCCTGGCGCGACGTTCGACTTCAAGCCGGTCACCCGCGAGTTCGCCGACGGGCTGCGCGCGCAGGGACTGCACGTGGTCAGTTGCTATCAATTCGGTAAGCCGGGCTGGCCGAACTCGCCCTCGGACTTCACCCGTGGCTTCGACGGCGGGGTGGCCGACGCTCAGACGGCGTTGCGACTGCACGGTGCCGCGGGTGGGCCGGATTCGGCGCCGATCTATTTCAGCGTCGACGAGCCGCTCGGTGCGGACACCTGGAAAAGCGTTGCGGTGCAGTGGTTTCGCGGCATCAACTCGGTGCTGGGTGTGGAGCGCACCGGGATCTACGGCGGGGTGCACGAGCTGGGATGGGCGATCGCCGACGGTGTTGTCGGACACTCCAGCACGCCGGGCTTTCGGTGGGCGTGGCAGACCAGGGCGTGGTCGGGTGGTCAGCTCGAGCCGGCGGCCGTGCTGTTTCAGCGGGAGGTCGTCACCGCGACCGACCCGGGAGCCGTCATCGACGGCGTCCACGTCGACGTCGACGACGTGCTCGCGCCCGACTTCGGTCAGTGGGACCTCGCGCGCTGAGCGTCATCGCAGCGGCGTCGGTTCGACGACACCGATCTCGGCGGGCTCGGCGATGGCGGTCGGCAGGAAGCGTTCGATCCCGAACACGAACAGTGCCCCGCCGATGACCCCGCCGATCAGCGGCGCGGTCAGGGGCAGCCAGAAGTAGAGTTCCGGGCCGTTGGCCGAGAACATCGCCTCGTGGTAGCCGGTGAGCCAGGATGCCAACCGCGGGCGCGAAGTCGCGGGCGGGGTTGATGGCGTAGCCGGCGTTGGCTCCCCAGCCGAGTCCGATGCCCACCACCAGCAGGCCGATGAACAGCGGCGCGGTGTTGCCCAGCGGCGGGTTGTTCACCGCGCTGGTGAGCGCGAAGATCACCATCACCAGGATCGCGGTGCCGATGACCTGGTCGAGGAAGGCCGTCGGGATCGAGACGCCGATGTCCGGCGAGGTGGAGAAGATGCCCTGGGTGGCCTTGGTGTGGCCGGGGTCGACGCGGTTGATGGCGTCGGAGTAGGCCCACCGCACCAGCAGGGCGCCGACGAACGCCCCGGCCATCTGTGCGGCGATGTACGGCGCGGTCTTGCGCCAGCTGAACCCCTTGAAGATCGCCAGCGCGACGGTCACCGCGGGGTTGAGGTGGGCGCCGCTGACGCGGCCCGCGACGAACACCGCCATCGCCACACCCAGACCCCAGCCCCACGCGATCGAGTTGTAGTCGCCGGTGGCGCCCGTCGTCGTCGGGAATCCGCCGGTCACCACCTGCGCGACCACCCCGACACCGAACAGGATCAAGATCATCGTCCCGAAGAACTCGGCGGAGCACTCGCCGAACAGCTGGCTGCGTTTCATGGGCTTACTTCCTTCCCCGGGGCCCGTCCGATCGGGCGGGTGCGACGCAGGGAAGTTAGCAATCCAACGGGGTCGGCATGCGGTGTTTGGCTCCAGCTCAGAAGCACGGGGCGTCACCCGGGGTGTAGTAGGGCACGCCGTCGCGGGTGAAACACGGCGGGCGGCCGGCGGCTGCCTGGGCGGCGGCGTCCGCGGCGTCGGCCACCACCGCCGCGCCCACCACGTCGGCGCCGATCTCGACGTCATGCCCGATTTCGGTGCAGCCGTTGACGTCCAGCCGCGGTCCGCCGACGCTGCCGCACACGTCGGCATGGGCCGGCGCGGGCAACGCCATCGGAACCAGGGCCGAGCCGAGGGCCAACAGGACTGCGGCGCAGAACATCTTCATGGCTGTCATGTCTACTCGCTTCAGCTGGGCTGGCCGGCTGAATGCGCGTCATCGCCGAACCACTTCGACTGTGAAGCTGGTGGGTCGCGTCGTTCGCCATTGCCCGAAGACTGGGTCAAATCCGGGTTGATCTCGCGGGCGCGTCAATTCGGGAGTGAGACTCTTCAGGATGGGGGTATACCCGACACATGGCACTGAAGAAGATCTCTCTGACATCTGTTGTTTTTGCCGGTGCTGCGGCCGCGATGATCGCGGCGGCACCGCTGGCTACTGCCGATCCGGGCTGCGTCAACCCCGACGGCACGGCCTGCCCGACCGCCACGGCCGGACCCGGCGGCGCGTCCGGCGCGATACCGGGGGGTCCCGGTGGCGAGGCCGGTTCTGGTGGCGCCAGTGGCGTGATCCCTGGCGGTCCCGGCGGTACGGCCGGACCGGGTGGCGCCAGTGGCGGCATTCCCAACGGGCCGAGTGGTTCAGCCGGCCCCGGTGGCGCCTCCGGTTGCATCCCCTCGTGGGATGCGGCTCGGTCGGATAGTAGGGCCCGACGCACAGCGAGCGTCGCTGCCAAACCCAAGGGCAGCGACGCTCGATGTGGGCGGGCTTTACACCGCGAGCAGTCGCTCCAAGAACTGGCGGTACCCCTTTAGCGCCATACGAAGATCTTCGGTGGACGCCTCCTCACCCCTGGCCCAGCGTTCCTCGAGCCGAGAGCGTGTCCGGCTGAAGCCTGCGGTGAGTTGATCGACGACATCGGAGACCAGGCCGTCGGCCTTGTGGACGCAGTCCCGGGGGTCGTCGACGAATCCCGCCTGCACGTTGTCCCACCGCGCGCGCAGTCCCGCGAGCTCGTCATCGGCGAACAGTGCTGTCCCCGAGTCCGTTTCGGCAGACTTCGGCGTTGTGTCGGTTCCGCCGACGGCCGCGGGCGGGGCGCCGCGGTCCCTGAGCTGATCGGTCTCGCTGGTCGTTGGTCTGACCTGCGCTGGGGCGTAGGCGTTTTCGGTCTGCTGGTCGTGGGTGGTCATCAGCTTGCCTCCTGTGATCTGGTCTGGTGGTTCTGTGTCTCGAGCAACTGCTCGAAGAGTGCGCGATAGTGGACGAACGCCTCACGCTGCGCCTCGGTGTCAACGGCGCCGTTGGTTTGGGACAGATGGATGCCGTGCGCGGCCGATAGTTCTCGACGACCGTGGGGTGGTCGACCGAGATGTCGGCCGCCCGTTGCTCGAAGTCGTCGACCGGGTAACCACGCTCGCGCATTATCGCGGTGACCAGGCGGTCCGCGTCACCAAGTGCGCTCGACGGATCGTCGACGAACCCTGTCTGACCAGCTGCCAGTGCCGGGTGAAAGCCGCATGTTCGTCGTGCGTCAACGGACGAATGTCGAGCTTGCTCCGCTTCCGCTCGCGGGCGGCGAGCTCTTTCTCGGCGGCCTGCCGGTCACCGGCCTCGAATACCGCTCGGTCGGTATTCGGGACCGAAGTGCTCCTTCAACCGGTGCGTTCTGTTGCGTCTGTTCGCCGCCGCGGCGGCCACGATGACGCCGGCGGCGATCACCAGCACCGCCGCTCCCACTATCCATACCCAAACGGCATGTCGCGCTCCTTTCGTCAGGCGAAATCGTTGTGCCACAAGTCAGTAGTAGTGCCGACGTCCACCGACGGCGCGTCCGGTCGTGCCCAGAACGGCCAGGACCGCTCCGATGACGAGCAGGATGATGCCGATGGTCCAGAGGATCGAGATTTTGAGTACGAATCCGGCGACGAGCAGGATGAGTCCGAGAACGATCATGGCGAGCCTCTCTTCTGTGGTGGAGATTGCCTCGGCCGGCAGGTGCGCGACCGCTGACTTCAGTCGACACCCTTTAGGGGGGTCGCAATACACCCCTAGGTGGGTAATCTGAACTGATGCCCGCAACTCCGCAGCGCCCGATCACCGTGGCGCTCGTGGACGATTACGACGTGGTCGTGATGGGCGTGGCCAACATGTTCGACCGGTACCGCGACCGCCTGGTGGTCGCCGAGCTCGACGCCTCGATGTCCGTCGAGGACACCGTCGACATCGTCCTCTACGACTCGTTCGCTCAGCCCGAATCCGACCACGAAGAGATCGCGACCTTGGTTGCCAATCCGCGTGCAAACCGAGTTGTGGTCTACACGTGGAACTTTCATCCCGATCTCATCGCCAGCGCCCAGCAGCACGGCGCACACGGCTACTTGTCGAAGACTTTGCCCGCCCGCGAGCTGGTCGCCGCACTGGAGGCCGTTCATGCCGGCGAGACGGTCATCAGCGATCCTCCGCCGCGGGCGCGCAGCGCCGTCGGGCTCGACTGGCCGGGCCGCGGCGAAGGGCTCAGCGATCGAGAGTCAGAGATCTTGGCACTCATCACCCAGGGGAAGAGCAACGCCGACGTTGCGAGGCTGACGTACCTCAGCCCCAACACCGTGAAGTCCTACATCCGCTCGATCTATCGCAAGATCGACGTCGGCAGTCGCACCCAGGCCGTCCTGTGGGGAGTCGCGCACGGCTTCACGCCTGACCACCACCGGATCGATCATTGGCGGGGCGGCCCTTAATCCAGGCGGCCGGCGTCGAGGAGCCGAATGACGGCGATTCCCTCCTCGTCGGAGGCCTCGAGGTCCACCTCGATGTCGATGCCCCAGTCGTGATCGCCGGCCGGGTCGTCGAGGATCTGGCGGACCCGCCACACGCTCGGCTCGCCGGTCGAAGATCAGCAGCGCCGGGCCGCGGGCATCGGCGCCGGTGCCCACGTCATCGTGCTCGGCGAAGTAGGCATGGATGACCTCCTCCCAGCGTTCGGCCGTCCAGCCGGAGTCGGCATCCAGAACACCGAGGTCATATGAGCGGCGCCGGGCGAACAGTTCGACGCGCCGGAACAGCGCGTTGCGGACCATCGCGGTGAACGCTCGCTCGTTGCCGGTCAGCGGGCGCGGACGGGCGGGCACCGCCACCGGGACGTCATGCGGCTGGTCGGGATTGGTGAGCTGCTCCCACTCGTCGAGCAGGCTCGAGTCGACCTGGCGCACCAGCTCGCCGAGCCACTCGACGACGTCGGTCGAGCTCCTCGGTGCGCGCGGCGGCGGGCACCCCGGAGCGCAGCGCCTTGAACGCATCGGACGAGGTAGCGCAGCACCGCGCCCTCGGACCGGGTGAGCCCGTAGACGCTGACGAACTCCCGAAAAGTGAACGCCCGCTCCCACATCTCGCGCACCACCGACTTCGGCGACAGCTGCGCATCAGCGGCCCACGGGTTGGTGCGCACGTACACCTCGAAGGTGTGCTGCAGCAGCTCGTCGAGCGGCTTCGGATAGGTCACCTCGTCGAGCAGCTCGATGCGCTCGTCGTACTCGATGCCCTCGGCCTTCATCGCGGCCACCGCCTCGCCCCTGGCCTTGTTCAGCTGAGCGGCCAGGATCTGGCGGGGATCCTCGAGCGTTGCCTCGATGATCGAAACCACGTCCAGCGCATAGGTTTCCGATGCCGGATCGAGCACCTCGATCGCGGCGAGCGCGAACGTCGACAGCGGCTGGTTGAGGGCGAAGTCGGGCGGCAGGTCGACCGTCAGCCGGTAGCGGCGCCCGTCGGCGTCGGGCTCGTCGAGGCGCTCGAGGACCCCGGCCTGCAGCAGCGAGCGGGCGATGCCGACCGCCTCGCGGATGTGGCCGAGCTGGCGCTTGCGCGGCTCGTGGTTCTCGGTGAGCAGCCGGCGCATCGCGATGAACGGGTCACCGGGGCGGTCGACGACGTCGAGAATCATCGCCGTCGACACCCGCATATTGGACGTCAGCGGCTCGGGGGAGGCGTCGACCAGCCGCGTCATCGTCGACTCGCTCCACGGCACCATGCCCTCGGGCACTTTGCGGCGCACCAGTTTTCGGCGCTTCTTCGGGTCGTCGGCGACCTTCGCGAACTGCTTGAGGTTCTCCACTTCGTGGTCGGGCGCCTGGACGACGACGGTGCCTGCGGTGTCGTAGCCGGCCCGCCCGGCCCGCCCGGCGATCTGGTGGAACTCGCGCGCGTTGAGCAGCCGCGTGCGGGTGCCGTCGTACTTCGACAGCGCCGAGAAGACGACGGTCCGGATCGGTACGTTGATGCCGACGCCGAGAGTGTCTGTGCCGCAGATGACTTTGAGCAGGCCGGCCTGGGCAAGCTGTTCGACCAGTCGCCGGTACTTGGGCAGCATCCCGGCGTGGTGAACGCCGATTCCGTGGCGAACCAACCGCGACAGCGTCGTTCCGAATGCCGACGAGAACCGGAACCCGCCGATCAACTCGGCGATCGCGGCCTTCTCCTCCTTGCTGCAGACGTTGACGCTCATCAGCGCCTGCGCCCGCTCCAGCGCGGAGGCCTGGGTGAAGTGGACGACGTAGATGGGCGCCTGCTTGGTGTCGAGCAGGTCGCCGATGGTCTCGTGCATCGGCGTGGTCGCATACGAATAGAACAGCGGGACCGGCCGTTCGGCATTGGCGATCAGCGCCGTGGCGCGGCCCGTGCGCCGGGTGAGGTCTTCGCGCAGGAACGTGACGTCGCCGAGGGTCGCCGACATCAGCAGGAACTGTGCGCGCGGCAGTTCCAGCAGCGGCACCTGCCAGGCCCAGCCGCGGTCGGGGTCGCCGTAGAAGTGGAACTCGTCCATGACCACCAGGCCGATGTCGGCATCGGCTCCCTCGCGCAGTGCGATGTTGGCCAGGACCTCCGCGGTGCAGGCGATGATCGGCGCGCCGGCGTTGACCGCGGCGTCGCCGGTGAGCATGCCGACGTTGGCGGCGCCGAAGACCTCGCACAGGGCGAAGAACTTCTCGCTGACCAGCGCCTTGATCGGTGCGGTGTAGTAGCTGCGCCGGTCGGCGGCCAGCGCCGCGTACAGCGCCCCGGTGGCCACCAGCGACTTGCCCGAACCGGTCGGCGTCGCCAGCACGACGTTGGCGCCGCTGACCAACTCGATCAGCGCCTCCTCCTGCGCGGGGTACAGCGTGGTGCCGCACCGCTGCGCCCACGCGGCGAAGGAGGCGAACAGCCCGTCGGGGTCGGCGCCGGTCGCGCGCAACTCGGACAGGTCGCTCGGGTCGTCCAGCAGGGGAGAGGTCATCGTGAGCACCAGCGTGCCCGATCCCCGTCATTCGCCCAAGCGGCCCCCGGAAACCGGTAGCGTCGCCCCCGATGGGTGAGGACCTGCGCCAGGCGATCGCGTCGGCGCCGATGTTCGACGGACTCGACGCGGCGTGCATGGCGATCCTCGCCGAGCAGAGCCGCCTGATCTCCCTGCCCGCGGGCCAAGTCCTGTTCCGGCGCGGAACACCGTCCACGGGGTTCTACATCGTCCGCGAAGGCCGCATGCAACTCTCGGTGTCGAACTCCGAAGGCATGGTCAAAGTGGTCGAAATCATCAGTCCCGGATTCGCTTTCGGGCATGCCGTGATGTTCCTGCGCGAGCCCTACCCCGTCGATGCGACCGCCCTGGCCGACACCGGTTTGGTGTTCGTGCCGGCGACCGCCGTTGACCGGCTACTCGACGAGGACCCCGCCATGGCCCGCATCATGCTGGCCTCGATGGCCAAGCGACTGCAGTCGAAGATTCAGGACATCGCGATGCTGTCCCTTCAGTCGGCGACGCAGCGGATCATCGCCTTCATTCTGGGGGCGGCGAACACCGGCCACGGACCGCCGAGCCCGGCGGCGAGTATCGAGTTGCCGGCGCTCAAGCAGGTCCTGGCCTCCCGGCTGGGCATGACGCCCGAGACCTTCTCCCGGGCCATGCGCACGCTGACCGGTGCGGGCCTGGTCCGCGTCGACGGCTCGGTGGTGCGGATTCCGGACATCGCCGCGTTGGACGCCTACGCGCGCAGCCAGTCCATTCTGTGACGGGCCCCACACCGCCGGCTTGATCTAGGTCAAGGTCTGGCCGCTTCTGCCGGTTCATAGCGTGAGCGCGTCAGTGGATTACCGCCGCGTCAGGAGAACCCCATGTTTTGTTACCAGTGCGAACAGACCGATCGCACCGATTCCCCCGACCGTCCGAACCTGCTGAGCTTCGGTTGCTCGGCGGCCAAGGGCAACTGCGGCAAGGACGCCACGACGGCGGCGCTGCAGGACGTGCTGGTCTACGTCAACCTCGGCATCGGCCAGTACGCGCAGAAGGCCCGCGAGTTCGGCGCGCCCGACCCGGCTTTCGCCGCCCACGCCAGCTTCGACCTGTTCACCACGCTGACCAACGTCAACTTCAACGCCACCAGGTTCATGGCGCTCATCGCCGACGCGGTCGCCATTCGCGAATCGGCGAAGCTGGCCTACGAGAACGCCGCCCGAGCAGCCGGCGTCGAACCCGAAGCCCCTGAGCGGCCCGGCCCAATTCGAGCCGGCGACAACGATTTCCGGTGTGGTCGCCCAAGGGCTCACCGTCGGCGTCGACGCCGGGCTGGCAACCCTCGGGGCCGACGTGGTCGGTCTGCGCAACCTCAACCTGTACGGCCTCAAGGGTGTCTGCGCCTACGCCCACCATGCGCACGCGCTCGGCTACCGCACCGACGAGACCGATGCGGGTATCGAGTCGGCGCTGGCGTTCCTGGCCGGCGGCCCGGCCGACGCCGACGCCCTGCTGGGCCACGCCCTCGACCTCGGTGCGCTGAACTTCGCGGTGATGGCGATGCTCGACGTCGGCCAACACCGGCAGCTTCGGCAGCCCGGTGCCCACCCCGGTGCGGATCACCCCGGTGGCCGGCAAGGCCATCCTGGTCTCCGGCCACGACCTGCACGACCTGGCCCGGGTCCTGGAGGCCACCGAGGGCACCGGCATCAACGTCTACACCCACGGCGAGCTGCTGCCCGCCCACGGCTACCCCGAACTGCACAAGTACGGCCACCTCGCCGGGAACTACGGCGGCGCCTGGCAGGACCAGCAGCGCGATTTCACCGCCTTCCCCGGCCCGATCGTGATGACCTCCAACTGCCTCATCGAGCCGCAGCCGGCGTATCGCAACCGCATCTTCACCGTCGGACCCGTCGGCTGGCCGGGTGTGCGCCACCTCGACACCGCCGACCTGTCGCTGGTGGTCAAGGCGGCGCTGTCGCTGCCCGGCTTCGACCGCCGACGTACCGGCCGAGACGGTCACCACCGGGTTCGGCCACGACGCGGTGCTCTCGGTCGCCGACACCGTCATCCAGGCCGTCAAAGACGGTGCCATCAAACGGTTCCTGCTCATCGGCGGCTGCGACGGGGCGGCGCCGGGCCGCAACTACTACACCGACGTCGCCGACCACGCGCCCGCCGACACCGTGCTGATGACGTTGGGCTGCAACAAGTATCGCTTCAACACCCACGATTTCGGCGAGATCGGCGGCATCCCGCGACTGCTCGACGTCGGCCAGTGCAACGACAGCTACTCGGCGGTGCAGATCGCCCTGGCGCTGGCCAACGCCTTCGACTGCGGTGTCAACGACCTGCCGTTGAGCTTGTTCGTGTCGTGGTTCGAACAGAAGGCGGCGGCGGTGCTGCTGACCCTGCTGTCGCTGGGGATCCGCAACATCCGGCTCGGGCCGACCCTGCCGGCGTTCCTCACCCCGGCCGTCGTCGACATCCTCGTCGACAAGTTCGCGCTCAAGCCGATCGGCGATCCGGCGCAGGACCTCGCCGATGCGATGGCCGGGGCCTGATGACCGAGATCGCCGACAATCCCGTGGACACCGAACTGCAGTGCTACGACGTCGTCCTGGTCACCAATGACGGGGTGGAGTCGACGATCCGATGTGACTCGGGGACAACGGTTCTCGCAGCGGCCGAGGGGTCCGGCCTGGTACTGAAGTCAGCGTGCCAGGCCGGCGGCTGCGGGGCCTGTTCGGCGGTGCTGTCCGGCGGCCGGGTGGAGATGGGCGACCACGACCCCGACGTCATCGAGACGCCCGAGGGGGACGGCGGAATCCTGTTGTGCCGCACCTTCCCCCGCGAGGACTGCCGCATCGAGCTGCCGTACGACCGGGGCCAGGTTGTCACCGCGCCGCCGTCGCGTCACCAGGCCAGGATCACCGGCCTGGACCGGGTGGCCGAGGCGGTGATGCGGCTTCGGGTGACGCTGCTCGACGACGCCGGCGACGCGTCGTCGGCCGACTTCGAGTCCGGCCAGTTCGTGCGGGTCTGGGTGCCCGGGCGCGACGCCCGCCGGGCCTACTCGCCGGCCAACGTCGCCAACTGGGACGGCGAGCTGGAGTTCTACATCCGGTTGCTGCCCGGCGGGGCGATGTCGGAGTACCTGATCGGCACCGCCGCGGTCGGTGACGAGCTCACCGTGTCGGCCGCCACCGGTGACTTCGGATTGGTCGAGAACGGACTTCGGCCGCGCTGGTTCCTGGCCGGGGGCACCGGCCTGTCACCGCTGCTGTCGATGCTGCGCCGGATGGCCGAGTGGGGAGACCCGCAGCCCGCCCGGCTCTTCTTCGGCGTCACCCGGCACACCGAGGTGTTCGCGCAGGAGGAACTGCGGGCGCTCGCCGAGGCGATGCCGGACTTCCGCTACGACACCGTGGTGTGGCAGCGCGAGCCGGAATGGTCCGGAGCAACCGGCAATCCCGTCGATCTGGCGGCGGCCGAGGCCGCCCTGCTCGACGAGTGGCCGGACGTGTACGTCTGCGGTCCGCCGCCGATGGTCGAGGCGGCATATGCGGCGCTGACCGCGGTCGGCGTGCCGGAGGACCAGATCCACGCCGAACGGTTCTCCGCCGGCGGATAGAGCCGCCGCTGGTCAGGGCTGATTGCGTTGGGCACGGTGTGATAACGACGCGACTCAGAATCAGGTTTTTTAGGCCACCTAGCGGTTACTCTTGTGCTCCGGTGCGGCAGCGTCGCCGCACCACCAAGGAGTCACCATGTCAGCGTCTCGCGTGGCCACCATCAGTGGCCCCAAGCTGCCGCCGAGCCGGACCGTCAAGGTCCGCGCGGCCGACGGAACCCGACTGCACACCGAGGTCTTCGGCCCCGAGGACGGCTACCCGATAGTCCTGGCCCACGGCATCACCTGCGCAATCCGCGTCTGGCATGAGCAGATCAACGACCTCTCCCGCCACTACCGCGTGATCGCCTACGACCACCGGGGCCACGGCCGCAGCGGGATTCCGGACCGGTCGGGCTACAGCCTGGACCATCTGGCCGCCGACCTGGACGCCGTGCTGGCGGCCACGCTGCGGCCGGGGGAGCGCGCGGTCATCGCCGGGCACTCGATGGGCGGCATCGCGATCAGCTCGTGGGCCGATCGTCATCGCGACCGCGTCGCCGAGCGCGCCGATGCGGTCGCCTTGATCAACACCACCACCGGCGACCTGCTCGAGGAGATCAACCTGCTGCGGGTGCCGTCTCCGCTGATCGCCGGCAGGTCGGTGGCCGCGCGGCGGATGATCAGGGCCTTCGGCGGGGCCCCGCTGTTCCGCGGCGCCCAGCCCGGCAGCCGCTGGTTCATCACGATGATGGCCGTCGGGGCCGAGGCCGACCCCGCGATCGCCGACTTCGTCCACGAACTGTTCGCCACCACCCCGCCGGCCGGCCGCGGGGCGTGGGCGCGGGTGCTCGTCGACGAGATGGGTCCCCGCCACATCGACCTGAGCGGGCTCACCGTTCCCACGCTGGTGATCGGCTCCACCAAGGACCGGCTGCTGCCGATGTGCCAGGCCCGCAAGATCGCCCAGGCGGCGCCCAACCTGGTGGACCTGGTGGAGATGCCCGGCGGTCACTGCGCGATCCTCGAACACCCCGAGGCCGTCAACAGCCACCTGCGCTCACTGGTCGAGTCCGTGCGTCGCCGAGCGGCGCATCAGCTCCTGAGCGCTGCGGCCACCTCGGCGGCCGCGCGCTGCCCTGAGCGGACCGCGCCGTCCAGGAAGCCGGTCCATTCGTCGGCGGTCTCGGTGCCTGCCCAGTGCAGCGGACCGACGGGCTTGCGCAGCAGCGGGCCGAACTGGGTCCACGATCCCGGCGGCACCGCCGCCGTCGGCCCGCCCGGGCGCGAAAGGCTCTGCGCCCCAACAGTGGTCGAGGTACTCGATCGGGTTCTCGGCGTCCACCCCGAACAGTGCGGTGAAGCTCTTCAGCGCCTTCTCGCGGCGCTGCTCGGGTGGAAGGGCGTCGAAGTCGCGGGAGTCGACGAAACCCAGCAGGACGCCCGGCCCGTCGTCGCCGGGGCTGACGTCGAAGGTGATGAACACCGGCCCCTCGTCGGACAGCGCCTGACCGGAGTGCCCGGCGTCGCGCCAGAACGGGCGGCGGTAGACGGCGTAGGCCTTGCTGAGCGCGCCCTGCGGCCACCGCTGGGCCAGCTGCTGGTACTCGATCGGCGGGGCCGGGGCGATGTCGACGGCCAGCCGGTGGGCCGGGGGGATCGCCACGATGGCGCGGCGGGCTTCGACCACCCCGGCCGTCGAGGTGACCGCCACCGCGTCGTCGGACCATTCGATGCGCGACACCGCGGCGTCGAGCCGCACCCGGTCACCCAGGTCTGCGGCCATCTTGTCGGCGATCTGCTGGGTGCCGCCGGGGAAGTGGTCCTGCTGCGCGCCGCCGACCACGTCGAGCATCCGGTCGATGCCGCCGGCGGCCTTGACGTAGCGCACCGCGTGCAGCATCGACACCTCGTCGGGTTCGGCGCCCCACGTCACCCGGGCCATGATCGCCATCAGGTCGCGGGAGGTCGCCGTCGCCCCGACCGAGCGCAGCCAGTCGCCCATCGACTTGCTGTCCAGCTTCGCGGCGTCGCGGGCGGTCCACGGCGCGGCGATGTCGACACCGCGGGCGATGCGCTCGAACTGCCACTGGATGCGGCCGATGTCGAGCAGGGCGACCATGCGACAGCTTCGGGATGGTGCCGCGGTAGGAGCGCACCCGGCCCCGCCAGCGGATCAGGTTGGTGCCGGCACAGTAGGTCGGCGTGGTGGGGCAGCCGAGCTCCTTCGCCAGCGCCAGGACCGCGTCCTGGGTGGGGCCGACGAACGTGCCGCCCAGGTCGACCGGGACACCGGCCAGCGTCGTCGTGCTGGAGCGTCCGCCGACCCGGTCGCGGCCTTCCAGTACCACCGGGTCGAACCCGTTCTTCGCCAGTTCGCGGGCGGCCGTCAGGCCCGCGAAGCCCGCCCCGATCACCACTACGTCGTAGCCCATGCCACCAGTGTTGCCTATTGTCAGTGCGGTGAAGGTGCTGACCGCCCTGTTCGGGCCGACTGATGCGATCGATCGTGCCCGCGCGCTGAAGGAGGCCGGTGCCGCCGGGGTGTTCACCTTCGAGGGGCCGCACGACGTCTTCGCGCCGCTCACGCTGGCCGCCGGGGTCGGCGGCCTGGATCTGCTGACGAACGTGGCAATCGCCTTCCCACGCAACCCGATCCAGCTGGCGCACCAGGCCTACGACCACCAGCTGCTGGCGCAGGGACGGTTCACCCTCGGGCTGGGCACCCAGGTGCGCGCGCAGATCGAGAAGCGGTACGGCACGGAGTTCGACAAGCCGGTGGCGCGGATGAGCGAGTTGGTCGGCGCGCTGCGGGCGATCTTCGCCACGTGGGAGACCGGCGAGCGGCTGGACTTCCGCGGCGAGTTCTACCGGCACACGCTGATGACGCCGACGTTCAATCCCGGGCCGAATCCCTTTGGGCCGCCGCCGATCTACGTCGGCGCGCTGGGCCCGCGGCTGACCAGGGCCACCGCCGAGGTGGCCGACGGGTTGCTGGTGATGCCGTTCGGTTCGGCGAAGTTCCTGCGCGAGTCGACGATGCCCGCGGTGCGCGACGGGCTGGCGGCGGCCGGACGTTCGGAGTCGGACTTCGCGATCGTGCCGGAGGTCATCCTGTCGGCGGGGGAGGACCACTCCGCCACCCGCCGGCTGCTGGCGTTCTACGGGTCCACCCCGGCGTATCGGCCGGTGCTCGACATCCACGGCTGGGGCGATCTGCAGCCCGAGCTGAACGCGATGTCCAAGCAGGGCAAGTGGCAGGAGATGGCCGGGCTGATCACCGACGAGGTGCTGCACACCATCGCGGCGTGCGGCAGCCCGAAAGAGATTGCGGCGCATATTCGTTCGCGGGTGGACGGCCTGGCCGACACGGTCTGCCTCTACCAGCCGGGCCCGATCGCGACCGAGACGGTCGCGGCCATCGTCGACGAGCTGAGCCTCGACGGATCCCGTTTGCGCCGACGCTTGAGCGCGCTACGGCGCGACGGTGAGCCAGTCGGCGAAGCCCGACGGGTCGTGCCGGCCCAGCGCCCCGTGCTCGAACAGACCCCAGCCCTCGGACGACTTGCCGCCGTCGTGGCACACCGCGCGGCCGACGTGGTCGATCACGCCGAAGGCTGACCGCCCGATGATCGCCGGGTCGTTCATGTCGTAGGTGAGCCGCTCGGTGAACTTCTCGCCCTTCCACACGCCGTGGATCCAGTCGGAGTCGCCGCCGTAGCCACCGCCGACGTGAATCGGCACGGGAAGCTTGGACTCGACGTCGAACCGGAACAGGCGCACCCTTAGCGTCGGTGGCCTCGATGGTCGCGCCGGTCGGAATCCGGGTGCCCGAGCGGTAGTGGATCTTCACCCGCGGCCAGCCCAGCTGCTCGACGCGGCCGTCGCGCCAGATCCGCGTGCAGTCGTTGAGCGAGCGGAAGCCGTCGGGCGCCTCCTGGATGATGATGACGATCCCGAAGTCCTCGAAGGCCATCGGGACGTACAGCCACCACATGCCCTCGAACGGCGGGTCGGCAGGCCGGCCGGGCGGTTCGGCCTCACCGATCGGCCGGATGCCCCACGAGCGGTCGCGGCTGCCGATCCACACCGCGGGATCCACGACGATCTCCTCGCCGTCGATGACGATGCGGCCCTCCCACGACCCCAGCTGCGCGAAGCGCTGAGCGTCCAGTGTCACCCGGTTGCCCTGGCGCATGATGTGCGGCTGCTCCTGAACCACCGGGAACAGTCCCTCCCAGGTGAGATCGACTGCCATGCCTTCGGTTTCGTCCATGACGATCCGCACCGTCTGCAACGCCTCGACCACCTCGACCCGGTAGGCGCCGACGTGCTGGTTGAGCCGGTCCTGGTCGATGGCGTCGGACAGGTGCACCGCGGTCTGTGTCATCGCCGCGGCGTACCAGCACATAGGCGTCCTTGACCCCGAGGTTGGGGTAGTACCCGATGCCGGTGATCAGGAAGATGTCGCCGCTCCGGTCGTGGCAGTTGAAGTAGGACCGGTCGTAGAAGTTGCGGTCCGACGAGCCCGGCCACGCGATGGGCTGGGGAACTTGGTGGACGGGGAATTCGTCCATGGGTCCGAGCATTGGGGTCAGTCCTCCTTGTTGTCCCGGGTCGCTTCGCTCCTGCCCTCCGGAACCTCGATGAGACGGCGCAGCAGGCTTGCGTGGTAGAACAGCGACTCCACGTCCTCGGGCTTCTCCATCTCGCCGAAGTGCACGCGGCGTGCCCCGGTGCGCATGAACACGCAACACCAGATCACCCCGGAGTAGACGTAGAACCACTTCAGGTCGCCCAGTTCGACGCCGGTCAGCTTCCGGTAGGTGGCGCGCACGTCCTCCTCGCGCATCACTTCCGGCAGTCCCGGCATGCCGGCCAGGCCGGACAGCTCCTGGAAGACGTTGTGCGCGAAGATCATCCACGCCACATCCAGCTCGCGCGGACCCAGCGTCGCCATCTCCCAGTCCAGCACGGCGACCGGGCGGAAGTCCTCGTAGAGAACGTTGCCGATGCGCGAGTCACCCCACGCCAGAACCGTGTCGGTCGCGGCGACGTCGGCGGGGAAGTTGTCCTCCAGCCACTTCAGCGCCTTCTCCACCAGCGGTGAGCGGCCGATGTCGGGGACCGCGAACTCGTACCACGCCTTGAGCCAGTTGAGCTGACGGTGCAGCGGCGTCTCGCCGTCCGGCACCGCCTCGGCGAGAAATCCGAAGGTCTTGTCCGCGTTGGGAATCGAGTGCAGCTTGGCCAGCACCTCGACGGTCGCGTCCTGCAGGGCGCGCTGCTGCTCCGGTGCGGCGTCGGCGAACCAGTTGTCGCCGAAGGTGTAGGGCATCACGTCGGGCGGAACGATGCCCGAGACGTGGTCCATCAGGAAGAACGGGCTGCCCAGGACCGTGCCCTCGGCGTCGATCCAGCGCACTTTGGGCACCGGCACGTCGGTCAGTTCCTCGACCAGCCGGATCACGTCGTACTGATGATCCATGCGGTAGGTGATGAACACCGGCACGTCTTCTTCGGTGGGCGCCACGCGGGCGACCCACTTCTGCTCGACGTGCTTGCCGTCTTCGTCCCAGCGGCCGGTCAGGATGATCGTCTCCGACGACATGCCGTTGGAGTCGACTCCGCTCTCCACGGTCACCTCCGGCTTGACGCCGCCGGGCATGACCGTCGACAGCCATTCCGACAGCACCGCGGGAACCGTGCTGACGTCTCGACCGGAGCGCTGGAGCCGCCCGACGTCGGTTTCGACGTTCGGTTGGTTGGTCACCTTTGTCCTCCAACCCTATTACGATACGGTGGGTAGCGTTATGAAAGCAGACCTGGTGGCGGGCAACGTGGTGCTGCTGGCTCTGGCGCTGTTCGTGGCCTGGGGGCGGTTCGGTCGCTATCGCTTCGCCTGAGGATTACGATACGCTCGGTAGCGTTATGAGCGCTGAGCGTCTTCGGTTGACAAGGCCGGGGTCGCGGGCCGTCCTCGCGATCCGCGTATCGACGCTGCCATACTGCGTGCGACAGCGGACCTTCTTGTCGAGATCGGTTACGCGAATCTCACTTTGGCGGCAGTCGCCGAGCGGGCCGGCACCACCAAGACCGCGCTGTACCGGCGGTGGTCGAGCAAGGCCGAGCTGGTTCACGAGGCCGCGTTCCCGACGGCGCCCTCCGCGCTGGCCGCTCCTGCCGGTGACATCGCCGGCGACGTCCGCGCCATGCTGGCCGCGACCCGCGACGTCTTCACCAGTCCGGTCGTCCGCGCGGCGCTGCCCGGACTCATCGCCGACATGGGTGCCGACCCCGACCTCAACGCGCGGGTGATGTCCCGCTTCACCGGCTTGTTCGCCGCGGTGCATCACCGCCTGGTGGAGGCCGTGCACTGCCGCGAGGTGCATGCCGACGTCGACCCCGACCGCCTCATCGAGCTGATCGGCGGTGCGACGATGATGCGGATGCTGCTGGTGCCCGAGGGTGACCTCGACGACGCCTGGGTGGACCAGACCACGGCCATCCTGGTGCACGGCGTGGCCCTGTGACCGAGAGGACTGATGTGATGACTGGACGTTTGGCGGGACGCACCGCGATCGTCACCGGCGCCAGCCGCGGACTGGGCCGCGCCACGGCGCTGGCTCTGGCGGCCGAGGGCGCCGCGGTGGCCGTGGTGGCCCGCACTCAACAGCAGTGGGACGAGCGGCTGCCCGGCACCATCGGCGAGACCGTCGCGGCCATCGAGGCGGCCGGCGGGCGCGCCGTCGCGATCGCGGCCGATCTGTTGGAGCGCGACGACATTCCCCGTCTGGTGCAGGAGGCTCGGGCCGCGCTCGGGCCGATCACCATCCTGGTCAACAACGCGGCCTTCACCGCACCCGGACGTCCGCCGAAGCCGGACGCGGCACCCAAGGCGGCCAAGCCGGCGAGCGCCCCGAAGGCGGCCAACGCCGACTGGCCCGGCTTCCTCGCCATTCCGCTGTCGGCCTACCGGCGGCACTTCGAGATCGGGGTGTTCGCCTCCTACGAGCTGATCCAGCTGGTCTGCCCGGACATGTTCGACGCCGGCTTCGGCTCGATCATCAACGTCACCTCGGTGGCCTCGCGGGTTCCCGGTGACGGGCCGTACCACAACTTCGCAGGCGGCGTGCTGCCCGGCTACGGCGGCTCCAAGGCGGCACTCGAGCACCTGACCTGGTGTGCCGCCTACGATCTGCAGCGCCGCAACATCGCCGTCAACGCCCTGGCGCCGTCGCGGCCGATCCCGACACCGGGCCTGTCGTACTACCGCAGCGAGTTCGCCAGCCGTCTCGCCCGATGACGAGTTCGCCCGTGCGGCAGTGGAACTGACGCTCGTCGACCCGAACGTGGTGACGGGCCGGACCATCGGCCACCTCGAGGTGCTCGACGGCAGCTTCAGCCCGTTCACGAACATCGAGACCGCGATCGGCTAGCTCGGCGTCCAGTTGTCTAGTTGGTGGTGGGTGGTGGTTGTGGTTGGAAGGGGTCGTACCACCACCAGTCGGCGCGTTCGCCGGTCGGTCCGGGGCAGGGTGGGACATCGGGTGGGGGACCGGTGGGTGGGCGCGCCAGTGATCGCTGCGCTGAGTGGTCGCCCGTCAGCTGTCGGTGACGGTGAGATTGTCGGCGGGTCCGGTGATGGTGATGAGGCCGCGGTGGTGGGCCCGGTGGTGATACGGGCAGAGCAGGACCAGGTTGGACAGCTCGGTGGGGCCGCCGTCTTCCCAGTGCCGGATGTGGTGGGCATGCAGTCCGCGGGTGGCCCCGCAGCCCGGGACCGCGCAGCTGCGGTCGCGGTGCTCCAGGGCGCGGCGCAGCCGCCGGCTGACCGTGCGGGTGGCCCGCCCGACACCGATGGGTCGGCCGTGGCGTTCGAACCACACCTCGCAGGTGGCATCACAGGTCAGGTATTGGCGTTCGGCCTCGGACGAGCAGTGGACCCAGATGCAGGGCGGCGGCGCGCTGTCTCGACATCGACGTGGACCACCACGGTGGTGTGCTGGCCGTGCGGGCGGCGGGTGGCTTCGGCGTCCCAGCCGGCCTCGACCAGACGCAGGAACGCATCCACGGTCGTTGGGCATCGGCGGCGCGCTCTCCGAGGCGTCGTGCCGTGGTCGCTGTTTCCACTCGGTGATCAACGCCTCGCGAGTGGGACGCCAGCGCCGCGTCGAACTTCGCCGCCTCGTCGTGGGGCAGGGTGATCCGCCACCAGCGTGAACTGCTCATCGGCAGGTCTTGGTGATCGAGCGGCTGCGGGTCCGGGCCGGGGATCAGGGTCGGGGCGCGGTTCGAGCTTGACCGCGGTGCGCAGCTGGTTGACCGTGGCGACCGCAGCCAACTGGGCGTAGTGCTCATCAGATCCGTCGGCGGCCCGTGCGGCGATGACACCGACCTGATCCAGTGACAGCCGACCCTGCCGCAGTTCTCCTGACGCAGCGGGGGAAGGCCTCGCTGCGGCGCGCGACGGTGGTGATCGCCTTGGCGTTGGCCGAGGAGGAGCCCAGCTTCCAGGCCACCAACGCCGCGCACCGACCGGGCACCCGTGGCCCCGCACAGCTCGTCGCGATCCATCTCGGCGACGATCTCCACGATGCGCCCATCGATCGCATTGCGCTGACCGGCCAACTCCGCCAACTCCTCGAACAACACCTCAAGACGCTCAGCAGGAGTGACCGCCGTGGCAGCGCGTCGAGGACATGACCACATCATCGCAGCAGCCACCGACAAAAATCGGCCGCGCGAATCCGTGCGCGGTGCGCCGAGGCCCTAGCTCTTGATCTGGCGCTTGTTGCGCTCGGCGACCTCGCGCTGGCGGGCGGCCAGCTGCTCGGTGCTCGACATGCGTGCCGGCCGACACCACCCGCTCGGCCTTCAGCGCCGGGTCGGTGACCGCCGCGGTGCCGCTGCGGTAGATCTCCTTCAGGCCCGACATCACCGGCCCGGGCACCTCGGCGATCTGGGCGGCCAGCTCGAGCGCACGGTCCAGAAGTCGTTCGTGGGCAACGACTTCGGTGACCAGGCCGATGGTCTCGGCGCGGGCCGCGTCGACCACCTCACCGGTCATCGACAGCCGGCGGGCCATGCCGGAGCCGACCAGCCGAGGCAGTCGCGCGGTCATCCCGCCGCCGGGCAGGATGCCGACCCGCGCATGCGTGTCGGCGAAAACGGCGCGCTCCGAGGCGATCAGGAAGTCACACGCCAGCGCGATCTCCAGTCCGCCGGTGAACGTCGCACCGTTGACCGCGCCGATCACCGGCTTGCGCAGCGCCACGATGCGGTTCATGCAGTTCATCTTGTCGAAGCGGGCGAAGTAGTCCATCCCCAGGTTCTGCGCCTGCTTGAGGTCCACTCCCGCACAGAACGCCGGGTCGGTGCCGGTGAGCACCACCGCGCGGACCGCGTCGTCGGCGTCGGCCTCACCGAGTGCGGCGTAGAGGGCCTCGAACAGCTCGGTGCTCAACGCGTTTCGCACCTCGGGCCGGTTCATCGTCAGGACCCGGACCGCGCCGTGGTCGTCGCTGAGCAGGATCATCAGGTCAGGAACCGGGCGGCGTTGTTGGCCAGGTCCAGCAGCGGCTGCGGCAACGCACCGAGGAGGAACGTGATCGCGGCGGTGAGCGCGATCGTCGCCACGCTCAGCGCGCTCGGCGTGACGACTTCGGGTGCGTCCTCGGGCGGATCGGTGAAGAACATCAGCACGATCACCCGCACGTAGAAGTAGGCCGCGATCGCCGAGGCCAGCACGCCGACGATCACCAGCGGGATCGCGCCGCCCTGACCGGCGGCCTTGAACACCGCGAACTTGCTGACGAAGCCGCTGGTGAGCGGAATGCCGGCGAACGCCAGCAGGAACAGCGAGAACACCACGCCCACCAGGGGATAGCGCCGGCCGAGTCCGGCCCAGCGGGCCATCGAGGTCTCCTCGGCGCCGTTGGCGTCGCGCACCACACTGACCACCGCGAAAGCGCCGAGCGTGGAGAAGGCGTAGGCGAACAGATAGAACAGCGTGGCCGACAGTCCGGGCTGGTTCCCGGCGATCACGCCGGTGAGGATGAATCCGGCGTGCGCCACCGCGGAGTACGCCAGCATCCGCTTGACGTCGGTCTGCGTCACCGCGGTCACCGTGCCGACCACCATGGTCAGGATGGCCACCACCCACAGCACCGGCCGCCATCCGTGGCTCAGGGCGGGCAGTGCGACGTAGAACACCCGCAGCATCGCGCCGAACGCGGCGACCTTGGTGGCCGCGGCCATGAACCCGGTGATCGGCGTGGGCGCACCCTGGTAGACGTCGGGAACCCAGGAGTGGAACGGCACCGCACCCACTTTGAACAACAGGCCGACCGACGACCAGTGCCGCGCCGAGGAGCGCCAGCGTGGTGTTGCCCGGCTTGCTGTTGATGGCCTCGGCGATGCCGGTCAGGCTCAGCGTGCCCGCGTAGCCGTACAGCAGGGCGATGCCGTAGAGGAAGAACGCCGACGAGAACGCGCCCAGCAGGAAGTATTTCAGCGCCGCTTCCTGCGACAGCAGACGCCGCCGGCGGGCCAGTCCGCACATCAGGTACAGCGGCAGCGAGAGGACCTCCAGCGCGATGAACATCGTCAGGAAGTCCCCGGCCGCGGGGAACAGCATCATGCCGCCGATGGCGAACATCGTCAGCGGGAACACCTCGGTCTGGATCAGCGCGGCCTTGGTGGCCACCTTCTCGGCCACACTGCCCGGCACGGTCGAGGCGTCGGCCGTGAAGGCGTCCAATGCCGACTGCGCCGTCGCGGGATTCGGCCGGTGCTCGGCGTTCGGCGATCAGCAGCACGCTGAGCACACCGATCAGCAGGATGGTGCCCTGCAGGAACAGCGTCGGCCGGTCGATGTCGACGGCACCGGCGACGACCGATTGTCCGATGCCGCCACGAAGTTGAAGGGTGATCCTGAGCACCCAGATCAGCGCGACGAACAGCGCGGCCAGGCTCAGCGTGAGCTGCGTGCGGTAGCGCGCCTTGCGCGGCAGGAACGCTTCGACGAGCACACCGGCGACGGCGGCGCCGAAGACGATCAGCATCGGCGCCAGCTGACCGTAGGCGATGCTGGGCGGGTTCATGGGCGGGCCCCCTGCGCGACCGTGGGAGTCGGGTCCGGTTGGTGAATCGAGGTCAGGGTCGCGGTGACGGCGGGGTTGATGACGTCCAGCGCGATCTTCGGGTACACCCCGAGCGTGATCAGCAGGGCGATCAGCGGCGCCACGACGAGGATTTCGCGCGGCCGCAGATCCCGCACCGTCTCGTTGCCCTCGGTGACCGGGCCGGTCATCATCCGCTGGTACATCCACAGCACGTAGAGCGCCGAGAGCACCAGCGCGATCGTGGCGCACACCGCGAAGCCGGGGTAGCGCGTGAATGTGCCGATGAGGACCAGGAATTCGCTGATGAACGGCGCCAGGCCGGGCAGTGACAGCGTCGCCAGACCGGAGATCAGGAAGGTGCCGGCCAGGATCGGGCGCGACCTTCTGCACGCCGCCGTAGGCGGCGATGGTGCGGGTGCCGCGCCGGCTGACCAGGAAGCCGGCGATCAAGAACAGCGCGGCCGTCGAGATGCCGTGGTTGACCATGTACAGCGTCGAGCCGGACTGACCCTGGCTGGTCATCACGAAGATGCCCAGGATGATGAAGCCGAAGTGGCTGATCGAGGTGTAGGCGATCAGCCGCATGACGTCGGTCTGTCCGATGGCCAGGATCGCGCCGTAGACGATGCCGATGACGGCCAGCGTGATGATGACCGGCCGGAAATACGTTGCGGCGTCGGGGAACAGCGGCAGGCAGTAGCGCAGCATGCCGAACGTCCCGACCTTGTCCATGCACCGCCATCATCAGCACCGCCGAGGCCGGCGTGGCCTGCGACCGCGGCACCGGGCAGCCAGCGGTGGAACGGCCACAGCGGGGCTTTGACCGCGAAGGCGAACATGAAGCCGAGGAACAGCACGTTGGCGATGCCGGGTTGCATGACGAACTTCCCGGTGGCCACCGCATCGGTGATGGCCCGGAAGTCGAAGGTGCCGGCGTCGAACGCCTTGCTGGCGGAGGTGACCACGTAGAGCCCGATCACGGCGGCCAGCATGACCAGCCCGCCGAACAGGTTGTACAGCAGGAACTTCACCGCGGCCTTCGACGCGGTTCTCGTTGCCGAACCCGCCGATGAGGAAGTACATCGGGATCAGCATCGCCTCGAAGAACACGTAGAACAGCAGGATGTCCAGCGCGGTCAGCGACATCATCACCATGCCCTCGACCGCCAGGGTCAGCGCGATGTAGCTGTGCGGCCCACGCCCGGCCAGCCCGGGCCGGTCGTCGGCGTCGTGCCAGCCGGCGATCAGCAGCAGCGGCACCAGCACCGCGGTGAGCACCACCAGAGCCAGGGCGATGCCGTCGACGCCCAGGATGTAGCCGGTGCCGAACGACGGGATCCACGGATGGTCCTCGACGAACTGGAACTGTTCACCGGCCGGGTTGAACCGGACGGCGAGCAGCAGCGCGAGCGCCGAGCACCACCAGGGCGACGACAAGCCCGGCGTACTTGGCGAACTGGCGCAGCGAGGCGGGCAGCACGATGATCACCGCCGCGCCCACGACGGGGATCGCCCACAGCAGGGTCAGCCAGGGAAAGTTCGTCATCGTGCTCACCCCCACGTCCTGATCAGAACCGCGGCGATCACCAGGGCGGCCCCGGCGAGCATCGACAGCGCGTAGGAGCGGGCGAAGCCGGTCTGGACTTGGCGCAGCCCGTCGGAGATCCGGCCCACCAGGTGGGCCAGCCCGTTGGTGGCCCCGTCGACACCCTTGTCGTCGAACACCACCAGCGCCTTGGTCAGTTCCTGGCCGCCGCGCATGAACGTGGCTTCGTTGAACGGCGTCACCGTAGAGGTCGCGGCGCGCTGCCACGGTGAGGGCGGACACGTCCTGCGGCGCGGTCTGCGCCACGTTGTGCATCGCGTACATCCGGTAGGCGACCGCGACACCGATGGCGACCACCCCCAGCGCGGTCACCGTCATCACCCACGCGGGCACGGCATGTTCGGTTTCGTGGCTGCCGACAACGGGTTCCAGCCAGTTCTGCAGCGTGTGCCCGATGGCCAGGACCGCACCGGCGCCGACCGAACCGACCGCCAGGACGATCATCGGCCAGGTCATCACCGCCGGCGACTCGTGCGGGTAGGTCTCGGTGGCCTTCTCGGTCCAGCGGGCCCGGCCGAAGAAGGTCAGCAGCATGACCCTGGTCATGTAGAACGCGGTGATACCGGCACCGAGCAGCGCCGCGCCGCCGAGCAGCCAGCCCCTGAGTCCGCCTGTGTTGAAGGCCGTTTCGATGATGGCGTCCTTGGAGAAGAAGCCCGCGAACGGCGGCACTCCGATGATGGCCAGATAGCCCAGCCCGAACGTCACGAAGGTGATCGGCAGCAGCTTGCGCAGTTCGCCGTAGCGGCGCATGTCGGTCTCGTCGCCCATGGCGTGCATCACCGAGCCGGCGCCGAGGAACAGCCCGGCTTTGAAGAAGCCATGGGTGAGCAGATGCATGATCGCGAACGCGTAGCCGGCGGGTCCCAGCCCGGCCGCCAGCACCATGTAGCCGATCTGGGACATGGTCGAGGCGGCCAGCGCCTTCTTGATGTCGTCCTTGGCGCAGCCGACGATCGCGCCGAACAGCAGCGTCACCGCGCCGACGATCACCACGGCGGTCTGCGCCGTCGGCGCGGCGTTGAAGATCGGGCCCGAGCGCACGATCAGGTAGACGCCGGCGGTGACCATGGTCGCGGCGTGGATCAGGGCGCTGAACCGGGGTGGGGCCCTCCATGGCGTCGCCGAGCCAGGACTGCAGCGGCACCTGGGCGCTCTTGCCGCAGGCGCCGAGCAGCAGCAGCAGGCCGACGGCGGTGAGCGTGCCGCTGGTCATGGCCGGCACCGAGGAGAACACCGTGCTGAACGTGACCGAGCCGACCGCGTTGAACAGCACCATCATGGCGATGGCCAGACCCATGTCGCCGACCCGGTTGACCACGAAGGCCTTCTTGGCGGCGGCGGCCGCGCTCGGCTTGTAGGACCAGAACCCGATCAGCAGGTAGGACGCCAGACCGACGCCCTCCCAGCCCATGTAGAGCCCGAGGTAGTTGTCGGCGAGGACCAGCAGCAGCATCGCCGCCACGAACAGGTTCAGGTAGGCGAAGAACCGGCGCCGCTCCGGGTCGTGGGACATGTAGCCGACGGAGTAGATGTGGATCAGCGAACCGACGCCGGTGATGAGCAGCACGAAGCACACCGACAGCGCGTCGAGTTGCAGGCCGAAGTCCACCTTCAGCACGCCGACGGGGACCCAGGAGAACAGGACCTCGTGCACCTGAGCGTGACTCGCCGGGCAGCCCGAGCAGATGGGTGAACAGCGCCACGCCGCAGGCGAATGCGCCGAGCGACGGTGGCGCAGCCCAGCAGATGGCCCCAGGCGTTGGTGGCCTTGCCGCCCAGCAGCAGGACCACCGCCCCGGCCAGGGGCAGCGCAATGGTCAGAAACAGAAGTGTCTGCATCCCGGTGCCGTTCAATGCCGCAGCAGGTGGGCGTCGTCGACGTTGGCCGAGCGTCGGGTGCGGAAGATGGTCATGATGATGGCCAGGCCCACCACCACCTCGCAGGCCGCCACCACCATGGTGAAGAACGCGACGACCTGCCCGTCGAGGTGGCCGTGCATCCGCGAGAACGTGACGAACGCCAGGTTGCCGGCGTTGAGCATCAGCTCGACGCACATGAACATCACGATGGCGTTGCGCCGCAACAGCACTCCGGCCGCGCCGATGGTGAACAGCAGCGCCGAGAGGTAGAGGTAGTTGTCCGGGTTCATTTCTCGCCGTTCCCGCCGTCGGGTGTCGTGACCGTCCGGCGACGGATGATGGTGGAGACCGAGGAGTCCTCGTCGGAGCCGTCGGGCAGCCGGGCGAAGGTGTCGACGGCGTTGTGCCGGGCGAAGACGCCGGGGTTGGGCTTGGGCGTGGCGCGTGCGCCGATGCGGAAGCGTTCGACGACCATCTCGCGCTGGGTCTGCCGCCGCTCGAAGCGCTCCCGGTGGGCCAGCACCATCGCGCCCAGCGCGGCGGTGATCAAGCAGCGCGCTGGTGATCTCGAACGCCCACAGGTCGCGGGTGAAGATCAAGGTGGCCAGGCCCTCGCACATTGCCTCCGCTGTTGGCCTGCTTCAGGCCGACGAAGCCGGTGGTCGCCGCGCTGCCGATACCGGCGATCAGCAGGATGCCGAAGGCCAGTCCGACCAAGATGGCCGCAACCCGTTGGCCGCGAAGGGTTTCCACCAGGGACTCCGCGGAGTCGACGCCGATGATCATGAGGACGAACAGGAACAGCATCATCACCGCGCCGGTGTAGACCACCACCTGCACCACGCCGAGGAACAGCGCGTCCTGAGCGACGTAGATCATGGCCAGCGAGATCATGGTGGTGGCCAGGCAGATCGCGGAGTAGACCGCCTTGGGTGCGGCGACGACGCCGACGGCACCGACGACGGCGAGGGCGCCCAGAATCCAGAACGCCACCGCCTCGGATGTCGATGTGCGGGTCAGTGTTTCGGCCGCCAGCAGGGTGATCGTCATCGGGTGACCTCTTCGGCGACGCCTTTGACGTTGCCCAGGTAGTAGTCGTCGTCGGTCGCCCCCGGCGCCATCGGGTGCGGCGGCGCCTCCATGCCGGGCTGCAGCGGGGCGAGCAGCTTGTCCTTGCCGTAGATGAGGTCGCCGCGGTTGTCGTCGGCCATCTCGTAGATGTTGGTCATCGTCAGCGCCCGGGTGGGGCAGGCCTCGATGCACAGGCCGCAGCCGATGCAGCGCAGATAGTTGATCTGGTACACCCGCCCGTAGCGCTCACCCGGGGAGAACCGTTCGGCCTCGGTGTTGTCGGCGCCCTCGACGTAGATCGCGTCGGCCGGGCAGGCCCAGGCGCACAGCTCGCAGCCGATGCACTTCTCCAGCCCGTCGGGGTAGCGGTTGAGCTGGTGGCGGCCGTGGTAGCGCGGCGCGACCGGGCCCGGCTCCTCCGGGTACTGCTCGGTGATCGGCCGTTTGAACATCGTCCCGAACGTGACGCCGAAACCCTTGACGGCGTCGAGGAACTTAGGCATCGGCTTTCTCCTTGGCCTGTGTCCGCGCCGAGCGCCGGCCGTGCCGGGCATCGGAGGGATCGGGAACGCCCTGGCATCGGGCGGCAGGATCGGTATCGGCGGCATCGCGGCGCCGGGTCGTCCTGTGCCGCAGTGCGTTGACCGCGAGCAGGGCCGCCAGCAGCGCGGCCGCGGCGATGAGGGCGGGGATCACGCCGGTGAGGTCGAGCGGCGCGCAGGACGGCGACGATCATGATCCAGACCAGCGACACCGGGATCAGCAGCTTCCAGCCGATCGCCATGAACTGGTCGTAGCGCAGCCGCGGCAGCGTCGCGCGCAGCCACATGAACACGAACAGGAACGTCCACACCTTGGCGATGAACCAGAGCAGCGGCAGCCAGCCGTTGTTGGCGCCGTCCCACAGGCTGATCGGCCACGGCGCGCGCCAGCCGCCGAGGAACAGGGTGGTCGCCAGCGCCGAGACGGTGGTCATGTTGACGTACTCGGCGAGGAAGAACATCGCGAACTTCAGCGACGAGTACTCGGTGTGGAAGCCGCCGACGAGTTCGCCTTCGGCCTCGGGAAGATCGAACGGGGCGCGGTTGGTCTCGCCGACCATCGCGGTGACGTACACCGCGAACGACGGCAGCAGCAGCACGACGTACCAGGTGTGCTCCTGGGCGGCGACGATTCCCGACGTCGACATGGTCCCGGCGTAGAGGAACACCGCCGCGAAGCACAGTGCCATCGCGATCTCGTAGGAGACCACCTGGGCGCTGGAGCGCAGCGCACCCAGCAGCGGGTAGGTCGACCCGGAAGACCAGCCCGCCAACACGATCCCGTACACCCCGATCGAGGTGATCGCCAGGACGTAGAGCACGGCGACCGGCAGGTCGGTCAGCTGCAGCGGAGTGCGGTGCCCGAACACCGACACCACCGGGCCCAGCGGCATCACGGCGAAGCCCAGGATCGCGGTGGTCACCGAGATGACCGGCGCGAGGAGGTAGATGGGCTTGTCGACGCCGGCGGGCACCAGCCCCTCCTTCAGCGCCAGCTTGATCCCGTCGGCCAGTGACTGCAGCAGCCCGAACGGGCCGACCCGGTTGGGGCCGTAGCGCATCTGCATGCGGCCCAGGATCTTTCGCTCGATGAGGATCGCCGCCAGCACGGTCAGCAGCAGGAACGCGAAGATGGCGACCGCCTTGATCAGGATCAGCCACCACGGGTCGTGCCCGAACACCGTCATGTCCGGATAGCTCACGCCGTTGCCTCCCGCTCGATCTGGACTACCGCGCCGGTGGTGACCGCGAGTTGCTCGTGCACCGCGCTGCCGGGCGAGTTCAGCGGCAGCCACGCCACGCCGTCGGGCATCTCGGTGATCACCAGTGGCAGGCTCACCGCGCCGCGGCCACTCGACACGCTGACCACGTCACCGTCGCCCGCGCCGATCCCGGCGGCGGTCGCCGCCGACAGCCGAACCACCGGTGGCCGCGCGGTACCCGCCAGGTACGGTTCGCCGTCCTGTAACCGGCCGTGGTCCAACAGCATTCGCCAGCCCGCCAGCACCGCTTCGTGCTTGCCGAGCGACGGCTCCCGACTGCCGGGCACCTCCGGTGCCGCGGCGGGCGGCCCGTCCCAGCGCCCCAGTGCCGCCATCTCGGCGCGAGCCTGCTCGGCGGTGCGGAACCCGAGGTCGGCGCCGAGCTCGTCGGCCAGCGTCTGCAGCACCCGAAGATCGGAGAAGGCATTGGACGTCAGCGCCGGTTCGAACGGCCGGATCCGGCCCTCCCAGTTGGTGAACGAGCCGGCCTTCTCCGCCACCGGCGCGATCGGGAAGACGACGTCGGCCAGCGCGGTGACCGCCGACTCGCGCAGCTCGAGGCTCACCACGAAGCCGGCCGCCTCGATGGCGGCCAGTGCGGTGTGCGGGTCGGGCAGATCGGCCGGGTCGACCCCGCCGACGAGGAGAGCATCGAGGTCACCGTCGGCCGCCGCGGCCAGGATCTCGGTGATGTCGCGGCCGGGTTCGGCGGGCAGCTCGTCGATGTGCCACGCCGCCGTGAGCTGTTGGCGCGCAGTCGCATCCGCGACGGGTCGGCCGCCGGGCAGCAGGTTGGGCAGGCAGCCGGCGTCCAGCGCGCCGCGATCCCCGGCCCGCCGCGGGATCCAGGCCAGCCGGGCCCCGGTGCGATCGGCCAGCCGCGTCGCCGCGGACAGCGCACCGGCACTGGTGGCCAGCCGCTCACCGACCAGGATGATCGCGCCGGGCTGCGAAAGCAGCGCCTCGTCGAGGGCGTCGAGGGCGGCCGCCTCGGCCGCCCGGCGCGGTGGGGATCACCCGGGCGCCCAACTTGGCGGAACCGAGTGATGCGAACGGCGCGATCGACACCACCTTCAGGCCACGCTTGCGAGCAGCCTTGCGCAGCCGCAGGAAGACGATCGGCGATTCCTCCTCGGGCTCGAAACCGGCCAGCACCACCACCGGCGCGGTCTCCAGGTCGGCGTAGCGGACGTCGACGCCGACCGGCGACCCGGGCGGCCAGGAACTGCGCCTCCTCCGCCGAGTGCGGCCGGGAGCGGAAGTCGATGTCGTTGGAGCCCAGCACCATTCGGGTGAACTTCGAATAGGCGTAGGCATCCTCGCCGGTGACCCGGCCGCCGACCAGCACACCGGTCCGACCTGTCGTCAGGCCGGCGGCGGCCACCGCGATGGCCTCCGACCAGGAGGCCGGACGCAGCGCACCGTCGTCGTCGCGCACCAGGGGAGTGGTGATCCGGTCGCCGACCCGGGCGTAGGTGAAGGCCCACCGGCCCTTGTCGCAGTTCCACTCCTCGTTGACTTCCGGGTCGTCGCCGGCGAGGCGGCGCAGCACGACCCCGCGGCGGTGGTCGGTGCGCTGGGCGCAGCCCGACGCGCAGTGCTCGCAGACGCTGGGGCTCGACACCAGGTCGAACGGGCGGGCCCGGAACCGGTAGGCGGTTCCGGTCAGCGCGCCGACCGGGCAGATCTGGACGGTGTTGCCGCTGAAGTAGGAGTCGAACGGCTCGCCGGGAGCGATGCCGACCTGCTGCAGGGCGCCGCGTTCGAGCAGCGAGATGAACGGGTCGCCGGCGATCTGTTCGGAGAAGCGGGTGCATCGGGCGCACAGCACGCAGCGCTCGCGGTCGAGCAGCACCTGGCTGGACAGGTTGATCGGCTTGGGGAAGGTGCGCTTGATGTCGGAAAAGCGGGTCTCCACCCGGCCGTTGGACATCGCCTGGTTCTGCAGCGGGCATTCGCCGCCCTTGTCGCAGACCGGGCAGTCCAGCGGGTGGTTGATCAGCAGCAGTTCCATCACGCCGTGCTGGGCCTTGTCGGCGGCCTCGGAGGTGTACTGGGTGCGCACCACCATGCCCTCGGTGACGGTGATGGTGCAGCTGGCCATCGGCTTGCGCTGGCCCTCGACCTCGACCAGGCATTGGCGGCACGCGCCGACCGGGTCGAGCAGGGGGTGGTCGCAGAACCGCGGGATCTGCACGCCGAGCAGTTCGGCGGCGCGAATCACCAACGTGCCCTTGGGAACCGACATCTCGACGTCGTCGATGACGAGGTTCACCATCTCGACTTCGTGTGCCGAGCAGACGCATACGTCCGCTTGTCCTCGGCGTGTCGGGGACTTCGTGTCTGCTCGCGGAAGGAACGGTCACGCTCCCACTCCTTCCGGCGCGGTCAGCATCGAGGCGTACGGGTCGAACGGGCAGCTGACGCCCAGATGCGCCTCGTACTCGTCGCGGAAGAACTTGATCGACGAGATGATCGGTGAGGCCGCGCCATCGCCCAAGGCGCAGAACGACTTTCCGAAGATGGTGTCGGAGATGTCCAGCAACTTGTCGATGTCCTCCTCGGTGCCGCGCCCGGTCTCCAGCCGCTCGTAGATCTGGGTCAGCCAGTAGGTGCCCTCGCGGCACGGCGTGCACTTGCCGCAGGACTCGTGGGCGTAGAACTGCGTCCAGCGCCGGACCGCGCGCACCACGCAGGTGGTCTCGTCGAAGATCTGCAGCGCCTTGGTGCCCAGCATCGACCCGACCGACGCCATGCCCTCGTAGTCCAGTGGCACGTCGAGGTGTTCGGCGGTCAGCAGCGGAGTCGACGACCCGCCCGGCGTCCAGAACTTGAGCTCGTGGCCGGTCCGGACGCCGCCGGCGTACTCCAGCAGTTCACGCAGGGTGATGCCCAGCGGCGCCTCGTACTGCCCGGGCCGGTTCACGTGCCCGGACAGCGAGTACAGCGTGAAGCCGGGGGATTTCTCGGTGCCCATCGACTTGAACCAGTCCACCCCGTTGAGCAGGATCGGCGGGACGCTGGCGATGGACTCCACGTTGTTGACGACGGTGGGGCAGGCGTAGAGGCCGGCGACCGCGGGGAACGGCGGACGCAGCCGCGGCTGGCCGCGCCGGCCCTCCAGCGAGTCCAGCAGGGCGGTCTCCTCGCCGCAGATGTAGGCGCCGGCACCGGCGTGCACGATCAGGTCGAGGTCGAAACCCGAACCGAGGATGTTCGTCCCCAGGTAGCCGGCCTCGTAGGCCTCGGCGACCGCGTTCTGCAGCCGGCGCAGCACCGGCAGCACCTCACCGCGGACGTAGACGAAGGCGTGCCGGGCCCGGATCGCGTAGGCCGCGATGATCGCGCCCTCGACCAGGAAGTGCGGGGTGGTGAACAGCAGCGGAATGTCTTTGCAGGTGCCGGGTTCGGACTCGTCGGCGTTGATCACGAGGTACTTCGGCTTGGCGCCGGCGCCCGTCGCGTCCTGCGGGATGAACGACCACTTGGTCCCGGTGGGGAAGCCCGCGCCGCCGCGGCCGCGCAGACCGGACTCCTTGACCGTCGAGATGACGTCGTCGGGCTTCATGGCCAGCGCCGTGCGCAGCCCCTGGTATCCCTCATGGCGCAGATAGGTCTGCAGCGTCCACGGCTCGGGCTCGTCCCAGAACCGGCTCAGAACCGGAGTCAGGGTCATTGTTCTCCGTCCTCGCGCCAACGCCTTGGCGACCCGCAGGCCGGCGAGGGTCGCATCGCCCGGCAAGCTGGTGTCGACGGCATCGCGGTCCGACGCCGGCCAGTGTCCGCGCGGTCTCGCGGAAGGAGCACAGTGCGGCACCGCGGGTGGGTGCGACGGGCGCGCCCTCCCGCAGTGCGGTGACGAGTTCGCTTGCACTCGAGGGGGTTTGGTTGTCGAAGAACTCCCAGTTGACCATCACCACCGGCGCGTAGTCGCACGCCGCGTTGCACTCGATGTGCTCGAGGGTGATCCGGCCGTCGCCGGTGGTCTGCCCGGCGTGCGACGCCCAGGTCGTTCTCCAGCGCCTCCAGGATGGCGTCGCCACCCATGATCGCGCACAGCGTGTTGGTGCACACGCCGACCAGGTACTCGCCGGTCTCGGTGCGCCGGTACATCGAGTAGAACGTGCCCACCGCGGCCACCTCGGCGTCGCTGAGGTCCAACTGGCTGGCGCAGAACGCGATTCCCGCCTTGGTCAGGTAGCCGTCTTCGGACTGCACCAGGTGCAGCAGCGGCAGCAGTGCCGAGCGGGGCTGCGGATAGCGGGCGATGATGGTCGCGGCGTCCGCGGCCAACCGCGCGACGACGTCGGCGGGGTAGGACTCGCGGCCGCCGATGGGCGGGCCGGGCTCTTCGGGCCGCGGGCCCAGCGTGAGTTCACGTATCGTCATTCGATCGACGCTCATCGGTCGACGCCGCCCATCACCGGGTCGATCGACGCCACCGCCGCGATCACGTCGGCGACCATGCCGCCCTCGCACATCGCCGCCACCGCTTGCAGATTCGTGAACGACGGGTCCCGGTAGTGCACCCGGTACGGCCGGGTGCCGCCGTCGGACACCATGTGCACGCCGAGTTCGCCGCGCGGTGACTCCACCGCGGTGTAGACCTGCCCGGCCGGCACCCGGATGCCCTCTGTGACGAGCTTGAAGTGGTGGATGAGGCCCTCCATCGACGTCCCCATGATCTTGGCGATGTGCTGCGGTGAGTTGCCCAGCCCGTCGGGGCCCAGCTTCAGATCGGCCGGCCACGCCAGCTTCTTGTCGGTGATCATCACCGGACCCGGCTCCAGCCGGTCCAGGCACTGCTGGACGATCTTCAGCGACTCGTGCATCTCGCGGACCCGGATCAGGTAGCGGCCGTAGCAGTCGGCGCCGGTGTCGGTCATGACGTCGAAGTCGTAAGTCTCGTAACCGCAATACGGTTGGGACTTGCGCAGGTCGTGCGGCAGGCCGGTGGAGCGCAGCACCGGCCCGGTCATGCCCAGCGCCATACAGCCGGTCAGGTCGAGGTAGCCGACGCCCTCGGTGCGGGCCTTCCAGATGTAGCTCTCGGTCAGCAGGTCGCCGAGTTCGTTCAGCCGACCGGGCAGGATCTTCAGCAGGTCGGCCACCCGCTGCTCGCCGTCCTCGGGCAGATCGGTGGCCAGTCCGCCCGGGCGGATGTAGGCATTGTTCATCCGCAGCCCGGTGATCGCCTCGAACACGGTCAGGATCAGGTCGCGCTCGCGGAACCCGAAGAACATCGGCGTCATCGCGCCGAGTTCCATGCCGCCGGTGGCCAGTGCCACCAGGTGCGACGAGATGCGGTTGAGCTCCATCAGCATCACCCGGACCACCGTGGCGCGCTCGGGGATGTCGTCGGTGATGCCCAGAAGTCGTTCCACGCCAAGGCAGTACGCGGTCTCGTTGAAGAACGGCGACAGGTAGTCCATCCGCGTCACGAACGTCACGCCCTGCGTCCAGGTGCGGTACTCCAGGTTCTTCTCGATGCCGGTGTGCAGATAGCCGATCCCGCAGCGGGCTTCGGTGACCGTCTCGCCCTCGATCTCCAGGATCAGCCGCAGCACCCCGTGCGTCGAGGGGTGCTGGGGGCCCATGTTGACGACGATGCGTTCGCCGGCCTCGCCCTGGCGGGCGGCCGCGACGATCTCGTCCCAGTCCTGTCCGCCCAGGACGATGACGCCGTCACCGCCGGCGGAGCCGGCAGTTGAGCCGGGGTCTTCGATGTGTTCGCTCATCAGTGGTACGACCTGCGCTCGTCGGGCGGCGGGATCTGGGCGCCGTGGTACTCCACCGGAACTCCGCCCAGCGGGTAGTCCTTGCGCTGCGGGTGGCCCACCCAGTCGTCGGGCATCTCGATGCGGGTCAGCCCGGGGTGCCCGTCGAAGATGATGCCGAAGAAGTCGTAGGTCTCCCGCTCGTGCCAGTCGCAGGTCGGATACACCGAAAACAGCGAGGGGACATGGGGATCCGCGTCGGGGCAGGCCACCTCGAGCTGCACCCGCCGGTTGTGGGTGATCGACATCAGCGGGTAGTACGGCGTGCAGCTCCCGGCCGGTGTCCTCGGGGTAGTGCACGCCCGAGACTCCGCAGCACAGCTCGAAGCGCAGCGCCTCGTCGTCGCGCAGGACCCGCGCGACAGCCGGCAGGTGCTCCCGGCGGACCTCGAGCGTCAACTGGTCGCGGAAGACCACGACGCGCTCGACGGCCGCCTCGAAGGCGTCGGCGCCCAGCACCTCGGCCAGCCGGTCGACCACCTCGTCGAAGTAGCCGCCGAAGGGCCTCGGCGTGCTGCCGGGCAGGGCGACCTCGCGGACCAGCCGGCCATACCCGGAGGTGTCACCGCTGCCGTTGATGCCGAACATGCCCCGGCGCACGCCGATGACTTCGTCGTCAGACTCCTGCCAGCCCGTCATCGCAGCAGGCCCTTGAGCTCGATGGTGGGCTGGGCCGCCAGCGCGGCCTGCTCGGCAGCGGCGATCGCCTCGGTGCGGTTGACGCCCAGCGGCATCTCGGCGATCTTGGCGTGCAGCTTCAGGATCGCGTGCAGCAGCATCTCCGGCCGCGGCGGGCAGCCGGGCAGGTAGATGTCGACCGGCACGACGTGGTCGACGCCCTGCACGATGGCGTAGTTGTTGAACATGCCGCCGCTGGACGCGCACACGCCCATGGCGAGGACCCACTTGGGTTCGGCCATCTGGTCGTAGACCTGCCGCAGCACCGGGGCCATCTTCTGGCTCACCCGCCCCGCGACGATCATCAGGTCGGCCTGCCGCGGGGTGGCCGAGAACACCTCCATCCCGAAGCGGGCGATGTCGAACCGCGGCCCGCCGTCGCCATCATCTCGATGGCGCAGCAGGCCAGGCCGAACGTCGCCGGCCACAGCGAGCCCTTGCGGACGAACCCGGCGACCTTCTCCACCGTGGACAGCAGGATGCCGCCGGGCAGCTGTTCTTCTAGTCCCACTCGAGGCCACCCCGCCGCCACACGTAGGCGTACGCGACGAACACCGTGGCGATGAAGATCAGCATCTCGACCAGGCCGAAGTGCCGAGCTGGTCGAAGGCGACCGCCCACGGGTAGAGGAACACGATCTCGATGTCGAACACGATGAACAGCATCGCGGTCAGGTAGTACTTGACGGGGAACCGCTGGCCGGCCGGCTGCCGGCATCGGCTCGATGCCGCACTCGTAGGCGTCGAGCTTGGCCCGGTTGTACCGCCGGGGGCCGATTACCAGCGCGATCACCACCGACACGACCGCGAACGCCGCCGCGATGACTCCCAGCACCAGGATGGGTGTGTAGAGACTCATACCGCTGTGCCACTCCTCGCTTGGGCTCTCGATGTGAGCTGAAGCACAGCCTAGCGATCTTGTTACGTGGGCCGACGCGTTTTCGTTAGGATGGCTTCAATAACTGGACGCGGTCCGTCTCCCTACGAGAGGGCAAGAGCGACAGTGTAATTGGCGTTTCGCCGCTACACCGGCGCGCGCAGCAAACCGACCACCGCCTCGCCCAGCCGGATGGGGTCGATCGGATGGGGTACGGCGGCTTCGGCGCGCGACCAGTTGGCCAGCCACGCATCGTCAGGACGGCCGGTCAGGACCAGCACGGGCGGGCAGTCGGTGATCTCGTCCTTGAGCTGCTTGGCAATGCCCATCCCGCCGACCGGGGCGGCCTCGCCGTCGAGGATCACCAGATCGAACCCGCCGCGGTCCATCAGCTGGATCACCATGGGCCCGGTGGCCACGTCGGTGTAGGTCAGGTCCGGTAGCTCCGGATGGACCCGCTTGCCCAGCGCCAGGCGCACCTGCTCGCGGGTCCGGGCATTGCTGCTGTACACCAGGATGTGGATGGGCTGAGCGCCGCCGGGGCCAGACACGCAGCCGATGCTACTGCGAGAGCGCGTGATTTCGGCGCGCTTGTCGTCGGCAGGCGACGATATGCGCGCCCGAATCACGCCTTGGCGAAGAGCAGGTCGGCGATCAACGTGGTCGTGGCCGGGATCATGCCGACCATGTTGCCGCTGACGCCGAACGCCGTCCGGTCGACGGTGGTCTGCGCCGAGATCCGCACGGTGTCGCCGTCATGGTCGACGGTGGCCGACAGCGGCAGCGGCTGCGTGGTGCCCCGCAGGGTGAGCTCGGCGCGCAGGTCCGCGGTGCGCTCGCCGGTGGCGGTCACGTCGGTCACGACGATGCTGATCTCCGGATACTTCTCGACGTCGAAGAAGTCGGGGGAGCGCAGGTGCTCGTCGCGCTTTCCTATCCCGGTCCGCAGCGATGCGGCGCGGACGTCCACCCGGCCGAACACCGCGCCCTTCGCGGTGATCTGGCCGTCACCGCTCACGTCGGTGAATTCGCCGTTCACCGGCACCAGGCCCCACAGGGTCTTGTTCTTGAACCGCACCGAGGAGCGGGCGGGCACCAGATTCCAGACCCCGACCGTGGCCGGGTCGGCGAGCAATGCGTGCAGGGTGCTCATGTCACCTCCATCTGAGTCATCACAACAGTGGGGCGAGTTCGGCGGGGTCGAGGTACTCGTCGATCCGCCGGATCAAGCCGTCCGCTTCCAACTTGACCACCAGGCACACCCGCAGCGCCACTTTTTCACCGGCCCGCGTGGTGGCGTGCAGGATGTGCTGCTGGACGAAGCCCCCGTCGAACGCCTGCCGGTCCAGCACTTCGTAGCGCCGGTCGGTGGTGGCGTCGACGAACCACTCGATAACGCCCAGGGCCCGGGGTTTGTCCCGTTCCCGGCCGCCGCCCTGGCGCCAGACGACGACGTCGTCGGACCACAGTGCGGTCAGCGCGGCGATGTCGCCGGCTCTCGATCGCAGCGAACAATCGTTCGGCGACGTCGAGAGTTTCGGTTCTGGTCAGGGTCATGGCGCTCCCGCCCCCCCCCTTGTCGGCTGATCGTATCCGGGATGAGCGATGGACAGCCGGTGGCGCACCAGCGTCCGCAGGCAGGGCAGCACGTCGGCGCCGCGGTCGTCGAGGGCCCCGGCCCGGATGGCCGCGGCCAGGGCGTCCTCGTCGGCGTAGCCGAGTGCGGCCAGCGCGGCCAGCGGCTCCGCTGAGGTCTGGTCGAGCAGCTCACGTTCGACGGTGCGCAGCACGTTGGCGGCGACGAGGGCGTGGAAGTTGACCGACCCGGTGGTGGCCGACCGGACGTCGCCTTCGAGGAACTCGGCCACGGCGGCGACGAGTTCGGCGGTGGTGGGCCGTCCGTTGAGTCCGGTCATGGCGCGCTCTCCAGCAGGTCGAGGACATCCCATTCGGTTTCGCACACGCGCCGTCCGATCGCGGCGAGCTCGACCGAGCGGGTCTGCCCGGACAGGTGCCGCTCGGCCTGGTAGCGGCAGATCACCCCCCAGCCCAGCGTGGCCAGCACCAGCCACCAGTGCAGGGTCGCGCGATCGACGCTGGTGCCGCTGGCCTGCTCGTAAGCCGACACGAAGTCCTCGATGCTGCCGAGTCCGCCTGCGGCCAGCGTTGCCGGGGCGCCGAACCGCCAGGCCCGGATGCAGAACCAGGCCAGGTCTTGGTAGATCTCGCCGATGTGTACCAGTTCCCAGTCCAGCACGGCGGCCAGTCCGGAGCCGTCGACGATCAGGTTGCCCATCCGGAAGTCGCCGTGCACCAGGCAGGTTGGCGACGGCGCGGGTCGATTCGCGGCGAGCCAGCGGAACGCCCACTCGAAAGTGGCGGTGGTGTCGGCCATGTCGTCGAGCTGCTGGCGCCACTGACCCAGCTGGTCGTGCTCGACGAGGCCGGGTGCGTTCGCCTGCGCCCGGTGGATCGCGGCCAGTGCCTGCGCACACTGAACCAGCAGCCGCCTGCGGCCCTCGTCGTCGAGTTGGCGCTGAATGCGACGCACGATCGTCTCACCGGCGATCTCGTCACAGATCAGGAACGGATTACCCAGTGCGGCAGGGGAATCGGATGCCACCAGGATGTTGGGCACCGGCGCGCCGGCAGCCGCCGCGGCGGCCTGCACTGCAGCCTCGAGTTCCATGCCGGCGTGGATGTCGTCGGGTGCGCCGGTTCGCAGGATGAGCGCGCGGTGCTGCGTTCCGGTGACGGCCTCGAACGCCCACGTGGTGCGGCTGGCCCCACCGGTCAGCGCCCGGAGGTTGACCACGTCGGTGTTCTCACCCAGCAGCGGCCGCAGCACCGCGGTGAGGTCGGCGGAGAGCTTCTCGGCTGGCACGTCAGCGGGCCGGCTTGCCGAACTTGAACAGCCGCTGGGCCACTCGGCGCATCTGGATCTCCTCGGCGCCCTCGGTGATCCGGTAGCGGCGGTGGTGGCGGTAGATGTGCTCGAACGGCTCGTGGCGGCTGTAGCCGATCCCGCCGTGGACCTGCATGGCCCGGTCGGCGGCCTCGCACACCAGCCGGTTGGCGCGGTAGTTGGCCATCGACACCTTGTCCGACACCTCCAGGTGATGGTTGCGGTCGAGCTCCCATGCGGCGTAGTACACCAGCAGCCGCACCATCTGCGCCTCGGTCTGCAGTTCCACCAGCGGCCACTGCACCGCCTGGTTGACCGACAGCGGCTTACCGAACGTCACTCGCTGACCGGCGTACTCGACTGCGCGGTCGATGCAGTACTGCGCCGCGCCCAGGCTGCTGGCGGCCTGCCGAATCCTGTTCTCGTGCAGGAAGGTCTGCGCCACCTCCAGGCCGTGGTCGATCTGGCCGAGCACGGCGTCGGCGGGGATCCGCACGTCGTGCAGTTCCACCTCGCCGTGGTCGCTGGGCATGTTGAAGGTCCACCAGTAGTAGGGCACCTCGAAACCCTCGGCGTCACAGGGCACCAGGAACGCGGTGATGCCGCGGGCCTGGCCGGGCTCGCCGGAGGTGCGGGCGAAGACCAGGTCGTGGGTGGCCCGGTGCACGCCGGTGTTCCAGCGCTTGGTGCCGTTGATCACCCAGTCCGCGCCTTCTCCTGAGCCGTCCCGCTCGGCCCTGGTCTCCAGCCAGGTGGCATCGGAGCCGTGCGCGGGTTCGGTGAGGCCGAACGCCATCGACCGCTTGCCGGTCAGCATGGCCTCGATCCAGTCCTTCTTCTGGTCGTCGGTGCCGAACCGGTCCATCATGATGATCTGCGGGAAGTTGCCGACGATCGACGACTCGTCCTGCAGGTCGTTGTGCAGTCCGAGACCCTTGTGCGCCAGGTGTTCCCGGATCACCGCCATGTCGAGGTTGGTGCCGTCGCGGCCACCGAACTTCGACGGCAGGCCGTAGCGCAGCCAGCCGGCCGCATCGGCGCGGCGGCGCATCTCGTCGAGCAGGTCCTCCCACTCCCGGCGGGGGATGCCGCCGTTGTCGATGTCGGTGCGGGCGAACTCCCGACGGCGGTCGAAGTACTGCATGTTCTCCCGCTCGAGCGGCTTGATCTCGGCTTCGATGAACGCGTCCATCTCGGCCAGCAGCGGCGGAAGGTGTTCGGGCAGTGTGAAATCCACGGTGATCTCCTCGGGTTCTAGAAGCCGTACAGCGTTTTCTTCCAGATGGTGGACAGGGTGGCGATGGCCTCGGCGTCGGAGAGCCGCAGGCCCAGGCCCGCGGTGTCCGGGCGCAGGCACACGGTGGTGAACTGCTCGAACAGCAGCGCGATCGCCAGCGCGGTGTGTTCGGGGTTCAGCGCGGCGGCGTGTCCCTGCTCCTGGGCTCGCCGCACCGACGCGGTGACGATGTCGATGCCGAACTGGCGGAACTGGTTCTGCAGCGCGGCGAACCGGGTCTGGGTGGCGGCGAGCTGGTCGACGGCGACCATGATGCCGATGTTCTGCTTGAACATCTCCCAGTAGCCGGTGACCACCGAGGCGAAGAACCCGTCGTCGTGCGGCGAGTCGGGAAGATGCACCCGAAGGCCCGACGGCAGGACGACGTCGTGCAGGAAGGACTCGGCCAGCGCGGCCAGCAGGTCCTCCTTGTCGCTGAAGTAGCGGTAGAACACCGCCGGTGACCGCCCGGCCGCCGAGGTGATGTCGGAGAGCGTGGTGCCGTGAAAACCCCGTTCGGCGAACAGCTTCCGGGCCGCATGCTCGATGGCCTGCTGGGTCTGGCGACCCTTGCTGCTCAGTGTTCGCGGGGCGTCGGTGGGCACGGGCGCTCAGTCCAGGATCCGGTCACCGGCCCGCAGCAGCGCGCTGGGCAGCTCGTGGCCGACGACGGCTTGGGCGACGCGGGCGGCGGCGATGGCCGCGGACAGGTCGACGTCCACCGCGATTCCGCTGTCGCGCAACAGGTAGACCAGGTCCTCGGTGGCGATGTTGCCGCTGGCGCCCGGCGCGAACGGGCAGCCGCCCAGACCGCCGGCCGACGAGTCCAACCGGGTCACGCCCGCGGCCACCGCGGCATACGCACTGGCCAATCCCGCGCCGCGGGTGTTGTGGAAGTGCGCGCCCAGCGGCAGGTCGCCGATGCGCGGCCGCACCTGGCTCACCAGCGAGGTGACCCGTCCGGGCGTGGTGGTGCCGATGGTGTCGGCGATGGCCAGCCGGTCGGCCCCGTGATCGACTGCGGCGTCGACGATTTCGAGGACCCGCTGCGGCGGGGTGGGTCCGTCGAACGGGCAGTCCCATGCGGTGGCGATGATGACCTCGACGCTGACGCCGGAGTCGTGGGCGATCGCGACGATCTCGCCGATCTGCGCGGTGGCCTCGGCGCTGCTGCGGCCCACGTTGGCGCGGCTGTGCCCGTCTGCCGCCGAGACCACGTACTCCAGCGAGCGCAGGCCGGCCGCGATCGCGCGCTTGGCGCCGTTGGGACTTGCCACCAGCGCCGAGAACTCGATGTCGGGATAGTCGCTCAACGCGGCGGCGAGGTCGGGCGCGTCGGCCAGTGCCGGCACCTTCGACGGTGAGACGAACGCCGTCGCCTCGACCTCGCGCACCCCGGTGGCCGCGATCGCGGCCAGCAGTTCGAGCTTGGCCGACAACGGGATCGGTGTCTCGATCTGCAGGCCGTCGCGCAGGGCCACCTCGCGGATCGTGACGTGTTCGGGAAGACCGTTCACAGCACCCCCTGGAACTCCAGGTCGGCGATCTCGTCGGCGGTCAGCCCCAGCAGGTCGCCGTACACCTCGTCGTTGTGCTGGCCCGGCCGCGCCGGGCCGGCGTTGCGCACGCTGCCGGGCGTCTGCGAGAGCACCGGGATGACGCCGGGGCCCAGTACGTTGCGCCCGATGCCCTCGTCGAAGTGCTCGACGAGCATGCCGCGCGCCTGCAGTTGCGGATCGCGCACCACTTCGGCGACGGTGTTGATCGGTCCGCTGATCACCCCTGCGGCGCTGAGGGTTTCGATGATGTCCTCGGGCTGACGCTGGGCCGCCCAGTCACCGATGATCTTGTCCAGCTCGTCCTGGTTGCGGCCGCGGGCACCGTGATCGGCGAACCGGTCGTCGGTGGCCAGCTCGGGTTGTCCCATGGCCGAGCACAGCCGCCGGAACACGGTGTCCTGGTTGGCCGCGATCACCACCCAGCTGCCGTCGGCGGTGCGGTAGATGTTCGACGGCGCAATGCCTTCCAGCCGGGTTCCCGACGGCCCGCGCACGACGCCGCCCGGCGTCGTAGTCGGGAATGGTGGACTCCTGGATGGCCAGGCACGCCTCGGTGAGCGCGGCGTCGACCACCTGCCCCTCGCCGCTGACGGTGCGCCGGTACAGCGCCGCAAGCGCGCCCTGGACGGCGAACATCCCGGCCAGGCTGTCACCGAGGGACAGCGCGAGCCGTGGCGGGGGTCCGCCGGGAAAGCCGTTCATGTGCCGCAGTCCGCTGGCGGCTTCGGCCACCGATGCGTACCCCGCCTTGTGGGCGTCCGGCCCGGTTTGTCCGTAGCCGGAGACCCGCACCAGGATGATGCCCTTGTTGTGTTGGCGCAGAACGTCATAGCCCAGGCCCCACTTCTCCAGGGTGCCCGGCCGGAAGTTCTCGACGATGATGTCGGAGCGCTCGACCAGCTGCAGGAACAGGTCGCGGCCGCGCGGCTCGCGCAGGTTCAGGGTGATGCACTTCTTGTTGCGCGCGTGCACGGTCCAGAAGAAGTGGTGCCCGTCGATCTCGGCCTGCCCCCAGGTGCGGATCGGGTCGGGGGAGCCGGGCGGTTCGATCTTGACGACGTCGGCGCCCATGTCGCCGAGCAGCCGGCCCGCGAACGGCCCGGAGATCAGCGTGCCGACCTCGATGACGCGGATCCCGTCCAAGGCGCCGGTTGGGGGCGTCATCGGGCCGCCTTCGCCGCGAGCAGACGCAAACTCGCATAAAAGTGCCGTCAGTGCGATTTTGCGTCTGCTCGCGCCGATCATGCGTCCGCCTTCGCGAAGTCGTGGCGCACCAGCCAGTCGGTCACGATGCCGACCGCCTTGGCCAGCGTCTCGCGCTGGCCGGGTCCGGAGTAGTAGTGGTTGGCGCCGTCGATCTCATACATCTCCTTGTCGGGATGTCCGATGGCCTCGAAGAGCCGACGGGTGTGGCTGGGCGTGCAGGCGTCGTCGGCGCGGTTGCCGATCACCAGAGCCGGCACCGCGATGTCGCGGCCGCACTCCACGCCGTCGCCGTTGGCGTCGTCGTAGCTCCACTGCGACAGCCAGCTGCGCAGCGAGCAGAACCGGGCCAGGCCGACCGGGCTCATGTTCACCACAGCAGGATCGCCCAGATAGCAGGTGCCCGGGGTCCGATCGTTGGGATCGACCGCCGGATCCAGCCAGCGCGGGTCGGCCATCGTGCCGTGCACCACGAAGCCGAACTCGTCATCGGGGCGCCCGGCCGCCCGCAGTTCGGCCAGTTTCGTCCTTGACCCACGCGGTGATTCGCCGGTTGCGGTCGATCTGGGCCTGGCGGTAGCGCTCCAGGAACTCGGCGCTGTAGGGCGGCTGGTTGGGGTTGTCGGGGTTGTAGAGGTCGAGTTCGGGGTCGCGCTTGGTGGGGTCGGACTCGTCGAGAATCGAGGCGTCCAGCCATTCGGTCAGCGTGCCGTGCCGGCTGATGTGGGCGGCCAGCAGCATGATCCCGTCGGCCGGGATGAGCCCGAGAGCGGTGAGGTCGGGTCCGTCGCCGGACGGGCTCGCGGTGACGGTCGGGTTCTGCGCCTGCTGCTGGTAGAACATCGACAGCGAGCCGCCGCCGCTCCAGCCGGCCAGCACCACCTTGGAGTAGCCCAGCCGGTTCTTGGCGTCCTTGACGGCCTCGCCGAGGTCCTGGACCACCTTCTCCATCAGCAGCGCGGAGTCGGTGCCGCGAAACCGGCTGTTGCAGTAGATGACGTGGTGGCCGGCGCGGGCCAGCGCATTGATCATCGGCAGGTACGCGCCGCCGCCGATCGGGTGCATGAACACCAGCACGGTGTCGGATGGCGTCGTCGGCTTGAGCAGGTAGCTTTCCAGCACCACCAACTCGGCCACACCGCCGTAGACGTCGCGGACGCGCGAATCATTCTGGTAGGCAACCAGATACGGGATCCGGTCGTAGGCGTGCTTGACGGGCGTCACCACCTCAGTGCTGCCCCAGGTCGTGAGCCAGCACCTCGGCCGAGGGAACCAGCCGCTTGCGGGTGTCGATGGCGATGACCTGCCAGTCGACGCTGTCGTACTCGTCGAACTTGCGCCGGGCGCGTTCGCGGGCCTTCTCCGGCGCGCCGTGGTGCACGCCCTGGGGCGCGTGGCTGATCAGGCCCGGCGGCATCGGGATGCCGTAGAGCGAGCCGCCGTGGAAGAACGCGATCTCGTCGAAGTCGACGTTGCGGTGATACCAGGGTGTGCGCTCGGTACCGGGCACCGTCTCGGCGGGCTTGGGCAGGAAGTTGCAGACGTAGACCCCCGTCGCCTGCATGAACAGGTGGACCGTCGGCGGCAGGTGAACGCTGTCGGAGGTGATGACGTTGTAGTCGGCGACGTTGAAGGTGAACGGGTAGTTGTCGCCGCGCCAGCCTTCGACGTCGATCGGGTTGTGCTGGTAGAGCAGCGTGGTGCTCTCGACGCCATCGACCGGGCGGTGGTAGAGCCGCACCTCGTACTCGTCGCGGCCGTCGTCATCGATGGGCGTGGGCTCCGGAATGACGGCCTGGGCCGGGTCGAACGGCCAGTGCCGCCCCAGCGGGCCTGCCGGCGGGACCCGGAACTCGTCGGTGGCCTCGATCATCAGCCAGGTGCTCTCCCCGCCGGAGGAAGGCAGCTGCCGCCAGGTACACGCCTTCGGCAGGTAGATCCAGTCACCGCTGCGGTAGCTCAGCGGCCCGAACTCGGTCTCCAGCGTCCCGGCACCCTCGTGGACGAAACACAGCAGGTCGCCGTCGACGTAGCGGACGTGAAACGGCATGGCCTCGACTGCGGCGGCTCAGCGAGATGCGGCAGTCGGGGTTGGAGAACAGCAGAAGCGGTGCTCCGGCGGCATCGGTGGCATCGCCGGGTTTGAGCTCGGTCGCGAGGACGTCGAGGGGCCGCAGCGGCCCGACGGCGCGAAATTCGGTCGGGTCATTGCGGCGATATATGTTGGCCGTCCTGCCGGTGAAACCACCGCGGCCCAGTTCGTCGTCCTTGAGGCCGCCGAGGTCGGCGTGTACCCGGTGCGGGGTAGCGCCTTTGCGCAGGTGGGTGAAGGATTCCATGGAATCTCCCGAGAAGTTGGGGGCTGCGGGCGTCCGGAAAACTAAAAGTGACATTAGTTTTCGTTCAGGCCTCTGACAAGGCCTTGATAACGAATCGGTAACGCGCTGGACTTTCAATGCTTCACGACGACGTGTTTTACTCATCCCTGCAGTCCGACAAGTCGGGGTTCATAGAAAGCTGGGGTGGATTGGTGAAGTCCCTGTTCGACAAGGTGCGCGGTTGGCCGCGCCGATTCGCAGTCGCCGCCGTTCTGACGGCGGCGCTTCCGGGCCTGATCGGCCTGGTGGGCGGATCGGCAACGGCGGGAGCGTTCTCGCGCCCCGGTCTGCCGGTGGAGTACCTGATGGTGCCGTCGCCCGTCGATGGGACACGACATCAAGATCCAGTTCCAGAGCGGCGGCGCGAACTCGCCCGCGGTCTACCTGCTCGACGGCCTGCGCGCCCAGGACGACTACAACGGCTGGGACATCAACACCCAGGCGTTCGAGTGGTACCTGGACTCGGGTCTGTCGATCATCATGCCCGTCGGCGGCCAGTCGAGCTTCTACAGCGACTGGTACAAGCCGGCGTGCGGCAAGGCCGGTTGCTCGACCTACAAGTGGGAGACCTTCCTGACCCAGCGAGCTGCCGCAGTGGCTGTCGGCCAACCGGCAGCGTCAAGCCCACCGGCAGCGCCGCGATCGGCCTGTCGATGGCCGGCTCGGCCTCGATGATCCTCGCCGTCTACCACCCGCAGCAGTTCACCTACGCGGGTTCGATGTCGGGCTTCCTGAACCCGTCCGAGGGCTGGTGGCCGTTCCTGATCAACCTGTCGATGGGTGACGCCGGCGGCTACAAGGCCGACGACATGTGGGGCCCGACCGGCGACCCGGACAACGCCTGGCAGCGCAACGACCCGATGGTGCAGATCCCGCAAGCTCGTCGCCAACAACACCCGCCTGTGGGTCTACGCCGGTAACGGCAAGCCCAACGAGCTCGGCGGCGGCGACCTGCCTGCCACCTTCCTGGAGGGCCTGACCATCAAGACGAACATCACCTTCCGCGACAACTACCTCGCGGCCGGTGGCACCAACGGTGTGTTCAACTTCCCGGACAACGGCACGCACAACTGGGCGTACTGGGGCCGTGAGCTTCAGGCGATGAAGCCTGACCTCATCTCCCACCTGGGTGCTACGCCCACCGCGTAAGACAACAGTCGTAACGGGCCGCCGGTGACAACCGGCGGCCCGTTCCGCGTCTGTGGGGCAATGCTTTTCATCCCCGCCTCCTGATGAGCCGCTCCTGTCGGCTCACCCGGAGGCGGCCACCCACTCAACGTCCTGCACTAGTAGTGCGATATAGTGCACTGTATGGACCAGAGTGCGGCGGCCCTTGCATCGGTCATCGGCGCTCGTGTCAAGCAGGAACGTCTGTCGCGGGGATGGACGCTGGACCAGCTGGCGGCAGCGGCTGGTGTGAGCCGGCGCATGGTGGTCAGCGTCGAGCAGGGCGAGGTGAACCCGAGTGTGGGAACGCTGCTGCGGCTCAGCGACGCCCTCGGTATCGGGCTGCCCGCGTTGGTCGAACCGCCCGAACGCGCATCGGTGAAGGTCACCCGCCGAGGTGAAGGTGCCGCCCTGTGGTGCGGTGAAGGTGGCGGGCGCGGGGTTCTGGTCGCGGGCACCGCACCACCGGACGTGATCGAACTGTGGGACTGGAGCCTGGCACCTGCCGAAGCCCACACCAGCGAGCCGCACGCGGCCGGCACCAAGGAACTGATCCACGTCCAGCAGGGCTCCATCCTGGTCGAGGTCGCCGATGAATCGGTCACGCTCCGCGCCGGCGACGCGATCACTTTCAGCGGTGACGTCGCCCACTCCTACGCCAACGCCGGCAGGGGAACGGCCCGCTTCTCGCTGGCCGTTTTCGAGCCCGGGGTCGGCTCGGGAGGCGACTGATGCTGGAGGACTTCCTGGCCTGCGCCAGCGTCGATGAATCGGTATTCGCGCTTCGGCCCGACTACCGCGCATTGCTCATTGCCGTCGACGGGTTGGTTCCCGCCCCCAGCGACCAGGGTAGTGAAGCGCTGTTGACGGCGGCCGAAACTGCGGTGCGCCAACATCTTGGCAGCCATCCGGTCGAAGATCTGCCGCACGTGGCGGCCTGGCGCGAGACCTACCGTGCCTTCGGCGCCAAGCCGCAGCGCACCCGCAACAGCGTCGAGGCGCTGATCCGCCGCGCCGAGTCCGGACTGCCGCGGGTCAACCGGCTCACCGATCTCTACAACGCGGTCTCCGTCCGTCACCAGTTGCCGCTGGGCGGAGAGGACCTGAGTTGTTACGCGGGTCCACCGCGACTCATCCGCGCTAGCGGCGCTGAACCGTTCGACACCCTCGCCGACGGCGAGCCAGTGATCGAGCACCCCGAACCTGGCGAGGTGGTGTGGTGCGACGACGCCGGAGTCACGTGCCGACGGTGGAACTGGCGTCAGGCTCGGCGCACCCAACTGCGTGAGGACACCACGGCTGCGCTGTTCATCCTCGATGCGTTGGGTCCGATGACGGACGAGGGGCTTGGCGCGGCCGCCGACGACCTCGTCGGGCACCTGGGCCGCTTGGGGCCAGACGTGCGCATCGCCCGCCGGCTGATATCAACCGACTCTGATCGAGGAGATTGACATGCTCATCCATCCCTGGGACGCCGCTCTCGACACCGCCGAGTGGCAGGACTGGCTCGCCTCGACGGACCGGTTCGGAGTCCTGGCCGTCAACAACCTCGACCCCGCACAGGCGCCGCTTGTGCTGCCGGTGCATTTCACGTTGGCCGGCGAAGAACTGCTCATCCATCTCGCCCGGCCCAACCCGGTCTGGCCGCACCTGGAAGCCGCTGCTGAGGTACGAATGGCAGTGATCGGCGACTACGCCTACATCCCGACCTACTGGCGTGCGAAAGCGGGCGGACCCGACGAGGACGGCGTGCCCACCAGCTACTACTCCGCCGTCCAATTCGTCTGCCGCCCAACGATCATCGACGATCCGGACGGCAAGGTGGAGATCCTCACCGCCCAGCTCGGCGACTTTCAGCCGGAGGGCCGCCACGCCGCCGTGGGAGTCGGCGAGGAACCGTACGGCCGGATGCTGCCCGGAATCCGCGGCGTGCGGCTCGCCGTTCTACGCGTCGAGGCCAAATTCAAGTACGACGACTCCAACCCCGTCGAACACCGGCAGCGCGTCGTCGGGTATCTGGAAGACCGCGACCACGGTCTGGACGCCGGCGCCGCCACCCAGCAACGGCGCCGGTTGGCCGCGATCGGCGACTGGCGCAAGGATCGCGAGGCGCGGTAGGCGGGCCGGCTCGGAACAATCCGGAGGCGCGTGGCGTAATGGTTGTCATGCAACGATTCCCGCTGGCCGGCTACAACGTCCACCGCGTCGGGTTCGGCGCCATGCAACTGCCGGGGCCGGGTGTATTCGGCCCGCCCCGCGACCGCGACGAGGCATTGGCAGTGCTGCGCCGGGCCGTCGACTCCGGCGTCGACCACATCGACACCGCGCAGTACTACGGCCCCGACGTGGCCAACGAACTGATCCGCGAGGCGCTGCACCCGTATCCGGACAACCTCGCCCTGGTGAGCAAGGTCGGCGGCAAGCGCGACGACAAGGGCGCCTGGCTGCCCGACGCCGAACCGCACCGGCTGCGCGCCGGCATCGAGGACAACCTGCGCAGCCTCGGGCGTCGACCAGCTGGCGGCGGTCAACCTGCGGGTGATGGGTGAGGACGAGCCCGACCAGTTGTTCACCGACCAGCTCGGGGCGATGATCTCCGCCCGCGACGAGGGACTGATCCGCGGCATCGGATTGAGCAACGTCACCTACGAGCAACTGCTGCACGCACTGGAGATCACCGAGATCGCCTGCGTGCAAAACCCGTTCAACCTCGTCGACCGGTCCTCGCAGTCCGTGCTGGACGAGTGCATCGCCCGCGACATTCCGTTCGTCCCGTTCTTCCCGCTGGGCTCGGCGTTCAACGCGGTCAACCCGGTGCTCAGCCACCACCTCGTCGAGGAGACCGCACACCGGCTCGGCTACACCCCGGCCCAGATCGCCCTGGCCTGGACGCTGAACGTCGCCGACAACATCCTGCTGATCCCCGGCACGTCGTCGCTGGCGCACCTCGAGGAGAACCTCGCCGTCGCCGACATCGAGCTCGACGCCGAGACCCAGCGCGAGCTGACCGCGGTCGCCTGACCGAATCCCGTCCAGCACATCCGCACTGCCAGTAGCGTGTTCCCGCGACGGACGTGAGGGGGAGACCAGGTTGGACGCTGACCGACAAGCTCGCCTCGACAGGCTGCTCGACCGCCAGGACATTCTCGACTGCCTGGTGCGATTCTCCCGGGGCATGGATCGATTCGACGAAGAGCTGTTCCTCTCGGCCTTTCACGCCGACGCCGTGATCGCCGCCGGCGACTTCGTCGGCGGCCCGGCGGACCTGTACGCCTGGGCCGCACAACTGCACGAGCGGGGACAGGTCGCGACACTGCACAACCTGCTGAACAACACCTGCGACATCGACGGCGACGTCGCGCATTCGGAAACCTACTACCTGTTCGCGGCGCGAAACCGCGACGAGACCAACTGGCTGGCCGGCGGCCGCTACTTCGACCGACTCGAACGCCGCGACGGTACCTGGCGAATTGCACTGCGCACCAACGCCATCGAGTGGTCCGGCATGGTGCCCAGCATGCCGATTCCGTTCGCCGACGTCCCGGACATCGACGGCAACGGTACGCCGTCCCGCAGCCGTTCCGACCCCTCCTACCAGCGGCCGCTGCTCAACCGGCGGGCGCCACACATCCCGGTGAGCCGGCGATGCCTAGCCTGAGCGGCAAGGTCGCGGTGGTCACCGGCGCTTCACGCGGAATCGGAAAGGGTATCGCGCTCGCTCTGGGCGCCGAGGGCGCCACCGTCTACGTGACCGGTCGCACCGTCGATCCGGGCGCCCACGCACTTCCCGGCACCGTTTCGGAGACCGCGGCGGAGGTCGATCGCCGCGGCGGCAGGGGAGTGGCGGTCCAGGTCGATCACTCCGACGACCACCAGGTCGCCGAACTCTTCGAGCGGGTCCGAAGCGAGCACGGCACACTGGACATTCTGGTCAACAACGCCTTTGCCCTTCCCGATGACCTGACCGAACCGACGCCGTTCTGGGAAAAACCGTTGAGCAACTGGGAAATGGTTGACGTCGGCGTGCGCTCGAACTTCGTCGCCGCGCGGCACGCCGCCGCACTGATGGTTCCGAAGCGATCGGGGCTCATCGTCGCGATCTCGGGATACACCGGCGTCGCCTACACCTACGGCGTGCTGTTTGGAATGTGCAAGACGGCGGTCGACCGGATGGCCCGGGACATGGCCATCGAACTGCAGCCCTGCAACGTCGCCTCCGTATCTCTCTGGCAGGGCCTGACCTATACCGAGCGTGCACAACGCAACATCGCCCAGAATCCCGACATGACGAAGGCGGCCGCCACCAACCCGGCTGGCGGATGTTCACCGGAATACCCCGGCCGGGTGATCGCCGCCCTGGCCGCCGATCCCCACGTGATGGCCCGATCAGGTGGCACCTTCATCACTGCGGAACTAGCTGCGGAGTACGGCATTACCGACATCGACGGCACGACAGTGCCGTCGATGCGGGCCGAGCGCGGCTCGCCGATCTGGCATCCGATAGCCGGCCCCCCGCCCGAGTAGCCAGGGTCTTGTCTGCACTTCACACCCTCGGTATCGTGCGGTTAGGCGAACGACTAAACCACGAGGAGGCCGATCGTGTCGGTGATGGTTCCGAGCGATCTGTACTACGACCCCTTCGATCCGGTCATCGACGCCAACCCCTACCCGGTCTACCGGCGGCTGCGCGACGAAGCGCCCCTGTACTACAACGAGCGCCATGACTTCTACGCCGTGAGCCGCGCCGACGACGTCGACCGCGTCCTGCTCGACCACGACACGTTCATCTCCGGCCGGGGCGGGATCCTGGACTTCATCCGGGCCGGCCTCACGATGCCCCCGGCGCTGTTCATCTACACCGATCCACCCAGCCACACCCGGTATCGCAAGGTGCTGCACGGTGTGTTCACGCCCCGCCGGGTCGCCGAACTCGAACCGAAGGTCCGGGCGTTCACCGCCCGAAGTCTCGACGCGGTGATGGGAACCGGGCGCTTCGACTTCATGGTCGACCTCGGCACCCGGGTGCCGATGCAGACGATCGGCATGCTGCTCGGCATTCCCGAGTCGGAACAGGACAGCCACCGCAAAGACACCGACAAAGCGTTGCGCGCGAAACCCGGCGAGCAGCTCAAGCCCACCGAGAACTTCGCCGACGGAGCCAGTTTCGCCGAGTACATCGACTGGCGCGCCGAACACCCCTCCGACGATCTGATGACCGATCTGCTCAACGCCGAGTTGGAAGAGGAAGACGGGACGACCCGGCAACTGACCCGTGACGAGGTGCTCACCTACACCTCGCTGCTCGCCGCCGCCGGCGCCGAGACCACCGGCCACCTGATCAGCTGGAGCGGCAAAGTGCTGGCCGAGCACCCCGATCAACGACGCGAACTCGCCGATAATCCCGCTCTGATCCCGAAGGCCATCGAGGAGATACTGCGCCTGGAGGGACCCGCGCAGCAGTTCGCCCGTTACGTCGCCAAAGACGCAGAGTTCCACGGCCAGACCGTCCCGGAGGGTGCGGTCATGCTGTTCCTGCTCGGCTCAGCCAATCACGACGACCGGCGATTCCCCGACGGCGACCGCTTCGACATCCACCGTGCGAACACCAAGCACGTGTCCTTCGGCCTCGGGGCGCACTACTGCATGGGATCGGCGTTGGCACGCCTGGAGGGTCGCATCGCCCTCGAGGAGATCCTCAAGCGCTTCCCCGACTGGGAGATCGACACCGAGAATGCCCGGATGGCGTCCTCGCCGGCGGTGCGGGGCTGGGATTCGCTGCCCGCGTTCATCCCGTGACGGTCAGGATCACCGAAAGTGCGGGATGACCTCCTGCGCGAAAAGCTCCATCCCGGAACGGATCTGGTCGGCAGCCATCCCCGGCAGAGCCATTGCGCAGACGAGGTCGGTCAGGCGTGATCGCGCGCGGTACTCCTCGATCTGGTCGATGACATCCTGCGGGGTGCCCACCAGTGCGGGTTCGCCGAAGAAGTCCATCTCCTGCCTGCGGATGATCTCGTCCACCGAAGGCACCGCGATCTCGGAACCACCCGCGCTGTTCGCCTCCGAGGTCCACTGGGCGTAGCCGGATGCCATGTAGTGCAACGGTTCCGCCGCGATCTGCCAGGCCTGTTCGCGGGTCGCCGCGACGTAGGTGGGCATCGTCGCCGCGACATTGAAACTCCGGGGATCCAGGTCATGCTCGCGCAGTGCAGCGTCATAGACCGCGGCCGATCCCGGTCCGCCGCTGAGGAAGTGGAAGCCCATCCGCGCGGCCCGCTCGATCGCCTTCGGCGCTGTGCCGCCCACCCAGATCGGCGGATGCGGCCGCTGCAGTGCCGGCGGTGAGATCCGAACGTTGCGCAGCGTGTTGTACCTGCCGTCGAACGACACCGATTCACCGGAGAGCAGTCGGCGGACAATCGTCAGCCCCTCCTGCATCCGCCCGGCACGCTCCGCGACGGGAATGCCCTGATCGTCGAACTCGGCCAGCCGATAGCCCAGCCCCACACCGAGATCGAATCGGCCTCCGGAAATCAGGTCGACCGTGGCGGTGTCCTCGGCGACCCGGACCGGATTGTGCAGCGGTAGCAGCAACAGAAACGTCCCGATCCGAATGCGCGTCGTGCGCGCGGCCACCGCTGCGGCGATCGGCAGCAGCGACGGCGAGTACCCGTCGTCGACGAAGTGGTGCTCGGTGAGCCACGCGTTGTCGAACCCCAACCGCTCGGAGTCGACGATCAGGTCGAGGTGCGTGCGGTAGAGCTCCTCCCACGGCACACGTGCCCACTCCGGATTGCGGAAGGGCCACAGCACGCCGAATCGCAGTGTCATCGGCGCCTTCTGCGCTGCACGCGCTTTCCTTCCAAGTCGGTGATCAGTCGTTCGACGACCGCGGTTGCCTGACTGTGGCCGAAGTTCAATCCGTAGGCACGTTCTTCGCCCATGAATCGGGCGACACCGTCGAACATGACGATCACGGCTTCGGCCGGCCACTGCTTGGGGTCGACGTCGTGGCGAGCCAGAATCTTCGACATCGCGTCGAACTGCACCCGGCGGAACCGCACCGAGAAGTCCTTCATCTCGGCCTGAAGGGCTTTGCGGTGATTGCCCAGTGCCAGGAACTCGAGATTGAGGCCGGTGTTGGTCTGGTCGCGGATCAGGTCCCACAGTGCCCACAACGGCTGCTGGCTTTCCAGCGCTGCGCCCTGCCGTTCCAGCATGCGCGCCGCGCGGCGCCGAAACACCTCGATGAACAGGTTGTCCATCGGCCCGAAGTAGTAGTAGACCAGGCCGGGGTTCACTCCGGCTTCGGCCGCGACCCGACGCGAGGTCACCGCGGCATAGCCCTCGCTGAGCATCAACCTCTCCGTGGCATCGAGCAACGCATTCGGGCTTCCGGGTGATCTACGTCGTCGGGTCGTCTCGGCGCCATGGGTGCAAGGTAACCCACGGCCGGCCGGCTAGGTCATACGAGCGCCAGGATCTCCGGGGGCTAGGCCCATTTCCAGCAGCCAACGGGCATAGCGATCCATCATCACGTCGTACTCGCCGTGGACGGCGTGAGTGGGCAACATCGCGATATCGGCCGACATCCG
>CAVXWQ010000041.1:0-32649 GCA_963765445.1 uncultured Actinomycetota bacterium
AACACTCACACGGTGACCCTGCCCGAGACCTTCAAGAAGTCGGTGAAGGCGTTCATCGACGGCGGCTGGGACCGGGTCGGCGTCGAGTGAGGAGCTCGGCGGCATGCCGATGCCCAGAGTCCTGATGTGGGCCTCCACGAGCACGTGCTCGGCGCCAACCCCGCCATCTGGATGTACGGCGGCGGCGCCGGGTTTCGCGCAGATCTTCTACAACCTCGGCACCGAGGAGCAGAAGAAGTGGGCCGTACTCGCCGCCGAGCGCGGCTGGGGCGCCACCATGGTGCTGACCGAGCCCGACGCGGGCTCCGATGTCGGCGCCGGCCGGACCAAGGCGGTCAAGCAGGAGGACGGCTCGTGGCACATCGACGGCGTGAAGCGGTTCATCACCTCCGCCGACTCAGATGACCTGTTCGAGAACATCCTCCACCTGGTGCTGGCCCGCCCCGAGGGCGCGGGACCCGGCACCAAGGGTCTGTCGCTGTTCTTCGTGCCGAAGTTCCTCTTCGACCCCGAGACCGGCGAGCTCGGGCGAGCGCAACGGCGTCTTCGTCACCAACGTCGAGCACAAGATGGGCCTGAAGGTCTCGGCCACCTGCGAGCTGACCTTCGGCCAGCACGGCGTACCGGCCAAGGGCTGGCTGGTCGGCGAGGTGCACGAGGGCATCGCGCAGATGTTCGAGGTCATCGAGCAGGCCCGAATGATGGTGGGCACCAAGGCCATTGCCACGCTGTCGACCGGTTACCTCAATGCTCTGGAGTACGCCAAGGAGCGCGTCCAGGGTGCCGATCTGACCCAGATGACCGACAAGACCGCGCCGCGGGTGACCATCACCCACCATCCGGACGTGCGTCGCAGCCTGATGACCCAGAAGGCCTACGCCGAGGGCTGCGGGCGCTGTACCTCTACACCGCGACCTACCAGGACGCCGCGGTGGCCAAGGCCGTACACGGTGTCGAGCCCGATCTGGCGGCCAAGGTCAACGACCTGCTGCTGCCGATCGTCAAGGGTGTCGGCTCCGAGCAGGCCTACGCCAAGCTCACCGAGAGCCTGCAGACCTTCGGTGGGTCCGGCTTCCTGCAGGACTACCCGATCGAGCAGTACATCCGCGACGCCAAGATCGACTCGCTCTACGAGGGCACCACGGCCATCCAGGCGCAGGACTTCTTCTTCCGCAAGATCATCCGCGACAAGGGTGTGGCGCTGGCGCACGTGGCCGGCCAGATCGATGAGTTCATCAAGAACGAGTCCGGCAACGGCCGCCTGAAGACCGAGCGCGAACTGCTGGCCAAGGCCCTGGAGGATGTGCAGGCCATGGCGGCCACGATGACCGGCTACCTGATGGCCGCGCAGGAGGACACCGCGTCCATCTACAAGGTGGGCCTGGCCTCGGTGCGCTTCCTGATGAGCGTCGGCGACCTGGTCATCGGCTGGCTGCTGCAGCGTCAGGCCGCGGTCGCCATCGAGGCTCTCGACGCCGGCGCCACCGGCGCCGACCGCTCCTTCTACGAGGGCAAGATCGCCGTCGCCTCGTTCTTCGCCAAGAACTTGCTGCCGCTGCTGACCAGCACGCGTCAGGTGATCGAGACGATCGACAACGAGATCATGGAACTCGACGAAGCGGCCTTCTAACCGTCAACGCGAAACGGCCCCGGGACCTTTGGGTTCCGGGGCCGTTCGCATTCGGGCCGGATCACGATCGTCGACGCTGAGTGCAGCTGCGGCAAACAATATCGCCAGGACTCGGGGATTTGCCGCGCCCCAGCCCCGGCTGGCCATGCCCCCTGCCATAGGTTGCACACTGCGGCTTTCGGCACAGTGCCGGGAAACCGCGTCAATAAGAGACCTTTTTCCGGGACCTTGGGCCCTGGCACCACAGCGGCCATTCGATAGGTTCAGAGCATGGCGATCCTGGACAGCAACGGTGCTGAGCCCGAGGCTGCCGCTCGACGGCGGCAAGAAGCAGGGCGGGCCTGGTTCGCTGGCGAACATCGTGGCCCCTTTCACCAGGGCCGGAGGCTACTACGCCCGCTCCTGGGGCGCCTACCTCGACGGCGCCGGCGGTGAACTGCCCGTCGCCCGCCCGACGCTGTCGCTGGCCACCCACGCGCTGCGCGACGAGATCGTGCTGGTGGGTCTGCGCTGGCGGCGCCCGCTGGGCGACGCGAGAGTCTACGAGCGGATCAACGGGGAGGTCGCCGATGCGCTCGCCCTCTACCGCAAGAAGGGCTGGCTGAAGAAGCCCGCAGGATTCTTCGCTGCGCCGCCGACCCCCACCGATGTCAGCATCAGATCGTTCACCAGCCGCAACCGCACGCACCAGCGGCTGTCCTTCGAGAGCGGCTACCAGCCCTATGCCGGTGAGCCGGGCCGGGATCGCTGGCTGAGCTACAGCGGAAACCATCGCGAGTACGCCCTGATGCTGCGCCACCCCGAGCCGCGGCCGTGGCTGGTGTGCGTCCACGGAACCGAGATGGGCCGCGCCGGACTGGACCTGACCCTGTTCCGGGCCTGGCATCTGCACGAGGACCTCGGACTCAACGTGGTGCTGCCGGTGCTGCCGATGCACGGGCCGCGAGCCAAAGGATTGCCCAAGGGCGCGGTGTATCCCGGTGAGGACGTCATGGACGACGTTCACGCGACCGCGCAGGCGGTGTGGGACATCCGCCGGGTGATCGCCTGGATCCGCTCAGAACAGCCCGACGCTCAGATCGGGTTGAACAGCATCTCGTTGGGCGGCTACATCGCGGCGCTCGTCGCCAGCCTCGAGGACGGGCTGTCGTGCGCCATCCTCGGCGTGCCGCCGTCGAACCTGGTCGAAATCCTGGGCCGCCACGCCGGCCTGGACAAGGCCGACCCGCGCCGCAGAACCCTCGAGCTCGCCGCACCCATCGGGCAGATGATCTCGCCGCTGTCGCTGCAACCGAAAGCTGCCGCCCGGCGGCCGGTTCATCTACGCCGGCGTCGCCGACCGCATCGTGCACCCACGCGAGCAGGTGCTGCAACTGTGGGAACACTGGGGACGCCCGGATATCGGCTGGTACGACGGTGGCCACACCGGATTCTTCCAGGCCCGCCCGGTCCAGCGCTTCGTCGACGCGGCCCTGATTCAGTCGGGACTCGTTGCGAGCGAGGGTCGATTTCAAAAAAGTGACCGCCGCTGGAATCCCCTCCTCACCAGCGGCGGTCCTTCCTTCGCGTCAATAAGACACAAAGAAAGAGGATGCCCCGTGTTGCCGTCGGGTCGGGGGGTCAGACGGCAACACGGAGCTATCCGGTACATCGGATACCCGAGAGAGCCCGTTACAAACTCACGGAAGAATTTTTCCGCGAATTCTCAGGCGACCATGATCGCGGTCACACCCTGACCACCCGCAGCACAGATCGAGATCAGGCCGCGCACCGGTCGTCCGGTCTCGGCCTTCTTCTCGGCGAGCTGCTTGGCCAGCTGCGCGACGATCCGTCCGCCGGTCGCGGCGAACGGGTGACCCGCCGCCAGTGAGGAGCCGTTGACGTTGAGCTTCGACCGGTCGATGGCGCCGAGGGCGGCATCGAGGCCCAGTCGCTCCTTGCAGTACTCCTCGGACTCCCACGCCTGCAGGTGGGCCAGCACCACCGAGGCGAACGCCTCGTGGATCTCGTAGAAGTCGAAATCCTGCAAAGTCAGGCCGTTGCGGGCGAGCAGCCGCGGTACGGCATAGGTGGGCGCCATCAGCAACCCGTCGGCGCCGTTGACGTAGTCCACCGCGGCGGTCTCGGAGTCAACGAAATAGGCCAGCGGCGTCAGCGAATGTGAGTCGGCCCACTCCTCGCTGGCCAGCAGGGCCACCGAGGCCCCGTCGGTCAGCGGGGTGGAGTTCCCGGCGGTCATCGTGGCGTCGCCGTTCTTGACGCCGAACACCGGCTTGAGCTTGGCCAGCTTCTCGGCGCTGGAGTCCGCCCGCAGGTTGTTGTCGCGGTAGACGCCCAGGAACGGGGTCACGAGGTCGTCGAAGAAGCCGCGGTCGTAGGCGGCGGCCATGTTGCGGTGGCTGGCCGCGGCCAGCTCGTCCTGCTCGGTCCGCTTGATGCCCATCTTCTTGGCGGTGATCGCCGCGTGCTCACCCATCGACAAGCCGGTGCGCGGTTCGCCGTTGGTGGGGATCTCCACCCCGAGGGAGGCGGGCAGCTTGCCGACCAGCTTGAGCCGGTCGACGTTCGACCTCGCCCGCCGCAATCCGAGCAGGGTGCGGCGCAGGTCGTCGCCGAGCCCGATCGGGGCGTCGGAGGTGGTGTCCACACCGCCGGCCACGGCGACCTCGTAGCGGCCCGCGGCGATCCCGTCGGCGGCCGCGATGGCCGCCTGCAGGCCGGTGCCGCAGGCCTGCTGCAGATCGATGGCCGGGGTGTAGGGCGACAGCGCGCTGCCCAGCACGCTCTCGCGCATCAGGTTGAAGTCGCGGCTGTGTTTGAGGACCGCGCCGCCGATCACGGCGCCGAGGCGTTCACCGGCAAGGCCGAAGCGGTCCACCAGGCCGTCCAGCGCGGCGGTGAACATGTCCTGGTTGGAGGCTTCGGCGTAGGCGCCGTCAGACCGTGCGAACGGGATGCGGTTGCCACCGAGAACGGCAACCCTGCGAGCATTCTGGCTGTTGGGGGCCACGTCAATCTCCGCTTTGTCGTCGGTTCGGGATGGGTATAGGACACCCATAGTACGCACCGTTCTTACTTTCGAGTAAGTTCGTTCCCGGTCCCATGGCAACCCAAACTCGAAAGGCACATTCGTGGCTTCCGACCTGTTCTCGCAAGTCGTCAACTCCGGTCCCGGCTCGTTTCTGGCCAAGCAACTGGGCGTTCCGCAGCCGGAGACCCTGCGTCGTTACCGGCCGGGCGAACCGCCGCTGGCGGGCTCGCTGCTGATCGGCGGGGACGGCCGCGTGGCCGAGCCGCTGCGCGCCGCCCTGGCCGAGGACTACACCGTCGTCGCCAACAACCTGGGCGGGCGCTGGGCCGACTCGTTCGGCGGCCTGGTCTTCGATGCCACCGGCATCACCGACCCGGTCAAGCTGCGCGGCCTCTACGAGTTCTTCACCCCGGTGCTGCGCAACCTCGGACATTCGGGCCGCGTCGTCGTCGTCGGCACCATCCCGGACCACGCGGCCGGGGTGGACGAGCGGATCTCCCAGCGCGCCCTGGAGGGCTTCACCCGCTCGCTGGGCAAGGAACTCCGCAACGGCGCAACCGGCGTCCCTGGTCTACCTGTCCCCCGCGGCCAAGCCGGCTGCGACCGGGCTGGAGTCGACCATGCGGTTCATCCTGTCGGGCAAGTCGGCCTACGTCGACGGCCAGGTGTTCTACGTCGGCGCGGATGACTCGACGCCGCCGGCCGACTGGGACAAGCCGCTGGCGGGCAAGGTCGGCATCGTGACCGGCGCCGCCCGCGGCATCGGCGCCACCATCGCCGAGGTGTTCGCCCGCGACGGGGCGACGGTGGTCGCGATCGACGTGGAGTCGGCCCACGATGCGCTCGGCGAGACGGCGGCCAAGGTGGGCGGCACAGCGTTGCCGCTCGACGTCACCGCCGAGGACGCGGTCGAGAAGATCACCGCGCACCTGCGCGAGCACCACGGCGGCCGGGCGGACATCCTGGTCAACAACGCCGGCATCACCCGCGACAAGCTGCTGGCCAACATGGACGACGCGCGTTGGGATGCGGTGATCGCCGTGAATCTGCTTGCGCCGCAACGGCTGACCGAAGGCCTGGTGGGCAACGGCAGCATCGGCGAGGGTGGCCGCATCATCGGGCTGTCGTCGATGGCCGGTATCGCCGGCAACCGCGGGCAGACCAACTACGCCACCACCAAGGCCGGGATGATCGGCATCACCCAGGCGCTGGCTCCGTCGCTCGCCGAGAAGGGGATCACGATCAACGCCGTCGCGCCCGGGTTCATCGAGACCGCGATGACGGCCGCGATTCCGCTGGCCACCCGGGAGGTGGGCCGTCGGCTCAACTCGCTGTACCAGGGCGGCAAGCCCGTCGACGTCGCCGAGACCATCGCCTACTTCGCCAGCCCGGCGTCGAACGCGGTGACCGGCAATGTGATCCGGGTGTGCGGCCAGGCGATGCTGGGGGCATAGTTCGGTGACGATGACAGAACAACCCAGCGGACTGCGCAACATGCTGCGGGCGGCAGCAGGTTCGCTGCCGTTCATCCCGCGCGGCGAGACCCTGCCCGCGCGGACGCTGACCGTCGACGAACTGCCGATCGACCGCTCCAACGTGGCCGCCTACGCGGCGGTCACCGGCCTGCGCTACGGCGACACCGTCCCGCTGACCTATCCGTTCGCCCTGACGTTCCCGACGGTCATGGCGCTGGTGACCGGGTTCGACTTCCCGTTCGCGGCAATGGGTGCCGTGCACGTGGAGAACCACATCACCCAGTACCGGCCGATCGCGGTCACCGACACCGTCGGCGTCAAGGTGCACGCGGAGAACCTGCGCGAGCACCGCAAGGGCCTGCTGGTCGACCTGGTCACCGACGTCAGCGTCGGCAACGAACTGGCCTGGCACCAGGTCACGACGTTCCTGCACCAGCAGCGCACCAGCCTGTCCGGTGAAGCCAGGCCGGAGCCGCCCAAGCAGCCGAAGTTGCCGCCGCCCAACGCAATTCTGCGGATCACCCCCGGGCAGATCCGTCGCTACGCGTCGGTCAGCGGCGACCACAATCCGATCCACACCAATGCGATCGGGGCCAAGCTGTTCGGGTTCCCGACCGTCATCGCACACGGAATGTTCAGCGCTGCAGCGGTTCTGGCGAACATCGAGGGCCAGCTGCCGGACGCCGTGCGGTACTCGGTGAAGTTCGGCAAACCGGTGGTGCTGCCGGCCAGCGCGGGGCTCTACGTCGATCGGGTGGCCGACGGCTGGGACATCGCGCTGCGCAATCTGGCCAAGGGGTATCCGCATCTGACGGCGACGGTGCGGGGACTGTAAGCCCCTCACTCTGGCGGTTGGCCGAGGAGTTCTCCTTCTCGGCCGGTGCACCCTTCAGGCCGCGCCAGAACAGGTTGATCAGCAGCGCGGCTGCCTCGTCGACGTCGGCGTCGCCGGCGCTGACCCGGGCCGCGACGGCCTCACCGGCGCCCACCAGCGCGACCGCCATCATGTGAAAGTCGGTGTCCGGCTCGGGATGACGGGTGCCCGCCTCCAGCAGCCGCGCGACCATGTCGATGATCTTCTCGCGGCCCTCGCGCACGGTGTGGGCGAACGCCTGCGAACTGGTGGCCTGGGTGTAGAGCACGATCCACGACGCGCGGTTGGCGTCGATGTACTGCAGCACCGACAAGATGGTGCTGCGCAGCAGATCGTGCGGGCTCTGCTTGAGGTCGATGTCCTCGCGGACCGCTTCGATGAAGCGGCTGAGCTCCCGGCTCAGGCAGGCGCCGAACAGTTCTTCCTTGGAGCCGTAGTACAGATAGAGCATCGGCTTGGAGATCTGCGCCTCGGCGGCGATGACGTCCATCGACGTCTCGTGATAGCCGTTGACCGAGAACATCTGCACGGCGGCGTCGAGCATCTGCTGCTCGCGCACGGCACGAGGCAGCCGCTTGGTGCCACCTGCCATGTCGTCGCCTTTCGCTGTGCTGATCCCCGGGTCGCTTCGCTCCTGCCCGCCGGAAGCCGCCTTAAAGGCTAGCCGCCGCAGCGCGGGCTGAGGCCCTTGATGCCCACCATCCGCAACAACGATCCGTCGACGGCCTGCATCGACAGCTCGCCGCCGTTGACGGCCTTCTCCAGCCGGTCGAGCACCGCGGGGACCTCGTCGGTGGTGACCCACAGCGCCTGGTCGGCACCGGCCTGCAGGGCGCGCAGCACCGCCTCGGCCACACCGTAGTGCGACGAGATGGCGGCCATGCTGGACAGGTCGTCGGTGAACACCGGGCCGTTGAAGCCCGGGCCGCCGTACCCGCCGCTGCGCAGCAGGTCGCACCGCGGCCGGACTGAGGCTGGCCGGTGTCTCGCCGGTCAGGCCGGGCACCTCGAGGTGGCCGATCATCACCGCGACGGGGGCCTCGGTGGTCAGCGTGCGGTAGGGCACCAGGTCGCTCTGCATCAGCTGGTCCAGCGGTGGGGTGGTGACCGCCCCGGCGGTGTGCGAGTCACCCGAGCCGTGGCCGTGGCCCGGGAAGTGCTTGAGCACCGGCAGCAGACCCGCATCGCGCAGGCCGCGTGCGAAGGCGCCGGCGTAGGTGGTGACCACCGCGGGGTCGTTGGAGAAGGACCGGTCGCCGATGACGGTGTCGTCGCCCTGATCCGAGACGTCGACGACGGGCGCGAAGTCGATGGTGATGCCCAGGCCCCGCATCTGGCGGCCGCGGTCCAGGGCGAGCTGGTAGACCTCGTCGGGTGTCTTCGTCTGGGCCAGCACGCGGGCCGAGGGCGCCGGGCCGATGAGCGACGACAGCCGCGACACCCGGCCGCCTTCCTCGTCGACGCTGACCGCCAGCGGCAGCGGGCCCGGCGTTGGCGTAGTCGGGCAGCGAGCCGTCGGTGAGCATCGACCGGTCGGTCCAGCTGCCGATCATGATGCCGCCGACGTGGTAGGTCTCGACCACCGCGCGGGCGTCCGCGCCGTCGCGGACGCCGACCATCAGCAGCTGGGCCAGCTTGTCGCGGGTGGGCAGGGTCGTCGGATCACCACACATCGGCGGAGCCGGGGCCGCCGGAGCCGGGGCCTTCAGCGGGGCGACGCTGGCCGGCGATGCGGAGCCGGCCGGGTGCGGCCGATGATGGCGCACTCTTCGGGGCGGCTGCCGAGCAGCCCACCAGGAGCAGCGGCAATGTCGAGACCGCGGCGAACCCGCGCAAGGAGAACAGGCGTCTGGCCATCCGCACATGCTGTCATGACCGCCGCCGTCGTCCAACGGCGGTTCCACGCGTGCTAGGTTGACCAGCGGGTACCCCCCGAAGCGACCCTCCCGATCCGCACACCAGCCAAGGAGACCCGATCATGACCCGGTTCGTGGTTCCCGCCGCCGCCAGCATCGTGGTCGGCCTGCTGCTCGGGGCCGCCTCCATCTTCGGGGTGACGCTGATGATCCAGCAGGACACCAAGCCGCCGCTGTCGCCAGGCGACCCGGCATCGTCGGTGCTCAACCGCGTCGAGTACGGCAACCGCGGCTAGCCTGAGCACGCTCACCGCCGCCCCCCACGCGGCCACGCAGCCACCCCTCACCACCCCGCCGCTTCGCCGGCGTTGGCTGGCCGCTGTCTTCGCCGTTGCGCTGGCGCTGTGCTTCGCGCAGTCACCGGGGATGATCTCGCCCGACACCAAACTCGACCTGACCGCCAACCCGCTGCGGTTCCTGGCCCGCGCCGCCAACCTGTGGAACAGCGACCTGCCGTTCGGCCAGGCGCAGAACCAGGCCTACGGCTACCTGTTCCCGCACGGGGCGTTCTTCCTGCTCGGTGACACCCTCGGCCTGCCCGGCTGGATCACCCAGCGGCTGTGGTGGGCGCTGCTGCTCACCGCCGGCTTCTGGGGTCTGCTGCGGGTCGCCGAGGCGCTGGGCATCGGCACCACCCCGTCGCGGGTGATCGGCGCGCTGGCGTTCGCCCTCTCGCCGCGGGTGTTGACCACGCTGGGCTCGATCTCCTCGGAGACGCTGCCGATGATGCTGGCGCCCTGGGTGCTGCTGCCGGTCATCCTGGCTCTTCGGGGAGCCGCTGGGCCGGCGACATCGGGCGGGGGCGACGGTTCCCGGCCGTTGCGGGTGCTGGCCGCCCGGGCCGGGATCGCCCTGGCACTGATGGGCGCGGTCAACGCGGTGGCCACCATCACCGGATGTCTTCCGGCGGTGATCTGGTGGGCCTGTCACCGGCCGAACCGGACCTGGTGGCGGTTCAGCGCATGGTGGGCGCTGGCCTCGGCGCTCGCGATCACCTGGTGGGTGGTCGCCCTGCTGCTGCTCGGCCGGGTCAGCCCGCCGTTCCTGGACTTCATCGAGTCCTCCGGGGTCACCACGCAGTGGACGTCGCTGACCGAGATGCTGCGCGGCACCGACAGTTGGACGCCGTACGTGGCGCCCAACGCGACCGCCGCCACGTCACTGGTGACGCAGCCGGTGCTGGTCCTGGCCACCGCGCTGGTCGCGGCGGGCGGGATGGCCGGGCTGGCGCTGCGGTCGATGCCGGCGCGCGGGCGCCTGGTGACCATGCTGCTGATCGGGGTGGTCCTGCTGGGCGTGGGCTACTCGGGCGGCCTCGGCTCCCCGCTGGCGCACCAGGTGCAGGTGTTCCTGGACGCGGCGGGCGCGCCGCTGCGCAACGTCCACAAGCTCGAACCGGTGATCCGCATCCCGCTGGTCCTCGGGGTGGCGCACCTGCTCAGCCGAATCCCGCTGCCCGGCAGCGTGTCACGGCCGGTGTGGATCCGGGCCTTCGCCCATCCCGAGGATGACAAACGGGTGGCCGTGGGCATCGTGGTGCTGGCCGCACTGGCGGTGGCCACGTCGATGGCGTGGACGGGTCGGCTGGCTCCGCCCGGGACGTTCCGCGCGATTCCCGACTACTGGCAGCAGGCCGCGTCCTGGCTGGCCGACCACAACAAGGGTGCGCCGACACCGGGCCGGGTCCTGGTCGTGCCGGGTGCCCCGTTCGCCACCCAGGTGTGGGGCAACAGCCACGACGAGCCGCTCCAGGTGCTCAGCGAAGGACCCTTGGGGGGTAAGGGATTCCATTCCCCTGACGCCCCCGCAGACCATCCGGGCGCTGGACTCCGTGCAGCGGCTGTTCGCCGCCGGCCGGCCCTCGGCCGGGTTGGCGGACACCCTGGCGCGGCAGGGCATCTCGTATGTGGTGGTGCGCAACGATCTCGACCCGGACGCGTCACGCTCGGCGCGACCACTGCTGGTGCACCGGGCGATCGACGGCTCGCCCGGGCTGCAGAAGGTCGCCGAGTTCGGCGATCCGGTCGGACCGGGCACTCTGGCGGGGTTCATCAGCGACAGTGGACTGCGCCCTCGCTACCCGGCAGTGGAGATCTATCACGTTGGCGGTCAAGGCAATCCGGGCGCACCGTATCTGACCGATGCCAGCCGCATGGCTCGGGTCGACGGCGGGCCGGAGGTGCTGCTGCGGCTCGACGAACGGCGCCGGCTGCTCGGCCAGCCGCCGCTGGGTCCGATGCTGCTGACCGCGGACGCCCAGCGCGCCGGACTGCCCGTCCCGGTCGTCACGGTCACCGACACCCCGGTCGACCGCGAAACCGACTATGGCCGGGTCGACGACCACTCGTCGGCGGCCCGCGCCCAGGGCGATCGGCGCAACACCTTCAACCGGGTTCCCGACTACCCCGCTCCCGGCGCCCGGCAGGTGTACGGCGGATGGTCGGGCGGGCGGCTGAGCGCCTCGAGCTCGTCGTCGGACGCGACGGCGCTGCCCAATGTCGCGCCGGCCAGCGGGCCGGCGGCGGCGGTCGACGGTGACTCGGCCACCGCCTGGGTGTCCAACTCACTGCAGCCGGCGATCGGGCAGTGGCTGCAGGTCGACTTCACCCGCCCGATCACCAACGCGGCTCTGACCGTGACACCGAGCGCCACCGCGGTCGGCGCTCAGGTGCGCCGGCTGCAGGTGTCCACCGAAAACGGCACCACCACAGTGCGTTTCGACGAGCCGGGCAAACCACTCACCGTGGCCCTGCCGTACGGGGAGACATCCTGGGTCAGGATCACGGCAGTCGGCACCGACGACGGCTCCTCCGGCGTCCAGTTCGGCATCACCGATCTGTCGATCACCCAGTACGACGCCTCGGGGTACGCCCATCCGGTCGACCTGCGCCACACCGTCGTGGTGCCAGGACCGCCGGCCGGGTCGGCGGTCGCGGCCTGGGATCTGGGGTCGGAGTTGCTGGGCCGGCCGGGCTGTGCGGACTCCCCCGACGGTGTGCACTGCGCGGCGTCGATGGCGCAGACCCCCGAAGAACCGGTGAACCTCAGCCGCACGCTGACCGTGCCGGCTCCCGATCGGCGTCGGGGCCACGGTGTGGGTGCGTGGCCGGCAGGGTCCGCGCCTGGCCGACCTGATCGCCGAGCCGGGCACCACCCGCGCTCGCGGCGACTCCGACCTGATCGACGTCGACGGCTCGGCGTATGCGGCCACCGACGGCGACCCGCGAACCGCCTGGACCGCCCCGCAGAACGTGGTGCAGCACAAGAGCCCGCCGACGCTGACGGTCACATTGCCCAAGGCCACCGAGGTGACCGGGCTGCGCCTGACCCCCAGCGCCTCGGCGCTGCCGACGCATCCCACGATGGTCGCCATCGACCTCGGGGACGGCCCGCAGGTCCGCAGACTGAAGTCCGGTGACGACGCCGGCGCGCAGACGGTGGCACTGCATCCCCGAGTCACCGAGACGGTGCGGATCAGCCTGCTCAACTGGGACGACGTAATCGACCGCACAGCATTGGGTTTCGACCAGCTCAAGCCGCCGGGGCTGGCGGAGGTGGCGGTGCTCGGCCCCGACGGCAAACCGGTGGCACCGGCCGACGCGACCCGCAACAACAAGCGCACCATCGAGATTCCCTGCGGTGAGGGACCGATCGTCGCGGTGTCGGGCCGGTTCGTGCAGACCTCGGTGACCACGACGGTCGAGGCGCTGCTCGACGGCGAGCCGATCCCGGCCAAGGCGTGCGACCCGACGCCGATCGCGTTGCCGGCCGGTCAACAGGAATTGCTGATCAGCCCGGGGTCGGCGTTCTTCGTCGACGGTGCCGCACTGGCCGGCCCGCTGGCGGCCCAGATCCCCACCGCGACAACCACACCCGCGGACATCACGACCTGGGGGGCGGACCGCCGGCGAGATCACCTTGAACCGGGCCCCGGTGGCGCGGGTGCTGGTGGTCCCCGAAAGTGTCAACCCCGGCTGGGTCGCCCACACCCCGGACGGTGTGACGCTGACCCCGGTGATCGTCAACGGCTGGCAGCAGGGCTGGGTGGTGCCCGCCGGCGAGCAGGGCACGATCACGCTGACCTTCCCGTCCAACGCCGCCTACCGGACCGGCCTGGCCGTCGGGCTGTCACTGCTGCCCGTTGCTGCTGCTGCTCGCCCTGGTACCGCGGCGCGGGCCGACCGCAGGTCCGCGACCCGGCCCAGCCGTGGGCGGTGCCGCTGCTGGCGGCCGCGGCGGTGCTGGCCGCGGGAGCGGTCATCGCCGGGATCGGCGGGATGCTGGTGTTCGGCGGCTGGCTGGCCGCCACCTACGCACTGCGCAACCGGCAGCGGCTGCGTGACCGGCTCACTCTGGGGGCCGCGTCGTGCGGCCTGATCCTGGCCGGTGCGGTCCTGTCGCGATATCCGTGGCGCTCGGTCGACGGCTACATCGGGCACTCGCCGTGGGTGCAGTTGCTGGCGCTGGTTTCACTCGGCGCGCTCGCCGCATCCGTCGTGCCCGGAACTCGGCCTTCTCCCGAAAACGGTGAGCCCCCAACAGTATCCCGCTAGGGTCGAGCCATGACAGAGCCGTCACAGGTCGAGACCGTGCGGAGCCCGATCGCAACCGGGGACCTGGGTGTCGTGCTGATGCACGAGCACGTCTTCGTGCTGTCTCCGGAGATCATCGCGAACTACCCGGAGGGCTGGGGTGACGAGGCTGCCCGGGAGGCCGACGCCGTCGACAAGCTCAACGCACTCAAAGCCATCGGGGTGGACACCATCGTCGACCCCACCGTGATCGGCCTGGGCCGCTACATTCCCCGCATCCAGCGGGTGGCCGCGCAGACCGACCTGCAGATCGTCGTGGCCACCGGGGTCTACACCTACAACGACGTGCCGATGTACTTCCACTTCACCGGCCCGGGAACGGCGCTGGAGGGTCCCGAGCCGATGGTCGACATGTTCGTCCGGGACATCACCGAGGGGATCGCCGGCACCGGCGTGAAGGCCGCAATCCTCAAGTGCGCCACCGACGAACCGGGGGTGACCCCGGGCGTCGACCGGGTGCTGCGGGCGGTCGCCCGGGCGCATCTGGCCACCGGCGTGCCGATCACCACCCACACCCATGCGCACACCCGCCGCGGTCTGGAACAACAGCGGATCTTCGCCGAGGAGGGTGTCGACCTGAGCCGCGTGATCATCGGGCACAGCGGCGACACCACCGACCTGGACTACCTCGAGGAGCTGATCGCCGCGGGTTCCTACCTCGGCATGGACCGCTTCGGTCTGGACAACATCCTCAGCTTCGACGATCGCGTCGACACCGTGGCGAAGATGTGCGCACGGGGCCACGCGAACAAGATGGTGCTGGCTCACGACGCCTCGTGCCACATCGACTGGCTTCCGGAGGCAGCACTGCCGTTGGTCCTGCCGAACTGGCACTATCTGCACATCCACAACGACGTCCTGCCGGCACTGCGGCAACGCGGTGTCACCGAGGACCAGATCACCACGATGCTCGTGGACAACCCGCGGGCCATCTTCTCCAAGCAAGGTGCCTATGCGTGACGAGATCCCCCCGATCGGGACCAAGCTGAGCCGGCTCGCCGCCGAGGCGCCCGACAAGCCGGCGGTCAGCTGCGACGGGCGCACCGTCACCCGCGGCGAGCTGGAATCGACGTCCAACCGGTTGGCCCGGGCCTACGCCGAACTCGGGGTGGGCCACGGTGATTACGTGACGATCGCGGTGCCCAACTCGATCGAATGGGTGCAGGCGACGATCGCGGTGTGGAAGCTCGGCGCGATTCCGCAGCCGCTCTCGCCGCGGCTGCCCGATAGCGAGTTCGAGGGTCTGCTCGACCTGAAGCCGCGGGCCCTGCTGGTGGGCCGAGCCGACCCGCGCGGTGTGGTGCCCTCGGTCGAGGCCGACTTCACCGGCAGCCCGGAACTCTCCGACGCGCCACTGCCCGAGGCGGTTTCACCGGCGTGGAAGTCGATGGCCTCCGGCGGCAGCACCGGGCGGCCCAAGCTGATCGAGGCGGGCGGCGAGGGCCGGATCCCGGCGGAGGTGATCGCGATGGGAATGGGCAACCTACCCACCGACACCCACATGGTGCCGGTGCCGCTGAGCCACAACACCGGTTTCACCTCGGCGACCATCGCACTGCTGAGCGGCCAGCACCTGGTGCTGATGCCGCGCTTCCAGCCGGAGGAGTTCCTGCGGCTCATCGGTGAGCACCGGGTCAACTATCTGGCCACCGTGCCGACGATCATGCAGCGGCTGCTGCCGGTGTACCAGGCGAACCCGGACGCCTACGACCTGTCCTCGCTGCGGCGGCTGTGGCACCTGGCCGCGCCGTGCCCGCCCAACATCAAGGAGGCCTGGATCGAACTGCTGGGCCCGGAGGCGGTGTGGGAACTCTACGGCGGCACCGAACTTCAGGCCCTGACGTTCATCAGCGGCACGGAATGGCTGGGCCATCGCGGCTCGGTCGGCCGGGTGGTCGCCGGTGAGATGAAGGTGCTCGACGACGACGGCAACGAGTGCCCGCCCGGCGTGCTCGGCGAGATCTACATGCGCCCCCGCCCCGGCAGCGCACCCACCTACCGCTACATCGGCAGCACCGCCAAGACCCGCGACGGCTGGGATTCGTTGGGGGATCTGGGGTGGTTCGACGAGGACGGCTACCTGTACCTGTGCGACCGGCGGGTGGACATGTTCACCGTCGGCGGCCGCAACGTGTACCCGGCGGAGATCGAGAACGCCTTGGCCGAGCATCCGGCGGTGCTGTCGTGTCTGGTGGTCGGAGTGCCGCACGAAGACCTCGGCCAGGTGCCACATGCGCTGGTGCACACCGACGGTGACGGCCTGGACATCGCCGGGGTGCAGACGTTCGTGGCCGAGCGGCTCGCCGACTACAAGGTCCCGCGCAGTGTGGAGTTCGTCGACACCCCGTTGCGCGACGACGCCGGCAAGGCACGGCGGTCGGCGGTGCGCGACGAGGTCATCGCGCGGCTGCGCGGTTAGGCGTCGAGTCCGCCTGCCAGGCGCGGGCGGCGACGAGTTCGGGGACCAGAACCTCGGTGAGCAGGCGGACGTCATCGTCGTCGTCACCGGGGTAGCGCACCTCGAACCCCGCGCCCGGGACGGTGCCGCCGACGCCGACGACGGCGGTGCCGCGCAACGTCGTCCACTCGGCCATCTGCTGCCTCCCACGGGGATCCGGCGAACACCAGCAGCCGGTAGTCGGTGGTCTTGGTGAGGTAGACGTCGACATGGCTCCAGTCGCCGGTCTCGCAGCCGACGGCGGGGCGGCGCGGGCCCTCGCGCAGCATGAGCGCACCCTGCTGGGCCGAGCAGAACCGCTGACCGGGGCGGCCAGATGGGTGCCGGACGGCCCGAGGAGCAACTCCGAAGCCGCTGGCCGCCAATCGGATTCGCGGTCGAGCAGGTGAGCGCATGCCGTCGCGGCCTTGCCGAGTGTGTCGGTCAGCGAGGCGATGTCCGCACCGGCCAGGTGCAGCTCGAGAGCGATCAGCAGCGCCAGGGTGTGCTGAAAGCTGCGGCAGGCCACGCCGCCGCCTTCGGGGTCGGCTCGCAGTTCCACCACCGCGTCGCAACGCTGGGTGATGGTCGACCCCGGCGTGTTGGTGAGCGCGACGGTGGTGACCCCGGACGGCAGCCTGCTCAGCGCGTCCAGAGTTTCCACCGATCCGCCGGTGGCCGAGGTGGCGACGACGAGTGTGTCCGGTCCCCAGTCCGGCAGCAGCGCCGAGGACGCCAGCTCGGAGACCACGACGAGTCCGCGCGCCCGCATCCGCGCGGCCGCCACCCCGCCGGCGTACGCCGACGAGCCCATGCCGAGCAGCACCACCCGCCGGGTGGTGTCGGGCACCACCGACGCCCACGGGTTCTCGGCGGCCAGCGTGTCGGCCAGCCGGCCCAGCACCTCGGGTTTGCGCCCGAGGTCAGCGGCGAAACCGTCAGGGTTCACCCGGGGTCCTCTCGTCGAGCAGCGCGGGCAGCGCCGCATCCGGTACATACATCCAGTGCGGCAGATGCTTTGCCGCATAGACGACTTCGCGCAGGACCTGCTGTAGCCGGAAGGCCCGCAGCGGTGCGGGGTCGTACAGGTCGGCATGCCCCAGCGCCGCGAGGTGGCGTGCGTAGGCATCCAGGAAAGCCTGCCGCGCGGCGGCGTCGACCACAGCCAGGGCGGCCGCGTCGAGGTCGTTGTGGCGGCGGGCCACGATGGCGACGTGGGCCAGCGACTGGGTCATCCCCGCGACGTCGAGCGCCGCCGGGATCGGCAGCACCCGCTGCTGCGGCGGCAGGACCGGGTTGCCGTCGAAGTCGGTGACGACAAACCGCCCCGCACAACGCAATACCTGCCCGACGTGCAGGTCGCCGTGGCCTTCGATGACCGGACAGCCCGCCAGCCCACCGAGGGTGGCCAGCGTCTGCTCCACCTCGCCCTGACGGGCGTCGAGCACGTCCCGCAACTGCGGACTGGCCAGGGCCCGAGCATCTTTCAGCGTCGCGAAGGCCGCGTCCCGCCATCGGTCGGCGTCGGCCACAGATGCCGTGGTGGCGGTGCCGGCCAGCGCCGAGTGCAATTCGGCGACCACGGTGCCGACTTCGAGTGGCCGCCGACAGCACCGGCCCCGGGTGCCGTACCGCACCGCGTCGGCCACCAGGTCCACCGCCCAGGTCCAGCCGTCCACCGCGCCCGGCAGGTACTCGTCGACGTTGGCCACCAGCGTCTCGTCGGCCCCGTCCGGACGCCAGGTGATCAGGCCCCAGGCGGTCGGCATGAATCGAAACCCGTTGGCGCGCAACACCTCGAGTCGGCGTGGCGCCGGGTGCGGACCCTCCTGCAGGTGAGTGGCCCATTTGACCACCGCGGTGTCCCCGACGATGACCGACTCGTTGGTCTGGTCGACGGTGATCGCGCGTTCCCCCACCGCGGCCGGCGGTGCCCACGCGTGCACGGTGAACCGCCCGTGCCGGACGGTTCCGGCAGTGTCGTTCAGCAAGGCCAGCAGCGCCTCGGCCGCCCCGTCGCCGGGCCGGGCCCGCCGCCACGACCCGTCGGAGTCGCGAACCTGCGGCAGCGCCGCCAGACCGTCGTCACGCGCCACCACGGCGAGTCGGATGCCGTCGGCGAGATCCAGGGAGTCGAGCACCGGAATCAGTCGCCGGCCGCGGCTTGGCGTACCCAACCTGCTCGATCACGTCGGCACCGACCCGCAGCCCGTCGCGGGCGCGGATCTTCTCGCCGATCTCCTCGAGCCGGCTGCGCAACTCGGTGTCGGCGAGGATCTTCTCGACCGCATCGGTCAGTTCGGCGTCGGCGAAGCCGTAGGTGTTCAGCCGCACCCCGAAGCCCAATTCGTCGATGCGCTGGGCATTTTCGTACTGGTCCCAGAACAGCGGCAGCACGATCAGCGGCTTGCCGAAGTGCAGCGTCTCGGTGACGGTGTTGTTGCCGCCGTGCGAGATCACCAGGTCGACCTGCGGGATGACCTTGGTCTGCGGAACCATCTGCTCGCCAACCATGTTGTCGGCCAGCGTGATTCGGTCGGCCTGCGGCCCCTTGCTGACGATGAACCGGTGGCGGGTGGTGCCGAGGACGTCGACCAGCCGCTGCATCAGCTCGACGTCCGCGCCGCCGAGGGAGCCCAGCGACAGATAGACCAGTGCGCTGTCCTCGGGTCGGTCGGCGAGCCGGGCGGGCAGCACGTACTCGGCGTCGGTCTCCCGGACGCTGGAATCCATCCGCGTCCAGCTGGCGTCCAGCGGGCGGACGTCGATGTAGTCGGCCTCGGCCGGATAGACGTAGAGGTTCGCGGCGTTGTCGCGCGGCATGAACTCCAGCTCCGGCAACGCCTCGGCGCCCTGCTCCTGCACCCAGGCGTTGAACTCGGCCCACAGCGCCCGGTGGGTGCGGTCGAACTCGGCGCGGTAGGCGTCCCATTCGGAGCGGTCGTCACTGGGCAGCCCGGAGAACGGCGGCGGCACGCCCGGGCCGGAGACCTCCAGCGGGCTGCAGGAGACGATCCGCACGAACGGCGCACCGGCGGTCACCAGTGCCGGGAACAGGACGACGTTGTCCTCGACGATGACGTCGGGCTGGTGTTCGGCGATGATCGCGCGCAGCCGCGGCTCGCAGTACTTCGCGCCGTCGATGAGCGCCTGATAGGTCGGCAGGATGAAGCTCTCCAGCTGCTCGACGGTCGGCTTGCGGAACTCCGGTGCCGTCTCGGCGATGAAGTCGGTCCAGAACTTGCCGGGGTCCTCGTCGGCCGCGCCCTCGGCGGGCTCGGCCAGGTCGACGAGTTCCTCGACGAACCCGAACGGCGCCAGCTTCCCGGCCCACGAGCTCTCGGCGGCGAACACGATCCGGTGCCCGCGCTCGCGCAGGATCGCGGCCAGACCGATGCACTGGTTCGTCGGCCCGTAGGCCGACTCCGGCCAGAACATGATGGTCAGTGCCTCAGCCATGGCGATCCCTTCAGACCTTCAGACGCGGACAAGTCCGGCACAGATCATCGCGCAATGACCGGCTCGGGCGCATCGCTTACCGAGCTGTCCAGCGGTGGGATCGGCGCCTTGCTGCGGTACTCCCAGCGTCGCAGCGCGTTGCGGCACGGCGACTCCACCAGCGCGTAGCTGACCGCCGCCATCGCGAATCCGAAGATCAGCGTGAGGACAAGCATCACCACCAGGTTGCCGTTGAACATGAACTTGCCGACCATCGGGAACACCATCACCAACGCAGCCAGGTGCCAGACGAACAGCCCGTAGGACCAGCGCCCGAGCGTCACCATCACCCGGCTGCCCAGGATCGGGTGCGTGGTGTCGGGCCGGTCCAGCACGAGCGGCGCCAGCAGCGCCCAGGCCACCACGGCACCCATCGACGTCCGGATCACGAACTGCCCGAGCGTGGCCGGAACCAGGTCCTTGGGACCGGCCAGCGGCGAGGCCGAGATCAGATAGGCCACCAGTGCCAGGCCGGTGATGGCCCAGCGGTTGCGGGCCAGCTTGTGCGCCCAGCTCAGCGGGCTGACGGTCGACTCGGCCAGCAGCATGCCCGCGGCGAACCACGACGCGTAGGCAGGCGGCCAGTTGAGGAAGTTGACGCCCTGCGGGGTGTGGATCGGCAGCAGGCCCCAGCCCAGACTGGCCAGCGCCACCGCGGCGATCACCGGCAGGCGGGCACGCACCGGAAGCCGGCGGGCCAGGAAGGCCAGGATCGGCAGCGCCAGGTAGAAGCTCACCTCGACCGACAGGCTCCACATCTGGGTCAGCCCGGCGGTCAGGGTCAGCGGGACGTAGACCTGGGTCAGGGTGAGGTTGGCCAGCCACACCGTCGGGCTGGCGTGGTTGGCCTCGGGCAGCAGGGTCAGGATGACGATGACGGCGACCAGGTAGCCGGGCATGATGCGCACCAGCCGCGAACGCAGGTAGTGACCGGTCGGCGGGCGGTGCCGCAGTCCGCGGGCCTCGGCGGCGTGGCCCCGCCACAGCAGGAAGCCGGACAGCGCGAAGAACACCGCGACCGCAAGGTCGAAGCGGTGCAGCAGCCGGCCCAGCACGCCGCTGGAGGTTCCGGTCTGGAATGCGACGTGGGTGAGCACCACTCCCATGGCCGCGCAGGCCCGCATTCCTTCGACGGCGGGCAGGAAGCCGCGAGTGCCGCCCACCTGCTCCGCCGGTTTCATGACCGTCAGTCTGCCGGTGGACGGTTGCCTGGCGAAAGTGGGTACACCGAGGTGCGGTGATGACCTCCTAATGAGTCAGTGCCTCGGCTGTCTGCTGTTAGGGTCAGACCGGTTTGCTTCGCCGTCAGGCGGTGCAGGATCCGATCCGGAGAAGGAGGCCACGGCAGCGTGAACCGCGCAGGCATGTTGCGTATCGCGGCATGCGGCATCATCGGGCTCGGAGCCGCCCTGCTGATCGCCGCGCTGCTGTTGTCGACATACACCTCCGGCAAGATCAAGAAGATCCCGCTGACCATCGACGAGTCACTTGTCAGCGACGGCACCGGTACCGCGCTGGACCCCGCCTCGCTGTCGGGTGATCGTTTCATCGTCGACAAGAACGTCCCGCTGGTGTCCCAGCAGCAGATCACCGTCGAGTCGCCGGCCAACGCCGACGTGGTGACGTTGCAGGTCGGTACCACCGTTCGCCGCAGCGACAAGCAGCAGGACAACGGTCTGTTGCTGGCCATGGTCGACACCGTCACGCTCAACCGCAGCACTGCCATGGCGGTCTCCGACGACACCCATCCCGGCGGCTCGGTGCAGAAGCCGCGCAGCATCGGGGACGAGAAGCCGTCGACCAACGTCGCGCTGCCGCACGACGGGCTGTCCTACCGGTTCCCGTTCAACACCGAGAAGAAGACGTACCCCTACTTCGATCCGATCGCGCAGAAGGCCTTCGACGCCAACTACGACGGTGAAGAGGACGTCAACGGACTGACGACCTACCGGTTCACCCAGAACGTCGGCTACGACGCCGACGGCAAGCTGGTCGAGCCGATCAAGTACGCCTCGCTTTCGACGACAACGCGGACGGCGAGGTGACCGCGCGGGCGTCGCTGTGGGGCCTGCCCGGCCCGCCGGACGAGCCGATCACGATGACCCGCTACTACGCCGCCCAGCGCACGTTCTGGGTGGACCCGGTGTCGGGCACGATCGTCCGGGCCGAGGAGCACGCCAACCACTACTACGCGCGCGATCCGCTCAAGCCGGAGATGGCGCTGGCGGATTACAAGGTCACCTCGACCGAGCAGACCGTCGAATCTCAGGTTGCCGCCGCCCGCGACGAGCGGGACCGGGTGGGACTGTGGTCGCGGGTGCTGCCGATCAGCTTCACCGCGGCAGGTCTGGTCGCGCTGATCGGCGGGGCCCTGCTGGGCACCTTCAGCCTGCGCGCCGAGGCGGCGCTGATCGATCCCGGCCTCGACACCGCCGACCACGGATTCTTCGGCAAGGACGAGACCGGGCCGATGCCCGCCGCGGAGGCAGCCACCGAGAAGCTGCCCGCGGCGAGACCTGATCTGGAGCCCCCACCGGACCGGTGAGCGCGGCATGACCCAGGCACACCGCCGGGCAGTCCGGTGGGTGGTGCCGGGATACGCCCTGATACTGGCCGTCACGGTGACGGCACCGCTGCTCGCGCCCGGCTATCTGCTGCTCCGTGACGCGGTGTCCACGCCGCGGTCGTTCTTCTCCGACGCCGCGCTGGGTCTGACCGAGGCCGCGCCGCGCGCGGTGCCGCAGGACTTCCTCATCGCCGCGCTGACGACGGCCGTCGACGGCGGACTGGTGGTCAAGGTGTTGCTGATCGGCGGGTTGTTCCTGGCCGGCTGGGGTGCCGCGCGGCTGGCCGCGGTGGTGGTGCCCGACGCCGGGGTTGCCGGCCAGTTGGTGGCCGCCACGCTCGCGGTGTGGAATCCCTATGTCGCCGAACGGTTGCTGCAGGGCCACTGGAGTCTGCTGGTCGGGCTACGGCTGTCTGCCGTGGACGGCGGCCGCGGTGGTGCGGTTGCGCAGCGGCGAGGTCGACCCGCGGTGGGCGGGGTGGGCGGCGGTGGTGTTCTGGATCGCCCTGGCCGGGCTGACGCCGACCGGCCTGATGCTGGCCGCCATCGTGGCGTTGGTGTGTGTGGCGGTGGCAGGTCCCGGTGTGCCGCGTGCTCGCTGCGCCGCCGGAATCGTCGCGACGTCGGTGCTCGCGGCGACGCCGTGGCTGACCGCGTCGGTGCTCGGTGGTGCGCTCGGGACGTCACCGTCGTCCGGTCTGGCGGCGTTCGCCGCCCGCGCCGAGCCGGGCCTGGGCACCCTCGGAAGCCTGGCCGGGCTGGGCGGCATCTGGAATGCCGAGGCCGTACCGTCCTCGCGGACAACACTTCTGGCATTGGTCGCGACGGCAGTGCTGCTGGCCGTGGTCGCCGATCGGGTTGCCGACGGCGATCCGCCGCCCGGCCGCGGTGCCGCTGCTGGTCCTGGCGGCGGTCAGCATCGTCCTGCCGGCGGCGATGGCCACCGGGCCGGGGTTGGCGGCGTTGCGGGCGGTGGTGGACGCCGCACCCGGGCTCGGCGTCCTGCGCGACGGGCAGAAGTGGGTGGCGCTGGCGATGCCGGGTTATGCGGTGGCCGCGGCGGCGGCGGTCGTGACGACCAGGGGTCGGCTGCGGCCTGGGCTGGTCGCGCTGGCGTGCGTGACCGCACTCATCGCGGTGCTCCCCGACCTGGCGTGGGGGGTGTGGAACACGGTGACGCCGGTGCGGTATCCGCCGGGCTGGGCCGCGGTGGCCGAGGCGATCGACGCCGACCCGGGCCCGGTCGCGGTGCTGCCCGCCGACAGCATGCGGCGATTCGGCTGGGCCGGGCCGGCACCGGTCCTGGACCCGCTGCCGCGCTGGGTTCGCGCCGAGGTGCTCACGACCGGGGACCTCACCATCTCGGGGCAGACGGTTCCCGGTGAAGGCAGCCGCGCGCGCGAGGTGCAGCGCATGCTGGTGGCCGGCGCCCCGCCACAGGAGTTGGCCGGCGCCGGAGTCCGGTGGGTCGTCGTCGAGGGCGGTAGCGCGGGCGCGATGGGCAATGCGCAGGCGAGCCTGCAGCGCCTGCCGGTGACCTACCGCGACGCGGACCTCACGCTGTATCGGGTCGGGTGGTTCGAGTCCTGTTGCCGCACAGGGTAAACGGGCCGCAATGGTGGTGGCGCACGCGGTCTGGGTGGCGCTGCTGGCGGTGAGCGCGGCCGCTCTGGCGGTGGGTGTTCCGGCGCCGCCGCCGCGATGTACCATTTGGTACATGATTACTTCCAGCACCGTCTCCATCGATGCTCCGGCAGACCTGGTGTGGAACGTCTTCACCGACGTCGAGCACTGGCCGGAGTGGACCGCATCGGTCACCCGGCTGACCGGCCTGGACGGCCCGGACCTCGCCGTCGGCCGCCGATTCGAGATCGACCAGCCGCGGTTGCCGAAACTGCGGTGGGAGGTCACCGACGTCGTCCCGCACTCGTCGTGGACGTGGGTGCAACGCTCGCCCGGTGGGATGACGACCGCCCGTCACGACGTCGTCGAGACCACCGAGGGCACCACGGTGGTGCGCCAGGAACTCGACCAGCGCGGGATTGTCGGCGCCGCCGTCGCGGTATTGATGCGCCGCATGACCAAGCGCTATCTGGCGATGGAGGGCCAAGGACTCAAGGCGCGCTGCGAGGAACTCCGGAAGCTTCGTGGCGCGGCCACCTGACACCGGGCGGCGCGACGGGCTGCTCGACGCGCTGGTCGATCGAGTGCGCGGCACGCGGCGTCGGCGGCCGGTCACTTCGCGAACTCGCCGAGGCTGTCGGCACGAGTCACCGAATGTTGTTGCACCACTTCGGCTCCCGCGAGGAACTACTGCTTGCGATTGTCGACGAGGTCGAGCACCGGCAGCAGGCCCTGCTCCGCGAGCTGGACGCGGACAGCTCGACCGGCTTCGCCGACGATGTGGGCACACCTGCGCCGGCCGGAACTGCGCGCGCTCGAGCGGTTGTTCTTCGAGTGCTATGCCCGCGGCGCCCAGGGCGAGAAGCCTTTCACCACAATGCTTGCCGGCGGCGGTGGACCGCTGGTTGGCCGAGGTGGCAGACCGATCGCGACGAGGCGCGGCTGGGCCTGGCGGTCATGCGCGGGCTGCTGCTCGACCTGGCGGGCACCGACGACGACGCCGGCGTGGACGCCGCCGCGCAGCGCTTCATCGAGCTGTTGCGCCTACGGGGTCTTCGGGACGAGCGGCTGTAGCTGCTCGATGATCTTCGAGATCAGTTCGTCCTGCTTGGTGAGGTGGTCCTGAATCATCGAGGCCTCCTTCAGCACCGCCTCGGCATCCTTGTAGGTCGTGTCGGCGCGGGTGTCGTTGGCCTTGGCCTGAATGTTCTGGCCCACGATGATGATGGGCAGCAGCACCAACTGCAGGAAGCTGCTGGACAGCCACGACCACCACGAAGTAGGTGCCCTGCTTGATGGCATCGGGCAGGGCGAACAAGGCCAGCAGTGTGAACAGGTATGCGCACCACATCGTGCCGACGATCACGGTGATCTTCAGGCCGAACTTGGCGTTGAAGCGGACCATCCAGTTCTCGTGTTTGACGCCGCGAATCTCGGCGGTCGTCAATGGCTTTCTGTTGTGCAACTCCGCGGCCCGCGGGTGGCGGACGTATTCGTAGATTTTCGACATCCGCGGATCATCACACGCTGATCCCGTGAATCAGCTGTCAATCGTCGGCGTGGCCGTGGCGCTTCCGGTAGGCCTCGCGGATGTGGGCATCGCGCTCGCGGGCCCGCTCGTCGACCAGTTCGGGATCGAGGTTGTGCTGCCGCAACCGATGGGTGCGCCAGATCTTGTCCAGCGCGTGGGCGAAGTAGAGGAAAGGCAGGAACAGCAGCGCCGACATCGCCAGGTGCATGGCGGTCGTCGTCGGAATCAGCCACAGCGGCGCGATGAGCAGCAGCCCGGGCACGGTGACGCGAATCAGCGTCCGGCGGCGGGCACCCTTGCCCGTCAGGTCGTTTCGCACCCAGTCGTGCATCGACGGGGGCAGTACCTTGCCGTAGCAGTAGGCGACGTACTGCAGCGGGTTGGGGCCGGGCTTGTACTCACGTTGTCGCTCATCGGTTCCTAGATCACCCCGCTGACGCGGGTTCCGGTGTGCACCGATTCCAGCACGCTGCGCATGGCCGCCGCGCTCTGCGGCCAGGAGAAGTCCCGGCTGCGAGCCCGGGCCTTGGCGCCGAGCTCGTCGCGCAGGGTCTGGTCGGTCAACAGTCGTTCCAGCCGGTCCACCAGTTCGCCGTGGTCGTCGACCAGCACTCCGGTCACCCCGTCGATCACCGAATCGGTGAGCCCGCCGGAGTACCGGTAGCCGATGGTCGGCACGCCGTGCTGGGCCGCTTCGATGACCGCCAGGCCCCAGCCCTCCTTGCGGGACGGCAGCACGTGCACCCAGGATCGTTGCACCACAGCATGTTTGGTGAAATCGTCGACGTGGCCGTGGAACGTCACCGCGTCGGCGATCCCGAGCCGGTCGGCGCGTTCGACCAGGCGGTCGTGCCACCAGCCGCCACCGACGATGTCCAGATGCAATCCGGCTACCCGGGAGCGCAGCCGCGCGACCGCGTCGAGGGCGTCCTCGATCTGCTTGTGCGGCACCAGCCGCGACAGCACCACCACCCGCGGCTCCGCGGACCGCTCACCACCGAGCGTCTCGGTGGGCGCCTCGTCCAGGCCGTTGCGGACCACGGCGATGCGGCCGGCGTCGACGCCGAGGTCGGCGAGGTCGCGGGCCGACGGCAGCGACACCGTCACGTACTGGTTGCGCCGATGCATCCGCGGGGACAGCCACGACTCGACCAGCCAGCCCAGCCGGCCCACGAACCGGCCGGCGACCGGCCACTGCTGACGATGGCAGTGGTGCACCAGCACCGCCACCCGCCGGCCGAACGCCAGGCGCGCCAGGAACGGCACCCCGTTCTGGGTGTCGACCACCACGTCGGGGCGCACCCGTCGCAGCGGACCCAGCCCGATGCGGGCGAAGACCATCGCCAGGCCGGCCCAGATGTAGACGGTGTAGTGCCCGCCGCCGCGGCTGACCGTCACGCCGTCGACCACCTCGCGGCGCGGGGCCCCGGGGTAACGGGCGGTGCGCAGGGTGACGTCGACCCCCGACTCGGCCAGCAGCGCGCCGATGCGCTGGAGGTAGGTCTCGCTGCCGCCGCCCTGCGGATGGCCGGTGTCACGCCAGCACAGCAGCAGGACGGAGCGAACGGTGGCGGACATCGGGTTCAGCCTATCCCCGGTCACTAGGGTGAACCGATGCGTGTCACCGACCTGTTCGCCCGGCGCGCGACGCTGGGCCGGTCGGCACGCCTGCTCGCCGAGTTCCGCTACGAACAGCGCGACCCGGACCGGTTCTACGGGGCGCTGGCCGCCGACACCGCCGCGATGGTCACCGACCTGTGGCGAGCGACCCACACCGACGGGCCGGCCGGGCACACCGTGGTCGACGTCGGCGGCGGACCGGGCTACTTCGCCTCGGCATTCTCCGAGGCGGGCTGGGACTACGTCGGTGTCGAACCGGACCCGTCGGAGATGCACGCCGCCGAGCACGTTCGCCGCGGCGGGCCGGGAACCTTCGTGCGCGCCTCCGGGATGGCGTTGCCGTTCGCCGACGGCAGCGTCGACGTGTGCCTGTCGTCGAACGTGGCCGAGCACGTTCCGCGGCCCTGGCGGCTGGGCGAGGAGATGCTGCGGGTGACCCGTCCCGGCGGGCTGGCGATCCTGTCCTACACCGTGTGGCTCGGCCCGTTCGGCGGTCACGAGATGGGTCTGACGCACTACCTCGGCGGCGCCCGGGCGGCCAGCCCGCTACACCCGCAAGCACGGTCATCCGCCGAAGAACAACTTCGGGTCGTCACTTTTCGCCGTTTCCGCGGCCGACGGCCTCTCGCTGGGCGGCCGGCACCGGCGCGCTGGTCGCCGCATTTCCCCGCTACCACCCACGATGGGCGTGGTGGCTGACGTCGGTTCCGGGCGTGCGGGAGCTGGCGGTGAGCAATCTGGTGCTCGTGTTGCGACCGTCCTGAGCAGGCGAACTGCAACAGGTTCTCGTTTGGCGCTTCGATGGGTAATGTGACGCTCATGACACAGAGCACCGCCTTCAAGACCGAATGGGACAAGTTGTTCATCGGCGGCAAGTGGGTCGAGCCGTCGACATCCGAGGTCATCGAAGTGCACTCGCCCGCCACCGGTGAGCTGGTCGGCAAGGTGCCACTGGCGGCCGAGGCCGACGTGAACGCCGCCTGCGCCGCGGCCCGCAAGGCCTTCGACGAAGGTCCGTGGCCGCACATGTCGCCGTCGGAGCGCGCCGAGATCCTCGGCCGCGCGGTCAAGATCCTCGAAGAGCGGGCCGAGGAGCTGAAGTTCCTGCTCGCCGCCGAGACCGGACAGCCGCCGACGATCATCGAGATGATGCAGTACGGCGCCGCGATGTCGTCCTTCCAGTTCTTCGCGGGCGCGGCCGACAAGTTCACCTGGCGCGACTTCCGCGACGGCATCTACGGCACGACGATGGTGGTGCGCGAGCCGATCGGCGTCGTGGCCGCGGTGACTGCGTGGAACGTGCCGTTCTTCCTGGCCGCCAACAAGCTCGGCCCCGCGCTGCTGGCGGGCTGCACCATCGTGGTCAAGCCCGCCGCCGAGACGCCGCTGTCGTTGTTCGCGATGGCCGACATCTTCGCCGAGGCCGGGCTGCCCGAGGGCGTGCTGTCGGTCGTTCCCGGTGGCCCGGAGACGGGCCGCGCACTGACCGCCAACCCGGAGATCGACAAGTTCACCTTCACCGGGTCCAGCGCGGTCGGCAGGGAGATCGCCAAGATCGCGGCCGACAAGCTCAAGCCGTGCTCGCTGGAACTGGGCGGCAAGTCCGCGGCCATCATCCTCGAGGACGCCGACCTGGACTCGACGCTTCCCATGCTGGTGTTCTCCGGCCTGATGAACTGCGGCCAGGCGTGTGTGGGCCAGACCCGCATCCTGGCGCCGCGCTCGCGGTACGACGAGGTCGTCGAGAAGTTGTCCGCTGCGGTGGCGGCGATGCCGATCGGGCTGCCCGACGACGCGGGCGCCATGATCGGCCCGCTGATCAGCGAGCGGCAGCGCGAGCGGGTCGAGGGCTACATCAAGAAGGGCGTCGAGGAAGGCGCCCGGATCGTCACCGGCGGCGGCCGGCCCGACGGCCTGGACAGCGGCTGGTTCGTGCAGCCGACGGTGTTCGCCGACGTCGACAATTCGATGGTCATCGCCCAGGAGGAGATCTTCGGCCCGGTGCTCGCGGTGATCCCCTACGACACCGAAGAGGACGCCGTCCGGATCGCCAACGACTCGGTGTACGGCCTGGCCGGCAGCGTCTACACCACCGACAACGACAAGGCGATGAAGATCGCGGCGCAGATCCGCACCGGCACCTACGCGGTCAACATGTACGCCTTCGACCCGGGCGCCCCGTTCGGCGGCTACAAGAACTCCGGCATCGGCCGGGAGAACGGGCCCGAGGGCATCGAGCAGTACACGCAGGCCAAGAGCGTGCTGCTGCCGTTCGGCTACACCCCGCAGATCTAGCGACTTCGGCGCGGTTGTCGTCGCTGATTGACGACGACCGCGCCGAAATCACGTCAAAAGATGGCGCGCGCGATCATCTCGGCGACCGCGGCCGGCTTGTCCACTCCGTCGATCTCGATGGTGTGCCGCACGGTCAGGTTGGCGGTGCTGTCATCGACCTTGGTGACATCGGCCAACTCGGAGCGCACGCGGACCCGGCTGTCGACCGGCACCGCGGCCACGAAGCGGACCTTGTTGAGTCCGTAGTTGATGACGAGTTTGGCGCCCTCGATGCGAAAGTTGTCCTTGCTCAGCGCGGGGATCAGCGACAGCGTGAGGAAGCCGTGCGCAATCGGTGCCCCGTAAGGGCTTTCGGCCTTGGCCCGCTCGACGTCGACGTGGATCCACTGATGGTCACCCGTGGCGTCGGCGAAGTCGTTGATGCGCTTCTGGTCGATCTGCAGCCAGTCGCTGACGCCGAGTTCCTGACCGACCAGCGACTGCGCGTCGTCGATGGACTTGATCACCTTCATGGGGTCACCCTTTCTGAAGCGGTTTCCCGTCATCTTGACCGACGCTCAGAACGCGTCCTCGCTCAGGTCCATGATCGCCAGGTCGACGGCCTCGACGATGCGGCGCTCGGCGGCCAGCCTGGGCAGCACGTTACGGACGAAGAAGTTCGCGACCGCGACCTTGCCGCTGTAGAAGGCCTGCTCCCGCGGATCCGGATCGCCGTCCAGTGCGATCAGGGCGATCTCGGCCTGCCGCAGCAACAACCAGCCGATCACCAGATCACCGACAGCCATCAGGAACGAAACCGATTCCAGCCCAACGCGGTACAGCTCGCGCGCGTCCTGCTGGGCACCGAGCAGGTAGCCGGTCATCGTGGCGACCATTGCCCGCAGGTGGTCCAGTGCGTCGGCCAGTTGCACGCGGCTGCCCGCCAGTTCGGGACGGCCGTCGGGGCTGTCGATGAACTTCTCGATCTGGGCGACGACATGGGTCAGCGCCACCCCCTGATCGCGGGCGATCTTGCGGAAGAAGAAGTCCTGGGCCTGGATGGCGGTGGTGCCTTCGTAGAGCGAGTCGATCTTGGCGTCGCGGATGTACTGCTCGATCGGGTAGTCCTGCAGGAAGCCCGACCCGCCGTAGGTCTGCAACGACTCGGTCAGGCACTGATAGGCCCGCTCGGAGCCGACCCCCTTGACGATCGGGAGGAACAGGTCGTTGATCCGCTCGGCCAGATCGGCGTCGGCACCGGAGACCACTAGGGCCGCAGCCGGATCCTGGTGGGCCGCGGTGTAGAGGTACAGCGCGCGCAACCCTTCGGCGTAGGCCTTCTGCGTCATCAGGGCGCGACGCACGTCGGGGTGGTGCACGATGGTGACCCGCGGTGCGGTCTTGTCGGTCATCTGCGTCATGTCGGCGCCCTGAATCCGGGACTTCGCATACTCCAGGGCGTTCAGGTACCCGGTGGACAGTGTGGCAATGGCCTTGGTGCCCACGAACATTCGGGCGTACTCGATGACTTTGAACATCTGGGCGATGCCGTTGTGCACATCGCCGACGAGGTAGCCCACGGCGGGGGTGCCGTGCAGGCCGAGGCTGAGTTCGGTTGTGGCAGAAGCCTTCAGGCCCATCTTGTGTTCGAGGTTGGTGACGAACGCACCATTGCGCTCGCCGGGCTCGCCGGTCTCGGGATCGAACAGGAACTTCGGGACCAGGAACAGGCTGAGCCCCTTGGTGCCGGGTCCGGCCCCCTCGGGCCGGGCCAGCACGAGATGCATGATGTTCTCGAACATGTCGTCGGTGTCGCCGTTGGTGATGAACCGCTTGACGCCTTCGATGCGCCAGGTGCCGTCACCGGCATCGGTGGCCTTGGTTCGTCCGGCACCCACATCGGAGCCGGCGTCCGGTTCGGTGAGCACCATGGTGGCGCACCACCCGCGTTCCACGGCGACCTGAGCCCAGTGGCGCTGCTGGGCGTTGCCGATGTGGAACACGATGTTGGCCATGACGGGGCCGGCCACGTACATGAAGACCGCCGGGTTGGCGCCCAGGACCAGTTCGTTGACCGCCCAGCTGACCATGGCCGGCGCCGGCATTCCGCCGACCTCCTCGTCGAGGCCGACGCGGAAGTACTCGCCCTGCAGCCAGGCCTGCGTGGACTTCTTGAACGGGTCCGGGGATCGAGACGGTGTGCGTGTCGGGGTCGAAGCTCGGCGGATGGCGGTCGGTTTCGGCGAAGGACTCGGCGACCGGCCCCTCGGCCAGGCGTGCGGCCTCGGCGAGTATCTGACGGACCGTGTCGGCGTCCAGGTCGCCGTACTCGCTGCCGTCGAGCACCTTCTCCAACTCCAGCAACTCGAAGAGGTTGAACTCGAGGTCGCGGACGTTGCTCTTGTAATGGCCCATCGCTTGCGCCTCCTATTGCGGCTGCGCAAAAGCCTAACCGCTGCGGACGCGCTGATCAGCGGGTTCCACCGTCAGCAAGAAATATGATCTACACCATAGAAATGCTCTGACCGCCCCGAAAATCGCAGGTCAGGCAGCCGACTTGAGGACGTTTACCCGGTGTTCACTACCACCGGCCACACGTTAAGGTTGTCTAATCTTATGTTCATAAGCATACTTATGTGACAGGCATCGGGCCATGCCTACGAGGAGAGAGACATGTGGCTGATCGAGCTCAACATCGCCGGTCGCCGCTTCACGCGGCACCTGCCTGACAAGCGCAGGCAGCTCTTCGGGCGCGGAGCGCGCGTGCTGTCGTGGCGGGGTGCCCACGTTCCCCACTCCCCCGCGGCCTGAATGAGCGAGAACCCGAGCACCGAGACCGCTCGACGCCCCCGCGGTGAGACGCGGACGAAGATGTTGGTGAGCGCGGTCGAAGTCCTACGTGAACGCGGCGCGGCCGGCGTGACCATCGACGAGGTACTCGCCCGCAGCGGCGCACCGCGAGGGTCGGTCTACCACCACTTCCCCGGCGGACGCAGCCAGATCCTGCGCGAGGCGCTGAACTTCGCCGGCGACGAGATCACCGCCAGCATCGACGAGGCGGCCGGCGAGAGCGCGACGGTTCTGCTGCGCAGATTCGTCCAGCTGTGGGAAGACGCCCTGACCGAAAGTGACTACACCGCCGGGTGTCCGGTCCTGGCCGCCGCCGTCGGGTCCGGCGAGGACGAGCAGCAGCTGACCGCGGTCGCCGCCGACATCTTCAGCCGGTGGCGCGAAGCATCCAAGCAGGCCTACGTCAGAGACGGTTTCGAACCGGCCGAGGCCACCTCATTGGCCGACACGACGATCGCGGCGATGGAGGGCGCGGCGGTGTTGTGCAGGTCGGTGCGCAGCCTCGAACCGCTCTACGACGTGGCCCACCAACTCGAATTCCTGATCAAGGCAAAGGAATTCGTGACGAAGTTCGGGGTTCCGACGCTCAACGCCTGACCGTCCATCGCGCGCAGACGAAATCGCCGTTGACGCCGGTTTCGGCCAGTGTCCATTCCGAACGCAGCGGCAGTACGGGCGCGCCGGAGCCCAGGCTGCACGGCGCGTAGGACACGATCATCTCGTCGACCAGGC
>CAVXWQ010000042.1:0-40721 GCA_963765445.1 uncultured Actinomycetota bacterium
GACGGTCATGAAGGCCACCACCGGGACCAGCGTCACCATGGTCAGCCGGGTGGCCAACGACAGATCGGCCAGCACCGCGGGCTTGTCGTCGGCGGCGGCGTTGCGACTCAGCCGCGGCATCACCACCGTCAGGATCGTCACGCCGATCATCCCGAACGGCAGCTGCAGTACCAGCCAGGTGTAGGCGTAGATCGCCGGCCCGGACGCCGCTGCGGTGCTGGCGATCTGGTTGCCGACCACCAGGCCGATCTGGCTGATCAGCACGTAGAGCACCATCGCGGCGGCCATGGTTCCGAACTTCTTGAGCCGGTCGTCGATTCCCCACAGCGGCCGCAGGCTGACCCGCTCGGCTCGGATCGCGATCAGCAGGACCGCGGTCTGGGCCACCACTCCCAGCGTCGTGCCGACCCCGAGAACCAGCAGTTTGGCGTTGCCCATCTGAACCGGATCGACCGAGAGCGGCCCCGGCACAAGGAGATACAGCCCGAGGGTGGCGATCGCGACGATGTTGTTGACGACCGGGGCCCAGGCCGGTGGCCCGAAGACGTTGCGGTTGTTCAGGATTGCCATGAACACCGACGACAGTCCGTAGAAGATCACCTGCGGCAGAAGCAGATACGCGAACGCGGTGGTCAGCGGCTGATTGACCTGTGGGTCGCGACCGAGCATCAGCCGCACCAGCAGCGGTGCCGCCGCCACCGAGATCAGCGTGGCGACCAGCAGCAGCGTGGTGGCCAGGGTCACCAGCCGGCGCACGAAGGCCTCGCCGCCGTCGGCGTCGTCGCGTTCGGCTCGGGCCAGCACCGGGACGAAGATCGCGGTGAAGGTGGCTTCCAGGACCAGGGCCGCGATCAGGTTGGGCAGTTGGTTGGCGACGGTGAACGCACTGGACAGCGCGGCGCCCAGGATCGCGGCCAGCAGCACGATGCGGGTGAATCCGGTGATCCGGCTGACCAGGGTCGCGAACGCCATGCCCCACGACCGCGACACCACTGCGGCGTCGGACAACTCGGCGCGCACCGCGGGGCGGGGTCCGGGCCGGACGTGGGGACCGGGCGGCGGGACGGCGGGGTCATGCGTCGCCGCCCGGCGGGCGGGGCCGCCGCGGCCGGTCGAGGTCGGCCGGGTCGGGCTGGCCGCGGAAGCGGTGGTAGAGCCGGCGGCCGACCAGCAGTGCGAGCACCACCGCACCGACCAGCGTGATGGCGAACAACACCTGGCCGTAGGCGTTGGAATGCACCGACAGGCGCACCGGTTCGCCGAGCTGAAGCCCGTCGGGGGTGCGCAGGGTGACGTCGACGGCGACCCGCTGGGTGAAGTGCACCTCGACCGGGATGCGCAGCGGCAGGTAGCCCGGCGGCACCTCCTGCTCACCGAGGTCGGTGACGTTCATGCCGGGCGGGGCGTCGACCTGCAGCCGGACCCGGATCGGTACCGCCAGGTCGTTGCGCACCGCCAGCGGCAGCGGGGAGTGCTCGGTGGCCAGCGTGTAGGAGCCGCCGGGGTTGACGATCGTCACGGCGCCGAACAGGTCGGTGATGGTCTTGCCGACGACGGCCAGCCGCTGGCGGGCCAGGTCGTTGCGGACCTCCGGCGGTTCGGTCTGGCTCAGCGCCCGCAGCATGTCCTCGCGCAGCGGCGCGGTGTACTGCGGGCCGGTCAGTCCGGTGCGCGGGTCGGTGGTCAGCGCGGCGGTCAACCCCGACAGCCGGCCGACCTGGCCGCTGATCATGCTCGATGACGTCGTCGTCGAACCGGCCGCGGGTGTCGTCGGACGAGGGCGGACCAGGGTTGTCCTCCGGCGGCAGCGCGGCCGACTCGCTGACCACCGCGGGCAGTGGGCGGGGGGCGGCCAGCCCGCAGCGGATGGTGGTGGCCAGCGCGGTCAGCATGGCCTGCGCGTCGTCGGGCTGCGGGCTCCACTTCAGCGGCGGCACCAGGATCTGGGTGCGGGGCTCGGTCTCGGGTTGCAGCGCCCGCCAGAGCATGGCGGCGATCGCGTCCTGGCGCCGCGCGACGGGGGAGTCGTGGTCGAGCGGCACGGTCAGCGACTCGTCGACATAGGTCGGCAGGTCCGGGTCGGTGCCGACGCCGGCCAGCGCGGCGCCGACGGCCGGGTCGAACGGCGCCATCACCACCTGAGGCGACAGCCGGTGCGGCGTCAGGTCGGCGATCATCGGCTCGCCGGTCGAGGAGTCCTGGGCGGCGATGCTGGCGGCCGCGACGGCCACGGTCGAGCCCTGCCCGTTGAGCAGCTCGAGCCCGGGAGCGGTCAGCGGGCCGTCACCCAGGACGGTGGCGCCGCGGGTCGCGGCGATGCCCAGGATCTGGTCGACGATGTCGGCGGAGTTGGTGGTCGCCGCGGCGGCGAGCCCGGCATCACCGACCCGCTGAAGCGCGCCGAGGTCGGCCTGCGCGTAGGGGGTGGGCGACCACGCACATCCGCTTGGCCAGCGCCCGCAAGCGATCCAGCCAGGCGGCCGCGGCGCCCTGGCCGTTGCCCGGGTGTGCCGCGGTGCCCAGGCCGTCGGGCGAGTCGGCGACGACGTAGCCGGCGGTCATCGCGTTGACGGTGACCAGCAGGTCGGGGTCGATCGCCAGGCACAGTGCGCGGGCGACCTGACCGTCGGGATCCACCGCCGGGCTGGTGGCGAACTCGGCCGCCGAGAGCAGGGTGTCCAGCCGTCCGCCGCCGGCCAGCGAGACCGCGAGGTCGTCGTTCATCAACCGCACCGGGGTGGTGCCGCCGGGTACGCCCGGAGCCAGCCGGGGCTTGTCGGCCAGGGGCCAAAGCATGGTCACCGCAACAGGTTTCGCAGTGTCGGGCGCGACGACGTCGGCCACCGAGTCACCGCTGGAGTTGGCCGGGTCCGGCGGCACCCCCAGGACCGGCAGCAGGAACCGGGCGTCGTCCAGGCGGGCCGCCTCGCCGAAGTCGGGGGTGCCGTTGACGTTGACCAGCAGCGGGTAGATGCCGGGCTTGTCCACGCCCAGCGACGGCGCGGTGTCCGCGCGCAGCGGGTAGGAGAAGGTGAATCCGACGGCTTGGCCGCGGGGGATCTCCGGGGCGATGTCGGTGAACTCGCCGACGGGTTGGTATTGGTCGGTGCCTCCGTCGAGGGTGGTCCGCAGACCCGACGACGACGTCACCGCCGCGGCGTGCTCGAGACGGGCGACGACGTCGCGCACCGAGCGGTCGCCGACGTTGGTGATGGTGCCGGTGACGGTGACGGTCGGCTCGCTGGTGGTGGTCACCAGATCCGGTGTGACGCTGTCGATGCGAACCTGCAGGAACGGCGCGGAGCCCGGCTCGCCGGCGGCGGCGGGCGCGGCGGTCGTGGGCAGTGCGAGCAGGGCGAGCAGTCCGACGATCAGCAGGTACCGCGCCGCGCCGCCGACCAGGCTGCGTACCGTCATGTCCCCGGGCCGCAGCCGTTCGTCCGCGGGCCGGACTGGCGCGGCCCGGCCTCGTCCGGGCGACGGTTGCGGGTGTGCGAATGGGTCTGCGGCCGGCGCCGCGGCGCGGTGCGCGGCAGGGGCGGCAGCGCCGCCGGGCCGTCGGACTGCAGCAGCTCGATCAGTTCCCCGGCCACTTCGGCCAGCCGGCGTTCGTCGGCGTAGGCCAGCCGGTTGGGCAGTTCGTCGAGCGGGACCCAGGCCACCTCGGTGACCTCGACGTCCTCGTCGCACAGCTCTCCGCCGGAGAACCGCATCAGATAGTGGTGGACGGTCTTGTGGACGCGCCGGCCCTCGGTGACGAACCAGTAGTCGATGCTGCCCAGCGCGGCCAGCACGTGTCCCTGGATGCCGGTCTCCTCGGCGACCTCACGGATGGCGGTCTGCTCGGCGGTCTCGCCCTGCTCGATGTGGCCCTTGGGCAGCGACCACAGCATGCGGCCGCGGCGGTCGACCCGGCCGATCAGCGCGGCGACCTGCTCTTCGCGCGGGCCGTCGATGTTGTGGATGACCAGTCCGCCTGCCGAGGTCTCGTGCACCGTGCGCAGCCGGGCGGGGGTGCGGCGCTCGGGGCGGGGGCGGTTGGGCCGTGCCGGCCGTGGCCGGGGACTCTCGGTGGTCGGGGCCGCCGCGGACGGGTCGGTTCCGGCGGTGTTGTTGTCGGCGGTGGCGTGCTCCGGCGGACCGGCAGCACGTCGGCCACGACGCCGACCGCGGCGCCGTCGTGGTTTGGCCTGTTCGCCGTCCGACACCCAAGCGATAGTAGCTGGCACGCGATGACCCTCCCGCCCGCACTCGCCGGTAGTGGCCCGGGTGGGCGACCATTAGGCTGACCCGACGTGTCCGCATCCCCCCAGGACGTCGAGCTGCTCGCTCGGGCGCTCGTCGAACTCAACCGGCAGGGTGACCTGCTCGGCGAACTCGGCGCGCTGTTCGCTGCCGCGGGCCACCAGCTCTACCTCGTCGGCGGCAGTGTGCGCGACGCGGTTCTGGCCCGGCTGACCACGGACCTCGACTTCACCACCGACGCCCGGCCGGAGCAGGTGCAGCGCATCGTGCGGCCGTGGGCCGACGCGCTGTGGGACACCGGCATCGACTTCGGGACGGTCGGGGTGGGCAAGGCCGGCCAGCGGCTGGAGATCACCACGTTCCGGGCCGACAGCTACGACCAGGTGTCGCGCAATCCGCAGGTGCGCTACGGCGAGCGCCTCGAGGACGATCTGGTGCGGCGGGACTTCACCGTCAACGCGATGGCGGTGCGCATCACCGCCGACGGCCCGGGGGAGTTCATCGATCCGCTCGACGGCCTGGGCGCCGTGCGGCAGCGGATCCTCGACACCCCGGCCGAGCCGGCGGTGTCGTTCGGCGACGACCCGCTGCGGATGCTGCGGGCGGCGCGGTTCGTCTCGCAGCTGCAGTTCGGGGTGGCCGACCGGGTCCGCACGGCGATCGAGGAGATGGCGCCGCAACTGGGCCGTATCACGGTCGAGCGGGTGGCCGTCGAACTGGACAAGATGCTGATGGGCGCCGATCCGGTCGCCGGCATCGACCTGATGGTCCAGACCGGCATGGGTGAGGTGGTGTTGCCGGAGATCGGCGGCATGCAGATGGCCATCGACGAACACCATCAGCACAAGGACGTCTACCAGCATTCGCTGACGGTGCTGCGGCAGGCGATCGCAACTCGGAGGAGCGAGCGACTGGGCGAAGGCGGCCCGATCTGGTGCTGCGCTGGGCCGCCCTGCTGCACGACATCGGCAAGCCCGGCCACCCGCAAGCACGAGTCCGACGGCGGGGTGAGCTTCCACCACCACGAGGTGGTCGGCGCCAAGATGGTGCGCAAGCGGATGCGCGAGCTGAAGTACTCCAAGCAGATGGTCGACGACGTCTCGCAACTGGTCTATCTGCACCTGCGCTTCCACGGCTACGGCGACGGCAAGTGGACGGACTCGGCGGTCCGCCGCTACGTCGCCGACGCCGGACCGCTGTTGCCCACGCTGCACAAGCTGGTTCGCGCCGACTGCACCACCCGCAACAAGCGCCGGGCGGCGCGCCTGCAGGCCAACTACGACGACCTCGAGGCGCGGATCGCCGAGTTGGCCGCCAAGGAAGACCTCGCGCGGGTGCGTCCGGATCTGGACGGCAACGAGATCATGCGGCTGCTCGACATCCCGCCGGGCCCGCAGGTCGGCGAGGCGTGGAACTTCCTCAAGGAGTTGCGCCTGGACCGCGGACCGCTCAGCCACGAGGACGCCGTCGCCGAATTGCTCGCGTGGTGGAACGCGAAGGGCCGGCCCGGCGTCTGACCGTTCGTGGACTACTGCCTGGGACCCGGCGACGGCACCGCTGCGATGCTCAGCGGACAGCCGGATGTCGACATCGACGGAGACGGTGAATTCGACGGTGTGCGAATGGATTTCGACGGCGACGGAGTCTTCGACGATGCGCTGGCGGACTTCGACGGGGACGGGCTGGCCGACCACGCGGCCCTGGATCTCGACGACGACGGCACCGCCGAGAGCCTCTACACCGACGACGGGTCGGGCACCTGGACGATGACGGCCACCGGCCCGCCGGGCCCGCTGCGGTGGTTCGGCCTCGACGGCGTGGAGCACACCGCGGACGGCCCCGCCGACGTCGACGCCGACGGCAGCCCGGACCGGTTGGTCGACGTCGACCGTGACGGCCTGGCCGACCGGGCGCTGCGGTCCGGCGAGGACGGCAGGGCCGGCACCGGCTGGGTGGACACCGACGGTGACGGCCGCTGGGACGTCACGCTGATCGACACCGACGGGGACGGCTCGGCCGACGATGCGGGCGCGCTGTAGCTATCCGCCCGCGGGCACCGCGCACACCCCGCCGGTTTCCAGCAGGTGGCGTGCCGCGGCCCAGTCCATGGGCCGGTGGTAGAGGAAGCCCTGCCCCTTGACGGCGCCCATGTCGATCAGGGCGTCACGTTCGGCGACCGTCTCCACCCCTTCGACGACGAGGTCCAGCGCGAGCGCCTTGGCCAGCGTGACCACCGACTGCACCACGGCACGCTGCTTGAGGTTGCCCTCGTCGAGGGCGGCGGCGAAGGAGCGGTCGAGCTTGATCTGGTCGACCGGCAGGGTCCGCAGCTGGGTCAGCGACGAGTAGCCGGTACCGAAGTCGTCGAGGGAGATGCAGACGCCGGCCCTGCGCAGCCGGGCGAGACTTGGATAGGCCAGCCGCAGGTCGATCAGGGCGTGCTCGGTGAGTTCGATGATCAGCAAGTCGGGGGAGACGTCCGCGGCGCGCAACATGTCCAGCACCTCCTAGGCGAACCCGGGCTCGCAAACCTGACGCGCCGAGACGTTCACCGAGATGCTCAGGCCCTGCGCCAGCCCGGACGCCCGCCACTCGGCAAGCCGGTTCACCGCCTCCTGCAGCACCCAGCGGCCGATCTCCACGATCATCCCGTTGTCCTCGGCCAGCTGGATGAACGCACCGGGGGCAAGGGCGGGCAGCCCGGGGCGGTGCCACTGCAGCAGCAGTTCGAAGCCGGTCACGGTTCCCGAATCGAGCACGACGATCGGTTGTGCGACCAACCGCAGCTGGTCGCGTTCCAGCGCGCGGCGAAGCGCCGCGTCCAGGTCCAGTCGCTGGGTGACCTCGGCTTCCAGGGTCGAATCGAAGACGTTGATGTGGCTGCCGTCGGTGAGCTTGGCGCGGTACATCGCCACGTCGGCTTCGCGCATGAGCTCAGCACCCGACATCGTGGACTCGTCGGCGAAGGTGATACCAATGCTGACGTCGACGAAGGCCTCCTTGCGGTCGACCGTGTAGGGCGCGCTCAGCGTGGCGCGGATGCGTTCGGCCAGCGCGATGGCCTTGGCCCGGTCGGGCAGGCTGGGGCACAGCACCACGAACTCGTCACTACCGAGCCGGGCCACCGTGTCGGTCTCGCGGACGGTTCCGGCCAGTCGCCGAGCGGCCTCGATCAGCAGTTGGTCTCCGCCGGCGTGACCGATGGAGTCGTTGACCATCTTGAACCGGTCGAGATCGCAGAACAGCAGCGCCAGTTGCGTACCGCGGCGCCGCGACGCGAGCAAGCCCTCGGACATCCGCGCCAGCAGCAGGCTGCGGTTGGCCAGGCCGGTGAGCGCGTCGTGACTGGCCTGATGTGAGAGTTGCTGGGCCGAGGCGTCGCGTTCGAGGGCGAGGGTGACCAGTTCGCGACAGCGCATGAGGGCGGTTCGGGCCAGGTCGTCCAGTTCCGGCGGGTCGGCGAACACCTGGAGGGCGCCCATGCGGTCGGTCTCGGTGTGGAAGGGACCGCTCCACGCCGGCGTGCCGGAGACGTCGGCGCCGGGCGGGTGGACCAGCGACCGCGCGCCCGCGTCGATGCGCACGGCACGCCCGCCGGACACGTGCGCAGCCAGCGCCAGGATCTGGCGCAGCACCACCGACACCGGCACGGCCGTCGCAATGCGTTCCAGCACCTGCGCTTGCCCACGTTCCAGGCCCGAGACCCGGTCGAGCCGCTCCTGGGTGTCGCGCAGCGCCAGCCGGTCCTCGTCGAGGGTCTGCCGGGCGCGGCGGTACTGGCGGGCGACGTTGGCGGCGATCCACCACAGCAGCACCGCGGCGACGACCAGTGCGGCGATGAGCAGCCCGAGCTGAATCACCCTGCCGCGCATGAGGTCCTCTTCGGTAACGCCGTCACCCTCGTGCGGATCGTCCGGTGTTCCGGCGTTCAGGGCACGCGTCGCCTCGGTCAGGGCGTGGGTTCTCGGCAGGACCACGTCGGCCCACCGGCCCGCTCGTCGGTCGGCAGGACGCCTGCCGGAACCTGGCGAATCGCGTCGTCCATCGCACCGAGTGCCGATCGGTAGGCCGGCGTGGCGGCGTCCCCGGCGGTGACCCCGTCCGGACCCACGACTTGCAGCCGCTGTCCGAGCAGCGCGCGCGCTACCTGGACCGTCCGCCGCGATGTGCCGCCGAGCAGATAGCGCTGCGCCTCGTTGGTGATAGCTCAAGCGTGTCACGGACGGTGTAGAACGCGTTGTGGCTGGCCACCTCGGTGCGGGCCCGCATCGCGGTTGCTCGCGCTGGGCCGCGGATGCGCGGAAGCTGACGATCAGCAGGGTGATGAGCAGAAGCAGCAGGATGACGGCCAGCGCCCGCTGGCCGCGGTTCAGGGTGAGCCGAGGGCCGAGCGACGCGGACTGCTGCGACGGGCATCAGGAGCCGGGGCGCCCGGGGGTCATCGTGATCGACGCGAGGCTCCAGTTCCAGGCGTCGAGGTTCGACGACAACGGGGTGCCGTCGGGAAACACGATGCGGATCGGACCGCCCTGGTCGTAGGGGATCGGTGCGCCGTCCCGTTTGGTGGCGATGAGCGCCAGCGAGTCCACCATCGGGACCGACGGCGCTGGAGTAGTGGTAGTCGTTGAGCGCGACGGTCTCGACGGTGGCGGTGTTGGGGATGCCCGCTTTCGCCATGACGGTGGCCAGCGGAACACCGCTGAAGGTCTGGCGCTTCTTCACGAAGGGCTCGTCCAGGGTCACGGTCGTGTCGCCCAGGGCGTTGAGCTGATCGAGGGTCAGCGACAGGGGAGTCTGACCGCCCTTGACCGTCAGGACGGGCTCGTTGGGGGCGGGCGGGTCGATGGGACCGGCGCCGTAGGGGTTGGTCGTGGACGGCGTCGCCGACGCCGGGCCGGCGGGCTTGTCGAGGCCGACGGCCCGGCGCTGTCATGGGCACCGCCGCACGCGCCGAGAAGCAGGGCTGCGGCTGTTCCGGCGACGGCCGCGGCATACCAAGGGGTGCGCACGAACGGCGATGATACGCGCTGTCGGCGGCGCGGCAGGGCGCGAAGGCAAACTTTTTGCCGGATTCGCCCATCGGTGCTGTTCACAGCAGATGACAGTGCGCAGCAGACATTCAGCAAATTATGACACTCGGGGGCGCGGCGCGCTACGCGCTCACCGGCCCACGCCGGGCGGCCCCGCGAAGGCCTGCGCAATGCTCAGCCACTTCTCGGCGTCGGCGCCGTCGGCGACGACGTCGAGTTCTGCGCGCGGTCGTCGCTGGGTGACCAGATAGCAGAAGTCCACCGCCGATCCCGTGACCCGCTGCGCGGCGTCCTCGGGGCCCCACACCCACAGCCCGCCGTCCGGGGCGGCCAGCTCCACCCGGAACGGCTCCGCCGGCGGCGTGAGCCCGTGGACGGTGAACGCGAAGTCGCGGGTGCGCACGCCCAGGTGCGCGATCGACTTCAGCCGCGCAGTCGGCCGGACCGCAACGCCGAGCGCGTCGGCGACGTCCAGGCCGTGCGCCCAGGTCTCCATCAGCCGCGCGGTCGCCATGGATGCCGCGCTCATCGGCGGCCCGAACCACAGCAGCTTGCGGCCGTCGACCACGGCGCGCAGCTCCTCGTGCAGCCGGGCCCGGGTCTCGCGCCATCGCGCCAGCAGTTCGTCCGGCGGGGTGGCCGCGGTCAACTCCTCGGTGGCCTTGTCCACGAAACCCAGCGGGTCGGCCGCCGCGGCGGTGAGCATCTCTCCGAAGCGCGGCCTCGTCGGTGATGGACGTCAACGCCGCCCGATCGGTCCACCACAGATGGGCGATCTGGTGCGCGACAGTCCAGCCGGGGGCGGGTGTGGGCTGCGTCCAGCCTTCGGCGCTCAGCGGAGCTCACCAGGGCGTCGAGGGCGTCGCTCTCGTCACGCAAATCGTCGATGATCGGGCCGGCGGTGCTCATGGCCAAAACCCTAGAGGCTGATCGCCCGGCGCCGGCCCACCACCGCGTGCAGCGCCAGCCCGGCCAGGTAGATCAGCGAACCGGCCAGCGCCAGCACCGTCGAGTGCCCGTCGGCGGGGATCACCGCCGCCGACACCGTGGTCGCGGCGATGAACGACAGCCAGAACACCGAGTCCTGCACCGCGAAGACGTGTCCGCGCAGGGCGTCGTCGACGTCGATCTGCATCGCGGTGTCGGCACACAGCTTGACCACCTGGCCGGCCAGACCCAGGAAGAAGCCGCACACCACCATCACCACCAGCTGCAGCGTCGCTCCCGCGAGCTGGATCACCGCGGCGCACAGCAGCGCCCCGTTGGCGGTGGCATACCGGCCCCAGCGCCGCACCGCCGGCGGGGTCAGCACGTTGGCCAGGAAGGCGCCGCCCCCGGTGGCCGCGACGAACACCACCGCGGTGCCCAGTCCCAGCCCCGCCACCGCCGGGGTGTCGCTGTGCCGCACGATCACCAGCACCAGCAGCGTGTTGATGCCGAACACCATCCGGTGGGCGGCCAGGCCCGACAGCGTGGCCGCCACCGTCGGCGTGGCCAGCGCGGTGCGGGCGCCGTAGATCCACCCCGTGGCCACCGCGTAGAACGCCGAGCCGTGGACGGCCCGCGCCGTCTCGTCGGGACCCAGTTCGTGTCGGGGAAAGCGCATCGACAGCACCAGGGCGACGGCGACCGGTATCGCCACCAGGAAGATGATCGTGGCCGCGCCGGCATCGCCGGCTCCGAACAGCCAGCGGGGCAGCAGCATGAAGTTCGCGCCGAGGAACGTGGCGGTGGCGCCGGTGGCGGTGGCCACCGAGTTCATCGTGACCACCCGCTCGCGCGGGACCACGTGCGGCAGCGCCGCCGACAGGCCCGAGGTGACGAACCGGCTGAAGCCGTTGACGATCAGCGCACCGCACAGCACGACCAGATCCCGGGCGCCGACGGCCAGCAGCACGCCGACACCGATCACCAGCAGCAGCCGCCCGAGGTTGGCGCCGACCAGCACCGCGCGCCGGTCCCAGCGGTCCAGCAGCGCCCCGGCGAACGGCCCCACGAGCGAGTAGGGCAGGAACAGCACGGCGAACGCGCCGGCCACCTCCCACGGGCCGGCGGCCCGCTCCGGATTGAACAGCAGACCGCCGGCCAGCCCGGCCTGGAACAGGCCGTCGCCGAACTGGCTTGCCGTCCGAAGCTCCAGCAGCCGCCAGAACTCGGGCATGCTGCGCACCGAACGCCACAGCGAAGCGGATGCGCTGGCGTCGACCACCTGACCAACAGTACAAATATCTGCGGGCACCGCTTGTTCCCCACAGCCACCGGGCGGTGATGCCATGATGGTGAGGTGGCACAGCATGAAGATCCCGAAGACTTCATCGCGCCCGCGGCGAACCGTGTGCGCGCCGGGACGCTGCTGCTCGCCAACACCGATCTGCTCGAGCCGACCTTCCGCCGCAGCGTCATCTACGTCGTCGAGCACAACGACGGGGGCACGCTGGGCGTTGTGCTCAACCGGCCCAGCGAGACAGCCGTGTACAACGTGCTGCCGCAGTGGGCCAAGCTGGCCGCGAAGCCGAAGACGATGTTCATCGGCGGTCCGGTGAAGCGCGACGCCGCGCTGTGCCTGGGCACGTTGCGGGTCGGCACCGACCCGGCCGGTATGCCCGGGCTGCGTCACGTCGCGGGCCGGATGGTGATGATCGACCTCGACGCCGACCCCGACCTCATCGCGCCCGCCGTCGAGGGGGTGCGCATCTTCGCCGGCTACTCCGGCTGGACCATCGGCCAGCTCGAGGGCGAGATCGAACGTGACGACTGGATTGTGTTGTCCGCGTTGCCTTCCGACGTTCTGGTCGAACCGCGGGTGGACCTGTGGTCGCGGGTGTTGCGCCGCCAGCCGCTGCCGCTGTCGCTGCTGGCGTCCCACCCCGATCGACGTCAGCCGCAACTAGTCGCGCGCCAGCCGGCTGGCGATCACCGCGCAGACGAACAGCTGGATCTGGTGAAACAGCATGAGCGGCAACGAGGAAAGCGCAGCGTCATCTACGTCGTCGAACACAACGACGGGGGCACGCTGGGCGTTGTGCTCAACCGGCCCAGCGAGACAGCCGTGTACAACGTGCTGCCGCAGTGGGCCAAGCTGGCCGCGAAGCCGAAGACGATGTTCATCGGCGGTCCGGTGAAGCGCGATGCCGCGCTGTGCCTGGGCACTCTGCGGGTCGGCACCGACCCGGCCGGTATGCCCGGGCTGCGCCACGTCGCGGGCCGGATGGTGATGATCGACCTCGACGCCGACCCGGATCTCATCGCGCCCGCCGTCGAGGGGGTGCGCATCTTCGCCGGCTACTCCGGCTGGACCATCGGCCAGCTCGAGGGCGAGATCGAACGCGACGACTGGATTGTGTTGTCCGCGTTGCCTTCCGACGTTCTGGTCGAACCGCGGGTGGACCTGTGGTCGCGGGTGTTGCGCCGCCAGCCGCTGCCGCTGTCGCTGCTGGCGTCCCACCCCGATCGACGTCAGCCGCAACTAGTCGCGCGCCAGCCGGCTGGCGATCACCGCGCAGACGAACAGCTGGATCTGGTGAAACAGCATGAGCGGCAACATGATCAGCCCGACGCTTGACGGTGGGAACAACACCAGCGCCATGGGCAGACCGGATGCCAGGCTCTTCTTCGACCCGCAGAACAGCAGCACGATCGCGTCCCCGCGATCCAGGCGGGCCAGCCGGCCGGTGACCGCGGTGACGGCCAGCACGATGGCCAGCAGCAGTGCGCTGACCGCCGCGACGGCAACCACCCGCCACGGCTGCACGCTGCTCCAGATGTGTTCGACCATGCCGACCGAGAACGCGGCGTAGACGATCAGCAGGATGGATCCGCGGTCGACGGCGTGGGTGAGCCTGGCATGGCGGGCCACCCACGGCGCCAGCCACGGGCGCAGGGCCTGTCCCACGGCGAACGGCAGCAGTAGTTGCAGCACGATGTCGAGGACGGCGGACCCGTCGACGTGGGGTGTCCCGCTGATCGGCATCAGCGCCACGGCAAGCAGCGGCGTGAGCACCACACCGAGGATGTTCGACAGCGACGCGCTCACCATGGCCGCCGAGACGTGCCCGCGCGCGATCGAGGTGAACGCGATCGAGGACTGCACGGTCGACGGCACCAGGCACAGGAACAACAGCCCGGTGTAGAGGTCAGGGGTGAGCACGGCAGGCACGAGCACGCGGGCCCCGAGGCCCAGCAGCGGGAACACCACGAACGTGGTCGCCAGCACCAGCGCGTGCAGCTTCCACTGGCGCACGCCGTGCCAGGCCTGCTGGGGGGAGAGGCGGGCGCCGTACAGCGCGAACAACAGGGCCACGGCGGCCTTGGTGGCCACCGACAGTACGTCGGCCGCCGCGCCGCGGGCCGGAAACAGGGCCGCCAGCACGACGACGCCGACGAGGAGAACGAGGAACGTGTCGAGGGGGATCCGCGACAGCGCGCGCCTCATCCGGTCAGGGGATCACTCGCAGGAACGGGTGCAACTGGTGCAGCTGCCCGCGCAGCCGGACGACGCCGCTTCCCGGCGGGCGGCGTAGCGCGCGCCCTGCCACGAGCCGGCGGCCACCGTGGCGATCGCACCGATCACGCACAAGATCAGCACCATCAGCGCGATCGAGGCCGGGGCGGCCAGGGCGGCGACGCCGCCTGCGGCCAGCATGACTCCGGCAGCGAGTTGGGTCGGAGCGACTGCGCGCATCACCTGAGCGGTCAGGTCGGCGCCGGCCGGACGGGTCAGCGTCCAGACGCCCGAGCCGGCGACCAGCACGGCCAGGCACAGGCACACCACACCCGCAATGAGCATGCGGCCACAATACGAGGCCGCGGTCAGCGCTGGGTAGCTGGCACCGCGGGAGCAGGAACGGGAACCGTGACGGTCACCGTCGCGGTGGCACCTGCATCGGAGACCGGCGCCGCGGCAGGGGCGGCGCTCGGTGCCGCCGCGGGCGCCGCCGCGGGCGCGGGCGCGGGTGTCGCCGTCGGGGAGGTGACGCGGAAACCGTTGACGATGGCGTCGGTCGCGTCGGCCGTGGCGACCACCTGGTTGGCCGCGGTCGTCACATCCAGCGAGACCAGGTAGCGGTCGGCGCCCGACGGCACGATGACGTACCGGCGCGAGGTGTTCAGCGTCTGGTCGTTCTCGCGGTAGGTGCCCTCGATGATCGACGACGGGAAGCCGCCGAAGTCCGCCATCGACGCGTCGGTGGACTGCCAGTTGAACAGCTGCTGGCTGTCCACGTAGCCGTGGGTGATCGCTTCCTTGGGGTCGAACTCGCCGACCAGCTTGTAGACCTTCAGCTGGGCGTTGGACGTGTAGAGCCCGTCACCGCCGAGGCGGTCGGCCAGCACGGTGAACGCGTCGGGGACGTTGGGGTCCGGGACCACGCTCCAGCCGCGCGGCATCGGCAGCACGATGTTGAGGGCGGTGAAGCCCTCGGCCTTCTGCGGCTCCAGCGTCACGCCCTTGCCCTTGAAGAAGTCGGTGATGGTGCCGGACTGGGCGGGGACGAGGGTCTCCGGCGCGGACACTGCCGTCGGCGCCGCGGTCACGGTGGTCGGCACCTCCAGGGGCGCGGTGGCGGCCGGGCCGGCGACGGCGGCGGTGGGGCTGGCGGCGAGCGGCGCGGCTCGGCCGCGGGACGGCCTGGCTCACCGTGACGGGCGCCGGCGGCAGGGGAAGGACCGGGTCGGCTGACGCGCTGGCGCCGGCAAACCCGATTACGGCGGCCGATCCGGCGGCCACACCACCTACTACTACCCGCCAGTTACGGGCAATCGTGATCATCGCAGATGTCCTTATTTCGACAGGTTGGGCCAGGTTGAGCCGCATTGCTCCGGGCTGACTGTATGGCCCGCGGAAGCCCCGGGGTAGGGCTGGAACTGACCTGGAACCAACCTCTGACCGCTCTGCAACGCAACCGATACCAACCCGTTGCGCCGCGACCGGCAACCGTCACGGCGAGCGCCGTCAGTAGCCGAGGTCACAGCCGCTTGCCGGGTGGTCGGCACCCGGACCGATCCTTATACCCTGTCTGCGTGACCGAATCGCCGACCGCCGGAACCACCGAGGCCGACGCCGACGTGCCACGACACCGCTACACCGCCGACCTCGCCGGCCGGATCGAGCGGACGTGGCAGGACAACTGGCAGGCCTGGGGCACGTTCAACGTGCCCAACCCGGTGGGCTCGCTGGCGCCGGCCGACGGTTCGGCGGTGCCCAGCGACAAGGTGTTCGTCCAGGACATGTTCCCCTACCCCTCCGGTGAGGGACTGCACGTCGGCCACCCGCTGGGCTACATCGCCACCGACGTCTACGCCCGCTACTTCCGGATGACCGGCCGCAATGTGCTGCACGCGCTGGGCTTCGACGCCTTCGGCCTGCCCGCCGAGCAGTACGCGGTCCAGACCGGCACGCATCCGCGGGCCCGCACCGAGGCCAACATCGTCAACTTCCGCCGTCAGCTGGGCCGGCTCGGGCTCGGACACGATCAGCGGCGCAGCTTTTCGACCACCGACGTCGACTTCTACAAGTGGACGCAGTGGATCTTCCTGCAGATCTACAACGCGTGGTTCGACCCCGCGCAGCAACAAGGCCCGGCCCGATCTCGGAGCTGGTCGCCGAGTTCGACAGCGGTGCAAGAACTCTCGACGACGGCCGGGTGTGGTCAGCAGCTGTCGGCGGGGGAGCGCGCCGACATCGTCGACGGTCACCGGCTGGTCTACCGCGCCGACTCGCTGGTCAACTGGTGCCCCGGCCTGGGCACGGTGCTGGCCAACGAGGAGGTCACCTCCGAGGGCCGCAGCGAGCGCGGCAACTTCCCGGTGTTCCGGAAACGACTGCGGCAGTGGATGATGCGGATCACCGCGTACTCCGATCGGCTGCTCGAGGATCTCGACGTGCTGGACTGGCCCGAGAAGGTCAAGGCCATGCAGCGCAACTGGATCGGGCGCTCCACCGGCGCGTCGGTGCTGTTCGACGCCGACGGCAGCGACGTCGAGGTCTTCACCACCCGCCCCGACACCCTTTTCGGCGCCACCTATCTGGTGCTGGCACCCGAGCACGATCTGGTCGACGGCCTGACCGCGGCGCAGTGGCCCGAGGGCGTGGACCCGCGGTGGACCGGCGGTGCCGCAACGCCCGCCGAGGCGGTGGCCGCCTACCGGCGTTCGATCGCGGCGAAGTCCGACCTGGAGCGGCAGGAGAACAAGACCAAGACCGGGGTGTTCCTCGGTACCTTCGCCACCAATCCGGCTGATGGTCAACAGGTTCCGGTCTTCATCGCCGACTACGTCCTGGTCGGATACGGCACCGGTGCGATCATGGCGGTGCCCGGTCACGACCAGCGGGACTGGGAGTTCGCCTCCGAGTTCGGGCTGCCCATCGCTGGAAGTGATCAGCCGGCGGCGACGTTACGGAGGCGGCCTACGTCGGTGACGGCACGCTGGTGAACTCGCAGTACCTGGACGGGCTCGACGTCGAGGCCGCCAAGGTGGCGATCGCCGAGCGGCTCGAGGCCGACGGCCGCGGCCGTGCCCGCGTGGAATACAAGCTGCGGGACTGGCTTTTCGCGCGTCAGCGGTACTGGGGTGAGCCGTTCCCGATCGTCTACGACGCCGACGACCGCGCCCACCCGCTGCCCGACTCGGCACTGCCGGTCGAACTGCCCGACATCGCGGACTACTCGCCGGTGCTGTTCGACCCCGACAGCGCCGACAGCGAGCCGTCGCCGCCGCTGAACAAGGCCACCGAGTGGGTGCACGTCGACCTCGACCTCGGCGACGGGCTCAAGACCTACACCCGCGACACCAACGTCATGCCGCAGTGGGCGGGCAGCTCCTGGTACGAGCTGCGCTATGCCGACCCGCACAACGCAGAACAGTTCTGCGCCAAGGAGAACGAGGCCTACTGGATGGGTCCGCGGCCGGCCGAGCACGGCCCCGACGACCCCGGCGGGGTGGACCTCTACGTCGGCGGCGTCGAGCACGCGGTGCTGCACCTGCTGTATTCGCGATTCTGGCACAAGGTGCTTCACGACCTCGGTCACGTCACGTCGCGCGAGCCCTATCGACGGCTGGTGAACCAGGGCTATATCCAGGCGTTCGCCTACACCGACGCCCGCGGCGCCTACGTGCCCGCCGCCGACGTCGTCGAGCGGGACGGAAAGTTCTTCCTGCCCGGGCCGGACGGCGAGATCGAGGTGTTCCAGGAGTTCGGCAAGATCGGCAAGAGCCTGAAGAACTCGATCTCTCCGGACGAGATCTGCGACAACTACGGCGCGGACACGTTGCGGGTCTACGAGATGTCGATGGGCCCGCTGGAAGCTTCACGGCCCTGGGCGACCAAGGACGTCGTCGGCGCACACCGCTTCCTGCAGCGGGTGTGGCGGCTGGTGGTCGACGAAAGCTACCGGCGAGCCAAGGGTTTCCGAGGATGACGCTCGACGAGGAGACGCTGCGCCAGCTGCACCGCACCATCGCCGGTGTGGCCGACGACTATGCCGCCCTGCGCAACAACACGGCGGCGGCCAAGCTGATCGAGTACACCAACCACCTCACCAAGGAGGGCGTCACCGCCCGTGCGGCGCTGGAGCCGCTGGTGCTGATGGTGGCGCCGCTGGCCCCGCACCTGGCCGAGGAACTGTGGCGGCGACTGGGCCACGACACCTCGCTGGCGCGCGGGCCGTTCCCGGTCGCCGATCCGGCCTATCTGGTGACCGACACCGTCGAGTACCCGGTGCAGGTCAACGGCAAGGTGCGCGGGCGCATCACCGTTGACGCCGACGCCGACAAGGCGACCGTCGAGGCCGCCGCCCTGGCCGACGAGAAGGTGCTGGCCTTCCTGGCCGGCGCCACGCCGAAGAAGGTGATCGTGGTGCCCGGCCGCCTGGTCAACCTCGTCGTCTAGCTCCCAGCGAACTCACCGGGGGCGGACCACGACTTGATGGGTGTGCGCGTCCGGCGGGGTGGCGATCACCTCGGCCACGATGCGCGCCACCGTCTCAGCGGACAGGAAGTTCGCGGGGTCGTACTCGCCGCCCTCGTAGGCGACCAGGTCGCGCTGCATCTCGGTGTCGACCCGGCCGGGGTGCACGCTGGTGACCCGCAGACTCGGTTCGTCGGCGCGCAGCGAGTCGGCGAACGCCCGCAGCGCGAACTTGCTCGCCGAGTACGCGGCAAGCCCGGGGGAGACGTTGAGCCCAGCTCCGGAGTTGATGAACACCACCTGTCCGCCGCGCGGCCCGCAGGCGGGCAGCAGCGCCAGGGTGAGCGCGACGGCGCCGGTGACGTTGACCTCGAAGCTGGCCCGCCACTGCTCGGGGATCGACTCCGCGACCCGGCCCGGGTAGGCCACCCCGGCGTTGTGCACCAGCACGTCGAGCTCGGCGAGCGGCTCGGCGGCGGCCTCCAGCGACTCTGGGTCGGCCAGGTCCAGCGGCCAGGTGGTGGCGCCGAGACGGGTGGCGACGGCGTCGAGCCGCTCGGAGGGCCGGCCGGCCAGCAGCAGCGTGTGGGTGGGCGCCAGGGCCTCGGCGATCGCGGCGCCGATCCCGCCGCTGGCCCCGGTGATCAGGCTGTGGGCATCCCCGAGTCGCTCGCTCCTGCCCGCGTGCATAGTCGCGCGTCGTCACCCTACCGATCTGCGTTTCATCGCCACCCCCGCAACGCAGAATGAACCCGTGGCATTCGACCCGAGCTTCGGCCAGACGCAGCTGGCGGCCCGCGCGGCCTACCTACTGCGCGGCAATGACTTGGGTGTGATGACCTCGGCGGCTCCGCAGCTCTACCCGCACATGTGGAGCTGGGATGCCGCCTTCGTGGCCGTCGGCCTGGCACCGCTGAGCGTGGAACGGGCCGTCGTCGAACTCGACACGCTGCTGTCGGCGCAGTGGACCAACGGCATGATCCCGCACATCGTGTTCGCCCACGGCGTCGACGGATACTTCCCCGGCCCGGCCCGCTGGGCGTGTTCGGCCCTGGCGGCCAACGCTCCGCGCAGTCGGCACACCTCGGGAATCACCCAGCCGCCGGTGCACGCGATCGCCGTGCAGCGCATCCTGGACCGGGCCCGCACGCGGGGCCGGTCCACCCGCGCGGTCGCCGAGGCGTTCCTGGACCGGCGCTGGTCCGATCTGGTGCGCTGGCACCGCTGGCTGGCCGAGGCGCGCGACCAGAACGAACGCGGCCGGATCACGCTCTACCACGGCTGGGAATCCGGGAATGGACAACTCGCCGCGATGGGATTCGGCCTACGCCAACGTGATTCCCGGCAACGTCCCCGAATATCAGCGCGAGGACAACCACATCGTCACCGACGCCAGCCAGCGTCCCTCCGACACCGAGTACGACCGTTACCTGTGGCTGGTCGAGGAGATGAAGGCCGCCCGCTACGACGATCAGTTGCTGCCGAAGGTGATGAGCTTCGCGGTGGAGGACGTGTTCGTCTCGTCGATCTTCGCGCTGGCCTGTGACGTGCTGGCCAACATCGGCGAGGACTACAAGCGGCCCCACGCCGACGTTCGCGACCTGTACTCCTGGGCCGAGCGCTTCCGAGCCGGGGTTATCAACACCACAGACGAACGAACCGGCGCAGCAAGGGATTTCGACGTCCGCGCCGACAGGTGGATCTCCACCGAGACGGCCGCGCAGTTCGCGCCGCTGCTCTGCGGCGGCCTGCCGCACGAGCAGGAGCGGGCGCTGCTGCGGATCCTGGAGGGCCCTCGGTTCTGCGGTCACCCGGATCTGAAGTATTCGCTCATCCCGTCAACATCGCCGGTTTCCAAGGACTTTCGGCCGCGCGAGTATTGGCGCGGGCCGGTGTGGCCGGTGCTGACCTGGCTGTTCTCCTGGGCGTTCGCCCGCCGCGGGTGGTCCGAGCGGTCACTGCTGCTGCGTCGAGAAGGCTTGCGGCAGGCCAGTGACGGCACGTTCGCCGAGTACTACGAGCCGTTCACCGGCGAACCCCTGGGCAGTATGCAACAGTCCTGGACCGCCGCCGCCGTGCTCGACTGGCTGGGCTAGTTCTGGTTCGTTTCGGAATGATCGGCCAGGCGTTCCAGCGGCCGAAGGGCCCGGGCCAGCGTCTCCCGCTCCTCGTCGCTGAGCTTGGACAGCAGTGAGGCCAGATGCGCGCGCCGATGAGCCAGCGCCTCGCGGTGCTGCACCAGACCTTCCGGGGTGACTTCGACCAGAACAGCGCGCAGGTCCGACGGGTCGCGGGACCGCTTGACCAGGCCGAGCTTCTCCAGCCGCCGGATGGCGACGGTCGTCGTGGGTGTGCGCACTCGCTCACGGGCGGCGAGTTCCGTCATTCGGATCGGGCCGGTATCGAGCAGGGTAAGCAGGATCGACAATTGGGCCAGCGTGAGATCGCCGCCGGTGGTGCTGCGGGGATCGCCGCGACGCAAGACCGAGAACAGCTTCGAGAGGACCCGCTGCAGGTCCCCAGACAGGTCAGCGACCTGCGGTTCGGCCTCAATCATAGTTCGCTAGTCTAACCTGTCGGGACCCGTCAATTAGCAGGTTGCACCGTTTTGCCGAACGGAACTACAGAACCTGCGACAGGAATCGCTGCAGGCGATCGGTCTCGGCGGCGGTGAAGATCTTGTCCGGCGCACCAGACTCGACCACCTTGCCGTGATCCATGAACACCACCGAGTCCGCCGTCGAGCGGGCGAATCCCATCTCGTGGGTGACCACGACCATCGTCATCCCGTCGGCGCCGAGTTCGGCGATCAGCGCCAGGATGCCCTTGACCAGTTCAGGATCCAGCGCCGAGGTCGCCTCGTCGAAGAACATCACCTGCGGGGCCATCGCGAGCGCCCGGGCGATCGCCACCCGCTGCTGCTGTCCGCCGGACAGGGTGGCCGGCCGTACCTCGGCCTTGTGCTTCAGGCCCACCCGGTCGAGCTGAGCAAGGGCCAGCTCACGGGCTTCGTCGGCGGACAGCTTCTTCAGCTTGCGCGGACCCAGGGCGACGTTGTCCAGCACGCTCTTGTGCGGGAACAGGTTGAACTGCTGGAACACCATGCCGATGCGCTGACGCAGCTTGTCCGGGTCGTCGCGCAGCACCGATCGCCCGTCGAGCAGGATGTCGCCGCGTCGGGTTCGTAGAGCCGGTTCAGCGTGCGCAGCAGTGTCGACTTGCCCGACCCGGACGGCCCGATGATCGCCGCCGTCGTGCCGGCCGGCACCTCTACGTCGACGCCGCGCAGCACCGAGTTGTTGCCGAACGCGAGGTGAATATCGTTGGCGGCCAACGAGACCGGCTCCGAGCGGGTGATCTCGGCCATCACACCATCTCCTGGCTCGTGGTGTCCGGGTCCAGGGTGTCTTCGTCCGACGGTGGTCTGCCGCGGCGCAGCCGCGCGTCGATGTAGTTCACCAGATGGGTCAGCGGAACCGTCAGCAGCAGATAGAACAGGCCCGCCGCCACCAGCGGTGAGAGGTTGCCGGTCTGCGCGTTGAGGTCACGGCCCACCTGGAACAACTCGCGCTGGCTGGCCACCAGTCCCAGGAAGTACACCAGCGAGGAGGCTTTCAGCAGCGAGATGAACTGGTTGACCAGAGCCGGCAGCACCCGCCGGATGCCCTGCGGCACGACGATCAGCCGCATCGAGGAGGAGTAACTGAAACCCAGTGCGCGAGAAGCTTCCAGCTGGCCGGCCTCCACGCTCTGGATGCCGGAGCGGAAGATCTCGCCGATGTAGGCCGCCGCCATCAAGCCCAGCGCGGCGATGCCCAGCGGGTAGGGGTTGTTGCCCGTCAGGCCGCCGACGATGGGTCCGATCCCCAATCCGATCAGCAGGATGATGACGACCTCGGGCAGTCCGCGGAAGATGTCGGTGTAGATCCGCGCCGGCCACCGCAGCCACGGCGCCCGCGAGATCCCGGCGACGGCGAGCACCATGCCCAGCAGCAGGCCGATCACGCTGGCGCTGAACGTCAGGATCAACGTGTTCGGCAGGCCGGTGCGGAGCAGGTCGGGGATGGCCTTCTTGTAGAGATTCCAGTCCAGGAACGAATCCTTGAGCTGACTCAGCGTCGACTTCTGCGCCACACCGGAGTTGTCGGTCTGCTTCTGGCCGGCGGCGATCGCGGCGAAGTCGGGCAGCACCGGAACCGGCGCGGCTTTGGATCCCGGCTTCCAGCCCGGCGGCAGCGCCCGCGGCACCCAGTCGCTGTAGAGCCTGGACCACGTCCCGTCGGCGATGACGGCGTCGAGTCCGGCGTTCAGCGCGTCGATCAGCGGCTTGTTCTCCTTGGCCACCGCCCATGCCACGAAGTTGTCCAGGCTGAAGGTGTTCTCGACGATCACCGCCGGGTCGCCGGGTTGGACGGTGCCGACCGCCTGCTGCGACGGCGCCACCCACGCGTCGATCTGGCGAGTTTTGAGGCTGCCGTAGAGCGTGTTGTAGTCCGGGAACTTCACCGGGTCGAGGCGCAGGGTGTCGACGACGTAGGCCTCCTGCACGGTCCCCTGCACCACCCCGATGCGCTGGCCCTTGGCGAGATCGCCGAAGCCCTTGATCGGCGAGCCCGGCGGAACGACCAGCGAGAAGTAGCCGAAGTCATAGCCGTTGGTGAAGCCGACCGTCTGCCGGCGGGCGTCGGTGGTGGTGATCGACGACGAGCCGACGTCGAAGCGGCGCGAGGCCACCTGTGCCAGCAGCCCGGAGAAGTCGGTCCCGACGAAGTTGATCTTCAGGCCCAGCTTGTCGGCGACCGCCCGCAGCAGTTCGTTGTCGAACCCGGTGAACTGGCCCTTGGAGTTGATGCAGATGCTCGGCGGTGCATCCGAGAGCGTGCCCACGGTCAGCGTGCCCGGGGTGATCAGCCGAAGGGCATCGAGGTTGACCGCGCTCAACGGTTCGGTGTTGGCGGTCGTGTACTTGTCCTCGTCGGGACCCTTGGCCGCGGCGGACGAGATTGGTGGGCAGGGCGCTGGCGGCCTGCTCGCCGGGCGGGGAGCACTGGTCGGCGCCGGCCGGCGCCATCGGTGCCAGGCCGACTGTCAGCAGCAGCATGATCAGCACAGCCACGCAGCCGACGACACATAGCGGTCATCAATAGGAACGTAGTTGGCCCAGCGGGTCGAATGGCACGCCCTTGGGATCACGGGGAGTCCAAGTCGGCGAACACACCTCGGCGGTCCAGCTCCGCGATGAGGAGGTCGGCCATCAGGTCGGCGCGGTCGATGCAGGCCCGACGGGCGCTCGCCGGGTTCTTCCGTTTGATGGCGGTGTACTCCGCCTCGATGAGCGGCAACAGGTGCGACTGCGTTCGCCGGGAACTCGGCCCAGAAGTTCCATGGCATGAAGCTGCGCGAGGAGCGGATCGTGGCCGCCAGCCGCGGGCCCGCGTAGCCCTTGATGATGGTGTCGCGAAAGAGGTCCGCGCCTGCGAGGTACGACCGGGAGTCGGTCGCTTCCCGCATGATCGACATCGCCCGCTCGAGTTCATCGAGCACCTCGGGCCGGGGGTCCGCGGCAGCCCGCGCTGCCACCGCGCCGGTCAGCATGCCGTGTACTTCGTGATGTTCGCGCAGGGTGGCCTCGTCGAACCGCTGGACGAATGCGCCGCGGTGGTAGTGCGTCACGAGGATGCCGTCGTGCTCCAGCTGGACCAGTGCCTCCTGGACCGGGACCCGACTCAGCCCCAGGGCAGCGGTGATCTCGTTGCGGTCAACGCGGTCACCGGTGCGCAGCCGGCCGCTGAGAAGCAGCTCGAGGATGTGCGCGACGACCTGGTCTTTTTCCTTGACGCCATAGCGTTTGGGCATGGTTCCTTCAGTCGCGTCCCGGACGGGCGGAGGGTCGCATCGGCAATCCTGCCGGTTTCGCGGCAGCGTCGAAAAGGGATTCCGCGCAAACCCAGGAAACAAGACTGCCAGTCTCGTTAGGCTCCGGACATGACAGCGACGGAATTGCCCGACGACTATTACGCGGCCGCACCGTTGGAAAGCAGCCGAACCGCCGCCATGGAATATCTCCGCCGGCCGGGCCCGGTGTACCGGGTGGGCAACACCTGGCTCATCACCAGTTACGACGGCGTGCGCTTCGCGCAGAAGCACCCGGATCTGTTCTCCTCGGCCAAGGCGTTCGACATGGTGGCCAACGCCATCCAGATGATCCCGCTCGCCATCGATCCCCCCAAGCACGCGGACTATCGGCGGGTGCTCGACCCGATGTTCGGGCCGAAACGCATCGACGCCATGGAACCCGACCTGCGTGCGCAGGTCCGTTCGCACATCGACGCCTTCGCCCCGCTCGGTCGATGCGACGTCGTGGCCGACCTGTCGTACAAGTTCCCCACCCAGGCGATCCTGACGCTGTTCGGGCTGCCGCTCGAACATCTGCCGCAGTTCCTGGACTGGGTCACCGGCATCATCAAGGACGCCAACGTGACGAACCTGGGCCAGGAGCCGCCCGCAACGCGTGATCGACTGCAGCATCGCACTTTTCGGCTTCCTCGCCGAGCAACTCGAGGCCAAGCGCAGCCACCCCGGCAACGACATGCTCAGCTCGATCCTTGGCCCTCGACGGCGACGACGCGTGGACCGACGCCGAGATCCTCGGCCTGTGCTTCCTGATCGTGCTGGCCGGGCTGGACACCGTCACCGGAGCGATCGGCTACTCGTTGCTGAACCTGGCCACCGATCCCGAACTGCGGCACCGGCTGATCGCCGACCCGGCACTGATCGGCCCGTTCGTCGAAGAGGTGCTGCGCCTCGACGGCCCGGTTCCGGGCGTGCCGCGACTCACCACGTGCGACGTCGAGGTCGAGGGCGTCACCATCCCGGCCGGTTCGGCGGTGATGCTGATGCTCGGCACGGCCAACCGCGAAGTGCCGTCGGCCGCCGACGCACCGCACGAGATGAACCTGAGCGCCAAGCCCACCCATCTCGGGTTCGGCGGCGGCATCCACCGCTGCCTCGGCTCGCACCTGGCCCGCCGGGAGCTGCGGCTGACCATCGAGGAGTTCCACGCCCGCATCCCGGACTACCGGCTCGCCGGCGAGGCCCATACTCTATGGCCCGCAGGCACTTTGGGTCTGCAGTCGCTGCCGCTGGAGTTCGAGCCCTGCTGACCTAGCGGCTGTCGCGCCAGCGGACCAGCGTCTCGGCCGGGCCCAGGTTGTAGTCGGGTCCGTCGCAGCCGACGGTCATCAACGTCACGCCCAGACCCGCCAGCGCCTCGGCATTGGCGACCAGGCTCTCGTCGTCGCGGCCCTCGACTCCCGACGACCGCTCGATGGTCGCCGGGTCGCGACCGACCGCCGTGCAGTGGTCGGCCAGCGCCTGCGCCTTGCCCGGGTAGGTGTCGGCGTTGGTGAAGCTGTGCCACTGGTCGGCGTGCTCGGCGACCAGCCGAAGCGTCTTGCGCTCGCCCTGGCCGCCGATGAGGATCGGGATGTCGCGCGTCGGCGCCGGGTTCAGCTTGGCCAGCCGGGACTTGATCCGCGGCAATGCCTCCGCGAGGTCCGCCAGCCGGCTGCCGGCCGTGCCGAACTCGTAGCCGTACTCGTCGTAGTCCTTCTGCTTCCAGCCCGACCCGATCCCCAGGATCAGCCGGCCGCCGGAGATGTGGTCGACGGTGCGGGCCATGTCGGCCAGCAGTTCGGGGTTGCGGTAGGAGTTGCAGGTGACCAGCGCGCCGATCTCGACGCGGGAGGTCTGTTCGGCCCAGGCGCCGAGCATGGTCCAGCACTCGTAGTGCGCGCCCTCGGGGTCGCCGTAGAGCGGGAAGAAGTGGTCCCAGTTGAAGACGACGTCGACACCGATGTCCTCGCATCGGCGGACCGCGTCGCGAATCTGGGCGTAGTCATCTGAATGCTGAGGCTGAAGCTGCACACCGATGCGAAGAGGAAAGGTCACAACCCAACCGTACGTCGGATCAGACGCCGATATTCCCGCCGTCCTTCCACACCGCGACGATCGACGGCCGAGCGGTGCCGTTACCACCCTCGGGCCAGGCCGACAGGGGGTCGTCGATGCTGTTGTCGTCGTGCTCCCCGGGGTGCTGGACCGACACCGTGACCAGATCGTCGAGCACGATCGGCCCGCACGTCTCGGCACCGATCGGGACCGTGAGGAACTGCCGCGTCTCGCCGCGGGCCGGGCCTTCGAGAGCCACGGCGAACAGGCCGTCGTTGGAACCGAGCGCGTTGCCGTCGGTGGCGATCCACAGGTTGCCGTGTTTGTCGAAGGCGACGTTGTCGGGGCAGGAGATGGGGCTGACCTTCGACTTGTCGAACCCGCCGTAGTAGGTGTCTGCCGCCGCAGGATCCCCACACACCAGCAGCAGGTCCCAGGTGAACGAGGTGCCGGCGTGGTCGTCGGTGATCTCGAGGACCTGACCGTTCTTGTTGTCATTGCGGGGATTTGCCGCGTCGGCGGCCGCCTTGCCCGACGCTCCGCGCTGGTCGTTGTTGGTCAGCGCGGCGTAGAGCTTTCCGTTGACGGGGTTGGCCTCGAAGTCCTCGGGGCGGTCCATCTTGGTCGCGCCGGCTTTGTCCCCGGCGAACCGGGTGAACACCGCGACCTCCTGCGCCGACATCCCGTCGACCAGGGATTCGGCCGCGCCGCCGGGGCCGCTGCGCAGCAACGGAATCCAGGTGCCGGACCCGCGGAACGCTCCCTGCCTCGGCAGGGTGCCCGAGCCGTCGATCTCGTCGGCCGGGATGTCGCTGGAGAGCTTCGCCACGTACAGCGTGCCCTCGTCGAGGATGGTCAGGTTGTGTGCCATCGTCGCCTGGTCTCGGCCGGGCTGGATCCTCTTGCTGGAGACGAACTTGTACATGTAGTCGAAGCGCTCGTCGTCACCGCTGTACGCCACGACCGTTCCATCCGCTGTCACGTAGATGGTGGCCGACTCGTGCTTGAACCGGCCCAGCGCGGTGTGCTTGACCGGTACGGACGTGGGGTCCCACGGATTGATCTCGACGACGTAGCCGAACCGGTTGACCTCGTTCGGCGTCTTGGTGGGGTCGAACCGCGCGTCGAAGGTTTCCCATTTACGTTCGCTGGGAGCGAGTTTGATGCCGTATCGCTTCCAGCGGTCGGCGTCGACGGGCGTCGGAGCCTCGGCGCCCTTGGGTGATCCGAAGTACGAGTTGAAGTTCTCCTCACCGGACAGCACCGTGCCCCAGGGGGTGACTCCGCCGGAGCAGTTGTTGAACGTTCCCGTCACAGTGCGTCCGGTGGGTTCGGCGGCGGTCTTGACGAAGTCGCTGCCCGCGGCGGGTCCGGTCAGTGTGAAGGTCGAGTCGCCTGTGATGCGGCGGTTGTAGCGGCCCATGACCGGTGTGAGTCCGCGCGGCGTGCGCTGCACCTCGACGACCGACAAGCCGTGGGCGGCAAGCGCGGTCTCGTACTGGTCGCGGGTGGGCTTCTTCTCGTCGTAGCCGGAGAACATGAATCGCTCGGTGGTGTACTCGTGGTTGACGACGAGTAGGTAGTGATCGGGAGTGCCCTCGATCGGCAACAGCCCGGCGAAGTCGTTGTTGAACCCGAACTGCTGTAGTTGCGCCGCGGCGCTTTGGTTCTTGACGTCGAAGGCTGGCGCTCCGGGCAGCACCGGGTCCCCCCAGCTGATCACGACGGACTGCTTGTAGCCGTCGGGGATCACGACGGCGTCGTCCTTGTTGGGGGCGACGGCGGCGAAGTTCATTCCCGGCGGAGCTGGCGTCGGCGCCGCGGTCGGGGCGCTTGACGAGCTTGCCTCGCCGGCGGTCTTGGTTCCGGTCCCGCAGGCCGCGAGCGCCGAGCCGCCGCCGGCGGCCAGCGCCACGACACCGGCGGCCCGCAGTACCGAGCGGCGCGACATCGCCTGCCGGACGATGTCACCGAAGTATTCGTTGTCGCTGGTGTTGGGGGCGGGCTGCGAACACGCGTCACCGCACTTGTAGCGACAGGTGACATGTTGCCGGCCGGACCGGCCGTCGTGGCTAACGAGGAGGTTCAGTGGCACCAGAGACATGGGGCGAAGCTACGGCAGACGGGGAATCAGCCGGTGAACAACAGGGAACCAATCAGTTGTCGAGCACGGCCCGCAGGATCTGCACCAGAGCCCGCGGCTGATCGCCCTGGACCGAGTGACCGGAGTCCGCCACGACGTGCACGGTCTGGAATCCCGGTGCGGTGCGGGCGAATTCAGTCGGCGTCGTCGTCGTTGACGAAGAACGACTTGGCGCCGCGCACCAGGGTGGTCGGGGCCGTCAGACGGGGGGCGTCGTCCCACAGGCCTTCGAAGCCCTCGCCCTTGCGGAAGGAGTCGTAGCGCCAGGTCCAGCTGCCGTCGTCGAGCCGCTTGGAGTTGTGGAACACGCCGCGCCGCAACGACTCTCGATCGCGGTGGGGTGCGGCGGCGACGGTGACGTCGAGCATGTCGGCGAAGCTGGCGAAGGTGCGGTCGCCCTGGACCAGTGCGACGGCGCCCATCTGGGCCTTGGTCATCTGCTCGTGGCGTTCCGGGGCCGACGGGGTGACGTCCACCATGACCAGCTTGCGCACCAGCTCCGGTGCGCTCACGGCCAGCCGCATCGCGGTCAGGCCACCCAGCGACATGCCGACTACCAGGTCGGCGTCGGGGGCGAGTTCACGCACCACCGGCTCGATGGCGACGGCGTTGAGCTTCGGCCCGTAGTCCCCGTCCTCGCGCCAGGCGGAGCGGCCGTGGCCGGGCAGGTCGATGGCCAGCGCCGGTTCACCCAGGCCGAGGATGACGGTGTCCCAGGTGTGCGCGTTCTGTCCGCCGCCGTGCAGGAACACCACCCGGACCGGCGTGCGGTGCCCCAGCGCAGCGCGCTGATCGGGCCCGCGCTCGATGCGCGCGACGCTGGGCAGTCGGCCCATCGACACCGGCTTGCGCGGCGTTCTCGGGCAGCAGTGCGAACTCGTCGAGTCCGATCAGTTCGTCATCGGAGATCACGTCTTCATCTAACGCGAAACTGCGGCCAGATCGCGATTCCGGCGGGAAATCGCGATCTGACCGCAGTCTCGGTGAAAGAGGGGCTATTCGCCGGCGATGAACTCCTCGAGCTGCGTCGCGGGCGACGTCGTCGGCCAGCTGCTTCGGCGGGCTCTTCATCAGGTAGGCCGACGCCGGGATGATCGGGCCACCGATGCCGCGGTCCTTGGCGATCTTGGCCGCGCGCACCGCGTCGATGATGATGCCGGCCGAGTTCGGCGAGTCCCACACCTCGAGCTTGTACTCCAGGTTCAGCGGCACGTCGCCGAAGGCGCGGCCTTCGAGGCGCACGTAGGCCCACTTGCGGTCGTCGAGCCACGCGACGTGGTCCGACGGGCCGATGTGGACGTTCTTGTCGTCGATCTTGCCGGCCAGCGAGCCGGTCAGGTTGGAGGTCACGGCCTGGGTCTTGGAGACCTTCTTGGACTCCAGGCGCTCACGCTCGAGCATGTTCTTGAAGTCCATGTTGCCGCCGACGTTGAGCTGGTAGGTGCGGTCCAGGGTGACGCCGCGGTCCTCGAACAGCTTGGCCATCACGCGGTGGGTGATGGTCGCGCCGACCTGGCTCTTGATGTCGTCGCCGACGATCGGCACACCGGCGTCCTCGAACTTCTTGGCCCACACCGGGTCCGAGGCGATGAACACCGGCAGCGCGTTGACGAACGCCACGCCGGCGTCGATGGCGCACTGGGCGTAGAACTTCGTCGGCCTGCTCCGAGCCCACCGGCAGGTAGGACACCATCACGTCGACCTTGTTGTCCTTGAGCGACCTTGACCACGTCGACCGGCTGCGTCGTCGGACAGCTCGATGGTCTCGGCGTAGTACTTGCCGATGCCGTCGAGGGTCGGGCCGCGCTGCACCACGACGTCGGTCGGCGGCACGTCGGCGATCTTGATGGTGTTGTTCTCCGAGGCGTAGATCGCCTCGGACGAGGTCGAAGCCGACCTTCTTGGCGTCGACGTCGAACGCGGCGACGAACTTCACGTCGCGCACGTGGTACGGCCCGAGCTTGACGTGCATCAGGCCGGGGACCGTGCGCGTTCGGGTCGGCATCCTTGTAGTACTGGACGCCCTGGACGAGCGACGACGCGCAGTTGCCGACGCCGACAATGGCGACCCGCACATCGGTCGACGCTCCTGGCGCGTTGTGCTCAGTCATGGACGTTCTCCTTCGGTGTACTTCTACTTGCTGCTGGTCAGGTTCTGTGGCGTCACGCCTGGTCCGGGTGGGTCTGGGCGACCCGCTCGGCGGCGATCAGCTCGTTGAGCCACTTGACTTCCCGCTCGCTGGACTCCAAACCCAGCTGATGCAGTTGTCGGGTGTATCGGTCGAACGAGTTGCTGGCCCGTGCAACTGCTTCGCGCAGGCCCTCGCGGCGCTCCTCCACCTGCCGCCGGCGGCCTTCGAGAATGCGCATCCGCGCCTCGGCCGGCGTGCGGTTGAAGAAGGCCAGGTGCACACCGAAGCCGTCGTCGGTGTAGTTCTGCGGACCGGTGTCCGCGACGAGTTCGGAGAACCGCTGCCGACCGGCATCGGTCAGCTGGTAGACCCGTCGTGCGCGGCGCAGCACCGGGGTCCCGGCGGGCGCGGCGTCCTCGGCGATCAGACCGTCGGCCTGCATCCGGCGCAGGGCCGGGTACAGCGAGCCGTAGGAGAAGGCGCGGAACGCCCCGAGCAGGCCGGTCAGTCGTTTGCGCAGCTCATAGCCGTGCATGGGTGACTCGAGGAGAAGACCCAGGATGGCAAGCTCCAGCATCGGGTCACCTCCTTTGCTCAACCGTTACGGTGCTTCGACACGTCCCGCAATTGTATCGGAGCGATATATATGGCGCCAATTCAGGGGGGTAAGAAGAGGCCGCCGTCGGAGAAGATCCGACGGCGGCCTGGTGGCTAGGCGTAATGTCGAGCAAGCTCTGAGCTGCTAGTAGCAGCGCTGGTCGCCGTTGTCGTTGATCCAGCAGTTGGGGTGGCCGGGATCGGCCTGGGCGCCGGGGCCGGGCGGCGTTGCCCACGCAGCTGCCGCCGTCGAGGTGGTAGCCGTACCCGCAGCCCTGTGCGGCGCTTGCGGTGGGGGCGAAGCCCAGGCCCAGGGTCAGCGCGCCGGCCGCGATCGCGCCGGCGAAGAGTCCTGCGGCGCGCTTGGTGATCTGTGCAGTCATTGTGTCCTCCGAGTTATGGGGCCCGCTCTCGGTGAGCCAGGCATGAATGAATACTGCGTCGGTCCACCTTCGGTGTCTGTCCGCCAAGCGGGCCGTGCACCGGACGAACTGCGCGTACTCCGATCGGGGGACAGCCGCGGACGGCTAGGAGGGGTAGCTGATCCGCTTCACCGACGCGTCGGGGTTGAGTTCGATGTAGCCGCTGCCGAAATCGCTGGAGACGTAGATCGAGATCGACACCGTGCCCGGGGCGGTCGGGTCGTCGCTGGGCTCGATGTTCAGGTAGGTGCTCTTGACGTCGCCGGGTTTCATGTTGAGCGTCTCCGGCGCTCCGCGCAGGACGCCGACGACGGCCTTGGTGTCGAACTTGGCCAGATCCACCGGTGACGTCGTCACTGCCCTTGGAACCCGTCGAGGGATCGTCCCAGCCGCCGCGGTAGGAGTAGCTCAGCGTGCGGCGCTCATCGGCAGGATCGGGCCGGTCCAGCGACGCGTAGTCCGGGTAGATCACCAGCCGGTAGCCCATGGTGTCGCCGAACTTCTTCTTCATCTGCTCGAACAGGCCGTTGAGCCCGCCCAGCGACTGCAATTGCCGCGGCGGGGTCAGCACCACCGGCGCGACGCCGTCGGCCTTGGCGCCGGGATCGGAGGTGAAGTTCAGCGGCGACGGAGTGTTGCCGTAGAGCCCCCAGCCGATCCCGATGCCCAGCAGCACCAGCACCGCGGCCACCGCGGCGCGGATTCCCCAGCCGCCGCCTGCCGACGAGACGTTCAGCCGAGGCTTCTTCAACGTCGGCAACTGCACCGGGGCGTTTCCGGTCTGCAGGTCGGACACCAACGCCCGCAGGTCGCCGAGCGTGGTGGCGGTGGTGGCGGCCTTGACCCGCTGCTCGTGTTCGCGTCATCGACAGCTGCCCCTCGGACAGCGCCGTGTCGAGAATCTGGCAGATGTCGTTGCGGTCGCTGTCCTTGGCCCGGGTGCTCGCCGTCTGGGAGGTCGCCACGAGGACGATCGTAGGAGTTCGGGTGCCAAGACCGCAGAACAGACGGGCAATCCGCCCGACCCGTGGGACCGGTTGCACGCCGGTGCTCAGTTGACCGACGTACTCTGGTCTCCGTGCGACTGCAGCGACAGGTGGTGGACTACGCCCTCCGGCGACGTTCCCTGCTGGCCGAGGTGTATTCCGGCCGCACCGGGGTCACCGAGGTGTGCGACGCCAACCCCTACCTGCTGCGCGCGGCGAAGTTTCACGGGAAGACCAGTACGGTCCCGTGCCCGATCTGCCGCAAGGAACCCCTGACCCTGGTGTCGTGGGTGTTCGGCGATCACCTGGGCGCGGTGTCGGGCTCGGCGCGCAGCGCCGAGGAACTGGTGCTGCTGGCAACCCGGTTCGACGAGTTCTCGGTACACGTGGTGGAGGTATGCCGGACCTGCGAGTGGAATCACCTGGTCAAGTCGTATGTGCTCGGAGCGCCCAAGCCCACCAACGGGCGTGGCCGGCGCGGCACCCAGACGGCGCGCTCCGGCGCGCGCACGGCCAGTGAATAGCGAAGGGCGTCAGGACCGGCCAGCCACCGAAACCCATGCGGGTTCAGGGGGCGATGGCGTGTCCGGCGGCCCCCGGCACCGGGCCGAGACGCCGACGACGAAGATTCCGGTTCCCGACGGTTCCGGCACACCGGCTGCCACCGAGTCGGCGACTCCGCCGAACCCGCCACGCCGGCAGGTTCCCCCGGACGACCGGCTGACCACGTTCATCGAACCGGTGCGCGACGACACCGAGCCGCTGCCGCGCGACCCGATCGACCTCGTCAAGGCGGCGCTGGACGGGACACCGCCCTCGAAGCTGCCACCGCCGCCGCCGCCTCCGCCGCCGACGGGTGGGGGACCGGGTGGCACCCCGCCACCGCCCAAGCCGCGGTTCTCCCAGCAGATCTCGTGGAAGTGGGTGCGCCGCTCGCTGTATCTGGCGGCGGTCGTCCTGATCGTGTTGCCGGTGCTCACCTTCGGCATGGCCTATCTGATCGTCGATGTGCCGCAGCCCGGCGACATCCGCACCAACCAGGTGTCGACCATCCTGGCCAGCGACGGCTCGGAGCTGGCGAAAATCGTTCCGCCCGAGGGTAACCGGGTGGACGTCAACATCGACCAGGTGCCGGTGCACGTCCGCAACGCCGTGATGGCAGCCGAGGACCGCGATTTCTACACCAACCCCGGCTTCTCGCTGTCCGGGTTCGCCCGCGCGATCAAGAACAACCTGTTCGGCGGCGACCTGCAGGGCGGCTCGACGATCACCCAGCAGTACGTCAAGAACGCGCTCGTCGGCGATGCGCGATCCGGCGTCGGCGGTCTGATCCGCAAGGCCAAGGAACTCGTCATCTCCACCAAGATGTCGCGGGAGTGGTCCAAAGACCAAGTGCTGCAGGCCTACCTGAACATCATCTACTTCGGCCGCGGCGCCTACGGCATCTCGGCCGCCTCCAAGGCCTACTTCAACAAACCGGTCGAACAGCTGACCGTCGCGGAGGGCGCACTGCTGGCGGCGCTGATCCAGCGACCGTCGACGCTGGACCCCGCGGTCGATCCCGAGGGCGCCGCCGCGCGGTGGAACTGGGTGCTCGACGGCATGGTGTCGATGGGCGCGCTGCCCAAAGAAGAACGCGACCAGCAGGTCTTCCCGGCCACGGTGCCGCCGGACCAGGCCAGCTCGGAGAACGTGACCACCGGCCCCAACGGGCTGATCGAACGCCAGGTCACCAAGGAACTGCTCGACCTGTTCAACATCGACCAGCAGACGCTGAACACCCAGGGCCTGCAGATCACCACGACCATCGACCCCCAGGCGCAGAAGGCCGCCGAAGACGCGGTGACGAAGAACCTCGACGGCCAGATGCCCGACATGCGTGCGGCGGTGGTGTCGATCGATCCGCGCACCGGTGCGGTGAAGGCCTACTACGGCGGTTCGGATGCCCAGGGCTACGACTTCGCCCAGGCCGGCCTGCCGACGGGATCGTCGTTCAAGGTCTTCGCGTTGGTGGCGGCCCTCGAGCAGGGCATGGGGCTGGGCTACCAGGTGGACAGCTCGCCGGTGAGATGTAACGGCATCACGATCACCAACGTCGAGGGTGAGGGCTGCGGTGTCTGCAACATCGCCGAGGCGCTCAAGCGGTCGCTGAACACCAGCTACTACCGCCTGATGCTCAAGCTCAAGAACGGTCCGGCCGACGTGGCCGACGCCGCCCACCGCGCCGGTGTGGCGACCAGCTTTCCCGGTGTCGACCACACCCTGTCGGAGGACGGCCAGGGCGGGCCGCCCAACAACGGCGTCGTGCTCGGGCAGTACCAGACCCGGGTGATCGACATGGCCTCGGCCTACGCGACGCTGGCGGACTCCGGCACCTACCACAAGCCGCACTTCGTGCAGAAGGTCGTCAACGCCCGGGGCGAGGTGCTCTTCGATGCCTCCGAGCAGGACAACAGCGGCGAGCGGCGCATCGAGAAGGCCGTCGCCGACAACGTGACCGCCGCCATGCAGCCGATCGCGGGATGGTCCAACGGCCACAATCTGGCCAACGGCCGGCCGTCGGCGGCCAAGACCGGCACCAACCAGCTCGGTGACACCGACGCCAACCGGGATGCCTGGATGGTCGGCTTCACCCCGTCGCTGTCGACGGCGGTCTGGGTCGGAACCGTGGACGGCACAAAGCCTTTGGTGAACGCGTGGGGTGGCCAGGTCTACGGTTCGGGCATTCCCTCCGACATCTGGAAGGCCACGATGGACGGCGCCCTCAAGGGCACCGACATCGAGTCGTTCCCCAAGCCCGCCGAGGTGGGCGGGTACGCCGGTGTGCCTGCGCCGCCGCCGCCCCCGCCCGCGCCGTCGACAAGTCCGCCCCCGCCCAGCGAGACGGTGATCCAGCCCAGTATCGAAGTGGCGCCGGGTATCACGATTCCGCTCGGCCCGCCGACGACGATCACCAACCCGCCGCCGGGGCCGGTGCCACCGTCTCCCGCCGCCAGGTGTGGAGGCGCCGGTTCCCCCGCCGCCGGGTGGTGACGCAGGCGCACTCGTTCCGCCTCCTCCGCCGCCGTGATCGACGGCGGTGTTGGCGAAGGGCGGACCACGGTGTCGCCGCTGCCGCTGGCCGCTGATCTGCGCAGCGCGGATGATCGCGACTTTCCCAGTCGCACAGATACTCTCGGAGCCGCGCTGTCCGATGTCGTCGGCGGACCGGTCGGCCGGCACGCCCTGATCGGCCGCACCCGGGTGTTCACCCCGCTGCGGGTCATGTTCATGATGGCGCTGGTGGTGCTGGCGCTGGGCTGGTCGACGAAGGCGCCGTGCCTGCAGACCGTCGGCACCGGGCCGCCCGACAAGCGGGTGGCCAACTGGCAGAACCAGCGCGCCTACTACGAGCTGTGCTACTCCGACACCGTGCCGCTGTATGGCGCAGAGTTGTTGAGCCAGGGCAGGTTTCCGTACAAGTCGAGTTGGATAGAGACCGACTCCAGCGGCCGGCCGCAAACCCGGTACGACGGCAGGCCCGCGGTGCGCTACATGGAGTATCCGGTGCTGACCGGGGTGTACCAGTACGTGTCGATGGCGTTGGCCAAGACCTACACGGCGGTCGCCAGGATGCTGTCGCTGCCGGTCATCGCCGAGGTGGTGATGTTCTTCAACTTCGCGGCGGTCGGTCTGGCGCTGGCCTGGCTGGCGACGGTGTGGGCGTCGTCGTGGCTGTCGGGACGGCGGGTGTGGGACGCCGCGCTGGTGGCCGCCTCGCCGGTGCTGGTCTTTCAGGTCTTCACCAATTTCGACGCGCTGGCAACGGCTTTGGCCGTCGGCGGGTTACTGGCCTGGGCGCGGCGAAGACCGGTGCTGGCCGGAATCCTGATCGGCCTGGGGGTGTCCGCCAAGCTGTATCCGGCGCTGCTGCTGTTGCCGTTGGTGGTGCTGGCGATCCGCACCGACCGGATGCCCGAGGCGGCGCGCACGGTGGTGTCGGCGGTCGGGACCTGGTTCCTGGTGAACCTGCCGGTGATGGTGCTCTTTCCGCGCGGCTGGTCGGAGTTCTTCCGGCTCAACTCCCGTCGCGGCGACGACATGGACTCGCTCTACAACGTGGTGAAGTCGTTCACCGGCTGGGACGGCTTCGACCCGGGACTGGGTTTCTGGGAGCCTCCGGTGGTCCTGAACACCGTCGTCGCCGTCCTGTTCCTACTCTGTTGTGCGGCAATCGCCTACATCGCGCTGACCGCTCCGCAGCGGCCGCGGGTGGCACAGCTGGCGTTCCTGACCGTGGCCGCGTTCCTGTTGGTGAACAAGGTGTGGAGCCCGCAGTTCTCGTTGTGGTTGGTGCCGCTGGCGGTACTGGCGCTGCCGCACCGCCGAATCCTGTTGGCGTGGATGACCATTGACATGCTGGTGTGGGTGCCGCGGATGTACTACCTGTACGGGGAGGGCAACAAGGGCCTGCCCGAGCAGTGGTTCACCGGGACGGTGCTGGTGCGCGACGTTGCCGTGGTGGTGCTGATGGTCCTCGTGATCCGCCAGATCTACCGGCCCGCACTGGATCTGGTCCGCGACGGCGGACGCGTCGACGATCCGGCCGGCGGCGTGTTCGACGGTGCGCCCGACGCGTTCCCGGCGCGGTTCCCGCGGTGGCTGCGCCCGCGTGGTGCGCGCCTCGAGGAGCCCGAGGTGGAAGGGACACCGGATGCAAGTCGCGATAGCACTGTTCCCGCGTAACACCGCACTGGAGCGATCGGGCCCTACGAGGTGCTCCAGCGGGTGCCGTCGATCGACGTCGTCTTCGTCGGGCCGCAGCGAGGAGAGGTGCGCAGCGACAACGGCATGCTCGGGCTGATGTGCGACGCGGCCTTCGACGAGGTCACCGAACCGGACGTGCTGGTGTTCCCGGGCGGCATCGGCACCCGGACGCTGATCGAGCGACGAGGCGGTTCTGGACTGGGTGCGCCGGGTGCACCGCCACACCCTGTTCACCACCTCGGTGTGCACCGGCAGCCTGGTGCTGGCCGCCGCCGGCCTGCTCACCGGCCTGACCGCGGCCACCCACTGGCGCGCCACCGAACTGCTGGAGTCCCTCGGGGCGGTCTACGCGCCGCAGCGGGTGGTCGAGCATCTGCCGCAGCGGATCATCACCGCGGCGGGGGTGTCCAGCGGCATCGACATGGCGTTGCGGCTGGTGGAGCTGCTGGTCGACCGCGAAGCCGCGCAGGCCGCGCAACTGATGATCGAGTACGACCCGCAGCCGCCGTTCGACGCCGGCGCGGTGGCCAAGGCGTCGGAGGCCACCAGGGAGCGGGCCCGGGAGTACTACGACCAGCGAAGCTGATTTCGCTGATCAGACGGTGTTCATGTAACCTGGGCCGGTTGCCGACGCAGGCGACTCTCCTGCCACGGATCGACCGTGGCCGCTACGACCATAGGAGGTGATGAGGTTCCCATGCGTCCATACGAAATCATGGTCATCCTTGACCCCACTCTTGACGAGCGCACCGTAGCTCCGTCCCTGGAGACGTTCCTGAACGTCATCCGCAAGGACGGCGGCAGTGTCGACAAGGTCGACATCTGGGGCCGTCGACGGCTCGCCTACGAGATCGCCAAGCACGCCGAGGGCATCTACGCCGTCGTCGACGTGAAGGCCGAGCCGGCCACCGTGTCCGAGCTCGACCGCCAGCTGAACCTGAACGAGTCCGTGCTGCGGACCAAGGTGATGCGGACGGACAAGCACTAGTCGCTCAGTGGAGAACGTCGCCGCGCGTCGTACCAGTTACGTAGGCTCGCGGTGAATCCATCCGCCTATGCCAGGAGGACCTTGTGGCCGGTGACACGACCATTACCGTCGTCGGAAACCTGACCGCCGACCCCGAACTGCGGTTCACCCCCTCGGGGGGGGCGGCCGTCGCCAATTTCACGGTGGCGTCCACACCGCGGATCTTCGACCGCCAGAGCAGTGAGTGGAAGGACGGCGAAGCGCTGTTCCTGCGCTGCAACATCTGGCGTGAGGCCGCCGAGAACGTGGCCGAGAGCCTCACCCGGGGCTCGCGCGTCATCGTGACCGGCCGGCTCAAGCAGCGGTCCTTCGAAACCCGTGAGGGCGAGAAGCGCACCGTGTTCGAGGTCGAGGTCGACGAGATCGGCCCCTCCCTGCGCTACGCCACCGCCAAGGTCAACAAGGCCTCGCGCGGCGGCGGTGGCGGCGGCTTCGGCGGCGGCGGTGGCGTGCCGGCTGGCGGCGGCGGCTCCCGGCCGGCGGCCGCCGCGACGAACGACGACCCGTGGGGCAGCGCCCCGGCCTCGGGCTCGTTCGGCGGCAGCGACGACGAACCGCCTTTCTGACACACGAATACCTTCAGCGCGCCAGAGCGCGCTCATCAGAGAACGAAAGAGATTGACACATGGCCAAGTCCACTAAACGGCGTCCTGCTCCGGAGAAGCCGGTCAAGACCCGCAAGTGCGTGTTCTGCTCCAAGAAGGGCAAGGGGCAGAACATCGACTACAAGGACACCGCGCTCCTGCGCACCTACATCAGCGAGCGCGGCAAGATCCGCGCCCGTCGGGTGACCGGTAACTGTGTGCAGCATCAGCGTGACATCGCGATCGCCGTCAAGAACGCGCGCGAGGTTGCTCTGCTGCCGTTCACCTCGTCGGCCCGATAGACAAGGAAGTAACGACATGAAGCTGATCCTGACTGCCGAGGTCGATCACCTCGGCGTGGCCGGCGACTCCGTCGAGGTCAAAGACGGGTACGGCCGCAACTACCTGCTGCCCCGCGGCCTGGCCATCGTGGCCAGCCGCGGCGCCCAGAAGCAGGCCGACGACATCCGTCGCGCGCAGGAGGTCAAGACCGTGCGCGACCGTGAGCACGCCGACGAGATCAAGGCGGCCATCACCGGACTCGGTCCGATCACGCTGCCGGTGAAGACGGCGGGCGACTCGGGCAAGCTGTTCGGTTCGGTCACCGCCAGCGACATCGTCGCGGCGATCAAGAAGGCCGGCGGCCCGAGCCTGGACAAGCGCACCGTGCACCTGCCCAAGGCGCACATCAAGGCGACCGGCACCCACACCGTCGCGAGTGCACCTGCACCCCGAGGTGAACGTCGACGTCACGCTCGACGTCGTCGGCCAGAGTTAGCCGTCAGCATCACATTCCCCGGGTGGCGGCCTCGCGAGGCGGCCCCCGGGGAATTGCTGTATTTCTGGCGAACTCTCCGCGGGTGGTCGGCGACAGCTAATCTAACCGGCCGTTAACCTGCTGCATAAGGTCCGGCAACACAACACGCCCGGGATCGCAACCCGGGGCGACACGCCGTACGACTTGCCATCCACAACACATAAGTGGGGCTACTGTGCGCTCAGCTGGGCAAATCGGCGATAAATACACAGTGATCCACAGGTTCTCCCCAACCCCTCAACACCGGTGTCCCCAGCTATGCACAAGCCACTAACAGGTTGATGAACAGGCCGGGGTTGCGGTGCCCCCAGCAACGTCTAGCGTTACGCCTCGGCGGTGCAGATCCAACCCTTGTCTGGCACGAGTTGTCAGTGCCATGGAGTACATGTCTGAGCAGCAAGTCGAACACGCGTTCGGCCGGTCGGAGGAGGTGGGGATCACTGTATGGCGGTCGTTGACGATCTAGGTCAGCCCGGGATGGACTCGTCCCCGCCTAGCGAGGATTTCGGCCGGCAGCCGCCGCAGGATCTCGCCGCCGAGCAGTCGGTGCTGGGCGGAATGCTGCTGAGCAAGGACGCCATCGCCGACGTGCTCGAGAAGCTGCGACCCGGGGACTTCTACCGGCCCGCGCACCAGAACGTCTACGACGCCATCCTGGACCTCTACGGCCGCGGCGAGCCCGCCGATGCGGTCACCGTCGCCGCCGAACTCGACCGCCGCGGGCTGCTGCGCCGCATCGGCGGCGCCCCCTACGTACACACCCTGATCTCCACCGTGCCGACCGCGGCCAACGCCGGCTACTACGCCGAGATCGTGGCCGAGAAGGCGCTGCTGCGCCGGCTCGTGGAGGCCGGCACGCGGGTGGTCCAGTACGGCTACGCCGGGGCCGAGGGCGCCGACGTCAACGAGGTCGTCGACCGGGCGCAGGCCGAGATCTACGACGTCACCGAGCGGCGCAGCACCTCCGAGGACTTCGTCCCGCTGGAGACAGCTGCTGCAGCCGACGATGGACGAGATCGACGCCATCGCCTCCAGCGGCGGCATCTCGCGCGGCGTGCCGACCGGTTTCACCGAACTCGACGAGGTGACCAACGGGCTGCATCCGGGGCAGATGATCATCGTCGCGGCCCGGCCGGG
>CAVXWQ010000043.1:0-131213 GCA_963765445.1 uncultured Actinomycetota bacterium
TTCGGGCGCAAAGCGAGCCTGGCAGGCGAGACCGGCGACCTCGAGGACGCCCCCGACGTGGTGCCGACGGGCTAGGGTTCGCGGGCGCCGAGTGTGGACTTGATCCACGCGCGTCCGCCGAAAGCGTGGGGGTAATCCACGTTCGCGCGAGGAAGCGGCTACAGCCGGCCGGTGGCCTTCATCGCGAGGTAGCGGTCGGCCAGCGCGGGCGCAAGGTCCTCAGGCGGGGCATCGACCACCTCAACTCCGTTGTGCCGCAGCCGAGATGCGATTCTGCGCCGGTCGTTGCGGGCCCGCTCGGCTGCAGCGGCGTCATACACCTGAGCGGCGTCGGCGCGTCCGGCCGCGAGCTGATCGACCCGGGGGTCGGCGACCGCGGCGACGATCACCTGATGCTTGGCCGACAGTTGGGACAGCACCGGCAGCAGGCCCTCCTCCAGGGCCGAGGCGTTGAGGTCGGTCAGCAGCACCACGAGCGCTCGCCGGCGAACGCGACGCTGCACGGCGGCCACCATGGCGGTGGCGTCGGACTCGATGAGCGCCGGCTCCAGCGGTGCCATGGCATCGACCAACAGCGCCAGCAGTTCGGTGCGCGAGGCGCCGAACACCGCCGCGCGGGTCAGCCGGTCGTGGGCGAGGAAGTCGACGTGGTCACCGGCGCGGGAGGCCAGCGCCGCCAGCAGCAGCGCGGCGTCCATCGACCAGTCCAGCCGAGGCCATCCGCCGGGGTCCAATGCGGTGGGGTCGACGCCGACGCGCCCGGCCGAGGTGCGGCCGGTGTCGAGCACGATGACGACCCTGCGGTCCCGCTCGGGCCGCCAGGTCCGCACGACGACATCGGCGCGGCGGGCGGTGGCCCGCCAGTCGATGGACCGGACGTCATCGCCGACGACGTACTCACGCAGCGAGTCGAACTCGGTTCCCTGGCCGCGGACCAACACCGGCAGCAGCCCGTCGATCTCGCGCAGCTGGGCCAGCCGCGACGGTAAATGCTTGCGGGACAGGAACGGCGGCAAGATCCGGATCTGCCCGGGCACCGGGTGGGTTCGCTGCCGGCCGGCCAGCCCCAGCGGACCGAGCGAGCGGGTTGTCACCACCTCCGAACGCTGGTCGCCCCGGCGCCGCGGGGTCAGCCGGGTGGCGACGGTCTCGCTCTGCCCGGGGCGCAGCACGACGTTGTGGGCGCGAGGCTCGGCGTCGCCGCTCGGCGGCCAGGCGTCCCGCAGCACCCCGCGGAACCGGCGCGATCCGCCGTTGTGCACGTGCAGCACCGGCATCCACCGGCTGACCGAGCCGGGCCGAGGTGTCGCCGGCCCGCTCCAGTCGCAAGGCCCGCGCGCTTGCAGCCAGCCCGACGTCGATGAGCACCAGCAGAATCAGAGCCAGCAGCAGTACACCGAAAGCCGTTGCAGGCCAGGGCGACAGAGCGATCGGCAGCACACACAGCAGCGCGATCAGCCCGGTGCGGCCGGTGAGGACCACTACCGTGGCACCGGCACGGACGACAGGATGCCGTCGAGCACCCCGTCGGGCGTCGCGCCCTCCAGCTCGGCCTCGGGCCGCAGCGCGATCCGGTGCCGCAGCGTCGGGCGCGCCATCGCCTTGACGTCGTCGGGCGTCACGTAGGTCGCGGCCCGACAGCCACGCCCACGCCCGGGCCGCGGCCAGCAGGGCGGTAGCGCCGCGGGGCGAGACGCCGAGCTGAAGCGACGGCGAACTCCGTGTCGCGCCGGCGATGTCGACGATGTAGCCCAGCACCTCGTCGGCGATCAGCACCTGACGGACCGCCTCGCGGCCGGCGGCGAGGTCGGCGGACCCGGCCACCGGGCGGATCGCGCTGAGGTCGCGCGGGTCGAAGCCCTGGGCGTGCCGGCCCAGGATCGCGATCTCCTGGTCGCGCGGCGGCAGCAGGCACATTCAGCTTGAGCAGGAACCGGTCGAGCTGCGCCTCGGGCAGCGGGTAGGTGCCCTCGTACTCGACCGGGTTCTGCGTGGCGGCGACGATGAACGGGTCCGGCAGCGGGCTGCGGTTCGCCGTCGACCGTGACCTGCCGCTCCTCCATCGCCTCGAGCAGCGCCGCCTGCGTCTTCGGCGGGGTGCGGTTGATCTCGTCGGCGAGCAGCAGGTTGGTGAAGACCGGACCCTCGCGGAACACGAACTGCCGCGGTGCGCGCGTCGTAGACCAGCGAGCCGGTGACGTCGCCGGGCATCAGGTCGGGGGTGAACTGCACCCGCTTGAACTCCAGCTGCAGCGCGGCCGCCAGGGCGCGCACCAGCAGCGTCTTGGCCACGCCCGGAACGCCTTCGAGCAGCACGTGACCGCGGCACAGCAGCGCGATGACCAGACCGCTGACGACGGCGTCCTGCCCGACGACCGCCTTGCCGACCTCGTCGCGCAGCGCGAGCAATGCGGCGCGCGCCGCGTCGTGCTGGGCGTTCGGAGGGGATTGCGGGGCGAAGTGAGTCACGACGTCGTGACCTGCCTTTCGATGTCGTCGAGCGCGTGGGCCAAATGGAGCAGATCAGCATCGGTGGATGGGACGGGACCGAACAGGATGTGGTGCACCGTGCTCTGGTCCCCGTTGTAGCGCTGGGCGATCGCGGATACCACCGCGGCCTCAGAAGAGTTGGTGCCCAGGCCGAGTCGCGGGGCGAGCCGCTGCAGGGTGGCGGTGCGCAGCGCCTCGGCGGCCTGTCCGCGTGCGCGCCGCGACCGGTAGAGCCGGGCCCGGCCCTCGACCGTCTCGGAAGCCCGGACCACCACGGGAAGCTTCTCGGCGACCAGCGGCCCCAGCCGGCGTCCCTGCCACAGCGCCAGCAGTACGACGACCACGCACAGCTGGAAGACGATCCAGGTCACCGCATCCGGGACGAGATCACCGATCGTCGAGCCGCCGGAGCCCTGCCCCTCGGCCTTCTGCGGTGCGTACCAGATCAGGCGAGAGCGCTCGCCGGCCAGGTTCATGGCCAGCGCCGCGTTGCCCTCGTCGAGCAGCGCGCCGTTGGTCATGAAGTCGGCGCTGCCGACCACGGTGACCGTGCGACCGTCGCTCTCATAGCGCACCAGCGCGCCGCCGTAGCAGCGGGTCAGGCCGACGTCACCGACCTTCTCGTAGGTGTCGGTGGAGCCCAGCTGCACGGTCCCGGCCCGATTAGCCTCGCGCAGTTCGCAATCCGGCTCTCCGGTGAGCAGATCGGCGCTGCCGATCCGGATGCCGGGGGCGAGGGCTTCGCGCGCCCGCGCGGTCGGCTCCAGCACCAGCCGGTCACCGGGAAGCGCGGCCAGTCGGTTCAGCAGGTCAGGACCGCGGATGTTGTAGGTCTCGGCGGCCAGCAGCAGGGTGTCCGGCCGGGCGGCGCGTTCCGCGTCGGCGACGGTCCTGGCGACGACGACGTCGACTCCGTGGTCGCGCAGCAGGCTGACGATGGCGTGCGCGCCGTCCGGCGAGGTCGACTCGGGATCCATCCGGCCCCCGGGCCGCGGTGCGGTGAGAAACGCGGTCACCGCCGCCAGCGCCGCAATCACGATGAGGCCCAGGGCGATCCAGCGTCCGGTACGCCAGCGCGCTCCGATGGTCGTCGTCACCGCAGCGGCACCCAGGTGTCGGTGACCATGGGGTCGGCAGTGCCCGCAGCCGACGGCGCGGAGTGACGGCGAAGCGCGTCGTCGAGGTCGGCGACCATGCGGTAGTCGGCTTCGGCGCCGGGTTGTTCGCCGTAGGTGACGTCGTTGAACACCGTTGCCGCGCGGCGCAGGTCGGCGCTGAAGCCGGGCAGCAGCTCGCCGGCGTCACGGGCGAGCTCGCTGGCGGTGCGCCCGGGAACCGGGTTGAGTAGTCCGGTCTCCTCGAGCTGACGGGCCACCGCTCTGAGCCGGTGCCGAATCGCGGCTGCCCAGTTTCCCTGGGCGGCATGGGCTTGCGCGGTGGCGCGATGCTCGGCGGCGCTCAGTTCGTGCATGCCGAACAGGCCCTGCCCGTTTCCGCGGCTGGTGCGCATGGTGCGACGGGCGATGCGCACCGCGACCACGAAGGCCGCCACCACCAGCAGGGCCAGGATGGCGATGGTGAACCAGCCACCGGGGATCGACGAGCCCTCCATGATCAGCCGGTAGAGGATCTCGTCGAGCCATTGGCTCAGCCGGTCAGTCAACGACGGCCGCGGGTAGATCGGCTTGGCCAGCTCGTGTTGGGCAGCGTCGTGCGCTGTTTGGCGGTCGATGTCGATGGTGGGCAAAGTGTTACGGCCTCACCGTGGCGGGGTCAACCACAGGTTGTCCGTCGAGGCGCCTACTGGGGCGCCGGCCGCACCTGTTTGCAAGACGAGATCGAACGCTTCGGCGCGGATGCGGATGTCGGTGTAGAGCAGCACGACGACACCGGCGGTGAACGGTGCGGTGATGATCTGGCCGATCGCGCTGCCGACCGATGTGATGGCCGTCGCGAGGATGAACGGCCCCGCTGTGCCGGCGTCGAACACCAGAACCTGACCGGCGATGCTGAACGGAACCGATACCGCGCCGGCGACGACCGCGGCGACGACGCCGGCCAGCAGCCGGATGCCCAGCACCCGCCAGAAGTGGTTGCGCACCAAGGCGAATGACCGACTGATCGACGCCCACACGGGCTTGCGCTCCAACACGACAGCCACCGGCGCGAAGGTCAGCGCGGTGAACAGGTAGGCCAGCGCGGCGATCAACGCGAGGACCAGCGGAATTCCGACGATCACCGCGGCGGCGGTGTTGGCTGCGAATGCGATTCCCGCGATGACGGCCACGACCACACCGGCCAGCACCACCACCGCGAGCACCTCCAGCGCGCTGAGTCCGATCAGCGCCAGCAGCCGGCCGCGGACGCGCTCCCAGGCTTCGCCGATGGTGATCTTGGAGCCGAACACCGCCCGGCCCACGACGACGGTCAGCATGCCGGAGAGCAGGATGGCCGCCAGCGCAGTGGCCAGGCCGCTGGCGGCGGCGGAGGCGATCGACCCGACCACCATCGAGGTGGTCAACTCCTGACCGCTGGTGGCACCGACGCGTCCGGTGAACGCCAGCGGGCCCACCCGCACCAGCAGGCCCAGGATCTGGGTGATCAGCACGACTACGGTCGTCAGACCGAGGGTCGCCTTCGGGTTGGCCCGGATGTAGCCGACGGCTGCGTTGAAGATGTCGCTGAGCGAGAGCGGCCGCAGCGGAATCACGCCCGGTTTGATTGCCGTCGGCGGGTAGGCGCCGTAGCCCGGCGGCGGGTAGCCCGGGGGGGGAGCCGGCGGGGGATAGCCGGGCGGGGGATAGCCGGGTGGGGGATAGCCAGGCGGCGGGTAGCCCGCGCCGGGCGGCGCCTGCGGATACGTCGGTGGCCAGAACGGCGGCTGACCAGGCCAGCCGGGTGGTGGACCCCCCGGGCCGACGGGTGGTCCGGTCACCGGACAACGCCCCCGACGTCGTTGCTCATGGCCCCATCCTGTCGATCGGCGGGGTATTTCTCAACGTGCCGGCATTCCCGTCGCGTAGCGTCTGCGCCATGGCGGAGCTCAAAGACCGGCTGAGATCGGACCTCACCGACGCGATGAAGGCCCAGGACAAGTTGCGGACCTCGACCCTGCGGATGCTGCTCGCGGCGATCCAGACACGAGGAGGTGTCCGGGAAACAGGCCCGCGAGCTGTCCGACGAGGAGGTGCTCAAGGTGCTGGCCAGGGAGGCGCGCAAGCGCAGTGAGGCCGCCGAGATCTACACCCAGAACGGTCGCGGCGAGCTGGCCGCCGAGGAACACGCCGAGGCCCGCGTCATCGACGACTACCTGCCCACCCCGCTGACTGAGGCCGAGGTCGCCGACGTCGTCGACACCGCCATCGCCCAGGTCGCCGAGGAGATCGGGGAGCGGCCGTCGATCAAGCAGATGGGACTGGTGATGAAGGCGGCGACCGCGATCGCCGCGGGCAAGGCCGACGGCTCGAGGCTGTCGGCGGCCGTCAAGGACCGGCTCTAGTACAAGCGGAAGGCACCACACCCGGTGCCCGCCTCCGAGCGACTACCGTGTCGGTCGCGCAGAAGAATCGCCCTGCGGCGGGCAGGCATGCACGTGTCCGGCTGGTGATTGCCTGTGGCGCCGCCGTTTCGCTCGCTGACGTGCGGGTACCCGTCGCGCATGACGCGATTCGGATACACCCTGATGACCGAACAGAGTGGACCCAAAGATCTTGTCCGCTTTGCGATTTCAGCGGAGCAGGCGGGTTTCGACTTCGAGGTGTCCAGCGACCACTTCTCGCCGTGGCTGGTCTCACAGGGCCACGCGCCCAACGCCTGGACCCTACTGGGTGCGGTGGCGCACGCCACCGAGCGAGTCGACCTGTACACCTACGTCACCTGCCCGACCATGCGCTATCACCCTGCCGTCGTGGCGCAGCAGGCCGCGACGTTGCAGATCCTGGCCGACGGTCGCTTCACACTCGGTCTCGGTTCGGGAGAGAACCTCAACGAACACGTTGTCGGCAAGGGCTGGCCCACGGTGCAACGCCGCCACGACATGCTGCGCGAGGCGATCGTCATCATCCGCCAGTTGCTCAGCGGCGATCTCGTCGACCACAAAGGTGAGTACTTCCAAGTGGATTCCGCCCGCATCTGGGATGTCCCCGACGACCCGGTGACCATCGGTGTGGCGGTGTCCGGCAACGATCGCTGGACGCGTTCGCCACCCTCAGCGACCACATGATCGCCGTAGAACCCGACGCCAATCTCGTCGACGGGTGGCACGGCGCGCGCCAGGCCACCGGACTGCCGGGCGGCGGACGGGTGATCGGGCAGATCCCGATCTGCTGGGATCCCGACCGCGAGGCTGCCGTCAAGCGTGCCCACGAACAGTTTCGGTGGTTCGGCGGCGGATGGGCGGTCAACGCCGATCTGCCGACGCCGGCCGGCTTCGCCGGTGCCACGCAGTTCGTCAGCCCACAAGAGGTCGCCGACAACATTCCCTGTGGCCCGGACCTGGACGCCATCGTCGAGGCGGTCAGCGCCTACTGGGAAGCAGGTTTCACCGACATCGCACTGGTGCAGATCGGTGGCGACGGGCAGGACGAGTTCCTTCACAAGGCGGCCGAGCCGCTGCTGGCCAAGCTTCGCGAAGCCGCGAACTGAACTACGACAGTGGATTGAAACTGGCGCCCACGGGTTATCCCGTCGCCCATGAGTGACCGGACGTCAGACGAGGACGACCACGCCGACTACACCGACGACCACCAGGGAGACCGCAAGCGCGTCGGGCCGGAAGACGTGGAAGGCCGCGACGGCGAGAACCTCGCCCCGGACGTGGCCGACGCGCCTGATTTCGAGCCACCCGACTGAGGCCTTACCTTCCCGTCCCGGTCGGCTGCAGCGGCAAACCTGGTTTAACGCTGCGGTAATCGGGCATCTATCTGATCAACGCCGTGTGCACCACAACGGCATTGATTCCGAAAGGCCGACGTTGACCATCCTCTACCCCGACCTGCAGGATTCGGTTGTCGCAACAACGGGTGTGTATGCCCCGCAGCATGATTCGCACCTGCTCATCGAGGCGATGTCGGTTGCCGCCGAGGTGGCGGGCCGCCGTGTGCTCGACCTGTGCACCGGCAGTGGCGTGGTGGCGATCGCGGCCGCCCAGCTCGGCGCGCGCAGTGTGACCGCGTTCGACATCTCCCCGCACGCGGTCAACTGTGCTCTGGACAACGCCGCCTCCGCTGGGGTGGCCGTCGATGCCCGCGTGGGCAGCTGGACCGCCGCGATCGCGGGCGGTCCCTACGACCTCGTGGTGTCCAATCCCCCTTATGTCCCAACGGGTCCCGACTCAAACCGCGAGCGGATCCCGTCCGCCGCCGGCCCGGCACAGGCATGGAACGCAGGCGCCGACGGCCGCCTCATTCTCGACCCGCTGTGCGACTCGGCGCCGCAACTGCTCGCCGACGGCGGGACGATGCTGATCGTCCAGTCGGAGTTCGCCGGCGGGAGCGCTCGCTCGGCGTCTGCGCGACGGCGGCCTGCGCGCCGAAGTGGTTCTGACACAGCTTATTCCGTTCGGCCCGGTGCTGAACGCCCGAGCCCGGTGGATGGAGAGCATCGGTATGCTGCCGGTCGGGCGGCGTGAAGAGGAGCTCGTCGTGATCCGTGCGGTCAAGTCGTGAGCGACCTCGAGCCCCGGCTGGTTCGCATCGTCCCATCGGGTCCGGTGATGGTCCAGGGGCCGGTACGCATCGAGTTACCCGACGGAAACGTCGTCGAGTCGGACCGCTTCATGGTCGCGATCTGTATGTGTAAACGTAGCAAGAACTTTCCGCTGTGTGACACCAGTCATCGACGGCGTCGCCGCCGTGATGCCGAGGCGTCACCCCAGCGGCCGGCGTAGCGAACTCTCTGCGTTGGTCCAGCATCGCATCAGGTGATCGGCCAGGCGATCTTCCACCGCTTCGTGGGCGCGGATGCCGAATACGACATCACGATCCAGGGCGGGCTCGCGGCGCACGAGGTCGCCGACCACGTCGGTGCGGACGATCTGTTCGTGCACCGCGTCGGCTTCGACGTGTTCGCGATAGAACGCGACACAGGTATCGGGAGCACCGAGCCGTTCCAGCGCCTCGACAAGCCGGCGCGACCCGGGCGAGGAGGTGATCTCGGTGGACGCGAAGTGACCGATGGCGGACCCTCGATGCTTACGGTGCAGGCCGAACAGCGACATCAGGTTCACCACGGCCAGCGACTCGGCCGGCACGGACTCGATGTAGCCGAGGTAGGTCGGGTCGAGGCCGGCCGCGGCCATCAGGTCGGCGAACAGCTTCTGGTGGACGAAATCACCCCGGCCACCGCCGAATTCGTCGAACTCGACCGCGACGAACGCGGCTTTCGCGTGACCGGTGAGCCGGGGGATGGCCCACGCGTGCGGGTCGCCCTCCTTGAGGTGGTAGAGCGATCGGTGCACGAAGTACTCCTGCATCTGCTCCCAGGTGCCCTTGTCGCGCAGGAAGTATGACGGCCCCCGGCCGTCGGTCGGCTCGATCGAGAGCCGCTCCATTTCGGCATCGGCCGTCTCGTTGCGGCCGATGTCGCCGACGTCCTCGCGGACCGCGCTCAGGAAGGTTTCCTCGAGGCGCGCCCGCAGGTGCAGCAGGCCCGGATTCCACTCCCAGTCGTTGTCCACGCCTGCGAATCCTCGGTAGTGCAGCTCGTAGCAGACATAAAGGCTCAGTTGCACGTCGATGCCGTACGGATCGGAGTCGCCCACCGAGGCCTCGACGCGATTGAGGTGCGCCCGCGGGGCGCGCTCGGTGAGCAGGTCGAGCACGGCCATGGACAACGGTCCCCGAGCCGCCGGCAGGCGGGGTTGCAGGGCGGTCGGGGCGAGCGTCACCCTGGGCCTTTTCCCGATTTGGACAGGCGTTAAACAACACGTGTCAGATAAGCACTCGGTATCTCGTTGCTGCGGCCGTTGTTTGCCCACGAGAAAGGTGAAAGGGATCCAAGCATGTTCGTTTTCTGGTGTGCGACGGCCTGGGGCGTTCCGGGGCGCTGGACTGCACCACAACTGACTCTTACCGGTTGCTGACGGGGCGGCTCCGGGCCCGGCTACCGGGGGCCGATGGTGCGACGATCTGAGAGTGAGCACGAGCGCAGTCACCCGACGCGGACCGGTCAAGGTGTTGGTGGTCGTCACCTATCTGGCGATGATCACCATGAACTTTCTGGCCAATGCGCTGCCGCTCAACGGACGGCGCACCGGCGAGGTGTCGGACGCCTACCCGAGCCTGTTCACCCCGGCCGGGGTGACGTTCTCGATCTGGGGCGTGATCTACCTGCTGCTGGGTCTGCACGTGCTGTACCAACTCGGGTTGTTCCGCGGCACCGAGCCCGACGTCGGCCGTACCGCGCTGCTCAATCGGGTCGGCGTGCTGTTCGCCATCTCCTCGCTGGCCAACACCGCCTGGGTGTTCGCCTGGCACTACGACGTCATCGCGCTCTCGGCGGTGCTGATCGTGGTGATCCTGGTCTGCCTGATCCTGATCGCCGACACCCTGCGGGTGGCCCGGCTGACCACACGCGAAAGATGGTTCGTGGGAGTGCCTTTCAGCGTCTACTTCGGCTGGACCACGGTGGCCACCGTCGCGAACATCACCGTCTTGCTGGTCAGCCTGAAGTGGGACGGGTTCGGCATCTCCGCCTCGGTGTGGGCGACGGCCATCGTGCTGGTCGCGATGGCGATCGGCACGGCGACGATGCTCTACAACCGCGACGTCGCCTACGGCCTGGTTCTCATCTGGGCCTTCGTCGGCATCCTCATCCGGCAGACGTCCGCCGACGGGCTGGACAACCGCTACCCGGCGATCATCGCCGCGGTGATCGCCTCGCTGGTCATCTTCGTCGCCGCCGAAGCCGTCGTCCTGCGGCGCGCGGGCCGCCGGTTGTATAAGGTTAGTCGTTGCTAATAATATCTGTCGATTGGCGGCACGGCGCTACTATTGTTACCATCAGCTCGATAAGGAGTGATCATGGGCGTTCGATACCTCGGTCCGAGCGGCGGCCGCCGCCTCGTTGTGGCTTGGGGCGTTGTTTACCGCCGGCGCACCGGCGCTCGCGGCCCCGGACACCGACCCGATCGACGACCCCGGAGCGCCTGCCGAGGCGGCCGCGCGCCCGGCTTCGGACCTGCAGACGTTCCTCGACAGCCTGTCGCGGACATACAGCGACACCGTGGGGCGGCAATTGGACGAGGCGCGGGATACCTTCGTCCAGCAGCAAGCCACCAACGTCGCGACCAGCATCGCGGTGCCGATCGCCAACGGCGCCGCCGGGACGGTGCCTGCCGTGGCGGGAAGTGCGGCGTCCTCGTTGATCTTCCTGGCCGCCCAGAACGGCGGGAATCCGTTCGGGGCCGCGGCGACGCCGGCCGCATTGTCGGCGGCGTCATTGCCCCCGCCACCGGCTGCCCTGCCGCCGTTGCCGCCGCCTGCGGTCGGTCCGCCGGCGTTGCCTCCGCCACCGGCGCTACCCGGCCCACCCCCGTTGCCTCCGCCACCGTGGGTGCCGTTCCTGCCCGGGTCGCCGCCGCTGCCTCCTCCTCCGCCGCTGCCCCCGCCGCCGCCGCTGTTCTGAGCCCTGGCTGCGCTAGGCCAGCATTGGTGCACCGGCGCCGACGGTGGCATTACGGTCCGCGAGGGAGCGATCGCAGCCCGATACGGAAAAGGGCTCTGATCGTATTTGACCGATCAGAGCCCTCTTCTGCATTGACACGAGTCGGGGTGGCGGGATTCGAACCCACGACCTCTTCGTCCCGAACGAAGCGCGCTACCAAGCTGCGCCACACCCCGCGTGAAGCCACGACAGCGTATCGCACGCGCCCCGCGCGAAGCTAAACGGCCAAGCCGGCGCTGCGCCAAGCGCGGCGTGTCGGGAAGGATTCGGGCTGTCGGTGGTGTTGTGCACACTAACGGCGCGACGACGATGCCGGCAGGCGAAAGGTGGGGCGGATGATGACCGCTTTGGGGGCCGTAGTTTATGGGGGTTTCTTCCTGCTCGCGGCGCTGTGGCTCGTCGTGACCGGCGACTACGACGTCGCCGAGAACACCGATCAGGACCAGGTGCAGGATCTCTCGAACTCGACCAGCGCGCCGGCGTGCTCGCTCGGGTCGAGGTCGTGATCCGCTAGCCAGTCGGCGTTGAAGTACGTGTCGGCGTAGCGGTCGCCGCTGTCGGCGATCAGGGTGACCACCGAGCCGCTGACACCCGCAGCGACCATCTCGGCCAGCAGGCCGAACGCACCCCACACATTCGTCCCGGTCGACGGACCCACCCGCCGCCCCAGCACCCGCGACACGTGATGTGCCGCCGCGATCGACGCGGCGTCGGGAACCCGATCCATCCGGTCGACGACATCCGGCAGGAACGACGGTTCGACCCGTGGGCGGCCGATGCCCTCGATGCGCGACGATCCCTCGACGACGACGTCGTCCCTGCCTTCGGCGTAGGACGGGAAGAACGCGGAGTTCTCCGGATCGACGACGCACAACTTGGTGTCGAGACGTCGATAGCGGATGAAGCGCCCGATGGTCGCGCTCGTGCCGCCCGTCCCGGCGCCCACCACGATCCAGGTCGGGATCGGGTGGGGTTCCTCGCGCATCTGCTCGTAGATCGACTCGGCGATGTTGTTGTTGCCTCGCCAGTCGGTGGCGCGCTCGGCGTTGGTGAACTGGTCCAGATAGTGTCCGCCGGTCGCCTCGGCGATGCGTGCGGCCTCGGCGTACATCTCGCTCGGACGATCGACGAAATGGCAACGGCCACCGTGGGATTCGATCAGCGCGGTCTTGGTCTTACTGGTCGACGCCGGCATCACCGCCACGAACGGCAGGCCGAGCAGCGCCGCGAAGTACGCCTCGGAGACCGCCGTCGAGCCCGACGACGCTTCCACCACGGTGGTGTGCTCGTCGATCCAGCCGTTGCAGAGGCTGTAGAGGAACAGCGACCGGGCCAGCCGGTGTTTGAGGCTGCCGGTGATGTGCGTCGACTCGTCCTTGAGATACAGCTGGATGTCGACGCCCTCGCTCCACAACGACGGCAACGGGTAGCGCAGCAGGTGGGTGTCGGCACTGCGCCGCGCGTCGGCCTCGATCAGGCGGATCGCGTTGTCCACCCAGCCCCGGGGCCGGTTGTGGACGGCGACGCTGCTCCTCACCGGCAGTCAGCGCATCGACGCGGTCGGGCTGGACCGCACCACACTCCGGCTCTCGTCGTGGCCGCCCGTCGGTGCGGCGACAAGCGTCAGCAGGGTGGCCTCGGGCCGGCAGCAGAACCGGAACGGGGCGAACGGCGACGTGCCGATGCCCGCCGAGACGTGCAGGGCGGTGTCGGCACCCCAGCGGGACGCGCCCTTGGCCCGCGTGCGGTCCAGATCGCAGTTGGTGGCCAGCGCGCCGTAGAACGGCAGGCACACCTGGCCGCCGTGGGTGTGGCCGGCCATCACCAGCTGATAGCCGTCGGCGGCGAAGCGGTCCAGCACCCGGGTGTAGGGCGCGTGCGTGACGCCCAGGCTCAGGTTGGCCGTCGGGTTGGGCGGCCCGGCGATGGTGTCGTAGCGGTCGCGCCCCAGATGTCCGTCGTCGACGCCGGCGGCGGCGATCGTCAGCCCGGCCACCTCGACCTCGCGGCGGGTGTGGGTCAGATCCAGCCAGCCCCGCTCGGTGAACGCCGCCCGCAGGTCCTGCCAGGGCAGTGGCTTGCCGATCACCCGATGGTCGGGGTCGGTCAGGTACTTCAGCGGGTTCTTCAGCCTCGGCGCGAAGTAGTCGTTGCTGCCGAACACGAACACACCCGGGAACGACATCAGGTCGCCGATGGACTGCACCACCGCGGGCACCGCCTTGGGGTGCGACAGATTGTCGCCGGTGTTGACCACCAGGTCGGGCTCCCAGCGCGCCAGCTCCCGCAGCCAGGCCTGCTTGTGCCGCTGGGTGGGGCGCATGTGGATGTCACTGAGATGCAGCACCCGCAGCGGGGTGGAGCCGGGCGTGAGCACCGGCATGGTCACCTCGCGCACCACGAAGGCGTTGCGCTCGATGACCGTGGCGTAGCCGACCGCGAGCGCGGCCGAACCCGCGGCGGCGAGGGCGGAGGACTTCACTGCTGAGGACACAGCCATACCGGCCAGCGTACTGCCAACACCCGCTGCTCAGCGGGTCGAGGGCGGTGTGAAGATTGCGACGTCAGACAGACGTCACGGCGGCGGCGGAGGCGCAGGCGGAGCCAGCAGCGGAACGGTGATCGGCGGCAGGCCCGGGATCTCGACGACGGTCGAGCCCACTTGCGGCAGGCCGTCGAGGCCCGGCGGGGGCGGTGGCGGCGCACCCGGCGGGGGCGGCGGCGGCGCCGGCGGGATGCCGTTGCTGATGAGAATGGTGATGATCGAACCGGGCACCGTCTGACCGCCGGGTGAGGTGCCCACGACGGTGCCGTAGGACGCCGCGCTGTTGACCGGGTTGGCCTGGTCGGCCACCTGGAAACCGGCCTCCTTCAGCCGGTCGCGGGCGGTGTCCTGGCTCAGCCCGGAGACGCTGGGCACCTTGGAGCCCGGGGCGCCGTCGACGTAGCGCGGATCGGTCGGCGGCATGGTGACGTCGCCGAAGCTGTTCGCCAGCGGCATCATCGCGGTGAACCAGGTCTTGGCCGGCTCGTTGCCGCCGTAGAGGTTGCCGTCGCCGCACTGGCGCAGCGGCCAGGAGCACAGGTCCGACGGGTTGGGTGAATCGTCGTAGATGTAGTTGGCCGCCGCGTAATGGTTGGTGTAGCCCGACGAAGCCCGACGACCGGTGCGCCTCGGTGGTGCCGGTCTTGCCCGACATCGGCAGGCTCCAGCCGACCGAGCCGGCGGAGTTGGCCGCGGTGCCGCTGGTGACGTCCTTGCTCAGGGCGTTCGACAGCGTGTTGGCCAGCCCCTCGGGCACCACCTGGTCGCACGTCTCGGTGGTGACGGCCACCTCGTTGCCGTGCCGGTCGTAGAGCTTGTCGACCGGGTTGGGCGGGCACCACACGCCGCCGGAGGCCAGCGTGGCCGCGACGTTGGACAACTCGAGCGCGTTGACCTCGATCGGGCCCAGGGTGAACGAGCCCGAGGTTCTGCCGCTTGATGAAGTCGGCGAGGCTCTCGTTGCTCTCCGGGTCGTAGGGCCGGGCGGTGCCGGGCTCGGCGTAGGACCGCAGGCCGAGCTTGACCGCCATGTCGACGGTGCGCTGCACCCCGACCTGCGAGATCAGCTTGGCGAAAGCGGTGTTCGGCGACTGCGCCAGCGCGTCGGTGACGCTCATCGAGCCGCGGTAGTTGCCCGCGTTCTGCACACACCAGGTGTCCCTCGGGCAGCCCTTCGCGCCGCCGCTGCCCAGCCCCTTGGCCTCGAAGCGCACCGGGGCGTCGAGGTTGGCGCTGATGCCCAGTCCCATGTCCATGGCCGCCGCGGTGGTGAAGATCTTGAAGATCGACCCCGCGCCGTCACCGACCAGAGAGAACGGTTGCGGCTGCATGGTCTCGCCGGCTGCGGTGTCCAGCCCGTAGGTCCGGTTGCTCACCATGGCGACCACCGGGTGGGCCGTCTTGCCCGGCAGCACCACACTCATGACGCTGGCGATGCCCTGGATATCGGGCGGCGCCAGGGAGTCGACGGCCTGCTTGGCCGAGTTCTGGACGTCGGGATCCAGCGTGGTCTTGATCAGGTAGCCGCCCTTGGCGAGCTGGTCCTTACTGATACCGGCGCGGGCCAGGTACTCCTGGACGTAGTCGCAGAAGAAGGCCCGGTCGCCGGCCGCGATGCAGCCGCGGGGCAGTTCGTTGGGCTGCGGCAGGATGCCCAGCGGCTGCTGCTTGGCCGCCCGCAACTCGTCGGCCTTGTCGGGCAGGTTCTCGATCATGGTGTCGAGCACCAGGTTGCGGCGGGCCAGCGCACCGTCGGGATTGGTGTAGGGGTTCAGTGTGCTGGTGGACTGCACCAGCCCGGCCAGCAGCGCGGACTGCTGCCAGTTCAAGTCGGAGGCGTCGATACCGAAGTAGGTCTGGGCGGCGTCCTGGATACCGAAGGCGCCGTTGCCGAACGACACGAGGTTGAGGTAGCGGGTCAGGATCTCCGGCTTGGTGAAGGTCTTGTCCAGGGTGAGCGCCATCCGGATCTCGCGCAGCTTGCGCGCGGGCGTGGTCTCGACCGCGGCGCGCTTCTCCGCGTCGGTCTGGGCGATCACCAGCAACTGGTAGTTCTTGACGTACTGCTGTTCGATCGTCGACCCGCCGCGGGTGTCGACGTCGCCGGACGCGTAGCCGGCCAGACCGGTCAGGGTGCCTTTCCAGTCCACGCCGTTGTGCTCGGCAAACCGCTTGTCCTCGATGGAGACGATTGCCAGCTTCATCGTGTCCGCGATCTTGTCGCTGGGAACCTCGAAGCGACGCTGCGAATACAGCCACGCGATGGTGTTGCCCTTGGCGTCCACCATCGTGGTCACCGCGGGTACCTCACCCTCGACGAGCTGGGCCGAACCATTGGCCACGACGTCGGATGCGCGGTTGGACACCAGCCCCAACCCGCCGACCACCGGGAACAGGAGCGCCGCCATGATCACGCTGGCCAATAGGCAGCACCAGGCCAGCTTGATGATCGTGGCGCCGGCCGGGGGGCGTTCCGACATGGGTTACAGAGTACTGAGGTCACTTGGGGGCTTGCGGCCCGTCCCGTGGAGGGTGAAGATTACGGCGGGGAATTTACGGGGGAGTCAGAAATGCCAGTTCACGCCGGGACGGCACGATCGTCCCAAAAAAGCTGTGATCTACCTGTTGCGCAAACGATACCTGACCACCTAACTTAAACAGACAGTGCGATTCAGGTAACACTCTGGACCGCAATGTGGCGTAGATCGCATGCACGTTCTACACCTGAAGAGTGAGCCGCCGGAGGGCGGCCCGGACGAAGGGGATCGCCGGTGTCAGCTACTCGGCCCGCTGCTCGCAGGACACTCGCAGCGTCGGTACACGGTTCAATCGGGGCGGACGGCGAGGCTCGCATCGCATGGGTGTCCCAAGCCCTGTGCCGCTCGACCGATCCCGATGAGCTCTTCGTTCGCGGCGCCGCCCAGCGCAAGGCCGCCGTCATCTGCAGGCATTGCCCGGTGATGGCCGAGTGTGGGGCCGACGCGCTGGACAATCGCGTGGAGTTCGGCGTGTGGGGCGGGATGACCGAGCGGCAGCGCCGTGCGCTGCTCAAGCAGCATCCCGAGGTGGTCTCCTGGTCCGAGTTCTTCTCGGCCCAGCGCAAGCACCGCAGCGTTAGCTAACTTCGGCGCGCGCCCGGGGTCTTCCCCTGGGCAAAGATCCGTTTCGACGAGGCCGACGGCTATCCCGTCTCGCCCGTGATCTGATCGGCGATCGCCTGCAACGCATCCAGGTCGGAGACGTCGAACGGCAATGACGGCACTCCCACCCACGGCACGTGCGGATTGGCGCCGGTGAACCGTGACAGCAGCCGGACCTCCCGCTTGGCGGTCTGCGCCCGATCGGCGTGGATGCGCAGCACCGCCGCAGCCAGCCGGTCCCCGTTCGCCGCGGCGCCGGCTTCCAGCTCCGTCGGCGCCGTCGACCGCGCGCTCGACGGTCAGCGGGCACAGGGTCGGATGCGTGCGGTTGAGGATCAGACCGGCCAGCGGCATGCCCTCCTGCGGAGAGCCGGTCGACGAAGAACGACGCCTCCCGCAGCGCGTCCGGTTCGGCCGCCGAGACCACCACGAACTGGGTGCCGCGCCGCTTGAGCAGTTCGTAGGTGCGGTCGGCCTTCTCCCGGAAGCCGCCGAACGTCGAGTCCAGCGACTGCACGAAGGCCGAGGCGTCGGAGAGCATCTGTGAACCCAGGATCGTCGACATCGCCTTCATCGCCAGGCCGACGACACCGGTGACGATGCGGCCGATCCCGCGCCCGGGCGCCAGCAGCAGACGCCACAGCCGGCCGTCCATGAAACTGCCCAGCCGCTTGGGCGCATCGAGGAAGTCCAGTGCGTTGCGCGACGGCGGGGTGTCGACCACGACCAGGTCCCAGCGGTCCTGCCCGAGCAGCTGGCCGAGCTTCTCCATGGCCATGTATTCCTGCGTGCCGGCCAGCGATGTCGCGACGGTCTGGTAGAACTGGTTGTCCAGAATCGCTTGTGCGCGTTCAGGTCCCGAGTGCTCGATCACCATGTCGTCGAACGTGCGCCGCATGTCGAGCATCATCGCGTACAGCTCGCCGGACACCTCGGGGGCCAGCGGCACCCGCTGCGGTTCGTTGCCGAGTTCCCGGATGCCCAACGCCTGCGCCAGCCGCTTGGCCGGGTCGATGGTCAGACACCACCACGGTGCGGCCGTACTCGGCGGCCCGCACCGCGATGGCCGCCGCGGTGGTGGTCTTGCCGACCCCGCCGGCGCCGCAGCACACCACGACGCGGTTGGACTTGTCGGCCAGGATCGACTTCATGTCGAGGGCCGGAGGCGCGGTGCTCATCACCTGACTCCTTGCTGCGCAAGCGTTTCCGCCAGCTCGTAGAGGCTGCCCAGGTCGACGCCATCGGAGATCGTCGGCAACTCCAGCCGCGGCACGTGCAGCCGTTCGAGCTGCTCGGCGCTCTCGGCGCGCGCCTTGATGCGGGTCGCGTGCTCGATGGTCTCGGTCAGCAGCCCGGCGAAGTCGCTGTCCGGCAGCGTGATTCCCACTTTGGACAGTCCGGCCCGCACCGCGTCGGCGTCGATGTCGCCCTCGGCCGCCTTGGCCAGGTCCTGTGCAGGCAGGAACGGCGGGATGTTCCGGTTGACGATCACGCTGCCGATCGGCAGTTCGAGCTGCTCGAGCTCCTCGATGGCCTCCATGGTCTCCTGGATCGGCAGCGCCTCGAGCAGCGTGACGAGGTGGATGGCGGTCTGCTCGGAGTGCAGCAGCCGCACCACGCCCTCGGCCTGGGAGTGCACCGGGCCGCCCTTGGCCAGATCCGAGACCGCCTTGGTGACGTCGAGGAAGCGCGCGATCCGGCCGGTCGGAGGCGAGTCGACCACGATCGCGTCGTACGCCGGCTTCTTGTTGCGGTCCAGACGGACCACCGACTCCTTGATCTTGCCGGTGAGCAGCACGTCGCGCAGGCCGGGCGCGATCGTCGTCGCGAACTCGATGGCCCCGATCCGGCGCATCGCCCGCCCGGCGATGCCCAGGTTGTAGAACATGTCGAGGTATTCCAGGAACGCGGCCTCGATGTCGATCGCCAGTGCGTTGACGTGCCCGCCGCCGTCGGCGGTGGCGATCTTCAGCTCCTCGTAGGGCAGCGGCGGCACGTCGAACAACTGCGCAATGCCTTGGCGCCCTTCGACTTCCACGAGCAGCACCCGACGTCCGCCTGCGGCCAGCGTGAGCGCGAGAGCGGCCGCGACGGTCGTCTTGCCGGTGCCGCCCTTGCCGGTCACGAAGTGCAGGCGGGCCTTGGTCAGGCGGGAGGGCCAGCCGACGGGGCTGCCGTCGCTATCAGTGGTCGCCATCTCTGCATGCTAGCCAAGCCGCCGCGCGACCCTGGGCGATTGGGTTCGGCGATAGGCTTCGGCCATGAGCGAACCGACGACTTGGGAATACGCCACCATGCCGCTGCTGACCCACGCGACCAAGCAGATCCTCGACCAGTGGGGTGCCGACGGGTGGGAACTCGTCGCCGTGCTGCCCGGCCCGACCGGCGAGCAGCACGTCGCCTATCTGAAGCGGCCCAAGTGAGTGCCTCGCAGCGGCTCGCCGAACTGGGCCTGACCTTGCCGACGGTGGTCAAGCCGCTGGCGGCCTACGTTCCGGCGGTCCGCACCGGCAATCTGGTCTACACCGCCGGGCAGCTGCCCCTGGAGGCCGGCGAGCTGGCCCAGACCGGCAAGGTCGGCGCCGAGGTGACCCCGGAGGCCGCCAAGGCCGCCGCGCGAGTGTGCGCGCTCAACGCGCTGGCCGCCATCGACGCGCTGGTCGGCATCGACAGCGTCACCCGCGTGGTGAAGGTGGTCGGGTTCGTCGCCTCCGCCCCCGGCTTCAACGGTCAGCCCGGCGTCGTCAACGGGGCCTCGGAGTTTCTCGGCGAGGTGTTCGGCGAGGCCGGCGCCCACGCCCGCTCGGCCGTCGGCGTCTCCGAACTGCCGCTCGACGCGCCGGTGGAGGTCGAACTCATCGTCGAGGTCGCGTGAGCGACGATCAGGCAGAGGTCGCGTGAGCGGCCATCCCGCCTACGGGATCCTGCGGCCGGTGACCGAGACCGCGTCGGTACTGCTGTGCAACAACCCCGGGATCATGACGCTCGACGGCACCAACACCTGGGTGCTGCGCGGGCCGGGCAGCGACGAGATCGTCGTCGTCGACCCCGGACCCGACGACGACGAGCACCTGACCCGGCTGGCCGAGCTCGGCACCATCTCGCTGATCCTGATCAGCCACAAGCACGGCGACCACACCGACGGCATCGACAAGATCGTCGACGCGTCGGGGGCCACGGTGCGCGCGGTGGGCAGCGGCTTCCTGCGCGGGCTGGGCGGCCCGCTGACCGACGGTGAGGTCATCGACGCCGCCGGGGTGCGCATCAAGGTCATGGCCACCCCCGGGCACACCGCCGACTCGCTGTCCTTCCTCGTCGACGACGCGGTGCTGACCGCCGACACCGTGCTGGGCCGCGGCACCACGGTGATCGACGACGAGGACGGCAGCCTGACCGAGTACCTCGACTCGCTGCGGCGACTGCAGGGGCTGGGCCACCGCAAGGTGCTGCCCGGGCACGGCCCCGATCTGGACGACCTGCAGGCCGTCAGCGCCATGTACCTCGCGCACCGGGAGGAACGGCTCGATCAGGTTCGGCAGGCGCTGCGGGTGCTGGGCGAGGATGCCACCGCGCGTCAGGTCGTCGAGCACGTCTACACCGACGTCGACGAAAAGCTGTGGGACGCCGCAGAGAAATCCGTGCGCGCCCAGCTCGACTACCTGCGCGCGTGACCCTCAGCGGGCTCGGCGGGCCAGCCGCTCGGAGTCGCTGATCAGCACGCTCTTGCCCTCCAGGCGGATCCAGCCGCGGTGGGCGAAGTCGGCCAGCGCCTTGTTCACCGTCTCGCGGGAGGCGCCCACCAGCTGGGCGATCTCCTCCTGGGTCAGGTCGTGCGTCACCCGCAGCGCGCCGCCCTCCTGCGTGCCGAAGCGCTGGGCCAGCTGCAGCAGCTGCTTGGCCACGCGGCCGGGCACGTCGGTGAAGATCAGGTCGGCGAGATTGTTGTTGGTGCGGCGAAGCCGGCGTGCCAGCACCCGCAGCAGCTGCTCGGCGATCTCGGGGCGGTCGGCGATCCACGCCCGCAGCGCGTCGCGGTCCATCGACACCGCGCGCACCTCGGTGATGGTGGTGGCGCTCGACGTCCGCGGCCCAGGGTCGAAGATCGACAGCTCGCCGAACATGTCCGACGGGCCCATGATCGTCAGCAGGTTCTCCCGGCCGTCCGGGGACCGGCGGCCGATCTTCACCTTGCCGGAGATGATGATGTAGAGCCGATCGCCCGGCTCGCCCTCGGCGAACACCGTGTGGCCCCGCGGAAAGTCAACCGGCTGCAGTTGTTTGGTCAGCGCGGAGATAGCGCTGGGTTCAACCCCCTGGAAGATTCCTGCCCTCGCCAGGATCTCGTCCACGTTGCCCCTCTTAGCTCATCGGTGATCGGTACGCCCAGGCCAGCTCTAGTCGGTAGTCAGTCTAGAGGTAGCCCATCTAGCAACGAGCCAACGCTACACAGGATTGGCGTACCGAGTCCGGTGAAACTGCGGATTCGGCCGTGCGTGGGCATACGAGCGGGTCGGCAAACCGGGCTCGTCGACACCGAGCAGGTGATGAACCTCGACCGGTCGCGGCTCCTGCGGCACGGGCCGCGGCGGCGCCTGTTTGCGGGCCTCCTCGGCCTGCCTCAGGTACTCGGCGACAGCCTCCTCGGCGGCCGTGCGCTCGGTGTGCAAGCCGCTTTCGAGCCGCTGTAACCCGAACGTGGAAAGCATCATCAGACCGGGAACACACACCGCGAGCAACCAGGTCATCCGGCAAAGTAAACACGGGCAAGGTCTCGTCGAGGTCACGAATTGTCACCGGTCTGTCCGCGTTGCGAAGGCGGTCGAGCAGTGCTCGTCGCTGCTCGTCAGTACGCTTGGCAGCGTGCCAGCGGCCGCGAAGAAAACCGACCCCAAGTGGGACGCCGAGACCCATCTCGGACTGGTCCGCCGGGCCCGGCGGATGAATCGGACACTGGCCGTGGCGTTCCCCCACGTCTACTGCGAACTCGACTTCACCAATCCGCTGGAGCTGACGGTCGCCACCATCCTGTCCGCGCAGTCCACCGACAAGCGGGTGAACCTGACCACCCCGGCGCTGTTCGACAAGTACCGCACCGCGCTGGACTACGCGCAGGCCGACCGCACCGAGCTCGAGGAGCTGATCCGGCCCACCGGCTTCTACCGCAACAAGGCCAACTCGTTGATCCGGCTGGGGCAGGAACTCGTCGAGCGGTTCGACGGGCGAGGTGCCGCGCACGATGGCCGAACTGGTGACGCTGCCCGGCGTCGGGCGCAAGACCGCCAACGTGATCCTCGGCAACGCCTTCGACATTCCCGGCATCACCGTCGACACCCACTTCGGCCGGCTGGTGCGGCGCTGGCGCTGGACCGCCGAGGAGGATCCGGTCAAGGTCGAGCACGCCGTCGGGAAACTGATCGAGCGCAGCGAGTGGACGTTACTGAGTCATCGGGTCATTTTTCATGGCCGGCGGGTGTGCCATGCGCGCAAGCCGGCGTGCGGGGTGTGTGTGCTGGCCAAGGACTGCCCGTCGTTCGGCATCGGTCCCACCGAGCCGCTGGTGGCCGCGGCATTGGTGAAGGGTCCCGAGACCGAGCACCTGCTCGCGCTGGCCGGGTTGTGACCGGCCCGCCGATGACCAGATCGGCCCGCTGGACGCTGGTGGTGGTCGCCGCAATCGCCGTCCTGGTCGCGGCGCTCGTCGTCGAACTCGGCGACGATTCGGCGGACGGCGGCGGACCGCCGAGCGTCCAGGCGGCGCGCGCGCACCGCGACGCCGATACGCCCGAGGCCCTGGCCGGACCGCGACGGCAGGCCGATCTGGCGCCGTGCCCGACTGGCGGACCGAACCCCGGGCCGACCGAGTTGCGCGGCATCGTCGTCGAATGCGCCGGCGACGGCGCGGCCGTCGACGTGGCCCGCGCGCTGGCCGGCCGGCCGGCGGTGCTGAACCTGTGGGCCTACTGGTGCGCGCCGTGCGCGACGGAGTTGCCCGCGATGGCCGAATACCAGCGGCGGGTGGGTGGCGACGTCAACGTGGTGACGGTGCACCAGGACGAGAACGAAACGGCGGCGCTGCTGCGGCTGGCCGAACTGGGTGTGCGGCTGCCGACCCTGCAGGACGGTCAGCGCCGCATCGCGGCCGCCCTCGGCGTGCCCAACGTCATGCCCGCGACCGTGGTGCTGCGTGCGGACGGTAGCGTTGCCAAAGTCCTTCCGCAGGCGTTCACCACCGCCGACGAGATCGCCGCGGCGGTGAACAGTGCACTTTGATGACAGGGGGCGCCGGTGACCGGTGGGGTACCGCTCACTCCGGAACTCCGGCCGCCGTGGCTGGCCCCACTGGTGGAGAACGTCGACCGGGTGCCGCACGCCTACCGCCGCAAAGTGCCCCCTGAACTGCTGGCCCTGGTGACCGGCGCGGGCACCGCCACCCGAGCGGGGCGCGACGCCGCGGTGCTGGTGCTGTTCTCCGGACCGCACCGCGACCAGCCGTCCGGACAGCTTCCCGACGACGCCGACCTGCTGCTGACCGTGCGGGCCAGCACGCTGCGCCATCACGCCGGCCAGGCCGCCTTCCCCGGCGGTGCGGCCGACCCCGAGGACGCCGGCCCGGTGGCCACCGCCCTGCGGGAGGCCCGCGAGGAGACCGGCATCGACCCGGGCCGGCTGCACCCCCTGGCCACCTTGGAACGAATGTTCATTCCGCCCTCCGGCTTTCACGTCGTGCCCGTGCTGGCCTACTCGCCGGACCCGGGACCGGTGACCGTGGTCAACGAGGCCGAGACCGCCGTCGTCGCGCGAGTTCCGGTGCGCGCCTTCGTCAATCCCGAGAATCGGCTGATGGTGTACCGCACCGGTGCGGGGAAGCGATTCGCCGGGCCGGCATTTCTGCTCAACGAGATGTTGGTGTGGGGGTTCACCGGTCACGTAATCTCGGCCATGCTCGATGTGGCCGGCTGGTCACAACCGTGGGACACCGAGGACATCCGGGAGTTGGACGAGGCGATGGCGCTCGTCGGCGACAAGAGTGAGGGGCCGCTGTGACGAGTTCGCAATGGCTGGACATCGCCGTGCTGGTGGTGGCGTTCATCGCCGCGATCTCCGGCTGGCGGTCCGGCGCGTTGGGCTCCCTGATGTCCTTCGTCGGAGTGGTGCTCGGGGCCATCGCCGGGGTGATGCTCGCCCCGCACATCGTCAGCCACGTCCACTCGCCGCGGGCCAAGCTGTTCGCCGCGCTGTTCCTCATCCTGGCGCTGGTGGTCATCGGCGAGGTTGCCGGCGTCGTCCTCGGCCGCGCCGTGCGCGGTGCCATCCGCAACCGCGGGATACGCACGGTGGACTCGATCATCGGCGTGGCGCTGCAACTGGTGGTCGTGCTCGTCGCCGCCTGGCTGCTGGCAACCCCGTTGACGTCGTCCGACCAGCCGAACCTGGCCGCAGCGGTGCGCGGCTCCAAAGTGCTTGCGGAGGTGGACAAGTACGCGCCCGAATGGCTCAAGTCGGTGCCCAAGCGGATGTCGACCCTGCTCAGCACCTCGGGCCTGCCCGAGGTCCTGCAGCCGTTCGGCCGCACCCCGATCCAGGCGGTCGACGCCCCCGACGCCTCCCTGGCCGACAGTCTCGTCGTCGCCAACGCCCGGCCCAGCGTGGTGAAGATCCGCGGCGTGGCGCCGGGCTGCCAGAAGGTCCTGGAGGGAACCGGTTTCGTCATCGCCCCCAACCGGGTGATGTCCAACGCGCACGTGGTGGCGGGCTCGGACAGCGTCACCGTCCAGGCCGAGGGCCAGACCTACGACGCCACCGTCGTCTCCTATGACCCCAACGCCGACATCTCCATCCTCGACGTGCCGAATCTGCCGCAGCGGCCGCTGGTGTTCGCCGAGCAGCCCGCCAAGTCCGGCACCGACGCGGTGGTGCTCGGCTATCCCGGCGGTGGCGATTTCGCGGCCACCCCGGCGCGGGTGCGCGAGATCATCGAGCTCAACGGCCCCGACATCTACCGCACCACCACGGTCAACCGCGAGGTCTACACCATCAGAGGGACTGTGCGCCAGGGCAATTCGGGTGGACCGATGATCAACCGGGCCGGGCAGGTCCTCGGCGTGGTGTTCGGGGCCGCCGTCGACGACAACGACACCGGTTTCGTGCTGACCGCCAACGAGGTGTCCCGTCAGCTGGCCAAGATCGGCAACACCGACAAGGTGCCCACCGGGGCCTGCGTCACCTAGCCGGGCCGTACACCTGGTCGAGGAACCGGCGCAGGTGGTCGTTGACCTCCGCGGGCGCCTCCTCGTGCGCGTAGTGGCCGACTCCGGCGAGTGCGACGAACCGGCCCCTGGGCGCGAACCGCTGGGTCCGGTCCACGGGGTCGGCGAGGACGTACGGGTCGGCGTCGCCGCGCAGATGCAGTAGCGGAACGTCGAGTGGGCGGTTCATCGACTTCATGAAACGCCAACCCTCCGAACGGAGTTGGCTGCGCACCGCCCAGCGCTGGTACTCCAGCGCGCAGTGCGCCGCCGAAGGGATCTGGATGGCGCGGCGCATGTGGGCGATGGTCTCGGAAAAGTCTTCGGAGGCAAGCCATTTGCCGGATGCGCGGCTGCGGACGAGGTGCTCGAGTTGTTCGGCGTTGTGCGCGGTCAGCGCGTGTTCGGGCCACAGCGGCAGCTGATAGCGCAGCAGCGTGGGCAGCAGCGCGCGGCCCTGGTCGCGGCGGGTGAGCGCCGAGGCGCGCAGCGCGGCCGGGTGCGGCGAGCTGACCAGTGCGATGGCCCGCACCACCCGCGGATGCAGCACCGAGGTCGCCCAGCACACCAGTCCGCCGTCGGCGTGGCCGATCAGCGTGGCCGAACTGTGGCCCAGCGCGCGGATCAGTCCGGCGGTGTCGCCGGCCAGCGTCCAGCCGTCGTAGCCGCGGGGCGGTTTGTCGCTGCCGCCGTAGCCGCGCAGGTCCACCGCGACGACCCGCGCACCGGACAACCCGCGCAGCTGATGGCGCCACGACCACCAGAACGACCCGAAGCCGTGCAGCAGGATGACCAGCGGCCGGGCGGTGCTCGGTGTCGTTCCCGACGGCTCGTTGTCCACTTCGACGCAGTGGAACCGGATCCCGTTCGCGTGGACGTCGAGGTGACGCCACGGTCCCGCGATGCGGGTGACCGACGGGTCCGGTTGCGTCATCACCAGCCCGACGGGTCAGTGGGTGCCGGGGTCGGGGGTGGCGCTGCCGTTGGTCTGGGCGACCGCCTTGGTGGGGGAGCGGTCGTGGCCGGGCGTCAGTGCGTCGCGGGTCTCCCGGACCGACTCGATGGTCTGCTGCGGCCCGCGGATGCGGCGCACCTTCAGATAGCCCAGCAGCGCGAACACCGCGGTCGTGATCACCATGAGGGCGAACACGATCAGGAAGGCCACCCACCGCCACAGCCAGGTGTCGAGCAGTTCGGCGAGAAAGAAGAAGAAGAAGAACGTCGAGTAGAACAGCACGACCAGCGCCAGGATGAAGAAGACGCTGCCGGTCAGGCCCTTCTTCACATCCCGGGTGATCTCGGCCTTGGCGAGCTCGACCTCGGCGCGCACCAGGGTGGACACCTGCGTGGTGGCGTCCTTGACCAGGTCGCCGATGGAGGGGTTGGCAGGAATCGCGTTCGGGTCCACCAGGGGAATCGAGGTCACGGTGGTGGGCACCCCGGTCTTGCGATCACCATTGCTCACGGCTGTCCTCCAACTGTCGCTGTCGTCGCGGTCTCATGTTGCCATGCCACGTCGCAGCCGGGATACCCAGTGAGCTGTTACGCAAGTTACTGGTGTGATACCGGTAGACTCGCAAGTCAGGGTGGGTGCAGATGGAGGTTGCTTACAGTGACGACCGCGCGTGTGCGGATGACGGCGGGGGCTGCGGTCCTGGCCTTCGGCGCACTGTTTGTCAGCCCGGTATCGACCGCGGGCTGCCGACGACAAGGTCGAGTTGGGCGGCGGCGCGGGCATCGTGGTCAACGGCGACACCTACTGCACGCTGACCGCCATCGGCAACGACAACACCGGTGCCCTCATCGGCTTCACCTCCGCCCACTGCGGCGGCCCCGGCGCGCAGGTCGCCGCGGAGACCAATCCCGACAACGGGGTGATCGGCACGATGGTCGCCGGCAACGACAGCCTGGACTACGCCGTCATCCGGTTCGACCCGGCCAAGGTGCAGCCGGTGGCCAACTACAAGGGCTTCCTCATCGACGGCATCGGGCCGGATCCGACGTTCGGACAGGTGGCCTGCAAGCTCGGCCGTACGACCGGCTACTCGTGCGGCGTGACTTGGGGGCCCGGCCAGGATCCGGGCACCATCGTCAACCAGGTGTGCGGCCAGCCGGGTGACTCCGGTGCGCCGGTGACGGTCAACAACAAACTCGTCGGCATGATTCACGGCGCGTTCAGCGAGGACCTGCCGACCTGCGTCATCAAGTTCATTCCGCTGCACACGCCCGCGGTGACAATGTCGATCAACGCCATCCTCGGCGACGTCGCCGCCAAGGACCGTCCCGGCACCGGCTTCGTGCCGACCCCGAACCTGGAGCCGGCCCCGGCCGCCTGAGTCGCCTAGTTGGACTTGCTGGCCCGGATCGCCTCGAACACCCCCGGGTCGAGCAGTGTCGAGGTGTCGCCGAGTTCACGGCCCTCGGCGACGTCACGCAGCAGACGGCGCATGATCTTGCCGCTGCGCGTCTTGGGAAGCTCTGGCACGACGTGGATTTCGCGGGGCTTGGCGATCGGGGAGATCTCCTTGGCGACCTCGGCGCGCAACTCCTCGACCATGGTTTCGGTCGGGACGTCGGCGTGGTGGGCCTTGAGGATGACGAACGCGCAGATGGCCTGACCGGTGTGCGCATCGGTGGCGCCCACGACGGCCGCCTCGGCGACACCGGTGTGCCCGACGAGTGCGGACTCGACCTCGGCGGTCGAAATGCGGTGTCCCGGAAATGTTCATCACGTCGTCGATACGGCCGAGCACCCACACCTCGCCGTCGCTGCCGTAGCGCGCGCCGTCGCCGGCGAAGTACCAGCCCTGCTCGGCGAACCGGGACCAGTAGGTCTCCTGGAACCGCTCGGGATCGCCCCAGATTCCGCGCAGCATCGACGGCCACGGCTTGTCGAGCACCAGGTAGCCGGTGACGTGCTCGCCGTGATCGGCGCCGGGCTGCAACTCATTTCCGTCGTCGTCGACGATCTTGGCCGAGATCCCGGGCAGCGGGCGCATCGCCGAACCCGGCTTGCAGTTGGTCACGCCCGGCAGCGGCGAGATCATCGCCGCGCCGGTCTCGGTCTGCCACCAGGTGTCGACGATCGGGACGGCGTCGCCGCCGAACACCAGCCGGTACCACCGCCAGGCCTCCGGGTTGATCGGCTCACCGACCGATCCGAGCAGCCGCAGGCTCGACAGATCGTGCTGGAACACCAGCTCGCGGCCCCACTTCATGAAGGTGCGGATCAAGGTCGGCGCGGTGTAATAGATTGTCACACCGTACTTTTCGATGACCTGGAAGTGCCGGTGCTCGTCCGGCGAGGCCGGGGTGCCCTCGTAGACCACCTGCGTGGCGCCGTTGGACAGCGGCCCGTAGACGATGTAGGTGTGGCCGGTGACCCAGCCGATGTCGGCCGTGCACCAGTAGACGTCGCTGTCGGGCTTGATGTCGAAGACGTTGTGGTGGGTGTAGGAGGCCTGGGTCAGGTAGCCGCCGGAGGTGTGCATGATGCCCTTGGGCTTGCCGGTGGTGCCCGAGGTGTAGAGCAGGAACAGCGGCTGCTCGGAGTCGAACGCCTCCGGGGTGTGCTCGGGTGAAGCGGCGATCGACGGTCTCGTGCCACCACAGGTCGCGTCCGTCGGTCCAGTTGACGTCGATCCCGGTGCGGCGCACCACGAGAACGTGTTCGACCGACGGCTGGCCCGTGACCGCCTCGTCGACGGCGTCCTTGAGCGACACCGCGCTGCCGCGCCGGTACTGGCCGTCGGTGGTGATCACCAGTTTGGCTTCGGCGTCCTCGATGCGGGCCCGCAGCGCGGAGGCGGAGAAGCCGGCGAAGACGACGCTGTGCATCAGGCCGAGGCGGGCACACGCCAGCATCGCCACGACGGCCTCGGGGACCATCGGCATGTAGATCGCCACCCGGTCGCCGGTCACCAGGCCCAGCTCGGTCAGTGCGTTGGCGGCCTTGCAGACCTCGTCCTTGAGTTCGGCGTAGGTGATGGAGCGGGCGTCGCCCAGCGGCTCGCCCTCCCAGTGGATCGCGACCCGGTCGCCGTTGCCGGCCTCGACGTGCCGGTCGACGCAGTTGTAGGCGACGTTGAGCTTGCCGCCGACGAACCACTTCGCGACGGGCGCGCCGGACCAGTCGAGCACCTCGGTGAACGGGGTGTCCCACGACAGCCGGTTGGCCTGCTTGGCCCAGAACGCCAGCCGGTCGGCCTCGGCCTCGTCGTACAGATCGGCTGTGGCGTTGGCCTTGTCGGCGAACTCCGCGGACGGCGGATAGTAAGACGGAACTTCGGTGTGCGCCTCGGTCATAGTTGTGAGCGTAGTCACTCGGAATGGCGTCGGCGTTGCCGAGTCACATTCGTCGGCGGACGGTCCGTGTCACGCGCCGAACGGTCGAATCACGACCCACCGCAACACGACGTCGCCGCCGCCGATAGCGTGACCGGACGTGACTGACCTGCTGGCGCCGCTGCTCGAACTGCCCGGCGTGGCCGACGCCGCCGAGGCTGCCCGGGAGGCGTCTGGCCAAGGCTCACCGGCATCGCACGAACCTGCGCAACTGGCCCGTCACGGCCGCGGAGTCGGCCATCCGGGGGGCCAGATCGTCCTCGGCGATCGACGGCGGCGCCGTGCAACTGGACGCCTCGGGCGCCGAACCCAACGATCCGGTACTGGCCGGCGCGCTGCGCGTGGGGCAGGCGCTGGAGGGCGGCACGACCGCTCTGGTGGGGGTATGGCAACGCGCCCCGCTGCAGGCGCTGGCCCGGCTGCATGCGCTGGCCGCAGCCGACCTGGTCGACGAAGAGAAGCTCGGCCGGCCGCGACAGGATCCCGAGGTCTCCGCCCGCCTCGATCTGGTGACCCGGCTGGTGACCGGAGCCAGTTCGGCGCCGGCGCCGGTGTTGGCGTCGGTGGCGCACGGCGAGTTGTTGGCGCTGGCCCCGTTCGGCGTCGGCGACGGCATCGTCGCGCGGGCGGTGTCGCGTCTGGTCACCATGGCCACCGGCCTGGACCCGCACGGCCTCGGCGTGCCGGAGGTGTACTGGATGCGCCGTGCCGACGAGTACCGCTCGGCTGCCGCCGGGTTCGCCTCAGGCTCGACCGGAGGCGGTGGGCGCCTGGCTGCTGCTGTGCTGCCGGGCGCTGGAAGACGGTGCGCGAGAAGCGGTGTCGATCGCCGAGGCGGCGGCGAAGTAGGGCCGGACCGGCCGCAGACATGAAGCGGGCGACGATCCGAGAAGAGTTCGGCTCGCCGCCCGCTAGCACGGTTACCCGGTTACCAAGCGTGCAACGTGGGTTGCGTGGGTTGGCCTCGGCGGTCTTGCGGTGCGCTCCGGTTGCGATCCCACCCAAGGGATCGTCAGGTCCGTCCGCTTCTCGCAATTACGCAGGCCCGCAACACTTATGCCATATCGCGGCGTGCTCCGCGTGGGTGCCGGGAACCGTGCTGGGTCGCCTGGCTCGGGAGATAGTGCCTTCTCTTCCGGCGCTACCTTGGCCTCACCGGGCGTCCGTGCTTCCTTTGTACTCCGTGACCGTCGTCACATCAAGGCTTTGGCAGGCAACGGTTTGGACGCTAGAAGGTCAAGCGCCGCAATACCGAATACGTGAGCGCTCCGGCGGCCAGCGCACTGATCCCCAGCGCGGCCGTGGTCGCCACCGCCGCACCCGAGGGTGCGGTGATGCGGTCGCGCAGCGGCACCGGCCGGGAGAACGTCAGCACCGGCCAACCCCGTGCCGCGGCCTCCTTGCGCAGCGCCCGGTCGGGGTTGACCACGCTCGGGTTCCCGACCGCCTCGAGCATCGGCAGATCGGTGATCGAGTCCGAGTACGCATAGCAGTGCTCGAGCGGGTAGCCCTCGTGGACGGCGAGTTCGCGAACGGCAGCCGCCTTGGCCTCGCCGTAGCAGTAGAACGCGACTTCACCGGTGTACTTGCCGTCCTCGACCACCATCCGGGTGGCCATGGCGTGCGTTGCTCCCAGGGCGCGGGCGATGGGGGCGACGATCTCCTCGCCCGACGCCGACACGATGACGACGTCGCGGCCGCAGTGCCGGTGGTCGGCGATCAGCTCGGCCGCTTCGGCGAAGACCAGGGGGTCGACGATGTCGTGCAACGTCTCGTTGACGATCGCTTTGACCTGCTCGACGTCCCAGCCGGCACACATGCTGGTCACGTAGGAACGCATCCGGTCCATCTGGTCGTGGTCCGCGCCGGACATGAGGAACAGGAACTGGGCGTAGCTGGACTTCAGCACGGCCCGGCGATTGAGCAGCCCTTGATTGAAGAAAGGTTTGCTAAAGGCGAGCGTGCTGGACTTGGCAATCACGGTCTTGTCGAGGTCGAAGAACGCGGCCGTGCGCTGTGCGGTCACCATGCCGAGGCTACTTTGCACCGTGATTAGCTGACGGGCGGCCGATGCGGCGTCGATCACGCGACAGGATAGGTGTGCCTTGCTTCACAACTTGGGGGTGAGGCCAAAATGGCAGATCAAGCCACGTGTCCGGCCCTGCAATTTCACAGGAAAATCACGGGTTTTATATGCGTCAAGGACTTGCGCGACTCTGCATTCACGTGTGTATAGTGAGCATTACTCGGCTTATGCCGGGTGTGCATCAGCCCGACCCCCCGGGGCTGATACACGACGACCTCCGCCTCCTCCCCCCCTGGCGGGGGTCGTCCTTTTTCTGGGGTAAGTCCTCCTCACCCATTTCGGCTAACTGTTCAGACGTTGCCAAATCTGCACGCTCGCGTCGATTTCAGTGAATCACGCGGGGTTCGCTGATCTGCGGTTCTGACCGCCTGCGCCCGCGCTGACTTGTACCGATGGTCGGTTTTTTGGCGTTGGCGTTTCGCCGGGCGCCGGACCGACTCTCCGGGTCCGATTCGACCGCGAACCGGTCAGCGAACATCCGAACTTCATCCCCACATCCGGCTTCATCCACAGCGCGGGCGCCGGCATCTTTCGGTCCGCGACGGGCAGGCGTCATGGTGGTCGGGTGACGTCCAACACCGTGTTGACCATGCTCGACGAGCGGCGAGCTGCGCGAGGCCGTCGAGCGAGTGGCGGCCGCGGTGGGGCTGCGGGTGGTGGTGTCGCCCGCCGTGCTGACCAGAAAGACCTGGTCGACGGTGTCGGCGGTGGTCCTCGACGAGCCGGCCGCCCGCCGCTGCGAGGGGATGCCGCGCCGCGCCGGGCTGATCCTGGTGTGCGGTGGTCGAGCCCTGCGAGTCGACCTGGCAGGCCGCGATAGCCGTTGGTGCGCAACACATGTGCGCGCTCCCGGCGCAGGAGGACCTGCTGACCCGCAACCTCGCCGATGCCGCGGAACAAGCGCGGGGAGGTGCCGGCGACGGGCGGGTGATCGCAGTCGTCGGTGGCCGCGGCGGGGCCGGCGCATCGGTCTTCGCCGCGGCGTTGGCCCAGACCGCCGCTCCGTCTCTGCTGGTCGACCTCGACCCCTGGTCCGGTGGCATCGACCTGCTCTTGGACAGTGAGTCCGCGCCGGGATTGCGCTGGCCGGACCTCAGCCTGCAGGGCGGCCGGCTGAGTTGGCCCGCGGTGCGCGACGCGCTTCCGAACCACCGCGGCGTCAGCGTCTTGTCCGGTACGAGGTCATGCCACGAGATGGACGCCGGCCCGGTGGAGTCGATCCTCGACGCCGGCCGCCGCGGCGGGGTCATGGTGATCTGCGACCTGCCGCGGCGGGCGACGGCCGCGGCGAGCGCCGCGTTGGAATGCGCCGACCTGGTGGTAGCGATCACCACCTGTGATGTCCGCGCAGTCGCGTCGGCGGCCGCGATGGCGCCGGTGCTGCGCGCCGCCAACCCGAACGTCGGCCTGGTGGTGCGCGGACCGTCGCCGGGCGGGCTGCGCGCCCGCGAAGTCGCCGACGTCACCCAGCTGCCGCTGCTGGCCGCCATGCGCCCGGAGCCGATGCTGTCCGAGCGCCTGGAGCGCGGCGGGCTGCGGCTGGGTCGGCGCTCCGCTCTTGGCGCGGCCGCCCGCGACGTTCTCGCCGTGCTGCACCGCGGAGTCCTGGCGGCATGAGTGCCTCGCTGATCGACCGCGTCCGCGAGCGGCTGGCGGCCGAGTCCGGGTCGGTGCGCCCGACCGCGGTCGCGGCGGCGATCCGGGCCGAGTCCGGTGGAGTCCTCGGCGACACCGAGGTGCTGACCAACCTGCGGGTGCTGCAGACCGAACTGACCGGTGCCGGTGTCCTGGAACCGCTGCTGCGGGCACCGGGCACCACCGACGTTCTGGTCACCGCTCCCGACGCGGTGTGGGTCGACGACGGCGGCGGATTGCGGCGCAGCACCGTCCAATTCGCCGACGAGGCGTCGGTGCGCCGCCTGGCTCAGCGGCTCGCGGTCGCTGCCGGGCGGCGGCTCGACGAGGCCCAACCCTGGGTCGACGGTCAGCTGAGCGGGCTCGGCGCCGGTGACGTCACCGTCCGCCTGCACGCGGTGCTGCCGCCGGTGGCGGTCGGCGGCACCTGCGTGTCACTGCGGGTGCTTCGTCCCGCCACGCAGGACCTGCCGGCCCTGGCCCGGGCCGGGGCGATCGACCCGGAGGCCGGGCGGCTGCTGGCCGACATCATCGACGCTCGGCTGGCGTTTCTGGTCTCGGGCGGAACCGGTGCCGGCAAGACCACGCTGCTGGCCGCCACCCTCGCCGCGGTCAGCGGCGACGAGCGGATCGTCTGCGTCGAGGACGCCGCCGAGCTCGCTCCCCGCCACCCGCACCTGGTGCGGCTGGTGGCCCGCAGCGCCAACGTCGAAGGGGTCGGCGAGATCACGCTGCGCCAACTGGTTCGCCAGGCGCTGCGGATGCGGCCCGACCGCATCGTCGTCGGCGAGGTGCGCGGCGCCGAGGTCATCGATCTGCTCGCCGCGCTCAACACCGGTCACGACGGCGGGGCTGGCACCGTCCACGCCAACAACCCGGCCGAGGTCCCCGCCCGTCTCGAGGCGCTCGCCGCGCTCGGGGGCCTGGACCGCGCCGCGCTGCACAGCCAGCTGGCCGCCGCCGTCCAGGTGCTGATGCACGTCAGTCGAGGCCGCGACGGGCGGCGCCGGCTCAGCGAGATCGCGGTGCTGCGGCGCGACTCAGACGGGCTCGTCCACGCCGCGACCGCCTGGCACGCCGATCGCGGCTTCGATTCCGGCGCAGAACAATTGCGCACCCTGATCGCCGCCCGGCGCGGCGCATGAGCGGCGTACCGGCTGCCGGCTGGCTGTTGGCAGCGGCACTGTTGGCGGCGCCGCCACCGCGGCGGCGGCTCCTGCCGCCGCCGACGCGGGTCCGCGTGCGGATGCCGGTGCTGGTCGGCGGCGCCGTTCTGGTCGTGGTGTTGTTGCCGCCGGCGGTCGTCGTCGCGGTTGCCATCCTCGCCGCCACCCTCGGCGCGCGCCGGCACCGCACACGTCGCGCCCGGCGGCGGGGCGTCGACTCGCAGCGGTTGGCGGCGGCACTGGAGACCCTGGTCGGCGAGTTGCGGGTCGGGGCTCACCCGGTGACCGCGTTCGGTGTGGCCGCCGCCGAGTGCGACGGGCCGGTGGGCGATTCGCTGCGCGCGGTCGCGGCCAGGGCGCGGCTCGGGGCCGACGTCGCCGCCGGGTTGCGGGCGGTCGCCGAGGCGTCCTCGGTGCCCGCGCAGTGGAATCGGCTCGCAGTCTGCTGGCAGCTGGCCGCCGAGCACGGGCTGGCGATATCGGTTCTGATGCGCGCCGCCCAGCGCGACATCGTCGAGCGGCAGCGGTTCACCGCACGCGTCGAGGCGGGTCTGGCCGGGGCGCGCGCCACAGCCGTCATCCTGGCCGCGCTGCCGGTGGTCGGAGTTCTGCTCGGTCAGCTGATCGGTGCCCGGCCCGTCGCCTTCCTCCTCGGCGGGGGAGTCGGCGGCTGGCTGTTGGTGGTGGGTGTGGCGCTGGTGTGCGTCGGTCTGGTGTGGGCGGATCGCCTCACCGATCGGATGCTGACATGAGCGCCGCCGCACTGCTGTTGGCGGTCGGGCTGCTGCTCGGGCCGGGCACCGCCGTCGTGCGCGGGCGTGCCGGGTTGCGCACGGCGCGGCCGCGTCGCGGTGCACCGAGCGCGAGCAACCCGACGGACCCGTTGGCGACGGCGTCCACCCTCGACGTGCTGTCCGTGTGCCTGTCGGCGGGGATGTCGGTGCCGGCCGCCGCGGCCGCGACGTCCTCGTCGGCTCCGCCAGGTTTGGCCGCGTTGCTTCGGCGGGCCGCCGACCTGCTCGCGTTGGGCGCCGAACCCGACACCGCGTGGGCGGCCGGCCGACGGTGCGGACGCTGCCAGCGAGGCGCTGGCCCGGCTGGCACGCAGGTCGGCGGCGTCGGGTAGCGCGCTCGCGCAGGGCGTCGCCGACCTCGCCGAGCAGTCGCGCCAGGAGGCCACCCATGCGGCGGCGGCCGCCGCGGAGCGGGCGTCGGTCCTGATCGCCGGTCCACTCGGTCTGTGTTTCCTGCCGGCGTTCATCTGCCTGGGCATCGTGCCGGTGGTGGCCGGGCTGGCCGGCGACGTCTTCGGATCAGGGTTGTTGTGAGAGAAAGGAAATCAATTGGCAGCGAACATGTTTCAGGGGCTCAAAGCGCGGCTGGTGGCGGCGGCGGTGGACGACGCGGGGATGTCGACCGTCGAGTACGCGATCGGCACGATCGCGGCGGCGGCGTTCGGCGCGATCCTCTACAGCGTGGTCACCGGCGACTCGATCGTCGGTGCGCTGACCAACATCATCAACCGCGCACTGAACACCAACGTCTAGCCGACGATGCCGGCTTCAGCACCGTCGAGGCCGCGTTCGCCATCGCCGCACTGGTGGCCGTGCTCGTCATGGCGGTCGGCGGTGTCACCGCGGTCTCGGCGCAGGTTCGATGCCTCGACGCCGCGCGGGAGGCGGCGCGGCTGGCCGCGCGCGGTGACGACGCCGCTGCCGGGTCCGCGGCGCGTGCGGTGGCACCGCCGAACGCGACGCTGGAGGTGCACCGCGACGGCGGCTTCGTGGTGGCCAGGGTCAGCAGCCGGTCGGGGATGCTTGCCGGGAGTGGTCATCGCCGCGACCGCGGTCGCCGCGGCCGAACCCGGCCCGTGACGACAGCGGCGCGGCCACGGTGCTGGCCGCGCTGATGATCGTCGTCATGCATGGCCGTCGCCGTGGTCGGCGTGCGGGTCGGCAGCGCGGTGGTTGCCCGCCACCGCGCGCAGGGCGCAGCCGATCTGGCCGCGCTGGCCGCGGCCGCCCGGTTGCCGAGCGGCCCGGCGGCGGCCTGTCAGGGAGCGCTGGACGTCGCCCGCGCCATGGGTGCCGAACTCGCCGACTGCACGGTGGCCGAACTCGACGTGGTGATCGCCGTCGTCGTCGCGGCCGGCGGCCCGATCGGAGGGCGCGCGCATGCCTCGGCCCGCGCCGGGCCGGTGCTCAGGTAGTGCCGCGCAGCTCGGCCTCGGCCAGCTCGGCGTCGGTCGGCAGCCGCACGCTGATCAGACCGGCGAACACGCCGTTGTCGAGCTCCACCCGGTTGACCGTGACGTGCATCGGCACCCAACCGCCGTCGACGCCGGGCAGCCGCAACACCCTGCTGGTGGCGCCGGTTTCGAACTCGGCGGTCATCGGCTCGAGCTGCCACTGGTCGTCGGGGTGGAACTGGACGTTCTGCCGCCAGTCGTAATACGGACACGGATCGTCCAGCCACCTGAGCAGATGCCAGGTCCCCAGGTCGACGATGGCCCGATGCACCCCCGGCTGGGACAGGCCGTTGAGGATCCGCTGGGCCAGGTGGTCGGTGGGCACCGCCGCCTCGTCGAGTTCGCCCTCCAGGTTCATCGCCCGGGCGATCAGGTGTTCGGTGCCGTCGTCGGCGGTCTCCATGGCCGTGCGCGCGACGAAGCCCACCCGGCGGAAGTTGCCCTGCTTGTCGGTGAAGTCCCAAGAGGTGCAATAGGTCCGGTCCGGGGCAGGGTCGATGGCCAGCGCCAGCACGCGCGCCTCGTCGCGGTTGAGGTCGCGGCTGGGCAGGTCCTCGGCGAACGCGCGGCCATGGGTGCGTTCCTCGCTGGGGTCCATCCCGGAGTTCGATCAGCGACTCGACCGTGTCGGTCGCCACCCCGGTCGTCATGTCCCACTTGAGCGGTCCGGGAATCGGACGTTCGGGCGGCTCGGCGTCGACGGGTCCGATCCACACGTGGACGCCGTGGACCTTGCCGTCGGACATCACGACCGGCTCGGTCCTGATGACGCGGTCGCTCTTGGGGGTGATGCTGGCGAGGCTGTTGCCGCTGGCGACGGTCTCGGCGATGGCGGTCTGGATGGCCGCCAGGTTCGGATTCCGTCGCAGGAACGCCCCGATGGGCACCAGGCTCTTCATCTGACGCCCCTGCGCGACGACCACGGGTTCGGTGCCGAGTGTCTCCACCAGCAGCCAGTCGTGGTTCATGCGAGGCAGTGTAACGGCGGCGACTTGGGCTCGCTGACACGGAATTCGCAGGTGAGCCGAGGTGCGCACCACTGATGGCGCAGCTCTTTGGCGCCGAATTCCTTGCGCCGTCCCAGCTATTTCGGTATTTTTCGCCTACGTCCGACCCGTCGGACTTGGGAACGGATCGAGTTGTCCGACCGTTCGTCGCAGGCAGTGCACGCTGCCACTTGCCTCCAGAAGTGCGGGGCACGAACCAGCTGAATGGCTGCTGTGACGTGTGGTCGTCGACCGTTCGAGGGGTCGGTCGGCGACCGGGGGGTCAGCGGCCGCCAGCGGCGAGTTCGGCCAGTACCAGTCGGAGAACCCGAACCGCGCCGGACTTGTCCAGTGGGTCGTTGCCGTTGCCGCACTTGGGTGACTGAACGCACGACGGGCAGCCCTGCGGGCATTCGCATGCTTCGATCGCCGCCGCCGTCGCGCCCAGCCAGGTGCTGGCCAGGCGGTAGCCCCGCTCGGCGAACCCGGCTCCGCCGGGGTGGCCGTCGTAGACGAACACCGTCGGCAGTCCGCCCTCGCCGATCGCGGTGGAAAGCCCGCCGATGTCACCGCGATCGCAGCTGGCCACCAGCGGCAGCAGTCCGATCGCCGCGTGTTCGGCGGCGTGCAGCGCGCCGGGTACGCGAAGAAGCTCGATCCCGTTGTCCAGCAACGCTTCCGGATTGATGGTGTACATCACCGCGGTGGTGGGCAGGCAGTGTTCGGGCATGTCGAGCTCGACGAAGTCGATCACCTCGCCCGACAATCGGCGCCGCAGATACCCGATCACCCGGTGCGTCACCGACACCGGCACCAGGCCCAGACTGACGGCGTCGAACTGCATCCGCTCACCGGACCCGGTCACGGCGATGTCGGTGATCTCGCGGGCGTACGTCGAATAGCCCGGATCCTCGGCATGCACCAGGGCCACACCGTCTTCGAGGTTCAGCGAGTCCACCACATAGCTCTCGCCCTGATGCAGATACACCGCGCCGGGGTGAACCGTTGCCGGCGCCTGGCCGGCCTCGGTGTTGCCCAGCAGCCGACCGGTGTCGGCCTCCAGGATCGCCACCTGGCCGCCGGCCGAACCGCGGATGTCCACCGCCGGATGGGGATCCAGACCGGCGGCCGGGAAGTAGCGCGAACCGCGGCGGCGCAACAGCCCGTCGTCGACCAGCGCCTCGGCCACCGGCACCGCCTCCCACCGCCGCACCTCGGCATCCTCGAGCGGCATCTCCGTTGCCGCGCAGAGCAATTGCGGGCCGAGCACATACGGGTTGGACGGATCGATCACCACGCGTTCCACCGGTTTGTCCAGCAGCGCCTCGGGGTGGTGGACCAGATAGGTGTCCAGCGGGTCGTCGCGCGCGATCAGCACCACCAGCGCGCCCTGCCCGCGCCGGCCGGACCGGCCGGCCTGCTGCCAGAACGACGCGACGGTGCCCGGGAACCCGGCCAGCAGCACCGCGTCCAGACCGGCGATGTCGATACCGAGTTCCAAGCGCGTTCGTGGTTGCCAGCCCGCGCAATTCGCCGTCGGCCAGCGCCCGCTCCAGCGCGCGGCGGTCCTCGGCGAGATAGCCCGCGCGGTAGGAGGCCACCGTGTCGCGCAGCTGCGGGGCGATGTCCTCCAGGCGCGACCGCGCGCCGAGCGCGGTCAACTCCGCACCCCGCCGCGACCGCACGAACGTCAGCGTCCGCGCGCCCTCGGCCACCAGATCGGCCATCATCCTGGCCGCCTCCGCTCCCGCCGAACGGCGCACCGGTGCGCCGTTCTCGCCCAGCAGATCCGTGCGCAGCTCCGGCTCCCACAGCGCGACCGTGCGCGCACCGTGCGGCGACCCGTCCTCGGTCACCGCCGCGACGGTCTGTCCGATCAGCTCGGCGGCCGTCTCACCCGGCGCCGCTGTGGTGGCGCTGGCGAAGATCACCGTGGGACCCGGGCTCGACGCCGGCGCGTAGCGCTCACAGAGCCGAAGCAGGCGGCGCAGGACCATCGCCACGTTGGAGCCGAAAATGCCTCGGTAGTAATGGCATTCGTCGACCACGATGAACTGCAGCCCGCGCAGGAACACCGCCCACCGGGCATGGTTGCGCAGCAGCGACAGGTGGATCATGTCGGGATTGGAGAACAGCCACCGGGACCGTTCGCGGGCGAATCTGCGTACCTCGGTCGGTGTGTCGCCGTCGTAGGAGGTCGGCGCCGCGTCGGCGAGCCGGGGCACCGCGGTGGTCAGCGAGTGCGCGGCCCGCAACTGGTCGTGGCCAAGCGCTTTCGTCGGCGACAAGTACAGCGCGCGGGCGCGTGGATTTCGCGCCAGGGCATCCATTATCGGAAGTTGGAACGCCAGCGACTTGCCCGACGCGGTGCCGGTGCTGATGACGACGTGCCTGCCCTCGCGCGCGAGTTCGGCGGCTTGCACCTGATGCGACCAGGGCGCCTCGATTCCGTGATCTTGGAAGGCGCCGAGCACATCTGGCTCGACCCACGCCGGCCACTCGGCGGCGTTCGCCCGTCGCGCGGGCAGCTCGGCGACATGGCGAAGCGCGTCGGGTGAGGACTCGGCGCCCGCGACGGCAGCGGCCAACAACTCGCCGCCGAAACTCGCCATCGACTCCGCCCCTTTCCGGTTCTGGTGGGCCTTGCATACACGCCTGTATCGAATTGTTCATCAGCTGGTAGCACCGAGACTGTCGCAGAAGCTCTGAACGTGATTGGATGAGGGCGGTCGCAGCTTCTGTGTTCGTGTCTTCACAATCGCAGGATCGACGTTGCGATCGCGGTTCCTGCGAGAGTCTTCAGGTCGGGTGAGTTCCGACGACTCCACGAAGGATGGCGGTCGGAACGGGGCCCGGTCTACCGAAAAACTCGGCGGGCCGCACCCGGTAGGAAGAGAAGGAAAGTACGAAAGATGCCACAGGGAACTGTGAAGTGGTTCAACGCTGAGAAGGGCTTCGGGTTCATTGCGCCCGAGGACGGCTCTGCCGACGTGTTCGTCCACTACACGGAAATTCAGGGGTCGGGCTTCCGCACCCTTGAGGAGAACCAACGGGTCGAGTTCGAGGTCGGTCAGAGCCCCAAGGGACCGCAAGCCACAGGCGTGCGCTCCATCTGATCTGCAACGACAACAGGAAACACCCCCGAGCGTCCCGGTGACGGGCCCGCCGGGGGTGCTTCGTTTATGGGGACATCGAGTGTTTTCAGAACTGGTCTCGCGGCCGGGCAACCGGCTCGGCGGCGCCACACTCGTCACTGACTGGCTTACTGTCGAATCGTGAGCCAGCTGTCCTTCTTCTCGGCCGAGTCGGTGCCCCCTGCGGTCGCCGACCTCACCGGGGTGCTTGCGGCGGCCGGCCAGGTGGTGATGGTCGGCGGCGGCGCGCGGCTGTCGGTGGTCGTCGAGGAGCTGTGGCGGGCCGCGGGCGCTGGCCGACATGATGACCGAGGCGGGGCTGGACGCCGAGATCACCCGCACCGAGGAGGACACCCCGCTGGTGCGCACCGCCGTGGACGTCCGTCTGGTGGGTATCGCCACCGATTGGACGCGTGGGGCGGTCAAGACGGTGCCGCCGCAGTGGCTGCCGGGCCCGCGTGAGCTGAGGGCCTGGACGCTGGCCGCCGGCGTCCCCGAGGCCGACCGTTATCTCCTGGGTCTGGATCCGCACGCCCCCGACACGCATTCACCGCTGGCGTCGGCGTCTGATGCGGGTGGGAATCGCACCGACGCTGATCGGCACCAGGGGCTCCCGGCCGGCGTTGCGAATCAGTGGCCGCAGGCGGCTATCGCGCCTGGTAGAGAACGTGGGGGAACCGCCGGATGACATCGAGGCGTTGTCAGCGTGGCCCAGGATCTGACACATTGCGTTCGGGGGGTCGGTTTGCGTCTGCCCGTCCGGGGTGCGAAATTGTCAGTGCCTGCGGACCCCGGGGGTTGCCATGGGCAAGACAGAAGTGGAGCGTAAGCGCAGTTGGCTGACGAGGAAATCCGCGACAGCGGCGGCGGCAATGGCCGTGTCCGACGGCTCGTCATCGTCGAGTCGCCCACCAAGGCGCGCAAAATCGCCGGCTACCTGGGCTCCAATTACATCGTCGAGTCCTCCCGAGGGCACATCCGCGACCTGCCGCGCAACGCCGCCGACGTGCCGGCGAAGTTCAAGTCCGAGCCGTGGGCCCGGCTCGGTGTCAACGTCGAAGAGAACTTCGAGCCGCTCTACATCGTCAGCCCGGAGAAGAAGAGCACGGTCAGCGAGCTCAAGGACCTGCTGAAGAACGTCGACGAGCTCTATCTGGCCACCGACGGTGACCGCGAGGGCGAGGCAATCGCCTGGCACCTGCTGGAGACGCTGAAGCCCCGCGTGCCGGTCAAACGGATGGTCTTCCACGAGATCACCGAGCCGGCCATCCGCGCGGCCGCCGAAAATCCCCGTGACCTGGACAACGACCTGGTCGACGCGCAGGAGACCCGCCGCATCCTGGACCGCCTCTACGGCTACGAGGTCAGCCCGGTGCTGTGGAAGAAGGTCGCCCCGAAGCTGTCGGCCGGCCGGGTGCAGTCCGTGGCCACCCGCATCATCGTGCAGCGCGAACGCGACCGCATGGCGTTCCGCAGCGCGTCCTACTGGGACGTGCTGGCCGAGCTGGACGCCAGCGTGTCCGACCCCAACGCCTCGCCGCCGCGGTTCAGCGCCAGGCTGGTCAGCGTCGACGGCAGGCGGGTCGCCACCGGCCGCGACTTCGACTCGCTGGGCGTGGTCCGCAAGCCCGACGAGGTGCTGGTCCTCGACGAGGCCGCGGCCGGTTCGCTGGCCGCCGGGCTGCGCGGGCGCCAGCCTGTCGGTGGCCTCGGTGGAGGAGAAGCCCTACACCCGCCGCCCGTATCCGCCGTTCATGACCTCGACGTTGCAGCAGGAGGCCGGCCGCAAGCTCCGGTTCACCTCCGAGCGCACGATGAGCGTCGCGCAGCGGCTCTACGAGAACGGCCACATCACCTATATGCGTACCGACTCGACCACGCTGTCGCAGTCGGCCATCGACGCCGCGCGCAACCAGGCCCGTCAGCTCTACGGCGACGAGTACGTGCACCCGTCGCCGCGGCAGTACACCCGCAAGGTGAAGAACGCCCAGGAGGCCCACGAGGCCATCCGGCCCGCCGGCGACACCTTCGCCACCCCCGGCGCGCTGCACCGGGAACTGGACACCGACGAGTTCCGGCTCTACGAGCTGATCTGGCAGCGCACGGTGGCCTCGCAGATGGCCGATGCGCGCGGGACCACGCTGAGCCTGCGGATCGCCGGCACCGAGCCCGACGGGCGTGAGGTGGTGTTCAGCGCCAGCGGGCGCACCATCACCTTCCCCGGCTTCCTCAAGGCCTACGTCGAGACCGTCGACGAGCTCGCCGGCGGCGAGGCCGACGACGCCGAGAGCCGGCTGCCGCAGCTGCGCCAGGGCCAGCGGGTGGACGCCACCCAGCTGACCGCCGACGGGCACAACACCAACCCGCCCGCCCGCTACACCGAGGCGTCGTTGATCAAGGCCCTCGAGGATCTCGGAATCGGCCGTCCCTCAACGTATTCCTCGATCATCAAGACCATCCAGGACCGCGGCTACGTCCACAAGAAGGGCAGCGCGCTGGTGCCGTCGTGGGTGGCGTTCGCGGTCACCGGCCTGCTCGAGCAGCACTTCAGCCGGCTGGTGGACTACGACTTCACCGCCGCGATGGAGGACGAACTCGACGAGATCGCCTCCGGCCACGAGCAGCGCACCAACTGGCTGTCCAACTTCTACTTCGGCGGTGAGCACGGGGTCGCCGACTCCATTGCCCGCGCCGGTGGTCTCAAGAAGCTGGTGGGCGTCAACCTCGAAGGCATCGACGCCCGAGAAGTCAACTCCATCAAGCTCTTTGACGACGAGCACGGCCGCCCGATCGTGGTCCGTGTCGGCAAGAACGGTCCGTACCTGGAGCGGATGATCACCGGCGACGACGGTGAGCCGACCCCGCAGCGGGCCAACCTCAGCGACGAGATCACCCCCGACGAGCTCACCCTCGAACTGGCCGAAACCCTTTTCGCGACACCGCAAGAGGGCCGGGTGCTCGGTGTCGACCCGGAAAGCGGGCACGAGATCGTCGCCCGCGACGGCCGGTACGGGCCGTTCGTCACCGAGGTGCTGCCCCCGCCGCCGGACGAGGACGGCGGTGTGACGGCCAAGAAGGGCAAGAAGCCGACCGGGCCCAAGCCGCGGACCGGATCGCTGTTCGCATCGATGGATCTGCAGACCGTCACCCTCGAGGACGCGCTGAAGCTGCTGTCCCTGCCCCGCCTGGTCGGAGTGGACCCGGCAGACGGGCGAGGAGATCACCTCGCAGAACGGCCGCTACGGCCCATACCTCAAGCGGGGCACCGACTCTCGCTCGCTGGCCACCGAGGACCAGATCTTCGACATCACCCTCGAGGAGGCGTTGAAGATCTACGCCGAGCCCAAGCGCCGTGGCAGGCAGGGGGCCGCGACCCCGCCGCTGCGCGAGCTGGGCACCGACGAGGCGTCGGGCAAGCCGATGGTGATCAAGGACGGCCGGTTCGGCCCCTACGTCACCGACGGTGAGACCAACGCCAGCCTGCGCAAGGGCGACGACGTGCTGAGCATCACCGACGCGCGTGCCTCCGAACTGCTGGCCGACCGCCGCGCCCGCGGCCCGGTCGTCAAGCGCACCGCCAAGAAGGCAGTGCGCAAGAAGGCGCCCGCCAAGAAGGCCGCCGCCAAGAAGTCCTGACGCACCCGCGCCTTGCCCAAACCGACAAACGGGCGCGAAAGGTCGAGAAGATCAGGCATTTCGTCGATCTCGCGAAGCGCTCAGCTCGAAACGTCGCTGGTGACCTGGCGCTGCTCGGCCGATACCGCCAGGTTCGTCGGCCGCGCCAGTTGCGTCGGGGCGATCCGCCCGCGCAGTGACACGACCTCGCCGACGTTCCAGCACAGCGCCTCGGCGTCCAGGGCGCCGCTGACCGCGATCGCCGACGCCAGCACGTGACCGTTCTCCAGCTTGGCCAGCTCGGTGAGCCGGGCGGCCTCGTTGACCGGGTCGCCGATGACGGTGTACTCGAAGCGCGCCTGGGCGCCGATGTGCCCGGCGATCGCCCGGCCGGCCGACACCCCGATGCCGAAGTCGGTCTGGCCGAGCACCTCGATGAGTTCGTCGTGCAGTTCCCGGGAGGCGGCCAGCGCCGCGCCGGAGGCGTCCGGGTGCTCGATCGGCGCGCCGAAGATGCACAGCGCCGCGTCACCCTGGAACTTGTTGACGAACCCGCCGTGCTTCTTGACGGTGTCGACCACCACCCGGAAGAACTCGTTGAGCAGGCTGACGACCTCGCCGGGCGGGGCTGTCGAGGCCAGCTGCGTCGAGCCGACGAGGTCGACGAACAGCACGGCGACGTCGCGCTCCTGGCCGCCGAGTTCGGTGCCGCGCTCCAGCGCGCGCCGCGCGACGTCCTCACCGACGTAGCGGCCGAACAGGTCGCGCAGCCGCTGCCGCTCGGACAGGTCGCGCACCATGTCGTTGAAGCCGGCCTGCAGCAGGCCCAGCTCGCTGGCGTCGTAGATCTGCATGTGGGCGTTGTAGTTGCCGCGCTGCACCTCGCCGAGCGCCCAGCGCAGCTGACGCAGCGGGTCGGCGATCGACATGGCCGCCAGAACGTTGCCGGCGAGCCCGATCACCAGGGCGGCGACGGCCATCAGCAGGATCGGGGTGAACAGCTGGTCGGCCGAGGCCTGCAACAGGGAGAACTTGCTGGCCACCACCGACAGCACGATCGCCAGCAGGGGAACGCCGGTGGACAGCAGCCAGGTGAGGACCAGGCGCAGGACCACGCCGGGACGGTGGAACTTCTCCGGGACTCCGCCGCGCAGCGCGGCGACCGCGACCGGGCGCAGCACCCGCTCGGACTGCAGGTAGCCGATGATCGACGTCGCGGTGGCGCCCAGCAGGGTGGCGACCGCCAGCACCGGCGCGGCGTGGCTGGCCACCGGCCAACTGGCCGCGATGAACACGATCGCGCCCAGCACCCAGTTCGTCATGCTGATGATCGAGCGGTAGGTGGGCATCCGCAGGGCGCGCAGCCGGGCGGCCTCGGTGACCGCCGGATCGTCCTCGGCCAGCAGGGCGTCGCGTCGCTGCCACCGGAACACCGGGACCAGAAGCTTGAGGCTGATGAACGCGCCGACGCCGAACGAGATGAACAGATAGCTCAGGAAGATCGCCAGGTTCAGGGTCGGCAGATCCTGCAGCATGATGCGGTCGGCGGGCGGCAGCCCGAACCGCAGAAAGCCCAGCACGAGCAGCGCGCCGATGATGTCGGCCTGCAGCATGCCCAGCGAGAACACCGGCCACGGCGTGCGTGCGACCCAGCGGACGAATGCGCTGATTCGCCCCGGAGTGGCCGGCTCGGTGCTCACCCGTTCACCGTATCGGTCCAGAGTCACGGATCCGCACCTTGGCGACGCACCGCGGACCGGCTGTGTCGGCCCGGCGCACTAGTGTTTGCAGGTGATGTCCGGGGTTTTTTCGCGGCTGGTCGGCCAAAGTGCGGTGGAAGCCGAGTTGGTGGGCGCCGCCCGCGCGGCCCGGGGTGATTCCGCTCACGATGCGCTCGCCACCGGGACCATGACACATGCGTGGCTGATCACCGGGCCGCCCGGCTCGGGCCGATCGGTCGCGGCGCTGTGCTTCGCGGCCGCACTGCAGTGCACGTCCGACGGCACTCCCGGCTGCGGTGAGTGCCGGGCCTGCACGACGACGATGGCCGGGACCCATGCCGACGTGCGGCGCATCATCCCCGAGGGGCTGTCCATCGGCGTCGACGAGATGCGCGCCATCGTCCAGATCGCATCGCGGCGGCCCGCCACCGGCCGCTGGCAGGTCGTCGTCGTCGAGGACGCCGACCGGCTCACCGAGGGCGCCGCCAACGCGCTGCTGAAGGTGGTGGAGGAGCCGCCGCCGTCCACGGTGTTCCTGCTCTGCGCGCCGTCGGTGGACCCCGAGGACATCGCGATCACCCTGCGGTCGCGGTGCCGGCACGTCGCGCTGGTGACCCCGTCGACCGCGGCGATCGCCCAGGTGCTGGTCGACGGCGACGGGCTCGACGCCGAGCAGGCGCAGTGGGCGGCTTCGGTCAGCGGCGGGCACGTCGGCCGGGCCCGCCGGCTGGCCACCGATCCGGACGCGCGGGAACGCCGCGCCCGGGCGCTGGGCCTGCCCCGCGACGCGGCCACCCCGGCGCGGGCCTTCGCGGCCGCCGAGGAACTGGTGGCCACCGCCGAGGCCGAGTCGCGGGCCCTGAACGTCGGTCGCGACGAGGCCGAGTCCGAGGAACTGCGCACCGCCCTGGGGGCCGGCGGTACCGGCAAGGGCACCGCCGGTGCGCTGCGCGGCGCGGCCGGTGCGATCAAGGACCTCGAGCGACGGCAGAAGTCCCGGCAGACCCGGGCTTCCCGCGATGCGCTGGACCGCGCGCTGATCGACCTGGCGACCTATTTCCGCGACGCGCTGCTGGTGGCCGAGGGCGCCGGGGCGGTGGCGCCCAACCATCCGGACATGGCCGAGAAGGTCGCGGCCATGGCCGCGCACGCCTCCCCGGAGCGGCTACTGCGCTGCATCGAGGCGGTGCTGGAGTGCCGGGAAGCCCTGGCGACGAACGTCAAGCCCAAGTTCGCCGTCGATGCCATGGTGGCCACCGTGGGTCAGGCGTTGCGCTCGGACCTGTAAACTCGTGCCTCGGTCCGGCGAATGCTCGCCTGGGCCACGGCCGCCTTAGCTCAGTCGGTAGAGCGATTCACTCGTAATGAATAGGTCAGGGGTTCGACTCCCCTAGGCGGCTCCACGTTTCACTTCTTCTTGAACAGTGCCTCGACGGCGACGTTCTTCGCGGTGGCGGCCGCCGGGAAGCCGGCATACCCGCTGGCGTGATAGATCACCTCGGCCAGTTCCTCGTCGGTCAGCCCGTTCTGCCGGGCGATCCGGAAGTGCGCCTTCAACTCCTCGGTCGCGCGCAGCGTGATGAGAATGCCCAGCGTCACCAGGCTGCGGTCGCGGCGGCTGAGCCCCTCGCGCGTCCACAGCCGGCCGAAGATGTTCTCGATCCCGATGTCCATCAACTCGGGCGCGAAGCCGCCGCCGAAGTCGACGTCGCCGTCGGGCAGCACGCCCGGCAGCATCTCCCGGAAAACCTGTAAACCATCCGCACGCAAGTTAGCCATACGAACTACCTTGGCACACCGCGGTGCGCCGACGGTAACCTCACGGCGGAAAATCGGGCTCCGGAGCGCCGTGGGGTTACTGTCGCGGCGCCAGATAGCCCACCGGGCCCGACGCCACGCACAGCGACAGCGCGGTGGTGCCCGCCCGCACGGTGATCGCGTCGCCGGCCCCCGACAGCCGCACGAACACCCGGTTCAGCCCGGGATGTACCGCCACCTTCGTCTCGGGGCCCTCCGACAGCGACATCAGCATCGAGCCGTCGCTGTTGGCCAGGTAGTTGATCTCGGCGGTCCACTCGGCGGGCAGCATCGGCCCGTCCAGGGGCATCCGCACCGCGGCGTCCGGCTGGACGAAGTACCCGCACCCCGGCTTCGGGCCCACCACGATGGTGCGCACCCACGTCACGTTGGCGTCCACCAGCCGCCCGCTGCTGTCCAGCATGCGCAATTGCGTTGTGTAGCGCGCGAATTCGGGTCTGTCCCGGATCAGCGCGAACATGTGGCTGGCCAGGTTCTCCGGATATGCGACCCGCTGCAGGACCAGCGGGTCCACCTCCTGGTCGAGCAGCGGCGCCGACGACGCCGCCCGCGCCTGCCCCAGCCCGCGCACCGCGTTCTGCAGATAGGGCTGCGCCGGGTTGTCCTTCCAGCTGGTGAGAAACGTCGACGTCGAATACAGGCTGCTGGCCAGGAACGCCACCGCGGCCGCGACTGTCACCGCGGTCCGGGCGTGTGACGTGTCGAGCCGGCCGGAGGCGACGCGGTTGGGCGCACAGAACCCCACCGCGGCCAGCAGCGCCAGCACCACGACCAGGTCGGGAAAGTAGCGCAGCGTCTGGGCCAACTCCAGCGCGGTGAACTTCGACGACCGCATCAGGTAGATCGGGATCTGGCAGGCCACCGCATAGCCCAGCGCCGCCAGCCACACCGGTCCGATGCGCTGCTTGCGCGCCAGCGACACCGCCACCACCGCGGCCAGCGCCACCCAGCCCAGCACCATCACCGACAGCGGCGGCACCCCCCACGGGGACGCCGGCGCCCAGCGTTGCCAGTCCCACGGACCGCCGACCAGTCCCGGCACGATCCCGTGAGTGAACGAGCGGCGCAACAGATCCCACGTCATCGCAAGATCCGAGCTCCACCGCTGCTGGTCGACGACGACGAGATAGACCGCCACCCACGCCGCGGTCAGCGCCAGCATCGGCAACCACAGGCGCGCTCCGGCACGCCACACCGCGCGCACCGGCTCGCCGCGCACATGCCACAGCAGCGCGGCCACCGCGAACGCCACGAACGGGATGACGGCGGCCTTCTCGAAGAACAGCAGACCTCCGAAGTACACCAGTACGCCGGTGAGCGCATAACGGCGATTGCCGGTGCGCAGCAACAGGATTGCGTCTGCGCACACCCACGCCAGCGCGGCCAGCATCGGCAGCGAGTTCAGCGCCGCCGCCCACCACGCGAAGCCGGGCACGCCCAGCGGGGTGAACAGCGCGAAAGTCAAGGGAATCAACAACACCGGACGCCAGCCCAGGATCACCTGCAGCGCCCGCAGCAGGGATAACGAGACCAGCAGCTGCAGGATCACCAGGCTCACCGCGGGCCACGTCCACACCAGCGGAGCGAGCCGGGTGATCACACCGGCGACCAGGAACGCCGCGGGCATCACGTGGCCGTCGTGGTCGTCGAACAGGTACGACGGCGACAGCAGATCCTGCGTGCCTGCCCGGCCCACCAGGATCAGGTCGTCCCAGTAGAAGTAGCCTCCGAACGCCAGCACAGCGCGCACCACCAGCTGCAGCGCGATCAGGGCGACGGCCACCGCCGCGACCGGTGGCACACGCGCCACCCGAGCCGGAACTGCCATCGACTCGACTGTACGTCCCCTCGGTAGGCTGGCACGAATGCAGGTACTAGTCACCGGCGCGGCCGGGTTCATCGGATCGACGCTGGTGGACCGCCTGCTGGCCGACGGGCACACCGTCCTCGGGCTCGACGACCTGAGCACCGGCGCGGCGTCCAATCTCGAGAGCGCACGAGCCCATGACGGGTTCGAGTTCATCGAAGCGGACATCGTCAGTGCCGACCTGGTCGGCCTGCTCGCCCAGCACCGGCCCGAGGTGGTCTACCACCTCGCCGCGCAGATCGACGTCCGTCGCTCGGTCGACGACCCGGAGTTCGACGCGACGGTCAACGTCATGGGGACCGTCCGGCTGGCGGAGGCGGCGCGCCGTGCCGGGGTGCGCAAGGTCGTGTTCACCTCCTCCGGCGGGGCGATCTACGGCATACCGAAGAACTACCCGACCAACGAGAGCGCCCCGCCCGACCCCGAATCACCCTATGCGGCAAGCAAACTCGCCGGTGAAACCTACCTGAACACCTTCCGTCACCTCTACGGCCTGGACTGTTCGCACGTCGCACCGTCCAACGTGTACGGCCCGCGGCAGAACCCGCACGGCGAGGCCGGGGTGGTGGCCATCTTCTCCACCGCGCTGCTGGAGGGCCGGCGCACCCGGGTGTTCGGCGACGGCTCCAACACCCGTGACTACGTGTTCGTCGACGATGTGGTGGAGGCGTTCGTGCGGGCCTCTGGCACCTCAGGCGGTGGCCAGCGGTTCAACATCGGCACCGGCGTGGAGACCTCCGACCGGGCGCTGCACACCGCCGTCGCCAAGGCCGCAGGCGCCCCCGACGATCCTGAGTTCGCACCGGCCCGGCTCGGCGACGTCAAGCGCTCGTGCCTGGACCCCCGCAAGGCCGAGATGGTGCTGGGCTGGCACCCGCAGGTGCAACTCGACGACGGTGTGCGCCGCACCGTCGAGTACTTCCGGGGCTTTCCGCGGCCTCGGCTAGGCCTCAGGCACCCGCGCGCCTTCCAGCGCCACCGCACGGGCCAGCCGGGCATAGCGCAACTCGAGTTCCTTGAACCGCAGATAGGTGCTCATCGTGGTGAACACGAACGCGATGATCAGCCCGTAGATCAACAGGTCGGTCCCGCGGGCCACCCCGAGCCAGTTGGCCACCACCGTGGTGTCGTTGGGCCGCAGGATCGCGTAGATCGCCACGATCACGAACACCACGTAGCCGACCTTCACCCACGCCTTGGCCTTGGTGTTGGTCCGCGAGCGCAGCAGATAGACCAGCAGCGCCACCACCGACGCGATCAGCAGCAGCTGGATCCAGTTCATCGGCGCATCCTTCCTCGCAGGAACCCGTCGAAGACGATGTTCACCCCGTTGAGCAACGGCTGGCCCTTCGACATCGAGTACTCGGTGTAGAGGATCTCGACCGGCTCCTCGGCCACCCGCCAGTGGTTCTCGACGATGAGCTTGACGAACTCGCTGGCGTGGCTCATCCCGTTCATGGTCAGGTTCAGGTGGTCGGCCACCGTCTTGTTGAACACCCGAAGCCCGTTGTGCGCGTCGGTGAGCCCGAGCCGGTGACTGCTGGGGCTCAGTGCCGCCGCGGTGCGCAGGATCAGCCGCTTCAGCGGCGGGGTGTGATTGACGGTCGTCCCGGCGAAGCGGGTACCGACGACGACGTCGACATCCCCCTTGGAGAGCCGGTCGATCATGGCGAGGACGTCCTTGACGCGGTGCTGGCCGTCGGCGTCGAAGGTGACGAACACCGCCGCACCGGGTTGGCGCCGGGCGTATTCGACGCCGGTCTGGATGGCTGCCCCCTGGCCGAGGTTCACCGGGTGCGGCACGACGTGGGCGCCGGCGCGCAGTGCGACCTCGGCGGTGTCGTCGCGGCTGCCGTCGTCGACACACACCACATGGCTGAAGACACCGCGCAGGTCGGCGATGACGTCGCCGATGACCTGCGCTTCGTTGAACGCCGGGATGATGATCCAGACGTCGGGGTAGGGCGTGTCGATGCCCACAAGGTACACGTTGATCGCTGGCCCGTTCAGTCTCCGGCGCGGGCCAGTGCGGCCAGGTGCACGGCGATGCCGACCACCGGCCCGCACAGCAGTGCCACCACGGTCCGGTCCTCCAGATCCAGCGGCAGGCTCAGCAGCGCGGCCGACGCGACGGTGGCCCCGACCCAGCCGATGGAGTAGGCGCGGTGCTGGGCGGCCGCCACGGTCGCCGCACCGGTCAGGGTCAGCAGCGCGATCGCCACCGCGCCCGCGGTGAGCCAGGCCAGCAGCGAACCCGGCGGGGTGTACTCGGCGCCGAAGGCGACCCGGATCAGCCACGGGCCCACCAGCCACGCGGCGAGCACGCCGACGGCGCCCAGTGCCAGGACCACCAGCGCGGGGCTGATCAGTGACTTGAGTCGGTGGCCGCGGTGGTCGACGAAGTGGGCGATCAGGTTGCCCTGCATCGCGGTCAGCGGCACCAGCAGCGGGGCGCGGGTCAGGGTCACCGCCAGGATCACCACGCCGCCGGCCGCGCCGAGCTCGCCCGACGTCGCCTTCAGCAGTACCGGGAAGCCCATCACCAGGATCGCGCTGGCGCCGGCCGCGGCGATCGAGTGGGCCGCCCCGCGCAGGAACGTCGCCGTCCCGCCGGGGGTGCGTACCCGGGCGGCCGCCCGCGCCGACGGCGACACCGCCAACAGCAGCAGCCACCCCACCGCACCGGCGACCGTCGCCCACAGGAAGCCCACCAAACCCCAGCCCAGCAGGAACGTCGCGGCGGCCACCACGACCCGCATCACCGCGTCGGTGACCATCAGCCAGCCGTACTGGCCCCAATTGCCCAGGCCCGCAAGCAGACCCAGCAGGGTGGCGTGCACGCAGAAGCCGGCCAGGCCCGCGCTGAGCAGGATCACCGACAACGGCCTGGACTCGCTGAAGACGTGCGGCGCCCACAGTGGCGCGGTGGCCGCCATGACGACTGCCGCCACCACGCCCAGGCCGGTGCCGACCCGCATCGGATGGGTCCGTGGCCCCTCGACCATCGCCACATAACCCGCCGTCCGGACCTCCCGGGTGGCCTCCTGCAGCAGTCCGTACGCCGCGCCGCCGACCAGGCCGAACGCACCCCAGAACACGCCGAACACCGAGAAGCCCGCCGGGTCGAGGTCGCGGGCGGCCAGATACAGCACCGCGTATCCGCACAGCGCCGAGATGGCGGTGGCCACGCCGACGCGGGCGACGCTGCCGCGGGTGATAGCCGCCCCGCGCACCTGGTCGGGCCCCGCCGCGCTCAGCGCATCGAAGGACGCACCCGCGTCGGTCACAGCGGCGGGACCTCGGTCGAGAACAGCCAGGCGTTCCACAGCGGACGCAGCGACACCTCGGCATAGTTGGCGGCCAGGCCGGTGAAGTCGTCGGTGACGACGGTGCCGTGCCGGTAGCGGTTGGTCCAGTCGCGCAGCAGGGCGAAGAACTTGTCGTCACCGATGGTGGTGCGCAGCACGTGCAGGGTGATCGCGCCGCGCTTGTAGACGCGGTCGTCGAACATGTCCCGCGGCCCCGGGTCGGCCAGCAGCAGGTTCTGCGGTGAGCTGACCAGCTTCTGGTGGTAGTGGCGCGCCCACTCGGTCAGCGCTCTGCCCGCCGGAGTTCTCCGACCACAACCATTCGGCGTAGCAGGCGAATCCCTCGTGCAGCCAGATGTCGCGCCAGCGCCGCGCGGTGACGCTGTTGCCGAACCACTGGTGGGCCAGCTCGTGCGCGATCAACCGCTCCGAGCCGCGGCTGCCGTCGCAGTGGTTGGCGCCGAAGATCGAAATCCCCTGTGCCTCAAGGGGAATCTCGAGATCGTCCTCGGTCACCACCACGGTGTAGCCGTTGGCCAGCGGGTAGGGGCCGAACAGCTTGACGAACAGCTTCATCATCTGCGGCTGACGGCCGAAGTCGTGATCGAAGTTGTGCCGCAGGCGATCCGGCAGCGCGGCCTGCATCGGCACCGGCGCCTTGGGCAGCTTGTGGATGCCGTACATGCCGATCTGCAGGGTGACCAGATAGGTCGACGTCGGCTCGGGTTGTTCGTAGGTCCACACGGTCTGTGCCGCACGCACCCGACGCGACACCAGCTCGCCGTTGGCGATCGCCCGGTACGGACTGTCGGTGCTGATCTGGATGCGGTAGCTGGCCTTGGCGCTGGGGTGGTCGTCGCACGGGAACCACGACGCCGCGCCGTTGGGCTGGCCGGCCACCAGGACGCCGTTGGACAGCTCCTCGAAACCGACCTCCCCCCAATACGGTTCGGATCGGCCGCGGCGATCCGCCGTAGCGCACCTCGATCGACATCGCCGCGCCGGCCGGCAGCGGGGCGCCGAGCGTGATGTGCAACTTGCGGTTGGCGGTGCGGAAGTGCGCCGGGCGCCTGCCGTTGACCGTCACCTTGGTGACCGACAGCGCGTCGGACAGATCGAGGGTGAACGTCTTCAGCGACGCCAGTGTCACCGCGGTGATGGTGGCGGTTCCGGTCAGCCGGTTGATGGCGACCTTGTACTCCAGGTCCAGCTCGTAGCGCGACACCCGGTAGCCGAAGTTGCCGTTGTCGGGCAGGTACGGGTCGATGACCGGAGCGGCGCTCTTCTTGGCGGCCTTCTTGACGGGACGTTTCACGCAGCCGCGCCCTCGGGCCGGCCGGCTCGGTCGTCGTCGCGCGACTTCTTGCGCGAAACCAGCCACGGCGCAATGGGATTGCCCTGCCAGCGGGTCGACGGGGGCACCTCGTCGCCGCGCATCACCAGCGAGGCCGGGCCGACGGTCGCGCCCGCGCCGAGCTTCGCGGCCGGTAGCGCCACGCAGTGCGGCCCCAGGGTCGCGCCGTCCTCCAGCACGACGGTGTCCATCCGCATGATCCGGTCGTGGAACAGGTGGGTCTGCACCACGCAGCCCCGGTTGACCGTGCTGCCGCGCCGCAGCGTCACCAGATCCGCCTCGGGCAGCCAGTAGGTTTCACACCACACGCCGCGACCGATCTTGGCGCCGAGCCCACGCAGCCACAGGTTCATCACCGGGGTGCCGGTGGCCGCGCGGGCGAACCACGGCGCGGCCACCGTCTCGACGAAGGTGTCCGACACCTCGTTGCGCCAGACGAACGACGACCACAGCGGGTGTTCGGTGGCCGGGATACGGCCCACCACAAGCCATTTGGCGGCCACCGCGACGCCGCCGGCGACCGCGCCGACGGCCAGCAGCAACAGACCGCTCGCCAGTGCGGCCCAGCCGTAGCCGAAGTGCAGCACCAGGGCCTGCAGGCCGGCCAGCATCGCGACCCCGATGGTGAACGTCACCATCACCGGGATCAGCCGGCAGGTCTCGACCGCGGCGCGCGCCACCTTCAGCCGCATCGGCGGCTGATACGTCAGGGCGGCATCGGCGGTGTCGGCGTGGCGGCGCAACCGGATCGGCGGGCTGCCCAACCACGAGGAGCCGGCCTTGGCCTTGTGCGGGGTAGCCGACAGCACCGCCACCAGGCCGTCGTCGGGAACCCGCCGGCCGGGCTGGGTGATGCCGGAGTTACCCAGGAACGCCCGCTTGCCGACGGTGGCCTTGGCAACGTGGATCCAGCCGCCGCCCAACTCGTAGGAGGCGACCATGGTGTCGTCGGCCAGGAACGCGCCGTCCTCGATGACGGTGAACTTGGGAGTCAGCAGCGCGGTCGAAATCTCGGTGTTGCGGCCCACTTTCGCGCCCAGCAGCCGCAGCCACCACGGGGTGAGCAGGCTGGCGTAGATGGGGAACAGGTAGTTGCGCGCGGCGTCCATCAGCCGTTCGGTGGCCCACAGCTGCCAGCCGATGCGGCTGCGCACCGGGTGATAGCCCTCCCGCAGTCCGATCGCCAGCACCCTCACCTTGACCACGGTGAGCAACGCGTAGAACGCCATCGCCGCCAGGGTGGCCACCGGAATCCACGGCGCCGCAACGGCAATCGCGGAGCCGAAGGTGGCGGTGTGCCGGGCCGGCCAGGCCAGCACGGCCAGTCCCACGGCCAGTGCCACCAGCGGCACCGCGCCGAGCAACACGCGAGGTGAGCCCGTAGATCACCAGCCACTGCGCGGCGCGCGGCGGCCGGTGCTGCGGCCACGGGTGGCGGGCCTTGCCCGACTTCACCGCCGGTGAGCCCTTCCAGTACTGGCCGTTCTTGACCTTGCCCACCACACCGGAGCCGGGTGCGACGTCGGCGTCCTTGCCGACCACCGCGCCGGGGAACAGGGTCGTGCGCGCCCCGATCGTCGAGTCGTTGCCGACGGTGATCGGCCCGACGTGGAACAGCATCGCCGTCGATCCAGTGCCCGGTCAGGTCGACCTCCGGCTCGATGGAACACCGGTGGCCCAGCTGCAGCATGCCGGTCACCGGGGGCGCCGAATGAAGATCCACGCCTTTGCCGACCTTGTTACCCAGCGCGCGCGCGTAGTACACCAGCCACGGCGCGCCGGCCTGGTTCTCCGCGCCGCTGGCGTCGGCCAGCCGCTCGGCCAGCCACACCCGCAGGTGCTCCGGCCCGCCGCGGCGGTAGGTGCCCGGCTGCAGCCCGGACAGCAGCGTGCGGGCTCCCAGCACCGCGATGCCCATCCGCCCGAGCGGGGTGATGAACAGCACGAACGCCACCGCCACCACCCACCAGTTCACCGTCACCAGCCAGGGCAGCGGATGCACGGCGGCGGCCACGTTGTTGATCAGCGCCAGCCAGGTCAGCCACTGCAGGGCGGTCAGCGTCGCCAGCGGCACCGACAGCAGCACCTGCGCGGCCTGGGTGCTCACCGGGGTGGGCTTGACGTCACGGGGGGTGACGGCCACCGCGGGGGCGAGCTCGTCGAGGAACTCGGCCAGCGACCCCAGCCGCGGATGGTCGTAGAGCTGGGCGACGGTCAGCTGCGGATAGTGGGCGCGCAACGCGGCCACCAGCTGGGCCGCCGACAGCGAGCCCCCGCCGAGGGCGAAGAAGTCGGCCTCCGGCCCGTCGACCACCGCGCCCAGGACGTCGCGCCACAGCCCGGCCAGCCAGCCCATCGTGCCGCCGAGGTCGGGTTCGGACTCCTGGTAGCCGGGCGGCGGCCAGGGCAGCGCGTTGCGGTCCACCTTCCCCGAGGTGCGGGTGGGCAGTTCGTCGACCAGGACCAGCCGCGGCACCAGCGCGGCGGGCAGCGCCTCGGCGAGGTGGGCCCGCGCGGCCGCGAGGTCGAAGTCCGGGTTGGCGCTGGCGATGTAGCCGACCAGCATCGGGGTGCCGCTGGCGGTGCGGCGGACCGCCGCGGCGCCGCCGCTGACCCCGGGCAGGTGCACCAGAGCGGAGTCGACCTCGCCGAGCTCGATGCGCCGGCCGCCGACCTTCACCTGGTCGTCGGCGCGGCCCTGGAAGTACAGCCCGTCGGGCTCCAGCCGGACCAGGTCGCCGCTGCGGTAGGCCCGCGCCCAGCCCAGCGACGCCATCGGCGCGTACTTCTCGGCGTCCTTCTCCGGGTCGAGGTAGCGGGCCAGGCCGACGCCGCCGATCACCAGCTCGCCGACGCCCCCGATGGGCACCGGTGTGCCTTCCGCGTCGACCACCGCCAGATCCCAGCCCGGCAGCGGCCGCCCGATGCTCACCGGGCTGTGCCCGTCCAGGCGGGCCGCGCTGGCCACCACCGTCGCCTCCGTCGGCCCGTAGGTGTTCCACACCTCGCGGCCCTCCACCGCAAGGCGCTCGGCCAACTCCGGCGGGCAGGCCTCGCCGCCGAAGATCAGCAGCCGCACCGCCTCCAGCGCCTCGGCCGGCCACAGCGAGGCCAGGGTGGGCACCGTCGACACCACGGTGATGTCACGGGCGACCAGCCACGGCCCCAGGTCCATGCCGCTGCGCACCAGCGCACGCGGCGCGGGCACCAGACATGCGCCGTACCGCCAGGCCAGCCACATCTCCTCGCAGGACGCGTCGAACGCGACCGACAGTCCGGCCAGCACCCGGTCCCCGGGCCCAATCGGGTTGTCCTGCAGGAACAATTCCGCCTCGGCATCGACGAACGCCGCCGCGTTGCGGTGGGTCACCGCAACGCCCTTGGGCGTCCCGGTCGAGCCCGAGGTGAAGATGATCCAGGCGTCGTCGCGGCCCAGCGGTGCCGTCGCGCGCCAGCCGCGGGAGGAGCCCGAGCCGCGGGTCAGCCCGGCCTCGGTGATGACGCCGACCACGTCGGCCTCACCGAACACCAGCTGCGCCCGCTCGTCGGGATCGTCGGCGTCCACCGGGACGTAGGCGGCCCCGGCGGCCAGGGTGGACAGGATCGCCACGTACAGGGCGTAGCTGCCCGACGGCATCCGGATGCCGATGCGGTCGCCGCGGCCGATGCCCCGCGCGCCCAGCCAAGCCACGCTGTCCTCGATGTCGGCGATCAGCTCGGAGTAGGTCAGGACGACGTCACCGTCGTCGATGGCCGCCGCGTCCGGGAAGCGGGCGGCGGTGTCGTAGAGGATGTCGATCAGCGTGCGCGGCGCCGGGGCGTGGTCCGACAACAGGTACTGAGCGGGAATTTCCGGCGTCGCCACGACTGTGGATACTAGGCCGCATTGATGACGGGGGAGCGCTGGACGCGGCTCGGATTGTGCCGCGCTGCGCCGACCTGACAGACTGCTGGCAGAGGGGAGTATTCCTTCGCCGCGGTGTCGTCACCACGTCGGCCGTCATCGGCCGTCCGGTGCCGCGGGTCGCATCGCGGCGGAAGAGACCTCGGACGTTTTCTGACGCCCGGAGGTCCGTTGTGAACGTGTCCCAGCTGGAGTGGCTGATCACTCTCGGGGTGACGGTCGCCGTCCTGCTGTTCGACGTGATCGTACATCGCCCGCCGGCCGCACGAACCGACGATGCGCGAGTGCGCCCTGTATCTGTCGTTCTACATCGGCCTGGCCATCGCCTTCGGCATCTGGGTGTGGAACTTCCACGGCAGCCAGTTCGGGTTGGAGTTCTACGCCGGCTGGCTCACCGAATACAGCCTGTCGGTGGACAACCTGTTCATCTTCATCATCATCATGGCCAGCTTCAACGTGCCGAAGGTCTACCAGCAGCAGGCGCTGCTCGTGGGCATCGTGCTGGCGCTGATCTTCCGCGGGATCTTCATCGCGCTGGGTGCCGTTGCGATCAAACAGTTTTCGTGGATCTTCTACCTCTTCGGCGCGTTCCTGGTCTACACCGCGATCCGGCTGGTTCGCGACACCGACCACAGCGACGACGCCGAGAACTCGGTGGTGCGGTTCGCCCGGACCCACCTGAACACCACCGACAAGTGGGACGGGCTCAAGCTCTACGTCAAGGAGGGCGGCAAGCGCCTGATGACCCCGATGTTCCTGGTCATCGTCGCCCTGGGCACCACCGACCTGTTGTTCGCGCTGGACTCCATCCCGGCGATCTACGGGCTGACCAGCGAGCCCTACCTGGTGTTCACCGCCAACCTGTTCGCGCTGATGGGCCTGCGGCAGCTGTACTTCCTGCTCGGCGATCTGCTCAAGCGGCTGGTGTACCTGTCGCAGGGCCTGGCGTTCATCCTGTTCTTCATCGGCGTCAAGCTGGTGCTGCACGCGTTGCACGAGAACACCGTGCCGTTCATCAACGGCGGTGAACACGTCGCCGTCCCGGAGATCCCGACGCTGCTGAGCCTGGCCGTCATCATCCTGACGTTGTTCCTGACGATGGTGGCCAGCCTGGTGAAGACCCGGGTGATCGACAAGGGCATCGACAAGGGCTGAGCCCTTCCCGTCCCGCTGAGCGCAACCATTGGCGCCCCGTGCGCGGGCCCATACCGTCAGGCTCATGCCGGAGACACGAAGGCGCGGGGGACGTGCGCTGCGGGTGTTCATCACCGACTCGGTCGGTCGAGTGGACGGAGCTGACCGCGGGCAGGTCGCCCGGTGGTGCGGCTGAGCGCACCGGACCTGCAGGAGGCTCGGCGCCGCCGTCGCAGGCTGCCCGCCGACGTCCCGGTCGTGCTCGACGTGGCGGTCGCCGTCGCCGACGACTCCCGCACCGCGCTGACCGCGATATCGGGTCGCGCCGACGACTCCACCGTGCAGTACGCGGGCACGGTGGACGGCCTCGCCGGTCTGGTGGCCGACCTGTACGTCGCCGGCGTCGCCGACGGCGTCACCCTGATCCCGGTGACCCCGGACGAGGACGTGCGCGGGTACGCCCAGGACGCGTTGAGCCGTATCCGGAACCGCCTGCGGATCTCGGCCGCATAGCGGCTGCGCCTCCTACTCTGAGAGCAGGAGGCGGCGATGATCGAAGTACTTTCGGACATGCCGGCCGGGGTGACGGGCTTTCGGGTCACCGGCCGGCTCAGCGGCAAGGAACTGCAGGACTTCAAGCCGACGATCGACACGATGCTCGAGAAGGGCAAGGACATCAGGATCGTCGAGGTCATCGGGTCGGACTACGAGGGCTTCGGTCCGGGCGGGCTGCTCGAGGACTTCAAGATGGGCTTCGGCACCGTCTATCCCCATCACGCGGCCTTCAAGCGGATCGCGATCGTCACCGACAAGGAGTGGGTGGCGCACACCCTGCACGCGCTGGCCTGGCTGGTGCCCGGCGAGTGCGCGGTGTTCGGTCTGGACGAGATCGACCGCGCCGCGCAGTGGGCCGCCGGATAGTTCTCAGGCCTCGATCTCGCCGGCCACGCGGCGCTCGAGGGCCGCGCGGGTGGCCGGCGGCAACACGATCAGGCCCTCCAGCTCCCGGCGGGCGCGGGTGTAGGCGTTCTGCCGCTCCTGCGGGGTGGCCGCGGTGTCCTCGGCCAGCTGCAGCAGGCGCTGGGCCCGGCTGAGGCGTTCCTGGTCGTCGGCGGAGAAGTCACTGCGGCGCCGGCGGATCGCTTCGGCCTCCGCGACGTCGAAGGCGGTGACGTAGTCGCTGACGGCGTCACGGTAATCCAGCTGGGCGTCTCGGTCTTCCAGGATGTCGTCGAGTCGCTCCGGGCGGGCGAAGTCGGCCCGCTGGCGCGCCTTGTGGAACGCGATCGTCAGCGGGTCGCGCATGTCGGTCATCATCGGGAAGTCCAGCAGCTTGGCCACGTCGGTCTCATAGCTCAGCCACCGCTCGTCGGTCCGGTTGTGCAGTGCGGTCAGTCGTTTGAGTTCGCGGCGATAGGTGTCCTGGTTGCCGCGGGCCCTGCCCGTGGCCTCGGCGGCCGCGATCTTGGCCTGTTGCTTGAGGCGGTAACGCTCCATGCGTCGTTCGGCGCGCCGTTCGTTGGCGGCGGCCACCGTCCGGACCGCGCCGCCGATCACTCCACTGAGCGGAAAGATCAGCCACCAGAAATGCCACACCGAGTCCACCGAATCCAGCATGCCACCGCTCGGCTCAGGCGCGGCTTGCGAGCATCCCGTTGACGATGCCGTGCAGCGCCCGCCGGACCTCGGCACCCGTGGTCTCGGGGTCGGGGGCGTTGGCGACGGTCATCGCCGCAGCGTCCAGCGCGCCGATGAGAATGTGGGCCAGCGGACGCACCGGTTGGCTCTCGAGTTCCCCGGCGTCGATGGCGGCCTGTAGCAGCTGTTCGGTCATGCCCAGGCTGTAGCGTTCGGCGATGTCACGAAATCCGTTCCACCCCAAAATATTCGGCGCATCGAGAAGGATCAGCTGGCGAATCTCGCGTTCGGCGCTGATGTCCAGCCAGGCGTCGACGGCGTCGTGCAACGCGGCGGCCGGTGTCGCCGGCTGCTGGGCGGCGACCGCCACGGCCAGCCGATTCATCACGTCGGCTTCGACGGACTCGACGACGTCGAGGAACAGCGCCGCCTTGTCGGCGTACTGGTGGTACATCGCGCCGCGGGTGACGCCGGCCCGCTGGGCGATCTCCGGTGTCCCGACGTCGGCGTAGCCGCGGCCACCCCACAACTCGCGCGCGGCGGCGCGCAGCGCCTCGCGGGTGGTGGCGGAGCGCTGTGCCTGAGTGCGTCTGGTGTCCATCTCTTGCTTTTCCATACAGCCTGTCGGTATCTTACATACAGTCTGTCTGTTTGTTAGTCATCTGAGGAGGTTGTCATGCACACCGTAGAGCTCACCGGCGGAACCATCCATTACGAAACGGTCGGGCCGCAGACCGGCCGGCCCGTCGTCTTCATCCACGGCTACGCGATGGGCGCCTCGTTGTGGCGGCCGCTGTCGGCGCGCCTGGCCCAGCAGGGGTTGCGGTGCATCGCGCCGACCTGGCCACTGGGCGCCCACCAGCAGGCCATGCACGCCTCGGCGGACCTGACCATGAGCGGTGTCGCGGCGATGGTGGCCGAGTTCCTCGCCGCCGCCGAACTCGAGGACGTCGTCCTGGTCGGCAACGACACCGGCGGCGCCATCGCGCAGGTGGTCGCCACCACGTTCCCCGAGCGACTGGGAGCGCTCGTGCTGACCAGTTGCGATGCGTTCGAACATTTTCCGCCGCCGATTGTCAAGCCGCTGATCGCCGCGGCCGGCGTGCCTCCGGCCTTTCATGCCGCCGTGCAGGCGTTCCGCAGCCGCACGGTCCGCCGCCGCGCCTACGGCGCGCTGTCGCACGGCGATCTCGACGCGCTGACCGCCGAATGGACCCACCCCGTCGTCCGCGACCGTGCCATCGCCGAGGACCTGCGCCGCTTCACCGGATCACTGCACGGGCAGACCACGGTCGACGCCGCCGCCCGGCTGCCGCGGTTCACCAAGCCTGCGCTGATCGCATGGTCGGCCGACGACGCCTTCTTCCCGCAGGAGGACGGCCGGCGGCTCGCCGAGGCATTGCCCAACGCGCGCCTGGAGATCATCGAGGGCGCGCGGACGTTCTCGATGCTCGACCAGCCCGACGTGCTGGCCGAGCTCATCGCCGACTTCGCGACGCAAACCCGTCCGGTCGCCCGCGGCGCCGAGCGGGACCGCTGCTAGAGCGCCCGAAGCCGGCGCACCCGGTCGGCGACCACGCGGCGCGACACGTCGGCGTCGGGAGCCAGGCCTTCGAAGGCGTGCGGAACACCCCGGGTGCACATGCAGCTCGGTGGGCACCCCGGCCGCGGAAAGCCTTCGCGCGTAATCGATGTCCTCGGTGCGGAAGATGTCCAGATCGCCGGTGTCCAGATAGGTCGGCGGCAGGCCGGTCAGGTTCTCGGCCCGCGCGGGTGCGGCGTAGACCGACAGGTCCGCGCGGTCGCCGCGCAGCGCATCCCAGCCGGTGACGTTGTCCTCGTAGGTCCACGTCAGGAACTCCTGCGGCAGTTCGGGATCCGGCGTGGTGGTGCGGTCGTCGAGCATCGGATAGATCAGCAGCTGCAGGGCCAGCGCCGGGCCGCCGCGGTCGCGGGCCAGCAGGCTCACCCCCGCGGCCAGCCCGCCGCCCGCGCTGTCGCCGGCCACCGCCAGCCGGGCCGGGTCGGCGCCGAGTTCGGCGGCGTGCTCGGCCAGCCAGCACAGCGCCGCGTAGCAGTCCTCGACCGGGACGGGATCCGAATATTCCGGCGCCACACGGTAATCCACCATCAGCATCGGCACCCCGGACGCCGCGACGTAGCCGCGCACCGCCGCGTCGTACATCGGTGCGGTCTCGGCGAGGCTGTAGATCATGCCGCCGCCGTGCAGGTAGAGGACGGCACTGCCGGGCAGCTCCGACGAGACGGGACGTACCAGGCCAGCGGAAGCTCGGCGCCGTCGGCGGTGGTCAGGGTGTGGTGGTGGACCTCGACACCGTCGACGGGTGCGCGGCTTGCCGCCAGCATCGCGAAGAACGGGACCGCCCGCTCGCGGCGGGTGGCGACGTCGCCGACGGCCGGCGGGTCGAGTTGGGCGGCGGCTTCCATCAACGGCTGCAGGAAGCCGAGGACTTCAGGATCCATCGGCAGGGCCACGCCTGCCCACCCTAGGCGCGCCGACGGCGCGAACGTGGATTACCCCCACGCTTTCCCCGCGGAGCGTGGGGGTAATCCACGTTCGGCGAGATGCAAGGGGGCTCAGGCCCAGTAGTCGTAGCCGCCCTCGGGGCCGAGCATGCGCTCGAGGCGGCTGCGGTTGATCCGGGCCAGCTCGTTGCGCACGATCTTGCGCTCGGTCTCGGGGTCGTGGTGCATGCGGTCACGGACCGCCGCGATGACGGACTCGGCGTTGTTGTCAGGAGCCAACCCGCCGACGTGCATGACGAAGTCGTAGCCGAAGCGCTCGGCGTAGTCCTCGACGACGGCGTTCAGCTCGGCCATCACCTCGGGACGCTCGTCCCACACCGAGCAGTGCTCGGCGGCCGACTTGGTGCTGCGCGGCCGGGTGCCGACGTGCGGATAGGCCTGCAGGATGTCGTCGATCGAGGTCTCCGACAACGAGAACAGCAGCGCGTCGGCGCGGCGGTACAGCGCGTTGTGGTCGGCGTAGGGGCGGCCGCGGGCCAGATCGCGGGCCAGGATCACGCTGTTGCAGCACTCGTAGAGCGCATGCACGGCCTTCTTCTCGGGAAGCTCGTTGAAAGCTCCGAGTCCGATGCCCTGGTGCAACAACACACAGACCATCATCGAAAAGCCAAACCACAACCGGGTTACCGGATGTTACGAGCAGGCTAATTCCTGCCCGGTGGGCAGTGAGCCCCGTCACTTCGACGGCGGTCAGTGGCCTTCGGCGGCGAACCGGGCCCGGGAGCGCTCCACCTCGGCCTCGGCCTCGGCGCGGCCCACCCAGTCGGCGGCCTTCACGAACTTGCCCGGCTCGAGGTCCTTGTAGTGCATGAAGAAGTGCTTGATGCCGTCGAGTTCGAGCTGCGGGACGTCGTGCAGGTCCTGGATGTGGTCCCAGCGCGGGTCGCCGGCCGGCACGCACAGCACCTTGTCGTCGCCGCCGGCCTCGTCGACCATGCGGAACATGGCCACCGGCCGGGCCAGCACCAGCACGCCGGGGAACACCGGCTGCGGCAGCAGCACCATCGCGTCCAGCGGGTCGCTGTCCTCGCCAAGGGTGTCCTCGATGAAGCCGTAGTCTGCGGGGTAGGCCATCGGGGTGTAGAGGTAGCGGTCCAACCGGAGCCGGCCACTGTCGTGGTCGATCTCGTACTTGTTGCGCTGGCCCCTGGGGATCTCGATGGTGACGTCGAACTCCACCTCGCGACTCCTTCCCGCTGAATCCGGTCGCCCGGCGGCGACGGCGCCTAACCCTAACGCCAGCGATACCCTGCGCTACAGGGTGGTTGGGCACAATAACTAGCACGAGCACAAAGCAGTCAGGAGATTCATGAGTCCCTCTCGGTGGCGGCGCTCCACCCACGCGATGGTCGCCGCGGCGGTCATCGCGCTGGTCGCGGTCGTCGTCGCGGTGGTGGCCGTCTTCACGACGGGCGGTAACACCAGCAACGCGCAGGTGCCCGCCGCCCGGCCGCCGGCCACGGCCAGCCCGGGCGTCGTCCCGGTGTCGGACTCCGCCGGTGAGCCGACCGCCGCCGGTCTGGCCGCCGCCCTGGCCGGACCCGTCGCCGACCCCAACCTGGGCAATGTCACCGGCCGCATCACCGACGCCAAGACCGGCGAGCAGATCTGGGAGCAGCGCGCCGGTGTGCCGATGCTGCCCGCGTCGACCAACAAGATGCTGACCACCGGCGCGGCGCTGCTGACCCTCGACCGCGACGAACGCGTCACCACCACCGTCGTCGCCGCCGACCAGACCCGCCAGCCCGGTGTGGTGGTGCTCGTCGGCGGGGGTGACCCGATCCTGTCGGCGGCCCCGCCCGGCGCCGAGACCTGGTATCGGGGCGCGGCCCGCATCAGCGACCTCGCCGACCAGGTGCGCAAGAGCGGCATCACCGTCACGGCGGTGCAGGTGGACAACTCGCTGTTCAGCGGTCCGGATTTCGCGCCGGGCTGGGATCCGGCGGACATCGCCGGCGGTGACATCGCCCCGATCCAGTCGGTGATGATCGACGCCGGACGCACCCAGCCGACCACGGACGAGTCGCGGCGCTCGACGACCCCGGCCCTGGACGCCGGTCGCGCGCTGGCCATGGCCCTGCGGGTGGACCCCGCCACCGTCACGTTCGCCCCCGGCCCGCCGACCGGGCGCCAGCTGGCGTCGGTGCAGTCCGCGCCGCTGATCGAGCGGCTGCGGCAGATGATGAACGCCTCGGACAACGTGATGGCCGAGACCATCGCCCGCGAGGTGGCCAAGGCGACCGGCCGGCCGCTCAGCTTCGCCGGCGGGGTCGACGCGGTCACCAGCAAGCTCGCCTCGGCCGGGATCGACATGACGGGCGCGACGCTGGTGGACTCCAGCGGCCTGTCGGTCCTCGACCGGCTGACGGCCAAGACGCTCGACGAGGTGGTGGGTGCCGCGGCCGGGTCCGACCAGCCGGCCATGCGTCCGCTGCTGGACCTGCTGCCCATCGCGGGCGGCAGCGGCACCCTGTCGGACCGTTTCCTCGGCGGTGACCCGAAGACGTCGTCGGCGGGATGGCTGCGCGCCAAGACCGGGTCGCTGACCGCGATCAACTCGCTGGCCGGGATCGTCACCGACGCCAGCGGCCGGGTGCTGACCTTCGCCTTCATCTCCAACGACGCCGGGCCGACGGGCCGGCTGGCCATCGACGCGCTGGCAGGCACCCTGCGCACCTGCGGCTGCGGCGCATGAGCGGCTCATCGCAACTGAGCGTCGGGCGGGCTGTCGACTGGCAGTTCGCCGGCACCGTGGGCGCCAAGCTGGCCCGGCCCGCGCCACCGGCCACCGACTACACCCGCCGTCAGGCCATCGACGAACTGGCCACCGCCGCCCGCGCCGCCGAGCGCCCGGTGCGCGAGGTCACCCGGTTGGGCAACGACGAGGCCGTGCCCGACGCCCGGATCATCGACCGGGAGCAGTGGATCCGGGCCGCCTCGGAGTCGATGCGGGTGATGACCGGCGGCACGGATCGGCCGAGCAATCCGATCACCGGCCGCATCACCGGCGCGCAGACGGGCGCGGTGCTGGCGTTCGTGTCCTCGGGCATCCTCGGCCAGTTCGATCCGTTCGCCGTCGAAGGGCAGGGCGGTCAGCTGCTGTTGGTCTACCCGAACGTGATCGCCGTCGAGCGTCAGCTCAGGGTGTCACCGTCGGACTTCCGGCTGTGGGTGTGCCTGCACGAGGTCACCCACCGGGTGCAGTTCAGCGCGAATCCCTGGCTGGCCCAACACATGTCGCGTGCGCTGGGCGTGCTGACCTCCGACGCGGGCGACGATTTCGCCGCGGTGGCCGCCCGGCTGGCCGACTTCGTCAAGAAGCGTCGCGGGCAGGGCAAGGGCGGCGATCAGGATCCCAACGAGGCCGGCATCCTCGGCTTCATGCGCGCGGTGCAGTCCGAGCCGCAGCGCGCGGCGATGGATCAGCTGCTGGTCCTCGGCACCCTGCTGGAGGGCCACGCCGATCATGTGATGGATGCCGTCGGCCCCGCCGTCGTGCCGTCGGTTCACGTCATCCGGCAGCGCTTCGACCAACGCCGCCAGCGTCACCAGCCGCCGCTGCAGCGCCTGCTGCGCGCGCTGCTCGGCCTCGACGCCAAGATGAGCCAGTACACCCGCGGCAAGGCGTTCGTCGACCACGTGGTGACCAAGGTCGGCATGGACCGGTTCAACACCGTGTGGTCGGGTCCGGACACCCTGCCGCTGCCCGACGAGATCGAAGATCCGCAGCGGTGGATCGACCGGGTGCTGTAGCGCGGCTGCGGGCCGTCCTGGCCGGCTTCGCGACCGATCACCTGCCCGACGCGACGGCCTGGTGCGTGGCGCTCTCCGGCGGCCCCGACTCCCTGGCGCTGACGGCGGCCGCGGCGGCGACGCTGCCGACCACCGCGCTGATCGTCGACCACGGGCTGCAGGCCGGCTCGGCCGAGGTGGCCGAGACCGCCCGCCGCCACGCCCTCGACCTCGGCTGTGTCGCGGCCCGGGTGCTGCCCGTCGAGGTCGGGCACCGAGGGCGGGCCGGAGGCGGCCGCGCGGGCCGCCCGCTACGCCGTGCTGGAGGCGGCCCGGGGCGATGCGCCGGTGCTGCTGGCCCACACCCTCGACGACCAGGCCGAGACCGTGCTGCTGGGCCTGGGCCGCGGCTCGGGTGCCCGCTCGATCGCCGGAATGCGGGTGGGCGACCCGCCCTGGTACCGGCCGCTGCTGGCCGAGCGGCGCAGCCTGACCCACGCCGCGTGCGCCGAACTGGGACTCACGCCGTGGGACGACCCGCACAACACCGACCGGCGGTTCACCCGGGTACGGCTGCGCACCGAGGTGCTGCCGCTGCTCGAGGACGTCCTGGGCGGCGGGGTGGCCGAGGCGCTGGCCCGCACGGCGGCCGCGCTGCGGGAGGACACCGACGCACTCGACGACCTCGCCGACCGGGCGCTCGACGACGCCGAGGACGGCGCGCCCGCTGGCGGTCGCCGACCCTGGTCGGGCTGCCTGCGGCGGTGCGCAGGCGGGTGATCCGGCGGTGGCTGCTGCGGGGCGGTGCGAGCGGGCTCACCGACAAGCAGATCCGAGCGGTGGACGCCCTGGTCGTGGCCTGGCGGGGGCAGGGCGGGGTGGCGGTCGGCTCGGATCTGCGCAACCAGCGGCTGTTCGCCGGTCGCCGCGACGGAAAACTGGTGCTGTACTCGCAGGCCGTGTAATTGGTCGTCAGGCCTCGGGCATGGCACAGTGTGCTCGTGTCGGTGGACGACCTCTACTCCGGGGATATCAAGTCGGTCTTGTTGTCCCAAGAGCAGATTCAGAGCCCGGACCGGGGAACTGGCCGCGCTGGTCGCCAAGGATTACGGCGACGACCTCAACGGCCAGGACCTGCTGCTGGTCACCGTGCTCAAGGGCGCGGTGATGTTCGTGACCGACCTGGCCAGGGCCATTCCCCTGCCCACCCAGCTCGAGTTCATGGCGGTCAGCTCCTACGGATCGTCGACGTCGTCGTCCGGAGTGGTCCGAATCCTGAAGGACCTCGACCGCGACATCCACGACCGTGACGTGCTGATCGTCGAGGACATCGTCGACTCCGGGCTGACCCTGTCCTGGCTGCTGCGCAACCTGGCCAGCCGCCACCCGCGGTCGCTGCGGGTGTGCACGCTGCTGCGCAAACCCGACGCGGTGCGCGCCGATGTCGAGATCGCCTACGTGGGCTTCGACATTCCGAACGAGTTCGTCGTCGGCTACGGCCTGGACTACGCCGAGCGCTACCGCGACCTGCCGTTCATCGGCACGCTCGACCCGAAGGTCTATCAGCACTGAGTTAGGTCCGGCGCAAACCAACACATGGGCGCGAAAGTGCGAGTAGATCGCGCATTTCGTCGATGTCGGTGCGAGCTGGCGGTATTTTCCGCGCAGGGGCTGCCGATGCCGAATCTGACAGTCGACCGGGACACGGAAATCTACTTCTCCAACCACGGCGCTGGACCTGCGTGCTGATGCTGCACGGTGGGGCTGCGACGGCGACGACTGGATCTGGCTGGCTTCCGATTTCGCCGTGGACCACGTGTCATCGTCGTCGACCAGCGCGGGCACGGGCGATCGACACCAAGTCCCGGTCCTTACAGTGCGCAGGTTCTGGCTGACGACGCTGCGAAGCTACTGCGTCATCTCGCGATCGACAGTGCTTTAGTCGTCGGTCATTCAATGGGTGGCCTGGTCGCATCCGCACTGGCCGTTGAGTACCCCGAGCTGGTGACCGCCCTGGTGCTGGTCGATCCCGGGTACGGGTACACCGACGAGACGTCGCGCCGATCATTGCGGCATTGCGTCAGCATCCTGAAGATGCGACTCGCGCACTGTTCGCCCGGATGTACGTCGACGCGTCACCGCCCTGGCAACGCCTTTGGCATCAAAGGCGGCTGGGAACGCACTCGGGTCGACCTGATTGCCGAGGCGTTCTGCGCCGGCTTCGAGGGGCCTAATGGCGTCGGGCACCGGTCGCTGGCCGGGCCCTATCTGAGTGGCCGGCAGTGCCCGGTGCTGTCGGTGCACTCAGGAGCTAGTGCAGCCCTGCTGGCTGCCTGGGAGAAGGCGTTGCCGCACGGCCCCGACGACGAGGTCGTCGAGTGGAACGAGTGCGGGACATTTTCTACATCAAGAAAGGCCCGATGAGTTCGCTGCGTTGGCTCGTTCCTGGCTAGCCGGGCTCAGTCAGCTCCCAGACCGCAGTCACCGAGAAGCCGACGGTCTGTTCGCCGGGCTGCAACGGCACCTCGGTGGCCATCGCCCCGCGCGGCATCGGCACCGGCGGCGGCGGTGGCTGCGACCCGGTCGGTGCCTCACTGATCGAGATGATCTTGCCCAGCGACAGCCCGGAGAGTTGGGCGTACTGCTGGGCGCGGTCCTTGGCGTCGTTGAACGCCCGCGCGCGGGCGTCGCTGACCAGCTTGGAGTCGTCCTCGATCGAGTAGCTCACCGAGTTCAGCCGGGTCGCGTCGCCGCCGGCGCTGACGATGCTCGCCAGCACCTGCGACGCGCTGTCCAGCTTGCGGATCTTCACCTGGATCGAGTTGCTGGCCCGGTACCCGGTGATCGTCGAGTTCTCGCCGTACTGCGGCTGCAGGCTGACCTGCGTGGTGCTGATGTCCTTGGCGTCGATACCGCTGCCGCTGAGTGCGGCCAGGACGGCCTTCTGCCGGTCGTTGGTCTGGTTCATCGCCGTGGTGACGTCAGGAGCCACGGCTTCGATGCTGACGTCGGCGGTCAGGGTGTCCGGCACACCCTTCACCTCGCCGGAGCCGACGACGGTGACCTGCCGCGGGTTGGCGCCGACCGGCCCGGCGGAGGAGTCACACCCGCTCAACACCTGCGACGGCGAGCACGGCCGCGAAGACAATTCCAACCAACCGCCGGGTCATCGACATGCCTGCCACGCTAGCGCGCGAGCTCTAGGACTGACCGGCCGGCGTGCTCGCCGATGGCTTTGACGATCGCCTCGCCGGCCCGGCCCAGCAGGTCGCCGCGCATGCCCTTGGCCCATTCGTGGGAGGCCTCGGCTGCTCGCAGCTGACCCTTGAAGTGCGGCATGACTTTTCGGGCGAACAGCTCATAGGAGTGCAGGGTGGCCCGCGGGTCGGCCCAGTCGTGGCCCAGCATCAGGAAGGTGCCGAATCCGCCGGAGCGCTCCAGCAGATCGGAGATGTAGGCGATCGCGTCGTCGGGAGTGCCGATGCAGCAGTTGCCCATGGCCGCGTAGTTGGCGACGAAATCGCGCGGCGACTGCGCGGCTTCGTCGACGTCGTTGGACAGCGGGACGAAGCCCGCCGCACCGAAGTAGTCGGCGAAGTCCTGCAGTCCGTAGGTGCAGTCGTCGATGGCCTGCTCGCGGGTGTCGGCCAGGTGCACGATGCCGAGCACCCGCCAGTGGGTCCGGTCGGGCTCGGGGCGGCCCACCTTGGCGGCCTGGTCGACGACGATCTGCCAGGCGTTCTCCAGCGCCGCGTAGCCGCCGGGCACCGACATCGACAGCGACAGCAGTGACGTGCCCAGGGTTCCGGCCAACCGCGGCCCGGACGGGGAAACCATTGCTGCGGTGGATATTTCGGGGTAGGGCCAGGTGTAGGGCCGGATGTGCAGTGCGGCGTCGCGCAGGGTGAACCAGTCGGAGTGCCGGTCGACGCGCTCGTCGGGCCCGGCGCGGAACAGGGCCATGATGGCCTCGAGCGACTCCTGCATCATCCGGCGCTGTTCGACCGGGTCGATACCCATCATGTAGGCATCGGACGGCAGGGCGCCCGGGCCGGCGCCGAACATCACCCGGCCGCGGGTCAGGTGGTCGAGCAGCACCCAGCGGTCGGCCACCATCAGCGGGTGGTGGTAGGGCAGCGAGACCACGCCCGTGCCGAGCCGGATGTGTTTGGTGCGCTCGGCCGCGGCGGCGATGAACACCTCCGGGCAGGCGATCAACTCGTAGCCGCCGGAGTGATGCTCGCCGAACCAGACTTCGTCGTAACCCAGCCGGTCCAGGGCGACGGTTCGCTCCAGGTCGTATTCCAGTGCGACGGTGGGGGATTGGCCGGTCGGGTGAAACGGCGTGATGAACACGCCGAAGTTGAGGGGTCGCATGTCAGAACTCCAATCCGGATAGGAAGCTCACCAGTTCGCGATTGATCTCGTCGGGCCGCTCCTGCTGGATCCAGTGCCCCGCGCCGTCGAGCAGCACCTGCCGGTAGGGGCCCTTGACGACCTCCGCAGCCCGGTCGATGCGGGTGAAGCCGAGTGTGGGGTCGTCGGTGCCGCCGACGAAAAGTGCTGGGACACTGATGGTTTCGGCCACCGGATGGCCCAGGATGTGCCAGTTGCGGTCGAAGCAGCGATACCAGTTCAGCGCTCCGGTGAAACCGGTGCGACCGAACTCCTCGGCGTAGTGCTCCAGTTCGGCGTCGGTCAGCCAGTCCGGCAGCCGGTCCGGTTCGGCCAGCCGGTCGAGGAACCCGGCCGGGCCCGGGGTGAGCATCCGCAGCGCGGCTTGTTCGTTCTCCGGTGTCCGCATGCCGCCCAGCAGCAGGCGCATGGTGCGGCCGGGGTCGCGGGCCAGTTCGGCGTCGGCCGGGCCGGGTTCCTGGAAGTACAGGATGTAGAAGAAGTTGTCGCCGAAGATCCGGCGGAACGCCTCGGTGGGCGGCGTCTGCGGCCGCGGTATCGGCGGGACGGCCAGGCCGGCCACCGCCGCGACCCGGTCGGGGTGCAGCAGCGGCATGTTCCACGCCACCACCGCGCCCAAGTCGTGCCCGACGATCGCCGCGCGCTCGGCACCCACGTCGTCGAGCAGGCCGACCACGTCCGCGGTGAGCGCGGTGATGTCGTAGTCCTCGACCGCCGCCGGCCGCGACGAGCCGCCGTAGCCGCGCTGGTCGGGGGCGAGCACGTGGTAACCCGCCGTCGGCCAGGGCCGGGATCTGGTGGCGCCAGGAGTACGCCAGCTCGGGGAAACCGTGGGTCAGGACCACCACCGGAGCGCCGGGTTCACCCGCCTCGACCAGCCGTAACCGAACACCGTTGACGTCGACTAACCGTTCGGTTGGAGCGACCACGGTGCCAGCCAAGCACAGCATCGGTACGGCTGGAAGAGGCCGGTTCACCGCACAGCGAACGAGAACCAAACGCTGACGGAAACCAGCAGGCCACTTCCCGACGTTGGTCTAGCGGTAGCCTGAACTATTCCAGCTGCGCATATCGGAAGGACCGGGCCGGCAGCGGCCGATGTAGATGAATCGGAAAAACGTTATCCGCACACTGACGGTGGTTGCCGTGGTGTTGCTGCTCGGCTGGTCGTTCTTCTATTTCAGTGACGACACCCGCGGCTTCAAACCCGTCGACACCTCGGTGGCGATGTCCCAGATCAAGGCGGACAACGTCAAGAGCGCCCAGATCGACGACCGCGAACAGCAGTTGCGCCTGGAGCTCAAGAGCGCCAACAGCGACACCGAGGACTCGAACAAGGTCATCACCAAGTACCCGACCGGGTACGCGGTCAACCTGTTCGACGCCCTGAACGCCAAGAACGTCAAGACCAACACCGTGGTCAACCAGGGCAGCATCCTGGGCTCACTGCTGGTCTACATGTTGCCGCTGCTCCTGCTGGTCGGCTTGTTCGTGCTGTTCTCCCGCATGCAGACCGGCGGCCGGATGGGCTTCGGCTTCGGCAAGTCGAAGGCCAAGCAACTGGGCAAGGACATGCCCAAGACCACCTTCGCCGACGTCGCCGGCGTCGACGAGGCGGTCGAGGAGCTCTACGAGATCAAGGACTTCCTGCAGAACCCGTCGCGCTATCAGGCGCTGGGCGCCAAGATCCCCAAGGGCGTGCTGCTCTACGGCCCGCCCGGAACCGGCAAGACCCTGCTGGCCCGCGCGGTCGCGGGCGAGGCGGGCGTGCCGTTCTTCACGATCTCCGGCTCGGACTTCGTCGAGATGTTCGTCGGCGTCGGCGCCTCCCGGGTGCGTGACCTGTTCGAGCAGGCCAAGCAGAACGCGCCCTGCATCATCTTCGTCGACGAGATCGACGCCGTCGGCCGCCAGCGCGGCGCCGGCCTGGGCGGCGGGCACGACGAGCGCGAGCAGACCCTCAACCAGCTGCTCGTCGAGATGGACGGCTTCGGCGAACGCCAGGGCGTCATCCTGATCGCGGCCACCAACCGGCCCGACATCCTCGACCCGGCGCTGCTGCGCCCCGGCCGCTTCGACCGCCAGATCCCGGTGTCCAACCCGGACCTGGCCGGCCGCAAGGCGGTGCTGCGGGTGCACTCGCAGGGCAAGCCGATGGCACCCGACGCCGACCTCGACGGTCTGGCCAAGCGCACCGTCGGCATGTCCGGCGCCGACCTGGCCAACGTGATCAACGAGGCCGCGCTGCTCACCGCCCGTGAGAACGGCACCGTCATCACCGGCGCTGCGATGGAGGAAGCCGTCGACCGGGTGATCGGCGGACCGCGTCGCAAGGGCCGGGTGATCAGCGAGCTGGAGAAGAAGATCACCGCCTACCACGAGGGTGGCCACACCCTGGCGGCGTGGGCGATGCCCGACATCGAACCCATCTACAAGGTCACGATCCTGGCCCGCGGCCGCACCGGCGGCCACGCCGTCTCGGTGCCCGAGGACGACAAGGGTCTGATGACCCGCTCGGAGATGATCTCCCGGCTGGTGTTCGCGATGGGCGGCCGTGCCGCCGAGGAACTGGTGTTCCGCGAGCCGACCACCGGCGCGGTGTCCGATATCGACCAGGCCACCAAGATCGCCCGCGCGATGGTGACCGAGTACGGCATGAGCTCCAAACTCGGTGCGGTCAAGTACGGCACCGAACACGGTGACCCGTTCCTGGGCCGCACGATGGGCACCCAGTCGGACTACAGCCACGAGGTCGCCCGCGACATCGACGACGAGGTCCGCAAGCTCATCGAGGCCGCGCACACCGAAGCGTGGGAGATCCTCACCGAGTACCGCGACGTGCTCGACGTGCTCGCCGGTGAGCTGCTGGAGAAGGAAACCCTGCACCGGGCCGAGCTGCAGGCGATCTTCGCCGACGTGCAGAAGCGGCCGCGGCTGACGGTGTTCGACGACTTCGGCGGGCGTATTCCGTCCGACAAGCCGCCGATCAAGACGCCGGGCGAGCTGGCCATCGAACGCGGCGAACCGTGGCCCAAGCCGATGCCGGAGCCGGCGTTCAAGAAGGCGATCGCCCAGGCCGCGCGCCGCCGCCCAGGCCCAGCAGCCCAACGGCGGCAACGGCAACGGCGCGCACGCCGCCGGCCCGCAGCATCAGCAGCCGGGCGCCGGTGCGCCCGACTACGGCGCCCCCGCCGGCTGGCATGCCCCCGGCTGGCCGCCGCCCGACCAGCAGCAGGGCGGCTACTGGTACCCGCCGCCACCACCGCCCGGGTGGGCACCGCCCCCGCAGCAGGGTCAGCCGTACCCGCCGTATCCCTACCCCGCGCCCAGCCATACTCCGACCGCGCCTGCGCCACAGGACGATGCCGGTGACGACAGCGGCCGGCACCGACCGCCGGCCAACGGTTGAACTGACGAAACGGAGCTTTGATGGCGGCGCAGCCGACCTCGATCACCCTGGAGACCCCGGTCTTCGACCAGGCCCGCGCTGAGGCTGCGGTCCGCGAACTGCTGCTGGCGGTCGGGGAGGACCCGGAACGCCAGGGTCTGCAGGAGACCCCGGCCCGAGTCGCCCGGGCGTACCGGGAGATGTTCGCCGGCCTCTACACCGACCCGGACACCGTGCTGGAGACCACCTTCGACGAGCAGCACGACGAGCTCGTCCTGGTCAAGCAGATCCCGATGTACTCCACCTGCGAGCACCACCTGGTGGCCTTCCACGGGGTGGCGCACGTCGGCTACATCCCCGGTGACGACGGCCGGGTCACCGGCCTGTCGAAGACTGGCCCGGGTGGTCGATCTGTACGCCAAGCGCCCGCAGGTGCAGGAGCGGCTGACCGCCCAGATCGCCGACGCGGTGATGCGCAAGCTCAAGCCGCGCGGCGTCATCGTCGTCATCGAGGCCGAGCACCTGTGCATGGCGATGCGCGGTGTCCGCAAGCCCGGCGCCACCACCACGACGTCGGCGGTGCGCGGACAGTTCAAGACCGACAATGCATCGCGAGCCGAGGCGCTGGAACTCATACTGCGCAAGTGAATGCCATCGGCGTACAGGTGATGGGGGTCGTCAACGTCACCGATGACTCCTTCTCCGACGGCGGACGTTACCTCGACCCCGACCGGGCCGTCGAGCACGGCGTCCGGCTGGTGGCCCAGGGCGCGGCGATCGTCGACGTCGGCGGCGAGTCGACCAGGCCCGGGGCGGTGCGCGTCGATGCCGCCGTGGAAACCGCCAGGGTACTTCCGGTCGTGAAAGAGCTTGCCGCCCAAGGCATCACCGTCAGCATCGACACCATGCACGCGGCCGTCGCGGCCGCCGCGCTGCAGAACGGGGCCAGCATCGTCAACGACGTCTCCGGCGGGCGCGCCGATCCGGCGATGGCACCGCTGCTCGCCGACGCCAAGGTGCCGTGGGTGATGATGCACTGGCGCTCGGTCGGTGCCGACCAGCCGCACGACGTGCCCGACTACCGCGACGTGGTGGCCGAGGTGCGCGACGAGCTGCTCGCCGGCGTGGACGCCGCCGTCGCCGCCGGAGTGGACCAGGCCAACGTGATCATCGACCCCGGACTGGGTTTCGCCAAGACCGCACAACACAATTGGGCCCTGCTGCGTGCGCTGCCGGAGCTGGTGGCCACCGGCATCCCGGTGCTCGTCGGCGCATCGCGCAAACGCTTCCTCGGCACCCTGCTCGCCGATGCCGACGGCACGCCGCGGCCGCCGGACGGCCGCGAGACCGCCACCGCGGTGGTCTCGGCACTGGCCGCGCGGGGCGGCGCGTGGGGGGTCCGGGTGCACGACGTGCAAGCCAGCGTGGATGCGCTCAAAGTCGTTGCGGCATGGGGTGGCGGGCGGGAACAAGCCCGGGAGGAATGCGGTGGCTGATCGGATCGAGTTGCGTGGCCTCACGGTGCGCGGCAACCACGGCGTCTTCGACCACGAGCGGCGCGACGGGCAGGACTTCGTCATCGACATCACCGTGTGGATCGACCTCGCCGACGCCGCCGCCAGCGACGACCTCGCCGACACCTACGACTACGGCGTGCTCGCGCAGCGCGCCGCCGCCGTCGTGGCGGGACCGGCGCGCAACCTGATCGAGACGGTCGCCGCCGAGATCGCCGAGGACGTCATGGCCGACCAGCGGGTGCACGCCGTCGAAGTGGTGGTGCACAAGCCCGAGGCGCCGATTCCGTTGGCGTTCACCGATGTTGCGGTGGTCGCACGCCGCTCGCGGCGCGGCGGTCGCGGCCAGGTCGTTCCCGCCGGCGGTGCGACATGACGCGGGTGGTGCTCTCGATCGGCTCCAACCTCGGTGACCGGATGGCGCGGCTGCAGTCGGCGGTCGACGGCCTCGGCAGCCTCGGTGCGCGCGCTGTCACCGGTCTACGAGACCGATGCCTGGGGTGGCGTCGAGCAGGGCCCGTTCCTCAACGCCGTCGTCGTCGCCGACGATCCGACCCTCGACGGACACGGCTGGCTGAAGCGGGCCCAGGCACTCGAGCAGGCCAACGAGCGGGTCCGCGAGCAGAAGTGGGGGCCACGCACCCTCGACGTCGATCTGGTCTGCTGCCACGAGACATCACCGGATGGCGACACCGAGGTGTTCTCCCGCGACGAGCGGCTCACCCTGCCGCATCCGCTGGCGCACCTGCGGGCGTTCGTGATGATCCCGTGGCTGGCGGTCGACCCCGAGGCGGAGCTGACCGTGGCCGGCGAGCGCCGCCGGGTCGACCGGCTGCTCGTCAGAACTTGAACCCGCCGACCGCGACGGCGTCCGGCTCACCGGACATGTGCTGAACCTTCCCCCCGACGAAGTGCCCGAGGCCTGATGGGACCGACACGCAGACGCGACCTGACGGCCGCGGTCGTCGGGGTGGCGATCCTGGCCTACCTGCTGGTGCATGTGCTCTACCGCTACTTCCCGCCGATCACGATGTGGACCGGGCTCTCGCTGCTGGCCGTCGCCGCCATCGAGGCCGCCTGGGCCGTTTCGGTGCGCGCGAAGATCCGCGACGGCGAGATCGGCGTCGGCGGCGGACGGCTGCATCCGCTGGCGGTGGCCCGCAGCGTCGTGGTGGCCAAGGCGTCGGCCTGGGTGGGCGCGCTGATGCTGGGCTGGTGGATCGGGGTGCTGGCGTACCTGCTGCCGCGGCGAGCCGAACTGCGGGTGGCCGGCGCGGACACCCCGGGCGCACTGGTGGCCGCGGTCAGCGCGCTGGCCCTGGTGGTCGCCGGGCTGTGGCTGCAGCACTGCTGCAAGTCACCCGGGGAACCGACGGACAACAGCGACGCCGCTCCGGAGTGACGCGCGGCGAATCGCCGCAGTTCGACGACACGCCCACGGACACCGCGCGGGTACAGTCACCCCATGACCGTTCTGTCCCGCGGCGCCAGGAACAGGCGCGGCGGCCGCAGGCCGGGTTGGCTGCTCTTGACGACGTTGCTAGTCCTGGCCATCGTGGCCAGTTCCGCTCTGGTGTTCACCAACAAGGTCGAGCTGCTCAAGCTGGCGGTCATCCTGTCGCTGTGGGCGGCGGTGGTCGCGGCGTTCGTGTCCGTCATCTACCGCAGGCAGAGCGACGTCGACGCGGCCAGGGCGCGGGACCTCAAACTCGTCTACGACCTGCAGCTGGATCGGGAGATCTCCGCGCGGCGCGAGTACGAGCTGTCCGTCGAGTCCCATCTGCGTCGCGAGCTGGCCTCCGAACTGCGCGCCCAGGCCGCCGACGAGGTGGCGGCCCTGCGCGCCGAGCTGGCGGCGCTGCGCGCCAACCTGGAGATCCTGTTCGACGCCGACCTCGGCGACCGCCCCGCGCTGGAGGGCGACCGGGTAGGGCGCCGGCTACGGCGACTGGACCCGCGACACCACCGCGATGCCGCCCGCGCCGGGCCGCGTCGAGAGCAGCCGCATCACGCCGGTCACCGAGGACGAGGCCGGCGGCAGCACGGCGGAGAGCCCGATCATCGACGTGCCGGAGGAGCCGCTGGTCTCCACCGCGACGGCACCGCCACCACCGCAACGCGGTACGGCCCGCCGCCGCCCCGCGCCGCCCGCACACCGAGGAACAGCCCTACCCGGAACCGGACTACCGCGGCTCGCACCGGCGATCGGCGGAGAACGGCGAGCCCCGGCCGGCACCCGAGCGGCCGTTCGCGCCGCCGCCCGCCGCAGCCCGAACCGCAACCCGAACCCGCGCCGGTGGCCGAGGGCTCGGAGTGGAGGCCGGTGGAGGCCCAGGGGCAGTGGCTGCCGCCGGGAGCGCCGGGCAGCAACTGGGTTCCGTCCGACAACGGTGCCGCCACGCCCGCCCCCGCCGGCGCCGGGCGAGCCTGCCCGGGGCAGGCACTGGACGGGCGAGCCGGGTCAGCCGCGGCCCGAACCGCAGCCGCGTCCGGAACCGGTCATGCAACCGCCGCCCGAACCGGCGGCCCCGCGGTCCCGCCACTCCGTGGAGGTACCGGGCTACGGCCAGCCGGCACCGGCCATGTCGACCCCGCCACCGCCGCAGCCCGCCGCCCGTCACCGCGGCGAGCAGGCCGAAGCCGAGCCCGAGGCCGAGGCGGACGAGGGCCCGTCAGGTCAGCACACCGGCGGTCAGTCCGTCGCCGAACTGCTGGCCCGCCTGCAGGCCAACGGGACCGGCGGAGGCGGCGGCCGTCGCCGCAGGCGCGAGGACTGAGGCCGAGCAGCCGGCCGCGAGACCCCGGGTAAAGTTGTCCGGACCGTCCGGTACCGGCACAGCAGGACCGGAACGAAACACTCATCGACGTCAGCGAGGTCGTCTACGTGGGGACCCCCAACGGTTTGCGCCCGGCACGGCTCAAGGTGGGCATCATCTCGGCCGGCCGGGTGGGTACCGCGCTGGGTGTGGCGCTGGAGCGGGCCGAGCACGTGGTGGTGGCCTGCAGCGCGATCTCGAACACCTCGCGGCGGCTGGCCGAACGCAGGCTGCCCGACACCCCGGTGCTGCCGGTACCCGACGTCGCCGACAGCGCCGAGTTGTTGCTGCTGACGGTGCCCGACTCCGAACTGGCCGGCCTGATCAACGGTCTGGCCGCCACCGGCGCGGTGCGCCGCGGAACCATCGTGGTGCACACCTCGGGAGCCAACGGCGTCGGCATCCTGGCGCCGCTGACCGAGCAGGGCTGCACCCCGCTGGCCATCCATCCGGCGATGACGTTCACCGGTGCCGACGAGGACATCGCCCGGCTGAGCGACACCTGCTTCGGGATCACCGCCGCCGACGAGATCGGCTATGCCATCGCCCAGGCCCTGGTGCTGGAGATCGGCGGCGAACCGTTCGGGGTCCGCGAGGACGCGCGCACGCTGTATCACGCAGCGCTGGCCCATGCCAGCAACCACGTCGTCACGGTGGTCGCCGACGCGCTCGACGCGCTGCGCGCGGCAGTGTCCGGCCAGGAGCTGCTGGGCCAGGAACTCATCGGCGACGCACCGGGGGGCCTGGCCGAGCGCATCATCGGCCCGTTGGCGCGCGCCGCGCTGGAGAACACGCTGCAGCGTGGTCAGGCCGCGCTGACCGGCCCGGTCGCCCGCGGCGATGCCGCGGCCGTCGCCGGTCACATCGCCGCGCTTGCCGAAGTGGACTATCAACTGGCGCAAGGGTATTGCGCGAACTCGCTGCGCACCGCCCAACGTGCGCACGCCCCCGAGGAGGTCTTTGCGGTGTTGGCGGACTGGTCGGCCGGCCGAGGACGGCCGCAGTGAGCAAGACGGCGCCGCAGTTCAGCGCCGGTCAGCTCAACGTGTATCCGACGCCGCATGCGGTGTCGGAGGTGGCCCGGGCACTGCGGCACACCGGGCGCCGGGTGATGCTGGTGCCCACCATGGGTGCGCTGCACGAAGGCCACCTGGCGTTGGTCCGCGCGGCCAAACGGGTGCCCGGAGCGGTGGTCGCGGTGTCGATCTTCGTCAATCCGTTGCAGTTCGGGGCAGGAGAGGATCTCGACGCCTACCCGCGCACCTTGGACGCCGACCTCGAGCTGCTCCGCCGAGAGGGCGTCGAGGTGGTGTTCGCCCCGACCGCCTCGGCGATGTACCCCGACGGATTCCGGACCACCGTGCATCCCGGTCCGCTCGGATCCGAGCTCGAAGGAGCCTCGCGGCCAACGCATTTCGCTGGCATGCTGACCGTGGTTCTCAAACTGCTGCAGATCATCCGGCCGGATCGCGCCTTCTTCGGGGAGAAGGACTACCAGCAGCTGGTTCTCATCCGGCAGATGGTCGCCGACCTCAACGTCGACGTGCGCATCGTCGGCGTACCGACGGTGCGCGAGGCCGACGGCCTGGCGATGTCGTCGCGCAACCGCTACCTGAACCCCGAAGATCGCGAACAGGCCGGCGCGCTGTCCTCGGCGCTGCTGGCCGGAATGTACGGCGCCGCCGGAGGAGCCGGGCCCGCTCTCGATGCCGCGCGGGCGGTGCTGGACGAGGTGCCCGCCATCGAGGTCGACTACCTCGAGGTGCGTGGTCCCCAACTGGAACCGGCGCCGCCGTACGGGCCGGCCCGGATTCTGATCGCAGCCCGTCTCGGCGGCACCCGACTGCTGGACAACATTGCCGTCGACCTGTCGACACATGACGCTCCGCCGGGCGCGGGCCACGACGGCCATCACGAAATCACCTGGAGAAATTGATGTTTCGGACGATGTTGAAGTCCAAGATCCACCGCGCGACGGTGACGCACGCCGACCTGCGCTACGTGGGTTCGGTCACCATCGACGCGGACCTGCTCTCCCCGCGGGCTGTGCGGTAGCCGTGCTGCTCGCAATCGACGTACGCAACACCCACACCGTCGTGGGCTTGATCTCCGGTTCGGGAGATCACGCAAAAGTTGTGCAGCAGTGGCGTATTCGCACCGAGTCCGAGGTCACCGCCGACGAGCTCGCGCTGACCATCGAAGGTCTGATCGGCGACGACTCCGAACGGCTGACCGGGGCCACCGGCCTGTCCACCGTGCCGTCGGTGCTGCACGAGGTCCGACTCATGCTCGAGCAGTACTGGCCCGCCGTCCCGCACGTGCTGATCGAACCCGGCGTGCGCACCGGCATCCCGCTTCTGGTCGACAATCCCAAAGAGGTCGGCGCCGATCGCATCGTGAACTGCCTTGCCGCCTTCGCCAAGTACAAGTCCGCGGCCATCGTGGTGGACTTCGGTTCCTCCATCTGCGTCGACGTGGTCTCCGCCAAGGGTGAATTCCTCGGCGGCGCAATCGCTCCCGGTGTGCAGGTCTCCTCCGATGCGGCGGCGGCCCGGTCAGCCGCGCTGCGCCGGGTCGAACTCACCCGGCCGCGGTCGGTGGTCGGCAAGAACACCGTCGAGTGCATGCAGGCCGGCGCGGTGTTCGGGTTCGCGGGCCTTGTCGACGGTCTGATCACCCGCATCCGCGAGGACGTCGACGGGTTCGACGGCAGTGACGTCGCCGTCGTGGCCACCGGCCACACCGCCCCGCTGCTGTTGCCGGATCTGCACACCGAGGCGCACTACGACAAACACCTGACCCTGGACGGTCTGCGGATGGTCTACGAACGCAACCGGGACAACCAGCGCGGCAAGCTGAAATCCGCAGCGCTGAGCCGACACGCCGGTTGGGCCCGTGAGTCTGCCGCCTCAGAAGTAGGTCCGCACCAGATCGACCACCCGGTCGTCGGCGTCGAGCACCGGGATCAGCTGCCACTTGTCGAACACCGTGCACGGGTGTGACACCCCGAACTCGATCCAGTCGCCCACCCGTACGGCGTCCTCGGCGGCCGGCGCCAGCTTCAAGAACGCGTGCTGATCGTTGAGTTTGACGACCTCGCTGCCGGCCAGCAAGTCCGGCGACCAACCGGACCACGCCGAAGACGTTGCGGCACAGGCATGTCCTGGTCGAACGACACGTCGCGACGGCCCATCGTCAGCAGCGCCAGCCCGGGTTCGGGTCGCGAACACACCTGGGCCCAGACGTGCATCGCCGCGCGCAAGCCATCCGGCTGTGCGCCGGGCCGGGTCAGCGGCGAGGTCCGCAGGTAGAGCCCGTCGTCATTGGTCAGGTATGCGCCGCTGCGCACGACGGTGCGCCAGTCACCGGTCAGGATTTCGGCCACCAGGTCGAAATGCGTGCTGCCCCCGGCGGTCACGATCATCTGCGCCCTCACACAGCGGCCGCAGCCGCATCGCCGTGGCCCGCATCCGCTCGAGAAAGTCGCGGACCGCCCGCACCCCGGCGGGTGACACGTCGTGGCCCAGCGCCGCCTCGTATCCGGCAACTCCGACCAGACGAAGTCTCGGGCTGGCCGCCACCGCGGCCGCGACCGCGTCGGCGTCCGCATCGTCGCGACAACCGGTGCGGGTGCCCGCCGCGCCGAGTTCGGCGCACACGTCGACCGGGCGGTGCGCGCCCGCGCGCGGTCAGCGCATCGGTCATCAACTGCACCCCGCGCACCGAATCCGACCCAGCAGACCACCGCGAAATCCGGGTCGGCGTCCAATTCGCCGGCCAGCCAGGCCAGGCCGGCGGCGTCGACCAGTTCGTTGGCCAGCACCACCTCGCGGACGCCGAACGCACGGAAGGTACGCACCTGGCTGATCGTCGCGGCCGTCACCGCGCACGCCCCCGCGTCGAACTGCCGGGCCACCAGCTGAGGAGCCATGTGCGTCTTGCCGTGCGGGGCCAGCTCCACACCATGGCGGGCGCACCAGGCGGCCATCGTGGCCAGGTTGTGCTCGAGTGCGTCGGCCCGCAGTACACACACCGGTCCCAGCGGGCCCGCGGCGAACAGGTCGGGTCGCTCGGCGCGGATCTCGGCTGCCGCGCGGCCCGTCCACGCCACCGGCAGGCCCTTGTGGCGCCAGTCGACCCGCTGGTCGTCCAGGGCTGCCACCGCACCGCGGTTGATGAGCGAGTGCATGGCCTCATTTAAGCTGGCACGTCGTGAGCGATGCTGATCGACCGGCCCCTGTCAGCTCCGCTGACAATTCTGCTTCTGTCAGCTCCGCTGACAATTCCGACACCGACGTCCCCGAACAGTTCCGCATCCGCCAGGCCAAGCGGGAGCGTCTGCTGGCCGAGGGTAAGGACCCGTATCCGGTTGCGGTGCCTCGCACCCATTCGCTCGCCGACATCCGGGCCGCCTATGCGGACCTGGCTCCCGACGCCGCCACCGGGGACATCGTCGGGGTGACCGGCCGGGTGGTGTTCGCCCGCAACTCCGGCAAGCTCTGCTTCGCGACGCTGCAGGAAGGCGACGGCACCCACCTGCAGGCGATGGTCAGCCTGGCCGGAGTGGGCGAGGAAGCCCTCGAGCAGTGGAAGACCGAGGTGGACCTCGGCGACATCGTGTTCGTCCACGGTGAGGTGATCAGCTCGCGGCGCGGGGAGCTCTCGGTGCTCGCCGACTCGTGGCAGATGGCCAGCAAGGCGCTGCGGCCGCTGCCGGTCGCCCACAAGGAGATGAGCGAGGAGTCCCGGGTCCGTCAGCGCTACGTCGACCTCATCGTGCGGCCGCAGGCCCGCACGGTGGCCCGGCAGCGGATCGCGGTGGTCCGCGCGGTGCGCAACGCCTTGGAGCGGCGCGGCTTCCTCGAGGTCGAGACTCCGATGCTGCAGACGCTGGCCGGCGGGGCGGCGGCCCGCCCGTTCGTCACCCACTCCAACGCACTCGACACCGACCTGTTCCTGCGGATCGCACCGGAGTTGTTTCTCAAGCGTTGCGTCGTCGGCGGACTGGAGAAAGTCTTCGAGCTCAATCGCGTGTTCCGAAACGAAGGTGCCGATTCCACCCATTCACCGGAATTCGCGATGCTCGAGACGTATCAGGCCTGGGGCACCTATGACGATTCCGCCATCGTGACCCGTGAGCTTATTCAAGAGGTCGCCGACGAGGCCGTCGGCACCCGTCAAGTGCCATTGCCCGATGGCACAATCTATGATCTTGACGGCGAATGGCCGTCGATTCAAATGTATCCGTCGCTGTCGCAGGCTCTGGGTGAAGAGATCACGCCCGACACGTCCTTGGAATATCTACTCGCTATTGCCGACCGGCTCGGCGTCGAGATACCCCGCGACCGTGGCTATGGACACGGCAAGCTCGTCGAAGAACTGTGGGAACACACAGTCGGCAATAGCTTTGTGGTCTCCGACATTCGTCAAGGATTTCCCGGTCGAGACCACACCGCTGACACGTCAGCACCGCAGCATCCCCGGGGTGACCGAAAAATGGGATCTCTATGTCCGTGGCATCGAGTTGGCAACCGGCTACTCCGAACTCGTCGACCCCGTTGTCCAGCGAGAACGGTTCGAAGCGCAGGCCAGGGCGGCGGCCGCCGGCGACGACGAGGCAATGGCACTCGACGAGGATTTCCTGTCCGCAATGGAGTATGCGATGCCCCCGACGACCGGAACGGGAATGGGTATCGATCGCTTGTTGATGGTTCTCACCGGCTTGTCAATTCGGGAAACGGTATTGTTCCCGATTGTTCGTCGCCACGGCAACTGAAGCGCGCCGAGCGGAAGCATGTTGAATACCGAGCGATAATGTGGCACATTATTCGGCTAGGGGCGGAGTTCGACAATCGCTTGTAGTGAACAGGCAGAAGGACCCAGTGAGCTAATGGCCAAGAAAGTCACCGTCACCCTCGTCGACGATTTCGATGGTGAGGGTTCCGCCGACGAAACGGTCGAATTCTCGCTCGACGGCGTCAGCTATGAGATCGACCTTTCCTCGAAAAATGCACAGAAATTGCGCAACGAGTTGAAGCCGTGGCTCGAGGCCGGCCGTCGCGTCGGTGGCCGTCGGCGTGGCCGCTCCGCGCCTCCCGGACGGGGTCGCGCTTCCATCGACCGTGAGCAGAGCGCCGCGATTCGCGACTGGGCTCGCCGCAATGGTCACAAGGTGTCGACCCGCGGCCGCATCCCGGCCGAGATCATCGACGCCTTCCACGCCGCCACCTAGGCGGAACGGGGGCCGTCACCGTCTCGTCAGCGACGTTCGCTCGCGGCGTAGCGGGGGCCGGTGATTACGGGAAACGAATCGTTGATCTCCCGCGTTGGTCTGCTGTGTCCACCGCCGTCTGGGCGGTATGGGTAGCAAGGGAACGCACCTCCCTGCCGCGCCCATTAGAGTGGACGACAGGTACGTGGTGACTACCGCTGTACCTAATCGTGATGGAGAGCAGGTAACCAGGCGATGTTCGAGAGATTTACCGACCGTGCCCGCAGGGTCGTCGTCCTGGCTCAAGAAGAAGCCCGGATGCTCAACCACAACTACATCGGGACCGAGCACATCCTGTTGGGACTTATTCACGAGGGTGAGGGCGTAGCCGCCAAGTCGCTGGAGTCGCTGGGCATCTCTCTGGAGGGTGTCCGCAGCCAGGTCGAGGAGATCATCGGCCAGGGTCAGCAGGCGCCGTCGGGACACATCCCGTTCACCCCCCGTGCCAAGAAGGTGCTCGAGCTGAGCCTGCGCGAAGCGCTGCAGCTCGGCCACAACTACATCGGCACCGAGCACATTCTGCTCGGCCTGATCCGTGAGGGCGAGGGCGTCGCTGCCCAGGTGCTGGTCAAGCTCGGCGCCGAACTCACCCGGGTGCGGCAGCAGGTCATCCAGCTGCTGTCCGGCTACCAGGGCAAGGAGACCGCGGAGGCCGGTACCGGCGGCCGGGGCGGCGAGTCGGGCAACCCGTCCACCTCGCTGGTGCTCGACCAGTTCGGCCGCAACCTCACCGCCGCCGCCATGGAAGGCAAGCTCGACCCGGTCATCGGCCGGGAGAAGGAAATCGAGCGGGTCATGCAGGTGCTGAGCCGGCGCACCAAGAACAACCCGGTGCTGATCGGTGAGCCCGGCGTCGGCAAGACCGCCGTCGTGGAGGGCCTGGCCCAGGCCATCGTGCACGGCGAGGTCCCCGAGACGCTGAAGGACAAGCAGCTCTACACCCTCGACCTCGGGTCGTTGGTGGCCGGCAGCCGCTACCGCGGTGACTTCGAGGAGCGCCTGAAGAAGGTGCTCAAGGAGATCAACACCCGCGGCGACATCATCCTGTTCATCGACGAGCTGCACACGCTCGTCGGGGCGGGCGCGGCCGAGGGCGCGATCGACGCCGCGTCGATCCTCAAGCCGAAGCTGGCCCGCGGCGAGCTGCAGACCATCGGCGCGACCACGCTCGACGAGTACCGCAAGTACATCGAGAAGGACGCCGCGCTGGAGCGCCGCTTCCAGCCGGTCCAGGTCGGTGAGCCGACGGTGGCGCACACCATCGAGATCCTCAAGGGTCTGCGCGACCGCTACGAGGCGCACCACCGGGTGTCGATCACCGACGCCGCCGTGGTGGCGGCGGCCACGCTGGCCGACCGCTACATCAACGACCGGTTCCTGCCGGACAAGGCCATCGACCTGATCGACGAGGCCGGCGCCCGGATGCGCATCCGCCGGATGACCGCTCCGCCGGACCTGCGCGAGTTCGACGAGAAGATCGCCGACGCGCGCCGGGAGAAGGAGAGCGCGATCGACGCGCAGGACTTCGAGAAGGCCGCCTCGCTGCGGGATCGCGAGAAGCAGCTGGTCGCCCAGCGTGCCGAGCGCGAAAAGCAGTGGCGCTCAGGTGATCTCGACGTCGTGGCCGAGGTCGACGACGAGCAGATCGCCGAGGTCCTGGGCAACTGGACCGGTATCCCCGTGTTCAAGCTGACCGAGGAGGAGACCACTCGGCTGCTGCGCATGGAGGACGAGCTGCACAAGCGGATCATCGGCCAGGAGGATGCCGTCAAGGCCGTCTCCAAGGCGATCCGCCGCACCCGTGCCGGCCTGAAGGACCCCAAGCGCCCGTCCGGTTCGTTCATCTTCGCCGGGCCGTCCGGTGTCGGTAAGACCGAGCTGTCCAAGGCGCTGGCGGAGTTCCTGTTCGGCGACGACGACGCGCTCATCCAGATCGACATGGGCGAGTTCCACGACCGCTTCACCGCGTCGCGGTTGTTCGGCGCCCCGCCCGGATACGTCGGTTACGAGGAGGGCGGTCAGCTCACCGAGAAGGTGCGGCGCAAGCCGTTCTCGGTCGTGCTGTTCGACGAGATCGAGAAGGCGCACCAGGAGATCTACAACACCCTGTTGCAGGTCCTCGAGGACGGTCGTCTCACCGACGGCCAGGGCCGCACGGTCGACTTCAAGAACACCGTGCTGATCTTCACCTCGAACCTGGGCACCTCCGACATCTCCAAGGCGGTCGGTCTGGGCTTCACCCAGGGTGGCGGTGAGAACAACTACGAGCGGATGAAGCAGAAGGTCAACGACGAGCTCAAGAAGCACTTCCGGCCGGAGTTCCTCAACCGCATCGACGACATCATCGTGTTCCACCAGCTCACGCGCGACGAGATCATCGAGATGGTCGACCTGATGGTGAACCGGGTGGGCAAGCAGCTCAAGGCCAAGGACATGACGATGGAGCTGACCGACAAGGCCAAGGCCCTGTTGGCCAAGCGCGGCTTCGACCCGGTCCTGGGTGCCCGGCCGCTGCGCCGGACCATCCAGCGCGAGATCGAGGACGCCCTCTCGGAGAAGATCCTCTTCGAGGAGGTCGGCCCCGGTCAGCTGGTCACGGTCGACGTCGAGAACTGGGACGGCGAGGGCGCCGGCGAGGACGCGAAGTTCACCTTCGTCGGTGGACCCAAGCGCACCGAGGCCGAGCCCGATCTGGCCAGTGCGGGTTCGCCCACCGAGTAGCAGTTCACGCGAAGGCCCCCGGCAGTACGCCGGGGGCCTTTCGCATGCCGCGAGTGTGCCGTTTCGTACCGGACGCGCCGTGAAATGCGTATCCACGCGCCCACTCGCGAGGGCTACCCTCTGCTCATGCTTGTTGTCACCACGAACGACCTTCCCGGCTGGGAGATCCAGCGGGTGTGCGGAGAGGTGTTCGGGCTGACCGTCCGGTCGCGCAACGCCTTCTCCCAGATGGGTGCCGGGTTCAAGAGCATGTTCGGCGGCGAGCTGCAGGGCATGACGAAGAACCTCGCCGAGAGCCGCAACGAGGCCATGGGCCGGCTGATCGCCGAGGCCCGCAACCGCGGCGGCAACGCCATCGTGGCGATGCGCTTCGACACCACCGAGATCGGCGACGTGTGGACCGAGATCTGCGCCTACGGCACCGCGGTGCAAGCCGTGCCGATCACCGACGCCGCGAAGTACACCGCCCAGCAATTGGGATACGGCTCCAGCTGAACCCGCCCCAGGGTTTACGATCCTTGATGTACTGGACGAGTCGAGGAATCTGGTGTAATTCCAGAACGGTCGCGCCACTGTTGACAGTCAGACCCGACACTCGTCACCGATCTCCATCCGGGACGCGACACTTCCGGGAAAGGACGCGACATGACATCCCCCGAGGCTCGTAAGACCACCCGCGCGGTCGACCTGTCCGCCGCCAAAGCGGTCGTCTGGCTGACAGCGACGGCGTTCCTGGCGCTGCTGGTGCTCTACTTCGTCGGCGTGGATCAGGGCGCGACTTCGGTGTTCGGTGACGACATGCACGTGCACGAGTTCCTGCACGACGCACGTCACCTCCTCGGCTTCCCCTGCCACTGATCGCGCTGTGGAAGCGCGAATCATCGCGCGCGGCCTGCTGGCCGGCGCGCTAGGCGGCGTACTCGCATTCGTTTTCGCCCGGGTCTTCCAGGAGCCGGTGATCGAACGTGCGATCGCCTTCGAAGACGAGATGTCCCACATGCACGGGCACGGTGAACACGAGCACGGCGTCGAACTGTTCACCCGCGGTGTGCAGGCCAACATCGGGATGGGATTCGGTGTGCTGGCCTTCGCGGTGGCGATGGGCGCACTGCTGGCCGTCGTGTTCTGCGTCGTCTACGGCCGCGTCGAGCATTCCGGCGCAACCGCTGGCGGCACTGCTGGCGGCTGGGAATGCTGTTGTGCCTCAACATCGTTCCCGCGCTGAAGTACCCACCCAATCCGCCGTGCCGCGAGCCTGGAGGAATCGATCCGCCAGCGCACCCTGCTCTATCTGCTGATGGTGGTGATCTCGGCCGCTCTGCTGGTTGCCGCGGTGTATCTGCGTGCGCGGCTGGTGGATCGGCTGGGCGCGTGGAACGCGACGTTGGCCGGTGCGGGCGCCTACGTGGTCGCCGTGGCCGTGGTGATGCTGGTGCTGCCGGCGATCGACGAGACACCGGAAGGCTTTCCGGCTGACGTGCTCTATCAGTTCCGGCTGTTCTCGCTGGGCACCCAGGTCGTCATGTGGGCGGCCATCGGGATGTTCTTCGCGGCTCTGATGCAGCGGTTGCTCGGCTCTCGCGAGCGGTCGAGCATCCCGGCGTGAGCGAGGTCGTCCGGCTGACCCTGGTCTCACACGCCATGACCGATGCCATGGCAGCCGGACGATTCCCCGACGACGAGCCGCTGAATGCCTTGGGGCAACGCCAGATCGACGCCGCCGTGGATCAGCGGGACGTCGAGGTGGCGCTGAGCGCGCCCGAACGGCGGGCCCGGCACACCGCGGAGCTGCTCGGCCTGCAGCCCTGGAGTCGAGCCGCGGCTGGCCGACCTCGACGTCGGGCGATGGCGCGGACACGAGCTCGCCGCGGTGCAGCCCGAGCAACTCGCCACCTGGCTGAGCCGCCCGGAGAGCACCCCGCACGGCGGCGAGTCCGTCGTCGCGTTGATCACCCGGGTGCGCGACTGGATGGACGACGTCAGTCGGCAGCCCGCGCGGCTGACGGCGGTCACTCATCCGGCGGTGATCCGCGCGGCCATCCTGATCGCACTCGACTCACCGCCGAAGTCGTTCTGGCGCATCGATATTGCACCGGCCAGTCGCACGGTGCTGCACTTTCGCGGCCGGTGGACGCTGCGCTGGGGTCAGCGGTAGTTCGGCAGCAGCCCGAAGACCTGCTTGATGATCGTCATCACCCAGCCGCCGGCGTTGGGGCTGTGGTAGCGCGGCCAGTTCAGCTGGAAGCTGACCACCCACGCCTGTCCGGTGCGGTCCACGGCGTACCAGCTGAACGTCAGATCGCCGGGCAGGTTGCCGGCCTTGGCGCCGATGTAGGGCCACTCGGTGCGGTCGAGGTCGATGCCGGCGATCTCGGACATGATGTCCTTGACCGGGGCGGCCGGGCCGACGGCGTTGTGCTGCAAGCCGGCGTGCACGCGGCAGATGTCCTCGGCGCTGCCGTACCACTCCGCGCCGTAGGCCGAGCCCGGGGCGTGGGTGCGCTGCGGATCCGGTTCGTAGGGGCGGGAATTGGCTTCGGCAAGCAACACCGCGCGACGCTGCGGGCTGGCCGTCTTCCACTGGTCGCGGACGTCGGGGTTGCCCCAGCCCACCGCGAAGATCTCGCGCATCGTCGGGAACGGGACCATGCTCGCCGGATCGTGGTGCCCGGCGTCGACCAGCGCCTGCTCGATGGCGTGCGTGCCCAGCCGGCCGATGAGCATGTCGGTGGCCATGTTGTCGCTGGTGGCGATCATCTTGCCGGCGGCCTGGCGCACCGTGATCTGCGAACCCGGCGGAAGTTTGTCGAAGCCCGACGAGCCCAGCTTCTTGCCCTCGGCGGTGATGGTCAGCTTGTCGTCCCAACCCAGAGTGCCCGCCCGCACGGCGGTCTCCACCGCGTACAGCACGTAGGTCTTGAAAATCGAAGCGAGCGGCAGTGATTGGTCGGTGTTGGTGCCCGCCACCTTCTGGCAGCGCCCGTCGTCGACCTTGGAGACCTGCCACGCGTAGCGCGCACCCGTCCGGCTGAGCGCGGTGTCGACGTCCTGCCACGACTTGATCGACGGCTTCTCGGTGGTCACCTCGAAGCGCCGGACGAAGGTGTCGTCGCCGGTGCGAATCTCGATGTCCTGGCGTGCGCCGTAGGAGGTCAGCAGATGCAGGGTGGCCACGCCCGCACCGATGTCCACGCCGGCCAGCGTGTAGGGCCGGTCCCACCACAGCGAGTCCATGGTGGCGGCGACCGCGTCGACCATGTCGGGTGCGGCCAGGGTCTTGACGCTGACCGGGCCGATGGGCCAGTCGGAGTTCAGCATGTCCATGACCTGCTTGGCCCGCACCCCCTGCGGGGTGTTGATCTCGATGCGAACCGCACCGGCGTTGGCCGGCGGCGCGGGCGCCGGTGCGCAGCTGGTCGCCAGGGCGGCAGCGGAGGCGATCGCGGTGGCCATCCTGATTGCGCTGGCCACCGCGCTCCGGAGCACCCGGCGGGCGCTACGCGTCGGTGCCTGACCCGGCAACGTCCAACACAACCTCGAACTCGAGCAGGTGAGCGCCCTTGGCCACCGGGTTGGCGCGCTCACCGGCGTGCGCATGGATGGCGGGACCGGTGGCCCACGCCTGGAAGGCCTCTTCGCTCTCCCACTTGGTCACCACGAAATAGCGGTCCTCGCCCTTGACCGGCCGCAGCAACTGGAATCCGAGGAAGCCCGGCTGATTGTCGACGGCATGGGCGCGGTTGGCGAACCGCTTCTCCAGTTCGGGCCCCGCACCCGGCGGTATCTCGATTGCGTTGATCTTCACCACGGACATGGCGCAAGGCTACCGCGCGTCCCGAAGGCGGCGACCACCGCGCAAGATGAAGCGGTGAGCACCGAACCGCTGACGCACCGGGGTGGCGCCGGCCGTCCGCTGGTGCTGGTCCACGGACTGATGGGCCGCGGCAGCACGTGGTCGCGGCAGGTGCCCTGGTTGACGCGATTCGGCGCGGTCTACACCTACGACGCGCCGTGGCACCGGGGCCGTGACGTCGACGATCCCGCCCCCGTCAGCACCGAGCGGTTCGTCGCCGATCTGGGTGACGCGGTCGCCGAACTGGGCGCCCCGGCGGTGCTGATCGGCCATTCCATGGGCGGCCTGCATTCGTGGTGTCTTGCCGCGCAACGCCCAGATCTGGTCGCCGCGCTGGTGGTCGAGGACATGGCGCCGGACTTCGTCGGCCGCACCACCGGACCGTGGGAGCCCTGGCTGCACGCGCTGCCCGCCGAGTTCGGTTCCGCCGCTGAGGTTTTCGCCGAGTTCGGCCCTGTCGCAGGACAGTACTTCCTGGATGCGTTCGACCGGACGGAAACGGGGTGGCGCCTGCACGGGCAGCCGGCTCGCTGGATCGAGATCGCCGCGGAGTGGGGCACCCGCGACTACTGGCAGCAGTGGCGCGGCGTTCGCGCGCCGGTGCTGCTGATCGAGGCGGGTGACTCGGTGGCTCCGCCCGGCCAGATGCGCCGGATGCTGGAGATGGCGGGGGAGCGGGCGACCTACGTGCAGGTGCCCGGCGCCGGGCATCTCGTGCACGACGACGCCCCCGATCGGTACCGGGAGGCCGTCGAGACGTTCCTAGCGGCGCTCCCCGAGCACACCGGGTGACGGCCACACCGGGTGGTTCTCGAAGCGGGTGCGGACGGCATCGAGGTCGTGTTCGACGCGGCGGGCGTCGGCGTCGTCAACGTCGTGGTACAGCCGGCCGACCAGCGGAGCGGCGAGCATGAACTGGGCGCCGTGCAGACGCAGGGTGCCGTCGCGATGGGACACCGCTGCGATGGCGGCGACCACGCCGAACGGGGCGAGGAGAACGACTGTCAGGAGCAGGAAGGTGATCAATGCGGTCATGGCAGTAATTCTTCGCCCGCCAATATCCAGCCAACAGTGGCAGTACTGACCCAGTGCGATAAGATTCTGCCATGGCTTTGAACAGCGTCTCGGCTCTCGTTCTCGACGGGGTCACGGTCTTCGAGTTCGGGGTCATCTGCGAGGTGTTCGGCATCGACCGGACCGCCGACGGCGTTCCCGCCATCGACTTCAAGGTGTGCGGCCCGGAGGCGGGCAAGCCGCTTCGCACCAGCGTCGGGGCCCAGTTGGTGCCCGATCACGGGCTCGACGGCCTGATCGGCGCCGATGTGGTGGCGGTCCCCGCCGTCGCCGGGCCGCCGGAGGCCTACCCGCAGGAGGCGCTCGACGCGCTGCGCGCCGCGCACGAGGCGGGCTCGACGGTGCTCACGGTGTGTTCGGGGGCCTTCATCGCCGGTGCCGCGGGCCTGCTCGACGGGCGCCGAGTGTACGACGCACTGGATGCACGCCGACGAACTCGCCCGCCGCTATCCCACTGCGATCGTCGACCGCAACGTCCTGTTCGTCGACGACGGTGACCTGATCACCAGTGCGGGCACCGCGGCCGGTATCGACGCGAGCCTGCACCTGGTGCGCCGCGAGCTGGGCAGTGCCGTCACCAACATCATCGCCCGCCGCATGGTGGTGCCGCCGCAGCGCGACGGCGGCCAGCGTCAGTACATCGATCAGCCCATCCCGGCGCGCTGCTCGGAAGGCTTTGCCCCGCAACTGGATTGGATCCTTGCCAATCTCGAAGCGCCGCACACGGTGGCGACGCTGGCCAAACGCGCCAGCATGTCGTCGCGCACTTTCGCGCGCCGGTTCGTCGAGGAGACCGGGACCACGCCGATGCAGTGGGTCACCGACCAGCGGGTGCTCTACGCGCGGCGGATGCTCGAGGAGACCGATCTCGACGTCGACCGCATCGCCGAGCGGGTCGGCTTCGGTAACGCCACGCTGCTGCGGCACCATTTCCGCCGGCATCGTCGGTGTCACCCCGTCGGACTACCGGCGCCGCTTCGCCCGCGCGTCGTAGGCGCTAGCGCCTGCATCGTCGCCTTCGCCGGCCAGCGCGAACCGGCCGTCCGCCGTCTGCTCCACCAAACCGTCGACCAGCAGCGAGTCCAGCGCCCGATCGCGCTGCGCCGGGATCGGTCAGCCACACCACGTCGAGCTGTGCCCGCTCGACCGGCGCCGAACTGGCCCGCAGCACGTCCATCAGCCGGCCGCGCACCTGGCGGTCGGTTCCGGCGTAGCGCTGGGTCGGCCGGGCGGACCCCGAGCCGGGCGGGTGCCCGGCCGCCCGCCACGCGCATACGCGTCAGCGGGCAGATACCGCACTTCGGCGATCGCGCCGTGCACACCGTCGCACCCAGTTCCATGAGCGCCGCGGAGAACACCGGCGCCGAGGAGTCGTCGGGCAGCAGCGCCTCGACGTCGGCGAGGTCACGAACCGCCGACGGGCTTGCGGCGTCGGCCAGCCCGTGCACCGCCCGCGCCACCACCCGCCGAACATTGGTGTCCACCACCGGAACCCGCTTCTGGTAGGCGAAGCACGCCACCGCCCGTGCGGTGTAGGCGCCGACACCCGGCAAGGTGAGCAACACGTCCACGTCGTCGGGCACCACGTCGTCGTGCTCGGCCGCGATCACCGTCGCGCACTCGTGCAGTCGCTTCGCGCGCCGCGGATAGCCCAGCTTGCCCCACGCGCGCAGCACGTCCGCGGCACCGGCCGCCGCCGTCGCCGACGGGGTGGGCCAGCGCGCCACCCACTCCAGCCAGATCGGGGCGACCCGTGCCACCGGCGTCTGCTGCAACATGAACTCGCTGACCAGGATCTGCCAGGCGGTCACGTCCGGAGCCCGCCACGGCAGGTCGCGGCGGGCGCGGCCGTACCAGTCGACGAGCTCGGCGGGGACGATGGTCATGACGTGCCCGCCACGGCGGCAGTGCAGAATGAGGCACATGCCGCACAGCAGCCCAGTGACAGCGTGGAAGGCACTCAAAGAGGGTAACGAGCGCTTCGTCGCGGGTAAGCCCGAGCATCCCAGCCAGGGCATCGAGCACCGGGCCAGCCTGGCCGGCGAGCAGCGACCGACCGCGGTCGTGTTCGGCTGCGCCGACAGCCGGGTCGCCGCCGAGATCATCTTCGACCAGGGCCTCGGCGACATGTTCGTGGTCCGCACCGCCGGACACGTCATGGACTCGGCCGTGCTCGGCTCGATCGAGTACGCCGTCACGATCCTGAATGTGCCGCTGATCGTCGTCCTCGGCCACGACAGCTGCGGCGCGGTCAAGGCGACACTGTCCGCCCTCGACGACGGGCAGGTGCCGTCCGGCTTCGTGCGCGACGTCGTCGAGCGGGTCACACCGTCGATCCTGCTGGGCCGCCGCGACGGGCTCACCCGCGTCGACGAATTCGAGGCCCGCCACGTCACCGAGACCGCCGCTCAGCTGATGTCGCGGTCGTCCGCGATCGCCGACCGGATCGCCGACGGCGGCCTGGCCATCGTCGGCGTCACCTACCACCTGGCCGACGGAAAAGTCACCCTCCGCAAGCACATCGGCGACATCGGCGAGTAATCAACCGCTGGCGAACAAGGCGACACGCCGAGCGGGGTCGAACAGCTCGCGGTGACCTGGGCTTACCGTGAGAACGTGCTGGATCTGGAACCGCGTGGACCTCTGCCCTCGCAAATCTACTGGCGACGCCGGGGGTTGGCGATCGGCATCGCGGTGCTGATTCTCGCCATCATCGTCGGAGTGGCCTTCGCGGTGTTCAGCGGAGGCTCGGACTCCAAGAGCTCGGTGAAGACCGCGGCGTCGCAGACTCCGCAGCCCGAGAACAAGAACCCCGTCGTCGCCCCGCCTGCGGCGTCCGCGGCTCCCGCCCCCACCCCGACGCCGACCGAGGCCGTCGCGCCGCCGCCGGTGCTCAAGGAGGGCGACGACTGCCCGGACTCGACGCTGGCGGTCAAGGGCATCACCAACGAGCCGCAGTACGTCATCGGCGATCAGCCCAAGTTCACGATGGTCGTCACCAACATCGGCCTGGTGGCCTGCAAGCGTGACGTCGGCGCCGCGGTGCTGGCCGCCTACGTCTACTCGCTGGACAACAAGCGGCTGTGGTCGAACCTCGACTGCGCGCCGTCCAACGAGACGCTGGTCAAGACGTTCAACCCGGGTGAGCAGGTGACCACCGAGGTGACCTGGACCGGGATGGGCTCCGCGCCGCAGTGCCCGCTGCCGCGCCAGCCGATCGGTCCGGGCACCTACAACCTGGTGGTCCAGCTGGGCAACCTGCGTTCGGCGTCGGTGCCGTTCATCTTGGCCGACGCCCCGCCGCCGGGTGCCGCACCGCCGGCCGATCAGCCTGCGCCGGCTCCCGAGCAAGCTCCGGCGCCCGCGGCAGCTGAGTCGGGTCTAGACCAGCCGGTCGGCGATGGTCGACTCGGCCAGCTGTGACAGTCCCTCGCGGACGTGCCGCGCCCACATGGCGCCGATCCCGTCGACGGACTGCAGGTCGGTCGCGCTCGCCGCGAGCAGTCCCTGCAGTGAGCCGAACCGGCGCACCAGCAGGTCGACGTGGGCGAACTGCAGACGCGGGATGCCGGCCATCGCCCGGTATCCGCGTGCCGACAGCGCCGAATCCTGCGCCTCGGCGGTAGACGGGTAGCCGAACACCCGCGACAGCGCGGTGAAGTCGAGCAGCTCGGTGTCGGACAACCCGTCGAGTTCGGCCAGGGTCGCGGCGATCTGCGCCTTCGACGGCGGGTCGGGGTTGGCGTGGTAGTCGCGGACGATCAGCTCACGGGCGGTGTCGTTGCCGCCGAGCAGTTCCTCGAGCTGCAGCCGCAGCTGCCTGCCGTCGGTGCCGAGCTCCACGGTGTCGTAGTCGATCTCCAGGCCGATGCGGCGCACCATCTCCAGCCGCTGCACCACCGTCATCACGTCGCGAAGGGTGACGAAGTCCTCGATCTCGGCGGTGGACAGCTGCCGGGACACCTCGTCCAGGCGCGCTTTGTAGCGCTCGAGCGTGTTGATCGCCTGGTTGGCCCGCGACAGGATGGTGGCCGAGTCGGCGACGACGTGCCGTTCCCCCGCCACGTAGACGGTGACGATGTTCATCGAGTGGCTGACCGAGATCACCGGATATCCGGTCTGGATGGCGGCGCGCTCGGCCGAGCGATGCCTGGTCCCCGATTCGTCGGTCGGGATCGTGGGATCGGGCACCAGCTGGACGTTCGCCCGCACGATGCGGTCGCCGTCGGTGGACAGCACCACCGCGCCGTCCATCTTCGACAGCTCGCGCAGCCGGGTGGGGGCGAACCGCACGTCCAGGGAGAAGCCGCCGTCGCAGATCGCCTCGACCCGCTCGTCGTGGCCGAGCACGATCAGCGCGCCCGTGCGGCCGCGCAGGATGCGTTCCAGACCGTCGCGCAGGGCGGTGCCCGGTGCCAGCCGGCCGATCGTCTCGCGCAGGTTGGCAGCCGCAGGCTGTGCCGAGCCGTTGGTCCGGTTGACGGTGCTCACAGCCAGTTATTGTCCACTGCGTCGGGGTCGTTACTCGACCTGTCCCGCCGAAGTTGCTTGACGACGTTGTCGTACGGGGATTTCGCGATCGCCAGCATCGAGCGCAGCGCGTCGCCGATGGTGGCCGATTCGATGGCCCGCAGCCCCTTGGGCACCGGGCCGCAGCCGGCCGGAACCAGCGCGGTGGTGAAGCCCAGCCGGGCCGCCTCGGCCAGCCTGCGGTCCATCCCGATGACCCGGCGCAAGTCGCCGGCCAACCCGACCTCGCCGATCACGACGGTCGTGGTGGGCAGCGGCAGGTCGGCGTACGCCGACGCCATCGCCATCGCCACCGCCAGGTCCGCCGACGGATCCATCAGCCGCATCCCGCCGACGGTGGACAGGTAGACGTCGGTCGCACTGATCTTCAAGCTGGCCCGGCGTTCGAGCACCGCGGCGATCATCGCCGCCCGCGAGCTGTCGACTCCGCTGACCGCACGCCTGGGCTGGGCATGCTCGGGCCGGTAGGCGAGCAGCGCCTGGATCTCGCCGATGATCGGACGTTTGCCGTCGAGCGCGACGGTGACCGCGGTACCCGGCACCGGCACCGGGCGCTGGTCGAGGAACAGCCCCGACGGGATCCGCAATGCACTCGATCCCGCTGTCCTGCAACATGAAACAGCCAACCTCGTCGGCGGCGCCGAACCGGTTCTTGACGCCGCGCACCATGCGCAGCGGCGAGTTGCGGTCACCCTCGAAGTGCAGCACCACGTCGACGAGGTGTTCCAGCGAGCGGGGCCCGGCGATCGCGCCGTCCTTGGTGACATGCCCGACGAGGACCATCGCGACACCGGTCGACTTCGCCGTCGCGGTCAGTGCCGTGGTCACCGAGCGGACCTGGGTCACACCGCCCACCACGCCGTCGACGTCGCCTGCCGTCATCGTCTGCACCGAGTCGACGACCACCAGGCTGGGCTGGACCGCCTCGATGTGCCCCAGCACCGTCTGTATGTCGGACTCGGCGGCCAGGAAGACCTCGTCGTGCGTGCACCCGGTGCGCTCGGCGCGCATCCGGATCTGGCCCGCCGACTCCTCGCCGGACACATACAGCGCGCGCCGGCCGGCCTGGGCCCACCGATGCACGACCTCGAGCAGCAGCGTCGACTTGCCGACGCCCGGATCACCGGCCAGCAGGCTCACCGACCCCGGCACCACACCGCCGCCGAGCACGCGATCGAGTTCGCTCACCCCGGTGGGGAAGTGGCGGGTGCGGTCCGGGTCGATCGAACTGATCGGAACCGCGGGCGAGGACGGCACCACCGCGCGTTGGGCCGTCCCGCTGCCGGTGGCCAGCACGGCCACCTCGTCGACGGTCCCCCACGTGCCGCACTCCGGGCAGCGGCCGACCCACTTGGCCATGACGTGACGGCACTCCGAGCAGCGGTACTGCGATCGCGCCTTGGCCACGGACGTGACGCTATCCGGTGGGTACGACAGATCCCCGGATCAACCCGCCGGCGCGAGGGCTTCGGTCAGCCGTGGGCGGCCGCGGCACCCTGACGAGGCGCGGCACCAGCCGAGATCGGCACGGCGACCTTTGCCTGGCCGGCCTTCTCGAAGTCGAAGGTGAAGTTGTAGGTCAGCCCGTTGGTGATCGGCTGGGCCAGGGTGACCTCCGCCGTGGTCGCCTGCGCGTTGCCCATCGGCACGACCTCGTCCTGGCCGTCAGCCGAGCCGACGACCAGCGAGGAGGCGGCGGGGATCGCGGTCGGACCGGTCACCGACACCGAGCCGATGTCGGTGCTGATGCCGACCAGCTTGTCGTTGACGTCCGGGGAGTCGTTGGCGGCCACGAAGATCAGCTGCACGGTGCGGCCCGGCTTGAGGTAGTCGCCGGTCTGCACGGCCTGGATGTGCACGTTGCGCAGGGCGATGTTCTTCACGTTCGCCGTGCTGCCGTTGACGGCCGACTCCTGGCTGGCGGTCTGCGAGATCTGACCCGAGGAGCATCCGGTGACAAGCAGGGCGCCGGCGGCCAGGCCGGCGGTTGCTGCCAAGAGGCGATTCGTCAAGCGGTTCACAGCAGCCTCCTGCTCGGCCGGGTGCGGTCGGCAGTGCTCTCGCCGCCGCGGTTCAACTATGCAGAGTAGTAGGTAGTGCGGCCGTGCGGTAGCTGAGGGTTGCCGTATGTCGCCGGCGGCGTCGCGAACCGTTGCTGGGACAGGTGTGAAACCAGCGACTTCATGCACGCTTTCTTCACCCTGTCAACCCCCACTCTTCACCCACGGTGCCCCTGACCTGCACCGTTGTTCCGCACCCACTCCGGCGCCGTGCTAGTATTGAGATGTGAAAGGGGCTCGAAACTGATGATTTTCAAGGTCGGAGACACCGTTGTCTATCCTCACCACGGTGCTGCATTGATCGAAGCGATCGAAACCCGGACCATCAAAGGCGAACAAAAAGAGTATCTCGTCTTGAAGGTCGCCCAGGGAGACCTGACCGTTCGAGTTCCAGCCGATAATGCCGAGTACGTGGGCGTGCGTGACGTTGTTGGTCAGGAGGGCCTCGACAAGGTCTTCCAGGTCCTGCGCGCGCCGCACACCGAAGAGCCGACCAACTGGTCGCGCCGCTACAAGGCCAACCTCGAGAAGCTGGCTTCGGGAGACGTGAACAAGGTTGCCGAGGTCGTCCGCGACCTCTGGCGTCGTGACCAGGAGCGTGGACTGTCCGCGGGCGAGAAGCGCATGCTCGCCAAGGCCCGTCAGATCCTGGTCGGCGAGCTGGCATTGGCTGAGAACACCGATGACGCGAAGGCTGAGATCATTCTCGACGAGGTTCTGGCCGCCGCGTCCTGACTGACCTGAGGCGATCGGTGTCCGACACGGTCGCGGTCGTCACAGCGGCCGGCTCCGGTGAACGGCTTGGCGCCGGCATTCCCAAGGCATACGTCGAACTCGGCGGCTGCACGATGCTGGAACGCGCCGTCGACGGCTTGCTCGCCTCGGGCGTCGTGGACCGGGTTGTGGTCGCGGTGCCCGCAGACCGGGTCGACGAGACCAAGTTGCTGCTCGGCGACCGTGCCACCGTGGTGGCCGGCGGCTCGGAGCGTCCGGAGACCGTCCGTCATGCGCTGGCCGCCGTCGGGGACCCGGACTTCGTCCTCGTCCACGACGCGGCCCGGCCGCTGACACCTGCAGACCAGATCCAGCGAGTGGTCGCGGCACTGCGGGAGGGGCTGCGCGCGGTCATCCCGGTGCTGCCGGTCGTCGACACCGTCAAGGCGGTCGACGCCAACGGTGTCGTCCTGGGCACGCCGGAACGGGCGGGCCTGCGCGCCGTCCAGACACCGCAGGGCTTCGAGACCGAGCTGCTGCGCCGCGCCTACGACCGCGCGGGCGGTGCGATGGTCACCGATGACGCGTCGCTGGTGGAGTTCCTCGGAACGCCCGTGCACACCGTCGCCGGCGACACCCGGGCGTTCAAGATCACCACGCCGCTGGATCTCCGGCTGGCCCAGGCGCTGCTGACGTGACGATTCCCCGCGTCGGCCTCGGCACCGACGTCCACCCGATCGAGCCCGGCCGGCCCTGCTGGCTGCTCGGTCTGTTGTTCGACGGCGCGGACGGCTGCTCCGGGCACTCCGACGGTGACGTCGCCGTCCACGCGCTGTGCGATGCGCTGCTCTCGGCCGCCGGGCTCGGCGATCTGGGCGCGGTGTTCGGGGTGGACCAGCCGCAGTGGCGCGGTGTCACCGGCGCACAGATGCTCGCCCACGTCCGGGATCTGGTGGCCGGCGCCGGATACACCGTCGGCAATGCCGCGGTGCAGGTGATCGCCAACCGCCCCAAGGTCGGGCCGCGCCGCGAGGAGGCTCAGCGGTTGCTCTCCGAGCTGCTGGGCGCGCCGGTGTCGGTGTCGGCGACGACCACCGACGGTCTGGGACTGACGGGCCGCGGCGAGGGGCTGGCGGCCGTGGCGACCGCTCTGGTGGTGGACCGTTCCGACGCGATGCCGGACGACGGCGAATAGGCCGGTAAGCTGGCACGTCGTGACCGAGCTGCGACTGCACGATACCTACACGGGTACCGTGCGCGAGTTCGTGCCGCTGCGTCCCGGGCACGCCTCGATCTATCTGTGCGGCGCCACCGTGCAGGGCCTGCCCCACATCGGACACGTCCGCAGTGGCGTCGCCTTCGACGTCCTGCGCCGCTGGCTGACGGCCAAGGGCTACGACGTCGCCTTCATCCGCAACGTCACCGACATCGACGACAAGATCCTCACTAAGGCCGCCGATGCCGGCCGGCCCTGGTGGGAGTGGGCCGCCACGCACGAGCGGGAGTTCTCCTCCGCCTACGACGCGCTCGGCGTGCTGCCGCCGTCGGCCGAGCCCCGCGCGACCGGGCACATCACCCAGATCGTCGAACTCATCGAGCGACTCGTCGACACCGGCCACGCCTACACCGGAGCCGGCGACGTCTACTTCGACGTGCTGAGCTTCCCCGAGTACGGCAATCTCTCCGGGCACAAGATCGACGACGTGCACCAGGGCGAGGGCGCCGGCGAGGGCAAGCGCGACCAGCGCGACTTCACCTTGTGGAAGGGCGCCAAGCCGGGTGAGCCGTCGTGGCCCACCCCGTGGGGCCGCGGCCGGCCCGGCTGGCATTCCGAATGCGTGGCCATGGCACACGAGTACCTGGGCCCGGAGTTCGACATCCATTGCGGTGGAATGGATCTGGTGTTCCCGCACCACGAGAACGAGATCGCACAGGCCCGTGCGGCCGGCGACGGCTTCGCCCGCTACTGGCTGCACAACGGCTGGGTCACCATGGGTGGCGAGAAGATGAGCAAGTCGCTGGGCAACGTGCTCGCGATACCTGCTGTGCTGCAACGGGTTCGGCCGGCCGAGCTGCGGTACTACCTGGGCAGCGCGCATTACCGGTCGATGCTGGAGTTCTCCGAGACGGCTCTGCAGGACGCGGTGAAGGCCTACACCGGTATCGAGGAGTTTCTGCACCGGGTGCGCGTCCGGGTGGGTGCGGTGGTGCCCAGCACGTGGACCGAGAAGTTCGGTGCCGCACTCGACGACGATCTCGCGGTGCCGATCGCGCTGGCCGAGGTGCACAACGCCCGCGCCGACGGAAACCGGGCGCTGGAGTCCGGCGACCACGACACGGCGCTGGCCAAGGCGAGCGAAATCCGCGCCATGATGGGCATTCTCGGCTGCGACCCGCTCGACGAGCGGTGGCACAATCGCGACGAGACATCCGCCGCGCTGGGAGCCGTCGACGTCCTGGCGCGCGCGGAGCTCGAAGCGCCGCGACGAGGCCCGGCAGACCCGCGACTGGGCGCAGGCCGACGAGATCCGCGACCGGCTGAACGAAGCCGGCATCGAGGTAACCGATACAGCCGACGGTCCACAGTGGGCCCTCCGCGAGGAAGGCAAGTAGATGGCCGGCAATTCGCGGCGTCGTGGCGCAGTCCGCAAAGAAGGCACCAAGAAGGGCCCCACCGTCGGCTCCGGCGGCGTGCGCAGGCGAGGACTGGAGGGCCGGGGCGCCACGCCCCCCGCGCATAAGCGCCCCGGGCACCCGGCGGCGCGGCGTGCGGTCAAGCAGACCCAGGCCCGTCGGCAGACCAAGCCCACCGACGAGACCGAGATGGTGTTGGGCCGCAACCCGGTTGTCGAATGCCTGCGGGCAGACGCGCCTGCGACGGCGCTGTTCGTCGCGCTCGGCGCCGAGGCCGACGAGCGGTTGACCGAATCGGTGACGCTGGCCGCCGATCGCGGGATCCCGATTCTCGAGGTGCCGCGCACCGACCTGGACCGGATGAGCTCCAACGGTCTGCACCAGGGCATCGCGCTGCAGGTCCCGCCCGTATGAGTACGCGCATCCCGACGACCTGCTGGGACTGGCCACCAGGGACACCGAGCCGGCGCTGCTCGTCGCGCTCGACAACATCTCCGACCCGCGCAACCTCGGCGCCATCGTGCGCTCGGTGGCGGCGTTCGGCGCACACGGTGTGCTGATCCCGCAGCGTCGCTCGGCGTCGGTGACGGCGGTGGCGTGGCGCACCAGCGCCGGTGCCGCCGCACGGGTTCCGGTGGCGCGTGCCACGAACCTCACCCGGACGCTCAAGGAGTGGTCCGAGGCCGGCCTGCAGGTGGTCGGCCTCGACGCCGACGGTGACATCCCCCTCGACGAGTTCGACGCCTCCGGACCGCTGGTCGTGGTGGTCGGCTCGGAGGGCAAGGGGCTGTCCCGGCTGGTGCGGCAGAACTGTGACGCGGTGATCTCCATTCCGATGGCGGGGCAGATGGAGTCGTTGAACGCCTCGGTGGCTGCCGGCGTGGTGCTGGCCGAGATCTCCCGGCAGCGCCGCCGTTAGCTGTCCGCCCCGCGAGCAGACGCAAAGGTTCCGTCGTCTTCGGCGTCTCGGTAGCTTTTGCGTCTGCTCGGCAGAACTGGCTACACCCCGATCAGCCGCAGTCCGGCCCACAGCGCGACGACGGCGACCACCAGGCAGGCCGGCACCGTGAGCACCCCCAGCCAGGTGAACTCCCGCACGCTCGTCTGCTCGCCCTGCTGATGTAACACCCTGCGCCACAGCAGGTTTGCCAGCGAACCGACGTAGGTCAGGTTCGGCCCGATGTTCACCCCGATCAGCACCGCCAGCACCGCGGCCGGGCCGCTCACCAGGGGAAGCAGCACCAGAACCGCGGGCAGGTTGTTGACGACGTTGGACAGCACCGCGGCCACCGCGGCGATCCCGAGCAGGGCCGCCAAGCCGGTGCCCGACGGCAGCAGGTCGCGGGCCGCGGTGTCCAGGCCGTTGACCATGACCGCCTTGACCACCACCGCGAGGGCGAGGACGAACACACAGAACGGCAGGTTGAGTGAGCGCACAATGCCCCCGATTGTGCTGCGCCGCTGGGCAAGTGAGCGCACACCCAACACCACCGCGCCGGCCAGCGCGGCCCAGGCCGGCGACAGACCCGCGAACGAGGTCACCGCGAAGCCGGCCAATGTCAGCCCCAGCACAACGAGCACGAACACCGGGCGCTCGCACCGGCGGGGGAGCGTCAGCACCCGGCGCCTCGGCAAGGTCGCGGCGGAACACCAGCCGGAACACCGCGTACTCGACGGCCACCGCCAGCAGCCACGGCGCGGCCATCAACACGCTGAACCGGGTGAACGACAGCCCGGCGGCGCTGAACGCCAGCAGGTTGGTCAGGTTCGACACCGGGCAGCAGCAGCGAGGCGGTGTTCGACAGATGCGCGGTGGCGTACAGGTGCGGCCGGGACGGGACGCGCAGTGCGCGCACGGTCGCCAGCACCACCGGAGTCAGCAGCACCACGGTGGCGTCGAGGCTGAGGATCGCCGTCGTCGCGGCCGCGATCACGAACACCTGACCCAGCAGCCGGCGCGGCCGGCCCGTGCTGGTGCGCGCCATCCACGCTCCGGCCGCCTCGAACAGGCCCTCGTCGTCGCACAGGCTGGCCAGCACCAGCACGGCGGCCAGGAACGCGACCACCGGAAGCATGCGGCCCATTTCGGCGGTGGCCTCGCCGGGCGTCACCGCACCGATCGCGACCAGGATGCCCGCCGCCGGAACCGCCAGCACCGCTTCGGGCCACCCGGCAGGGCGCGCGATGGCGAAGACCAGGACAACCGCCAGCAGGACCAGCGAGATGACCAGGTGCGTCAAGGCTCAGGCCCAGGGGTCGGCGCGCTGCCACACGGTCGGGAGATGCAGGGCGACACCGTCGCGCTCGGCCAGCCGCGACAGCACCCGCATCGTGACGTCGAGGTCGTCACCGGCGTAGGGCAGTGCCCGCATCGGTTCGGTCAGCGGGCGGAAGAAGTCGTCCCAGTGGATCAGCACCACCCGCCGCGCTCCCACCGCGCCGACGGTTTCCGCCCAGTACCGGGTGATGTACTCCTGCGGTTGCACGCCGAGCTGGCCGACACCGAGGTAGGCCACCTCCGCGTGTCTGCCGTCGAGGGCGCCGGGCAGGAAGCCGGCGCTGCCCTGGATCAGCAGCCGCCGATCGCTGGGTGCGTGGTGGATCAGCGTCGACCACGCCTCACCGCATCGGTAGGCCGACGCCTTCGCCGGCGGGACGACGGGTTCGGTGATCTCGCCGGGGAAGCGGTCGGGCGGGCAGTGGTGCGACTCGATCAGCGTCACCCCGAACGGGCCGAGGGTCAGCTCTTCACCCGGCGTGGCAACGACGATGTTCTCCGGGGAAAGTCCCTGTCCGCGAGCGACATTCGCCGCCGATTCGCCACCGATCAGTCGTGCGCCGGTGCGCTGGGCGACCACCGCGGAATCCAGCACGTGGTCGTAATGGGTGTGGACCGGCAGCACCGCGGCGAGCCGGTGGACTCCGGCGCGGTTCAGGCAGTAGTCGATCCGCGACTCCGACGGTGTCAGCCGGCGCAGTCCGACGTCGAGAAGGCCTGGGCGGGAGAAGAACCCGTCGGTCATCACTGCCGAGGTGCCGTCGTCGACGAGCAGTGTCGACACTCCCAGCCAGGTCACCGACAGCGCCGCGTCCGACTCGGCCGCGGGTAGGTCGAAGCGATCCCGATAGTCGTCGATGTCCGGGCGGCCGAGCTTGAGCCGCATCAGGTGAATGCCGCCAACTCGACGCCGTCGGCCAGCAGGCGTTTGCGCACCGCGGTGGCGATCTCCACCGCGCCCGGTGAATCACCATGCACGCAAACGGATTCCACTTCCACGTCGATCGTGGAGCCGTCGGCCGCGGTGACCCGCCCGGAAGCCACCATGGTCGCGACACGTTCGGCGATCTGGTTGGGGTCGTGCAGGACCGCGCCCTTCTCCCGCCGGGACACCAACTGGCCGTCGGGGCGGTAGGCGCGGTCGGCGAACGCTTCGGCGACGGTGCGCAGTCCCAGCCGCCGGGCCTCGTCGAAGAAGACGGATCCGGACAGTCCCAGCACCGGCAGCGCGGGGTCGACGGCGTGGACCGCCTCGGCGACGGCGCGGGCCTGCTCGCGGTCCTTGACGATCGTGTTGTACAGCGCGCCATGGGGTTTGACGTAGCCGACGGTGGTCCCGGCAGTCCGGGCCAGCGCCTGCAAGCGCCCCGATCTGGTAGATCACGTCGGCGGTCAGCTCGGCGGGTTCCACGTCGATGTAGCGGCGGCCGAAGCCGGCCAGGTCGTGGTAGCCGACCTGGGCTCCGACTCGTACGCCGCAGGTTGCCGCGGATTGGCAGGTGCCTGCCAGCCGCACCGGGTCACCGGCGTGGAAGCCGCAGGCGATGTTGGCGCTGGTGACGATTTCGAGCATCGCGTCGTCGTCGCCGAGCTCCCAGATCCCGAAGCTCTCGCCCAGGTCCGCATTCAGATCAACAGATGGCACCTGATCAGCCTAATGCCCGGTCAGGCCGCGGCCGGGTCGTGGTGGCGGCTGCTGATCGCCCAGCACACCAGGTAGATCACGAACGAGATGGTCGTGACGAACACCGACACCGGAACACCGGGCGCCAGCGACAACACGATGCCGATCACCGCCGAGATCTCGGCGAACACCACCGACGCCGCGATCACCGCGACCGGCGAGCTGAACACCCGCGCGGCGGCCGCGGCCGGGGTGATCAGCAGCGACATCACCAGCAGCGCCCCGACGATCTGCACACCCTGCGCGGCGACCACTCCGACCAGCGCGGCGAACACGATGCCCAGCGCCCGCACCGGAACGCCACGCGCGGCGGCCACCTCGGGGTCGGCGGTGGCGAACAGCAGCGGCCGGTAGCTGACCGCCAGCACGGCGATCACCAGGACGGTCACCACCACCAGCAGCGCCAGCCCGGAGTAGCCGACGCCGACGATCTGCCCGGTCAGCAGCGCGAAGCTGGTCCCGGTCCGGCCCGGGTAGAGGTGGATGAACAACACCGCAAGGCCCAGCCCGAACGCCAGCACCACGCCGATCGCCGAGTCGCGTTCGCGGGCCCGCTGGCCCAGGACACCGAACAGGATCGCGGCCAGCCCGCAGCCCAGCAGCGCGCCGATGCCGACGTTGAATCCGGCCAGCAGCGCGAACGACGCGCCGGTCAGCGACAGCTCGCTGGAGCCGTGCACCGCGAACGACATCTGCCGCATCACGATGAACGGCCCGATCAGCCCGGCCACCAACGCCAGCAGCGCGGCGGCGAGCAGGGCCTGCTGCACGAAGTCGCGGCCGAGCAGATCCGCGGTGATGTGGAACGAGAACAGGTTGCCCAGAAGATGGGAGAGCTTGTCAGTCATGGGTGTGCCCCAGGGTGTGCCCGGAGTGGTCGAGATGCTCGCCGACGACCACGTAGCGGTTGCCGACCTGGATCACCTGGATGTCGGCCTGGTACAGCTCCGAGAGCGTCTCGGAGGTCATGACCTCGGCCACGGTACCGATCCGGAAGCGGCCGTCGACCAGGTAGATGACCCGGTCGACGTAGGGCAGCACGGGGTTGACCTCGTGGGTGACGAACAGGACCGCGGTACCGGACTGGCGGCGGCGGTCGATGAGCTTGGCGACCAGCCGCGCGTTGGCCGGGTCGAGGTTGAGCAGCGGCTCGTCGCACAGCAGCAGCACCGGGTCACTGGCCAGCGCCTGCGCGATGCGTACCCGCTGAAGCTCACCCCCGGACATCACCCCGACGGCGACCTTGGCCAGCTTGAGGGCGTGGACCTGGGCCAGCGCACGGTCGACGGCTTCGCGGCGGTGGATCCGCTCGGCGCGGCGCAGCGGGGCCACACCCCAGCGGTGCCCGTCGATACCGAGGTGGACGAGGTCGCGGCCGCGCAGGCTCAGCCCGCGGTCGACCGCACGATGCTGCGGCACGTAGCCGATGCGTTCGCTGCCCGCCTCGATCGGCTTGCCCTCGATGGTGGCGGTGCCCGCGCTCAGCGGGAGCTGACCGAGCAGCACCTTGAGCAGCGAGGTCTTACCGGTGCCGTTCGGGCCGAGGATCGCGATGAACTCCCCGGCGGACACCGTCAGGTCGAGGTGATCCCACAGCACCCGGTCGCCGAAGGCCAACCGGGCGCCGGTCAGCGAGACGACCTCGGCAGCCACGAGCAGTGATTATCGGTTCTGCTGCAGCGCGCTGGCCAACCGGTCGGCGGTGTCGCGCTGCCAGGTCAGGTAGTCGCTGCCGTCGGGCAGCGTCTCGGTGACCTCGACGGTGGGAATTCCGGCGCTCTGGGCGGCGGCCTGTACCTGCTTGGTCACCGCGGTCACGGTCTGTTCGTTGAACACCACGGCGGCGACCTGCCGGTCCTTGATCAGGTCCAGCATGGCGGCCACGTCGACGGGTGCGGGGTCGGCGTCTTGTTCCACCGCGGTGGTGAATCCCGCCGGCGTCTTGTCGGTCAGTCCGGCGGCGACCAGCAGGTAGTGGGCGACGGGTTCGGTGGCCACGACGGCCGCACCGGGATGGGTCGTGCGGATCGCCTTCTCGGTCTGCTCGATGGCGTCGGCGCTCCGGTTGAAGGTTGCGGCGTTGGATCGGTAGTCGGCGGCGTGAGCGGGATCGTCCTGCGCAAGCCGGTCGGCGATCGTCGTGGCCACGGCCTTGGCGGTGCCGAGGTCGTAGAAGACGTGCTCGTTGGCCGGATTGGGCTCACCGATGGCGGCGGCGTTCAGCAGTGAGTAGGCGTTGACCGACGCTACGCCGGGATGGTTGGCCAGGACGTCGTCGACCCAGTGGTCGTAGCCGCCGCCGTTGTAGACGACCAGCGTGGCGTCGGAGATGGCGGCCGCATCCGACGGGCTGGCCTCGAAGGAGTGCGGGTCGGCGGAGGCGTTGGTGATGATCGACGTCACCTTGGCGTGGTCGCCGGCGACCGCCTGCGCGATGCTGCCCCAGACGTCGGTCGACGCGACGACGGTCGGCATGCCGGACGCGCCGCGGAGTGCCCTCGGTCTTCTTGTCACCGCCGCATGCGGTGAGCCCGATCGAGAGCACCAGTGCCGATATCGCGAGCACCGCAGCACCGCGCACGCTCATTGCTTCCGCCTCACGCTCTAATACAAATGAAAACCGTTTCCATTAGAGTCTAGGGCACTTGTGCCGGGTTCACGCAAGCCGATGCGCTAGCCTCACGGAGCATGTCCAGAAGTCCCGCGCCGCGGCGCCGGGCCACCCTGGCCTCACTGGCCGCCGAGCTCAAGGTCTCGCGCACCACCATCTCCAACGCCTACAACCGGCCCGACCAGTTGTCGGCCGATCTGCGGGAGCGGGTGCTGGCCACCGCCAAGCGGCTGGGCTATCCGGGCCCGGACCCGGTGGCCCGCTCGCTGCGGACCCGTAGGGCGGGCGCGACCGGCCTGCTCATCACCGAGCCGCTGACCTACTCGTTCAGTGACCCGGCGGCGCTGAATTTCGTTGCCGGCCTTGCCGAATCGTGTGAAGAGGCCGGCCAGGGACTGCTCCTGGTCGCCGCGGGCCCCGGCCGCGACGTCTCCGACGGCACCAACGCGGTGCTGTCGGCGGGAGTGGACGGGTTCGTGGTCTATGCCGCCGCGGACGACGATCCCTACCTGCAGACCGTGCTGCAACGCCACGTTCCCGTCGTCGTCGTCGACCAGCCCAAGGACGTCCCGGGAGCGTCGCGGGTGTGCATCGACGACCGGGCGGCGATGCGGGAGATGGCCGACTACGTCGTCGGTCTGGGCCACCACGAGATCGGCCTGCTGACCATGCGCCTCAGTGAACGCCGCGTCGGCGATCAGACGTCACAACTGGTCACGGCGGACCGGTTGCAGAGCTCGCATTTCCACGTCCAGAGCGAGCGGATCGCCGGCGTGCGCGACGCGATGGCGGCGGTCGGGCTGGATCCGGACCGGCTCACCGTGGTCGAGAGTCACGAACACCTGCCTGCTTCCGGTGCGGCCGCAGCGGAACTGGCGCTGCAGACCAACCCGCACATCACCGCGCTGATGTGTACCGCCGACGTGCTGGCGCTCTCGGCGATGGATTACCTACGCGCGCATGGCATTTACGTACCCGGCCAGATGACGGTGACCGGTTTCGACGGGATCCCCGAAGCGCTCAGCCGGGGTCTGACGACGGTTTCTCAGCCGACGCTGGAGAAGGGTAAGCACGCCGGGCGGCTGCTGCACAACCCGCCGCGCGACGGCCTGCCGGTCATCGACGTGCTGCCCACCGAGGTGGTTCGCGGACGCACGGCCGGCCCGCCCGCGTAGCGGTCTAGGCGCCGAGCCACTCGCGGCGGATGTCGTGCAGAACCTGCAGGGCCGCCGCCACGTCGTCGGGCGCCTCGACGCGGTAGCCGGCCCCGGTGTCACCCGAACCGACCTTGACCCCGACGTCGGTGTCGCCCAGCCGGTTGAACGCCTTCTCGTCGGTGACGTCGTCACCGAAGAACACGATGGCGTCGGCCTCACCCTGGCGGCGCAGCAATTCCAGCGCCTCGCCCTTGTCGGTGTCGATCACCGCGAACTCGCGCACGGCCTTGCCCTCGGTGACGTGGACGTCCCAGTCGGTCGACGGCGGCCAGTGCGGCGTCGAGGGCTTCCTGGGCGTGTTCGGGTGCGGCATTGCGGACGTGGAAGGCGACGCTGACGGGCTTGGTTTCGATGGTCGCCCCCGGGTACCGCGCGGCCAGGCCGGCCATCGTCTGCTCGAGGTCGGCCAGCAGCGCTCTGGCCGAATCATCAATGGCATCAAGGAAATCGGCGTTGAACTCCGATCCGTGGCTGCCCACCAGATGGACCTCGGCGGGCGCCCCGGACAGCTCGGCCAGGTCGCGCAGCGCCCGCCCGGAGATCAGCGCCGCGGTCGTCTCGCGCAACGCGGCCAGCGCGGCGAGGGCGTCGGCGGCGGCGGGGATGGGCCGCGCATCGGACGGGTTGGAGACGATCGGCGCGATGGTGCCGTCGAAGTCGGACGCCACCAGCAGCCGGGGGACCCGCGCCACGTTGCTCAGCGCGCGGTGCAGATCGTCGGGGACGGCCACCGGCTTAGGGCGCGCCCTCGTCGCCGATCAGCAGCCGCACCGCGAGGTCGAGGCGTTTGCTCACGTCGGTGGCCGAAGCCCGCCGGGTGAGCCAGGCCAGCAGGTTGGACAGCCACACGTCGGAGATGACGCGGGCGATGTGGTACTGGTCTTCGGTCGGCTCGCCGTCGCTCATCGCCCGGGCGAACATGCTGTCGATGATCTTCTCGACGTGATCGACCTCGCCGGCCGCCGAGGCGTCGGCGAACACATAGGCCCGCGTCATCGCCTCGGTCAGCAGCGGGTTGCGCTGCATGGCCCGATTGAGCTTGCCCACCATGAAGTTGAGCCGCTGGAACGGGGTGCCGCCGGCCACCGCCGTGCGGTCGGTCTTGGCGTCGATCCGCTCGAACTCGCGGGCCAGTGCCGACACCAGCAGGTGCACCTTCGACGGGAAGTAGCGGTACAGGGTGCCGACCGCCACGTCGGCCCGATCGGCCACCGCGCGCATCTGGACGGCCTCGTAGCCGCCCTTGGAGGCGATCGCCATGGTCGCGTCCAGGATGCGTTTGCGGCGTTCCCGCTGCGCCTCGGAGCCGAGCTCGGATTCGGCGAGGACCGACACCGGCATCACCTCACGCGGCTGCGACCCGGGTGATACCGGCCGGCGACTTCTGCGCGGGTGACGACATCGCTGTCCGGTCTGCTCCTTCCAGCTGAGATGGCGGTCGACTTGACGGTTGAACGCTGGCACTATTAGAACACGTTCTAGTGGGCCTGACAAGATGTTCAGCGGCCCTTCTTTGTGAAACCTTAGGAGCCGACGGTGTCTGCGACCATCACCGACGAACAGTTTGCCGCGCGTGAATTGGTCCGCAGTTGGGCTGCCTCCGCCGGAGCTCATGCCGCGGCACGGGAGGTCGAACAGGGTGCACCGGACGCCTGGCGTCCCGTCTACGACGGTCTGGCCGAACTCGGGCTGTTCGGGGTGGCCGTGTCCGAGGACGCCGGCGGCGCGGGCGGATCGGTCCAGGATCTGTGCGCCATGGTCGACGAGGCCGCGCGGGCACTCATCCCCGGCCCGGTGGCCACGACGGCACTGGCCACGCTGGTGATCGACGATCCGGACCTGCTCGACGGCCTGGCCTCGGGCCGGCTGACCGCCGGTGCGGCGCTGCGCGCCGATCTGCGCGACGAGGACGGCCGGGTCTCGGGGACCGTCGACTACGTGCTGGGCGCGGACACCGCCGGGCTGCTGCTGCTTCCCGTCGATGACCACGTCGTGGTGGTCGACGCCGCCGGCGACGGTGTGACTGTCGAGTTGTTGGAGGCGACGGACTTCTCCCGTCCGCTCGCGAAGGTCACGTTGACGTCCGCACCGGCCACCCGGCTCGCCGCGTCGCGGCGGCGGTTCGAGGACCTGGCCGCCACCGTGCTGGCCGCCGAAGCCGCCGGTGTCGCGCAATGGGCGTTGGACACCGCCACCGAGTACGCCAAGGTGCGCGAACAGTTCGGCAAGCCGATCGGCAGTTTCCAGGCCATCAAGCACATGTGCGCCGAGATGCTGCTGCGCTCGCAGCAAGCGAGCGTGGCCGCCGCCGACGCGACGGTCGCGGCAGACGCGGCGGCGGCGAGGACCAGCTGGCGATCGCGGCCGCCATCGCCGCCGCCATCGGAATCGGCTCGGCCCAGGCCAACGCCAAGGACTGCATCCAGGTCCTCGGCGGCATCGGCATCACCTGGGAGCACGACGCGCACCTCTACCTGCGCCGCGCCTACGGGATCGGGCAGTTCCTCGGCGGCCGCCCGGCCTGGCTGCGCCGCGTCGCCGCGCTGACCCTCGACGGGGTGCGGCGCGAGTTGCACGTCGACCTCGAGTCGGTGGCACACCTGCAGCCCGAAATCGCCGCGGCCGTCGCCGATGTCGCCGCACTGCCCGTCGAGAAGCGCCAGGCCGCGATGGCCGGCAACGGTCTGCTGGCGCCGCACTGGCCCAAGCCGTACGGCCGCGAAGCCTCCCCGGCCGAGCAGCTGCTCATCGACCAGGAGCTGGCGGCCGCCGGTGTCGAGCGCCCGGATCTGGTGATCGGGTGGTGGGCGGTGCCGACGATCCTGGAGGCCGGAACGCCGGAGCAGATCGAGCGCTTCGTGCCCGGCACCCTGCGCGGTGACGTGATCTGGTGCCAGTTGTTCAGCGAGCCGGGCGCCGGTTCCGACCTCGCCGCGCTGCGCATGAAAGCTGTTCGGGCAGAAGGCGGCTGGCGGCTCACCGGGCAGAAGGTGTGGAACTCGGCCGCGCAGAAGGCGCACTTCGGGGTCTGCCTGGCGAGAACGGACCCGGACGCGCCCGAAACACAAGGGCATCACCTACTTCATCGTCGACATGAAGACCCCGGGCATCGTCGTGCGCCCGCTGCGGGAGATCACCGGCGAAGAGTTGTTCAACGAGGTGTTCTTCGACGACGTCTTCGTGCCCGACGAGATGGTGGTGGGTGCGGTCAACGACGGCTGGCGGCTGGCCCGCACCACGCTGGCCAACGAACGGGTCATGATGGCCGGCGGCACCGCGCTGGGCAACCCGGTCGAGGAGATGCTGCGGGCGGTGTCGCAGCGCGACCTCGACACCGCGCTGCAGGACCGGGTCGGCAGCCTGATCCTGTCCGCCCAGGCGGGCTCACTGCTCGATCAGCGCATCGCCCAGCTGGCGGTCAGCGGTAAGGACACCGGCGCAGAAGCCAGCGCCCGCAAGCTGATCGGCGTGCGGCACCGGCAGGAGTTGGCCGAGTTCCGGCAGGAACTGTCGGAGTCCGGCGGCCTCGTCATGGACAAGGCCGTGTACGACTTCCTCAACACCCGATGCCTGACGATCGCCGGCGGCACCGAGCAGATCCTGCTGACGATGGCCGGCGAGCGCCTGCTCGGCCTGCCGCGCTGAGGGCGCCGCTCTCCGCGAGCAGACACAGAAGTCCCCGACACGCCGGCGGATTCGGCACGTTTGCGTCTGCTCGCGCTGGGAGAACCGCCGACCTATTCGTCGTAGGTGACTTCCACCGAATCGGTCTTCGGGATCGCCTGGCAGGCCAGGATCAGGCCCTCGGCGATGTCGTCGGCTTCCAGGACGTCGTTGATGTCCATGTCGACCTCGCCGCTGCGCTTGACCACAGCGCATGCGCCGCAATGTCCCTCGCGGCAGGAGAACGGGACGTCGAGTCCCTTGTCGAGCAGCACGTCGAGCAGTTTGGCGCTGCGCGGCCAGGACACGGTGTGGGTCTGGCCGTCGAGTTCGACGACGGCGGTCGCGGGCGGCTCGTCCCCGTCGTCGGTGATCGTCACCGCGGCGAACGGATCGGTGTCCAGTGAGCGGAACACCTCGACGTGCACCTGCTTGGCCGGCACCTTCAGCGACTCCAGCGCGTCCTGCGCCGCCTGCATGAACGGCCCGGGACCGCAGATGAATGCCTGCCGCTCGGTGAACGGCGCCATCAGTTGGGCGAGTGCGGTGGCGCTGGGCAGTCCCTGCACCGACTCCAGCCAGTGCACCACCGTGAGCCGGTCCGGGTACTTGGCGGCCAGTTCGCGCAGCGCGGCGCCGAAGATCACCGAGCGCTCGTCGCGGTTGGCGTAGAGCAGCGTCACCCGGCCGCTGCCCTGCGACAGCGCCGACTTGCAGATCGCCAGCATCGGCGTGATTCCGCTGCCCGCGGCGATCAGCAGGAAGTCGTCGTCGAGGGTCTTGGGCACGAACGTGCCGGACGGGGCGAGCACGTGCAGGCGCATGCCCTTGTGGGCGTGATCGCACAGCCAGTTCGAGGCGTAGCCGTCGGCGGTGCGCTTGACCGTGACGGTCAGCGCGTCGTCGGTGAACGGCGAGCTGCACAGCGAGTAGCAGCGCGCCACCGACCCCGTGCGCTCGCTGGGGATCCGCAGCGTCAGGAACTGGCCGGGGGCGTAGCGCAGCCGATCGGCGGGTACGTCGGAACCCGCGGGCACGCCGAACACCAGCGAGCGCGCATCGTCGGTCTCCTCGACGACCGCGGTCACCTCGAGCTCGAGTACGTGGCTACCCAGCGGTTCGTCCGGCGGGACCTGCGTCACGATGCTTAGCCTTCCCTTCGCGTCAACTAGAACAGGTTACAGAAATCGCAATCCATACCGCCACCAGCCGCAGGGTCGCGCTGCTCGACACAAATCGTAACGTGTTCTAGTCTTGGGTCCAGTAACGCACTTCTTGGAGGCTTGCAGTGACGTCCATTCAACAGCGCGACGCGCAGTCGGTCCTGGCCGGCATCGATGAACTGCTCCCGAAACTGCGCGAGCGGGCCCAGGAGACCGAGGACCTGCGCCGGGTGCCCGACGCGACCATCGCCGAGCTCGACGAGGTCGGCTTCTTCAAGCTCGTCCAGCCCGAGCAGTGGGGCGGGCTGCAGAGCGACCCGACGCTGTTCTTCGAGGCGGTGCGCCGGCTGGCCAGCGCCTGCGGGTCGACCGGCTGGGCCTCGGGCATCCTCGGTGTGCACAACTGGCACCTGGCCCAGTTCGACCAGCAGGCCCAGGAGGACGTCTGGAGCGAGGATCCGACCGTGCGGATCTCCTCCTCGTACGCCCCGATGGGCGCCGGCGTGGTGACCGACGGCGGCTACATCGTCAACGGCGCGTGGCGCTGGTCGTCCGGTTGTGACCATGCCAGCTGGACCTTCGTCGGCGGTCCGGTGATCAAGGACGGCAGGCCGGTGGACTTCGGCAGCTTCCTGATCCCGATCAGCGACTACAAGATCATCGACGACTGGTACGTGGTGGGCCTGAAGGGCACCGGCAGCAAGACGCTGGAGATCAAGGACGTCTTCGTCCCGCGGCACCGCTTCCAGTCCTTCAAGCAGATGAGCGACGGGACCGCGCCCGGCCTGAAGACCAACACCGCACCGGTGTACAAGATGCCCTGGGGCACAATGCATCCCACGACCATCTCCACCCCGATCGTCGGGATGGCGTACGGCGCCTACGACGCGCACGTCGAGCATCAGGGCAAGCGCCTGCGCGCCGCCTACGCCGGCGAGAAGGCCAAGGACGACCCGTTCGCCAAGGTCCGGATCGCCGAGGCGGCCAGCGACATCGACGCGGCCTGGCGGCAGCTGTCCGGAAACCTCGCCGACGAGTACGCGCTGGTGTCTGCCGGCAAGGAGGTTCCGCTGGAGTTGCGTGCGCGGGCCCGCCGCGACCAGGTCCGCGCCAGCCAGCGCGCGATCTCGGCCATCGACCGGCTCTTCGAAGCCGCCGGCGCCACCGCGTTGCAGACCGAGACTGCGCTGCAACGGTTCTGGCGGGATGCCCACGCCGGCCGGGTGCACGCCGCCAACGACGCCGAGCGCGCCTACGTGATGTTCGGCAACCAGGAGTTCGGCCTGCCACTCGGCGACACGATGGTGTAACCGGAGCTGATGACATCCTTCATCCGTGAAGCCGAGTCCCAGCAGGAGTTGAACTTCGACTCCACGTCGCGCTACGCGCAGGTGCGTGACGACATGCGCCTGCACTACCACGAGGCCGGCGTCGGCAATTCCGCAGACGGTCGTGCTGTTGCACGGCGGCGGTCCCGGGGCGTCGAGCTGGTCGAACTTCGCCAGGAACATCGCCGTCCTCGCCGAGCACTTCCACGTGCTGGCCGTCGACCAGCCGGGCTACGGGCATTCCGACAAGCACACCGAGCATGAGCAGTACAACCGTTACAGCGCAACGGCTTTGCTCAACCTTTTCGACCACCTGGAGATCGAGCGGGCCGCGCTGGTGGGCAACTCGCTCGGTGGCGGGACGGCCGTGCGCTTCGCGCTGGACAATCCCGACCGTGCCGGGCGGCTGGTCCTGATGGGCCCGGGCGGGCTGAGCGTCAACCTGTTCGCGCCCGATCCCACCGAAGGGGTCAAGCTGCTGGGCCGCTTCACCGCCGAGCCGACGCGCGAGAACATGGAGAAGTTCCTGCGCATCATGGTCTACGACCAGAAGCTGATCACCCCGGAGCTCGTCGATGAGCGCTTCGCCATCGCCAGCACGCCGGAATCGCTGGCCGCCGCCCGGGCGATGGGGAAGTCCTTCGCCGGGCCGGATTTCGAGCTCGGCATGATGTGGCGCGAGGTGTACAAGCTGCGCCAGCGGGTGCTGCTGATCTGGGGCCGTGAGGATCGGGTCAATCCGCTCGACGGAGCACTGGTCGCGCTCAAGCAGATTCCGCGTGTGCAACTGCACGTTTTCGGGCAATGTGGACATTGGGCCCAGTTGGAGAAATTCGACGAGTTCAACAAACTGACGATCGACTTCCTGGGAGGTGGCGCATGAGCGTCCAGCAAGAAGCGAAGGCGGATTGCGCATGAGTATCAGATCGCTGGGGTACCTGCGGATCGAGGCCACCGACGTCGCGGCGTGGCGGGAGTACGGGCTGAAGGTCCTCGGCATGATCGAGGGCAGCGGCAGCGTCGACGGCGCCCTCTACCTTCGGATGGACGACTTCCCGGCCCGCCTGGTGATCGTTCCCGGCGAGCATGACCGCCTCGCGGAGGCCGGTTGGGAATGCGCGAATGCCGCTGGGCTGCAGGACATCCGCAACAAGCTCGACATCGAGGGCGTGCCCTACAAGGAGGCCACCCAGGCCGAGCTGGCCGACCGCCGCGTCGACGAGATGATCCGGTTCAGCGACCCGTCGGGCAACACCCTGGAGGTGTTCCACGGCGTCGCGCTGGAACACCGCCGGATCGTCAGCCCCTACGGGCACAAGTTCGTCACCGGCGAGCAGGGGCTCGGGCACGTGGTGCTGTCGACCCGCGACGACGCCGAGTCGCTGCACTTCTACCGCGACGTCCTCGGCTTCAGGCTGCGGGACTCGATGCGCATGCCGCCCCAGCTCGTCGGCCGCCCGGCCGACGGGGCGCCGGCGTGGCTTCGGTTCTTCGGCTGCAACCCGCGCCATCACAGCCTGGCCTTCCTGCCCCTGCCGACGCCCAGCGGCATCGTGCACCTGATGATCGAAGTCGAGAACAGCGACGACGTCGGCCTGTGCCTCGACCGTGCGCTGCGGCGCAAGGTGCCGATGTCGGCCACCCTGGGCCGGCACGTCAACGACAAGATGCTGTCGTTCTACATGCGCACCCCCAGCGGGTTCGACGTCGAATTCGGTTGTGAAGGACTGCGAAGTCGACGACCGCGACTGGGTCGCCAGGGAAAGCACCGCCGTCAGCCTGTGGGGCCACGACTTCACCGTCGGCGCGCACCGAACCAGCTGACATGACTGGCGAGCCGATCGACCCGCGCACGTTCCGCCACGTGCTCGGTCAGTTCTGTACCGGCATCACCATCATCACGACGATGCACGACGACGTGCCCAACGGCTTTGCCTGCCAGTCGTTCGCCGCGCTGTCACTCGAGCCGCCGCTGGTGCTGTTCTGCCCGACCAAGGTGTCACGGTCGTGGCAGGCCATCGAGGCCAGCGGCAAGTTCTGCGTCAACGTACTGACCGAGAGTCAGCGCGAGACCTGCGCGCGGTTCGGCTCCAAGGAACCCGACAAGTTCGCCGGCGTCGACTGGCACCGGTCCAAGCTCGGATCGCCGGTGCTGGACAACTCGCTGGCGCACATCGACTGCACGGTGCAGTCGGTGCACGACGGTGGCGATCACTTCGTCGTGTTCGGGCTGGTGCACTCGCTGTCGGAGGTGCCCAAGGTCAAGCCGCGGCCGCTGCTGTTCTACCGCGGCGAGTACACCGGCATCGAGCCGGACAAGAACACCCCGGCGCAGTGGCGTGACGACCTCGAGTCGTTCCTCACCGCGACCACCAACGACACCTGGCTCTAGGCCGCCCACGGGACCGTTCTTCCGCGAGCAGTCGCAAATGTCCCGAGAATGCGGCGTGTCTGGGGACTTTTATGTCTGCTCGCGGGCTGAAGGTGCCACCTGCTCGCCGATGAAGTCGACGATCGCCGCGGCCACCTGGCGGTGCACCGACTCGTTCAGGATGTCGTGGCGCGCGTCGTCGAACGCCCGAACCCGGATCGTCGGGATCTCGTCGGCGTAGGCGCGCACGCCGCCGATCGGGGCGATCGGATCGTCCTCGCCGTGTACGGCCAGCGTCGGTACGGTCAGCCCGGGAAGTTCGGCGCCGAAGCGATCCCAGGCGCGGTCCAGCGCGCGGGTCAGCGCCGTGCCGTCGGCTTCGACGAAGGCCAGTGGGTCGTTCTCCAGCGAGTCGATGTAGAACGGGTCGCTGGACAGCCAGGCGGGGTCGAGGTCGAACGAGGTGTCGCTGTCGAGCAGCGCCGCGACGGGAACCAACGGCGCCCCAGAGATCACCCCGGCCCGGTAGCGCTGGGGCTGTTGGAGCAGTCGGAACAGCGTCACGATCGCGCCGAACGAATGCCCCTGCGCGACAAGCGGTATGCCGGGGCGTTCATGTTCGGCCAACGCGGTCAGCGCGTCGGCGAGCGCTGAGCTGTCCTCGATGGAGCCGAAGTTCCCGCGCTCGCCCGGGGTGAGGCCGTGGCCGGCCTGGTCGACCGCCCACAGGTCGATTCCCGCGGCGTTGAGGGCGAATCCGTAGCGGTGGTACAGACCGGTGTGTTCGCCGAAGCCGTGCAGGAAGATCACCGCGGCGCGCGGATCGTCGGCGGCCCAGTGCCGGAAGTAGGCGCGGCCGCCTTCGTGGTCGAGGAAAGGCATGCGATGACTGCACCAGTTCGCACCGCCGACCGCAAGCCTCTGGCTCAGTGAGAGTTCTTCAATGCGGCCAGGCCGATGGCCACGAACAGGCCCGCTCCGGCGGTCGCCCCGAGCAGTGCGGTCTTGGGCGCCCCGGCGCGCACGGCGATCAACGAGGCGACGACGTCGGCCGAGTCACAGACGACGCCGGCCTGCAGTACCGCTTTGCGGACACTCGGATCCGGGTGGTGCACCGCGGCGCCCAGCACGAAGTCGCGAATCCCGAACAGCCGGGCTACCAGGCCGGGGCTGCCGCCCGGCGCGATCGCCCCGAGTCCGAACAGACGCGACGAGATCGCCGGGCTTGCCCAGGTGAAGCCGCCCGCGAACATCCGGACGACCGACATGATGGTTGTTGCGGTGTTCTTCTCGGCCGTTGTCGTCAGTGAACTCACGGATCCGCCTTCCTCTGGGTTTGTAGCGATTACTACGAACAGTAAATGTAGTTACCACTACAATCAAGACCCGATGGGGCACAAATACACGCGTGAACAAATACTCGAGGGGGCGGTCGAGCTCGCCTTGGCAGAAGGCGTCGGCGCGCTGACTTTCGGGCGGCTCGCCAAGCGGATGGGCACCAGCGATCGGGTGATCGTCTACTACTTCCCCAGCAAGACCACACTCGTCAGTGACGTCCTCGTGGAGATCGGCAACCAACTCCAGGCCGTCTTGGCGAAGGCCTTCACCGAACCGGCAGCCGGCCATCGACAACTCGCCAAAGCGGCCTACGGCGTGCTGGCCCGCGACGACACCGACGCGATCTTCGCCGTCTACTTCGAAGCCTGCGGACTGGCCGCGGCCGGTGCCCAGCCGTTCGGCGACCTCGCCGCCGCGCTGGTCGAAGGGTGGGTCGTGGCTGTCCGGCTTCTTCCGCGGCAACCCCAAACAGCGGCGTGCCGAGGCCGAGGCCACACTGGCGCTGATCGACGGCGTCCTGCTGATGCGCCAGCTCGCCGGGGCGCAGGCCGCCGACCGCGCCGCGAAAGCGCTCGGAATGGTCTGAGTCGGCGCCGTCGCCGAGCGTGTGCTGAGTGATTCGACTGTTCACTGAGGGCCGCGCCACGCGGGAAAGTCTCGCCCAACAGGCACACTCGGCTTGCCACGGGTGCACACTCGACTGGCGGCTAGCGACTCAGCCAGGGCCCCAGCCGGCGCAGCGCCTCGTCGATGTCGGAGGCCGGCCCGGCGAACGACAGCCGGACGAACGAGCCGCCGTGCACGGTGTCGAAGTCGATGCCCGGTGCGATCGCCAAACCGGTGTCGGCCAACAGCTTTTCGCAGAACGTCAGCGAGTCCGAGGTGAAATCTGAGATGTCGGCGTAGACGTAGAACGCGCCGTCGGTGGGCGCCAGCCGGGTGATGCCGATCTGACGCAGACCACTGAGCAGCGTCTCCCGGTTCAGCGCGTACTGATGCAGGTGGCCCTCCGCCTCGGCGATGGCCTCCGGGGTGAACGCCGCCACCGCGGCGTACTGCGGCAGCACCGGCGGGCAGATGGTGAAGTTCCCGGTCAGGCAGTCCACCGCCCGGCGCAACTCGGCGGGCACCAGAAGCCAGCCCAGCCGCCAGCCGGTCATCGCGTAGTACTTCGAAAAGCTGTTGGCCACAACGGCATTGCGTGATGTCTGCCAGGCGCACGACGTCTCCGGCCACCGGGGTAGACCAGCCCGTGGTACACCTCGTCGCTGATCAGCCGGACTCCCGTGGTCGTCACACCACGACGCGATCGCGGCCAGTTCGCCGGGTGGGATCACCGTGCCGGTCGGGTTGGCCGGGCTCGCCACGATGACGCCCTGCACCGGCGGGTCGAGTTCGGCGAGCATCGCCACCGTCGGCTGGAAGCGGGTCTCCGGTCCGCACGGGATCTCGACGACCTCGCAGCCCAGCGCCGAGAGGATGTTGCGGTAGCAGGGGTAGCCGGGGCTGGCGATGGCCACCCGGTCGCCGACGTCGAAACAGGCCAGGAACGCCAGCAGGAATCCGCCCGAGGAGCCGGTGGTCAGCACGACGTCGTCGAGACCGACGTCGATGCCGTAGCGGTCGGCGTAGGAGCCGGCGATCGCCTCGCGCAACTCCGGGATGCCCAACGCGACGGTGTAGCCCAGCTGGTTGGCTTCCAGGGCCGCGGCCGCGGCCGCCCGCACCGGTTCGGGTGCGCCGGCCTTCGGCTGCCCGGCCGAGAGGTTGACCAGGTCGCCGTGGGTGCGCTGGCGTTCGGCGGCGGCCAGCCACACATCCATCACATAGAACGGTGGGATGCCGGCCCGCAGCGCGACGTGATCGTTCACCGCACCCAGGCTAGAACACTTCGGATTCGAGCTTGCGCAGTTGGTCGCTCGGCGGACCGAACAGCTGCGCGCTGCCGTGCGCGCGTTTGAAGTACAGCTGGATGTCGTGCTCCCAGGTGATCGCGATACCGCCGTGCAGTTGGATCGCCTCGCCCGCGACAGTGGTGAAGGCTTCGCTGGCGGCCAGCCGGGCCAGCGCCGCCGCGGTGGGGGTGGGTTCGGCGATCGCATCGCCGACGACGGCCCTGGCCGACTGCACGGCGACGTAGAGGTCGGCCATCCGATGCTTGAGCGCCTGGAAGCTGCCGATCGGCCTGCCGAACTGCACTCGCTCCTTGGTGTAGGCGACGGTCAGTTCCAGGCAGCGTGCCGCGGCGCCGACCTGTTCGGCGGCCAGCAGGATGGCGGCGGTGTCGGCGAGACCCGGATCGGTTCCGATCGGCTCGGTGGAGCCGGCCGTGACCCGCGCCAGCCGGCGGGTCGGGTCGACGGTGGTGGCGGCTTCGGCGGTGACGTCGTTCCAGCGCACCAGCCGGGCGCCGTCGACCGCGACGACGATGTCGGCGATGTCGCCGTTGACCACGTAGTCGCGATCGAACACCACCGCGCCGATCGCCGCGCCGGCAGCCAACTGCTCCAGGGCCTCGGCGTCGGGCTGGTCGGCGGCCAGCAGCGCCAGCTCGGCCAGCGTCGTACCGAGCAGGGGAGTGGGCACCAGAGCGCGGCCGAGTTCCTCGAGAACCGCTGCGGCATCGGCCAGTTCGCCACCGGCGCCGCCGAACTCCTCGGGGACGACGAGGGCGGCGACGCCCACCTGCTCGCACAGCATCGACCACAGCGACTCGTCGTAACCGCGCGCAGACTCCATCGCCGCGCGCACGGCGGCAGACGACGCGTGCTTGTCGACGAGCGCCGCGACCGTGTCGCGCAGCATCTGCCGTTCTTCAAGTGAGGTCATGCCAGTGCCTCCAGCACGCGACGTCGATGGGTGGTGGGGTCGCCCCAGGCCGAGTGCAGCGCCTGCACCCGCAGCAGCCACAGCGACAGGTCGTGCTCGGCGGTGAACCCGATGGCGCCGTGGGTCTGCAGCGACGAGCGCGCCGCCAGCAGTGCCGCCTCGGACGCGGCGGCCTTGGCGGCGCTGACATCTCGCGCGGTCTCCGGTGAGTCCTCGGCCAGCGACAGCGCCGCGCCGTACACCAGCGGGCGGGCGAGTTCCAGCGCGATGTGCACGTCGGCGAGCTTGTGCTTGATCGCCTGGTAGCTGCCGATGATGCGGCCGAACTGGCTGCGCTGCTTGGCGTATGCCACCGACATGTCCAGCATCGCCTGGCCGGCGCCGACCAGTTGCGCCGCGGTCGCCAGCGCCCCGAACTCGAACGCCCTGCTCACGTCGGCGGCGCGCCTGTCGCCGGTTGCGCTGACGTCGAACAGCTTTCGCGCCGGGTCGACGGACTCGTGGGAGTCGCCGGCGGCGGCGTCGCTGACGTGGCCGTCGTGGGCGAGGAGCACCAGCCCGGCGAAGTCGGCGTCGGCGGCGCGCGGCACCGTGGGCGGCAGCGCGACCGTCGCGATCAGTTCGCCGGCCGCCAGCGCGGCCGACCGGTCGTCGTCATCGAGCAGAACCGGTGCCACCGCAATGGATTCGGCCACCGGACCGGGCACGCACCAGCGCCCCAGCGCCTCGAGTGCCACCACCAGGTCCACCGGGTGGGCGTCGATGCCGTCGAACTTCTCCGGCACCGCGAGCGCGGTGACGCCCAGGTCGGTCAGCGTCGCCCAGATCTTGCGGCCCGGTGCGGTGTCGCCCCGGCCCCAGGCCCGCACCGCGCCGGGCACGTCGGCGGCGCCGAGTGCGGCGTCGATACTGGCGGCGAAGTCGCGCTGCTGTTCGTCGAGTGCGAATTTCATTTGGTCTTCCCGGCGCTCTCTTTGGGCAGACCGAGCAGCCGCTCGGCGATGATGTTGCGCTGAATCTCGTTGGTGCCCGCATAGATCGGGCCGCCCAGCGCGAAGAGCAGCCCGTCGGTCCAGGAGTCGGCCAGCTCGGCGTCGGGACCGCGTAACTCCAGAGCGGTCTGGTGCAGAGCCACGTCGAGATCCGACCAGAACACCTTGGTCACCGACGATTCGGCGCCGAGCTCGCCGCCTTCGGCGAGCCGCGTCACGGTGCCGAAGGTGTGCAGGCGGTAGGCCTGCGCCTTGATCCAGGCGTCGGCCACCCGGTCGGCGAAGGCCGGGTCGGCACCGTGGCTCTTCCACGCCTGCACCAGCCGCTCGGCCGGGGCCAGGAACCGCGCCGGGCTGCGCAGCGACATGCCGCGTTCGTTGCTCGTCGTGCTCATCGCGGCGCGCCAGCCGTCGTGCACCGAGCCGATGACGTCGTGGTCGGGCACGAAGACGTTGTCGCAGAAGATCTCGCCGAATCCGGTGTCGCCGCCCAGCTGGGCGATCGGCCGCACGGTGACGCCGTCGGCCTTGAGGTCGAACATGAAGTAGGTCAGCCCGCGGTGGCGTTCGGCGGTGGGGTCGGACCGGAACAATCCGAACGCCCGGTCGCCGAACGGCGCCCGGCTGCTCCAGATCTTCTGCCCGTTGAGCAGCCAGCCGCCGTCGGTCTGGGTGGCGGTGGACCGCAGCGAGGCCAGATCGCTGCCGGACTCCGGCTCCGACCACGCCTGCGCCCAGATCTCCTCGCCGCTGGCCATTTTCGGCAGCACCCGGTCCAGCTGTTCTTCGGTGCCGTGCGCGAACAGCGTCGGTGCCAGCATCGAGGTGCCGTTGGCGCTGGCCCGGCCGGGCGCGCCGGCCCGGAAGTACTCCTCTTCGAAGACCACCCACTGCAGCAGGGTGGCGTCGCGGCCGCCGTACTTCTCCGGCCAGCTGATCACCGAGAGCCCGGCGTCGAACAACACCCGGTCCCAGTGCCGGTGCTGCTCGAAGCCCTCGGCGGTGTCGTAGGACTTGGTCGGGAACGACGCTCGTGTTGGCGGCGAGGAAATCGCGTACCTCGCCGCGGAATTCGCGGGTGGCGTCGTCGTAGGTCAGATCCATCAAACCATCTCTCGCAGTGTCGGTTTGACCACTTTTCCGCCGGGGTTGCGTGGCAGCTGCGCCACGAAGACCACCGATCGTGGTGCCTTGAAGTTGGCCAGGTGCTTGCGGGTGTAGTCGATCACGGCTTGCTCGTCGAGCTCGCTTTCGGGCCGGCGCACGATGAACGCCCTGCCGACTTCGCCGAGCCGGTCGTCGGGCACGCCGATCACCGCGGCGTCGGCAACGCCTTCCAGCCGGGCCAGCACCTGCTCGACCTCGGCCGGGTAGACGTTGAAGCCGCCGCAGATGTACATGTCCTTGAGCCGGTCGGTGATCCGGAGATTGCCTGCGGCGTCGACGGTTCCGATGTCTCCGGTGTGCAGCCAGCCGTCGGCGTCGATGGCGGCCGCGGTGGCTTCCGGATCGTCGAGGTAGCCGAGCATCACGTTGGGTCCGCGCAGCAGCACCTCGCCGGCGCCCGTGTCGTCCGGCGCTGTCGATGCGCAGCTCGAAGTCGGCGATCGGCCGCCCGCAGGTGGTCGCCACGGTGACCGCGTCGTCCTCGGCGCGGCACATGGTGCCGAAGCCGGTTGCCTCGGTCAGCCCGTAGGCGGTGAGCACGATGTCGAAGTCGAGTTCGGCCTGCATGCGCTCGATGAGGACGACGGGGATCGTCGCCGCCCCGGTGACCGCGAAGCGCAGCGAGCTCAGGTCGTGCTTGGCCAGGGCCGGGTGGTCGAGCAGCATCTGGAAGATCGTCGGCGGGCCCGGCAGCACGGTGACGCGGTGCTCCTCGACCATCCGCATCGCCTGCTCGGGGTCGAAGGTCAGCTGCGGGATCAGCGTGGCGCCGGTCTGCAGGCAGGCCAGGATGGCGGCCTTGAAGCCGAAGTTGTGGAAGAACGGGTTGATGCACAGGTAGCGGTCGGCGCTGGTGAGCTGACCGCACGCCGCCCACGCGGCCGGTGCCGCCAGGGACTGCCGGTGCGCGCACAGCACGCCTTTGCTGCGGCCGGTGGTTCCGGAGGTGAACAGGATGTCGGAGACGTCGTCGCCGGACAGCGCGGCGGCGCGGGCGTCGACCTCCGACATCGGCGCCTGCGGGCCGGACAGGAAGTCGTCCCACGTCCCGCTCGTTCGTCCGTCCTCGATCGGTACCCGGACGATGTGCCGCAGGTCGGGAAGCGCGGCGCGGTCGAGGTCGGCCACCCGGTCGGCGCCCAGGAACCGGCCCATCGCGATCAGCAGCGGCGCCTGGGTGCGAGCCAGGATGTCGGCGGCTTCCTCGGCGGTGTAGCGGGTGTTCAGCGGCACCACCACCGCACCGGCGTAATGGGTGGCCAGGCTGGCCACCACCCAGTGCCAGGTGTTGGGCGACCAGATCGCCACCCGGTCGCCGGCCCGGACGCCGAGCCCGATCATGGCGGCCGCCGTCCGGCGAACTTCGTCGCGCAGCTGGGCGAACGTGAAGGTGCGTTCCTCGGTGATCAGCGCCTCGTGGTCGCCGAGCTCGCGGGCCATCCTGTCCAGCACCGCGGGCGTCGTGCGCGGGTCGCTGCGCTCCATCGATGCTCCTTTGGGTCTTGCTCACCCGGGTCCTCACGCCACATCACCGGGCGGCCTAACAAAGCAAGTGCTTGGTAGGTTAGCCTACAGGGGTGATGACGGTCGATGAGTTCCGGGCTGAGGTCCGCGAGTGGCTGGCCGACAACCTGGTCGGCGAGTACGCCGCGCTCAAGGGTCTCGGCGGCCCGGGTCGCGAGCACGAGGCATTCGAAGAGCGGCTGGCGTGGAACCGTCACCTGGCCGCCGCCGGCCTGACCTGCCTGGGCTGGCCGGTCGAGCACGGCGGCCGCGGCCTGTCCGTCGCGCACCGGGTCGCCTTCTACGAGGAGTACGCCAAGGCCGACGCGCCGGACAAGGTCAATCACCTCGGCGAGGAACTGGTCGGCCCGACGCTGATCGCCTACGGCACCCCCGAGCAGCAGAAGCGGTTCCTGCCCGCCATCCGCGACGTGTCCGAACTGTGGTGCCAGGGTTACTCCGAGCCCGGGGCCGGCAGCGACCTGGCCAACGTCGCCACCGTCCGCGGTCCTCGACGGTGACCAGTGGATCATCAACGGCCAGAAGGTGTGGACGTCGCTGGCGCACTGGGCGCAGTGGATGCTTCGTGGTCGCCCGCTCGGAGAAGGGCTCCAAGCGCCACGCCGGCCTGTCGTATCTGCTTGTGCCGCTGGATCAGCCGGGCATCGAGATCCGCCCGATCATCCAGCTGACCGGCGACTCGGAGTTCAACGAGGTGTTCTTCACCGACGCCCGCACCGATGCCGACCTGGTGGTCGGCGAGCCCGGCGACGGCTGGCGGGTGGCCATGGGAACCCTGGCCTTCGAGCGCGGTGTCTCCACGCTGGGCCAGCAGATCCGTTATGCCCGTGAGCTTTCCGGCATCGTCGATCTCGCCAAGGCCAACGGCGCGATCGACGACCCGCTGATCCGCGAGCGGCTGACCCGGGCCTGGGCGGGCCTGCAGACCATGCGGTCATACGCGCTGGCCACGATGGACGTCGAGCAGCCGGGCCAGGACAACGTCTCGAAGCTGCTGTGGGCCAACTGGCACCGGGATCTCGGCGAACTGGCGATGGACATCAAGGGCAAGTCCGGGCTGCTGATGGCCGACGGCGAGTTCGACGAATGGCAGCGGCTCTTCCTGTTCTCCCGGGCTGACACGATCTACGGCGGCTCCAACGAAATTCAGCGCAACATCATCGCCGAGCGGGTGCTCGGCCTGCCTCGGGAGGCGAAGGGCTAGTGGCGTCATTGGCGGATGCCCCGCAGGAAGTCGCCGGCCACGGACTGCTGACCGGCAAGGTGGTCGTCGTGACCGCCGCGGCCGGCACCGGAATCGGTTCGGCCACGGCGCGCCGCGCGCTGGCCGAAGGCGCCGACGTCATGATCTCCGACCATCACGAACGACGACTCGGCGAAACCCGGGACCAGCTCACCGAATTGGGGCTGGGCCGGGTGGAGAGCGTCGTGTGTGACGTCACGTCCACCGCTCAGGTCGACGCGCTGATCGCCTCGACCACCGCCCGGCTGGGCCGCCTCGACGTCCTGGTCAACAACGCCGGACTGGGTGGGGAGACGCCGGTTGTCGACATGACCGACGAGGAGTGGGACCGCGTCCTGAACGTCACCCTCACCTCGGTGATGCGCGCCACCCGCGCCGCCCTGCGCTACTTCCGCGAGGCCGGCCACGGCGGCGTCATCGTGAACAACGCCAGCGTGCTGGGCTGGCGCGCTCAGCACTCCCAGTCGCACTACGCCGCCGCCAAGGCCGGTGTGATGGCACTGACCCGTTGCAGCGCAATCGAAGCCGTCGAGTACGGAGTGCGGATCAACGCGGTCTCTCCGAGTATTGCGCGGCACAAGTTCCTCGAGAAGGTCAGTTCGGCCGACCTCCTCGACCGGCTGTCGGAGGGTGAGGCCTTCGGCCGCGCGGCCGAGCCCTGGGAGATCGCGTCCACGATCGCCTTCCTGGCCAGCGACTACTCCAGTTACCTGACCGGCGAAGTGATTTCGGTATCGAGCCAGCATCCATGACAGAACAACCGGTCAGCCGTCGCGACGAACTCCTCGATCTCGCCGCGACGATGTTCGCCGAACGTGGCATGCGTGCGACCACCGTTCGCGACATCGCCGACTCGGCGGGCATCCTGTCCGGCAGTCTCTATCACCATTTCAAGAGCAAAGAGCAGATGGTCGAGGAGGTCCTGCGCGACTTCCTGGACTGGCTGTTCGGCCGCTATCAGGAGATCGTCGACACCGAGCCCAACCCGCTCGAGCGGCTCAAGGGCCTGTTCATGACGTCGTTCGAGGCGATCGAGGACCGGCACGCCCAGGTGGTGATCTACCAGGACGAGGCCAAGCGGCTGTCGTCGCTGCCGCAGTTCGACTTCGTCGAGGCCCGCAACAAAGAGCAGCGCAAGTTGTGGATCGACCTGCTCAACGAAGGTGTCGAGCAGGGTTGTTTCCGCCCGGACATCGACGTCGACGTGGTGTACCGGTTCATTCGCGACACCACCTGGGTGTCGGTGCGCTGGTATCAGCCCGGCGGGCCATTGACTGCGGAAGAAGTTGGCCGCCAATACCTTTCCATCGTCCTCGGCGGAGTTTCCGCCACCAACTCACAAGGAGATCGCCATGCCTGAGGCATACGTCATCGACGCGGTGCGCACCGCGGTGGGCAAGCGCAACGGCTCGCTGGCCCACGTCCATCCCATCGATCTCGGCGTGGTGGCGTTCCGCGGCATCTTCGACCGGGTCGACGTCGACCCCGGCGCCGTCGAGGACGCGATCGTGGGCTGCCTGGACGCCATCGGCCCGCAGGCCGGCAACATCGGCCGCAACACCTGGCTCGCCGCCGGGTTCCCCGAAGAGGTTCCCGGCGTGACCGTCGACCGCCAGTGCGGCTCGAGCCAGCAGGCGATTTCCTTTGGCGCCCAGGCGATCATGGCCGGCACCGCCGACCTGATCCTGGCCGGCGGCATGCAGAACATGAGCCGGATCCCGATCTCGTCGGCGATGACCGTCGCCGAGCAGTTCGGCTTCACCTCGCCGACCAACGAGTCGGAGAACTGGCTGCACCGCTACGGCGACCAGGAGATCTCGCAGTTCCGCGGCGCGGAGATGATCGCCGAGAAGTGGGACCTGTCCCGCGAGGAGATGGAGGCGTTCTCCCTGGGCAGCCACGAGAAGGCGTTCGCCGCGATCCGCGCCGGCCACTTCGAGAACGAGATCGTCCCGGTCGGCGACTTCCGCATCGACGAGGGTCCGCGCGAGTCGAGCCTGGAGAAGATGGCCGGGCTCAAGCCGCTGCGCGAGGGCGGCCGGCTGACCGCGGCGATGGCCAGCCAGATCTCCGATGGCGCAAGCGCTGTGCTGCTCGCCTCCGAGCAGGCGGTCAAGGACCACAAGCTGACCCCGCGGGCCCGCATCCACCACATCAGCGCCCGCGGCGCCGACCCGGTGTTCATGCTCACCGGCCCGATCCCGGCCACCCGCTACGCCCTGGACAAGGCCGGCCTGACGATCGACGACATCGACGTCGTCGAGATCAACGAGGCGTTCGCGCCCGTCGTGATGGCCTGGCTCAAGGAGACCAAGATCGACCCGGAGAAGGTCAACCCCAACGGCGGCGCGATCGCCCTCGGTCACCCGCTGGGCGCCACCGGCGCCAAGCTGTTCACCACCATGCTCAACGAGCTCGAGCGCACCGGCGGCCGCTACGGCCTGCAGACGATGTGCGAGGGCGGCGGCACGGCCAACGTCACCATCATCGAA
>CAVXWQ010000044.1:0-17169 GCA_963765445.1 uncultured Actinomycetota bacterium
AGCTTGGCGTCGATCCGGTCCAGCATCAGGTCGCTGACCGCATGCTCGAGGATCTCGGCCTCGTCGTGCACCTCGTCCCAGCTGTAGCCGAGTTCGCTGACCAGGAACGTCTCCAACAGCCGGTGCCGGCGCACCACCGCAAGCGCGGCGTGCCGCCCGCGGTCGGTCAGCGTCACCGCGCCGTACTTCTCGTGGTGCACCAGACCCTGGTCGGCGAGCTTGCGGATCGACTCCGAGGCGGTGCTCGGCGACACCCCGAGGCGCTCGGCGAGCAGCTTGGTGCTGACCTTCTCGTGCGACCACTCCTGGGTAGTCCAGATGATCTTCAGATAGTCCTGGGCGACCATCGTCAGATCACGCACCCCGCTGTTCGGGGTCTCGTCAGGACTCACACCCGAAAGTTTAGGCATTCATCACCTGATCTGGGGATCTAGCGCTTCGGTGCGCAACAGCGCGCCGTAGGCTTGGCGACGTGGAGCGGTGGCGGGGACAGGAAGACATCCCCTCGGACTGGGGCCGGTGCGTGCTGACCATCGGCGTGTTCGACGGCGTCCATCGCGGGCATGCCGAACTGATCGCCCGCGCGGTCAAGGCGGGCCGCGAACGCGGCGTTCCGACGGTTCTGATGACGTTCGATCCCCACCCGATGGAAGTGGTCTTCCCTGGTAGCCACCCGGCTCAGCTCACCACGCTGGCTCGGCGGGCCGAACTGGTCGAGGAACTCGGCATCGACGTCTTCCTGGTCATGCCGTTCACCACCGACTTCATGAAGCTGACCCCGGACCGCTACGTCCACGAGCTGCTCGTCGAGCGCCTCCACGTCGTCGAGGTGTTGGTCGGCGAGAACTTCACGTTCGGGAAGAAGGCCGCCGGCAACGTCGAAACCCTGCGCAAGGCCGGCGAGCGGCTCGGCTTCGCCGTCGAGGGCATGTCCCTGGTCGCCGAGCATCACCACAGCGAGACCGTCACCTTCTCGTCGACCTACATCCGCTCCTGCGTCGACGCCGGCGACGTGGTGGCCGCCGCCGAGGCGCTGGGCCGCGCGCACCGGGTCGAAGGTGTGGTGGTGCGCGGCGACGGTCGGGGCCGGGTGCTCGGCTTCCCGACCGCCAACGTCGCACCGCCGATGTACTCGGCCATCCCCGCCGACGGCGTCTACGCCGCCTGGTTCACCGTGCTGGGCCACGGGCCCGTGACCGGGTCAGTGGTACCGGGGGAGCGCTACCAGGCCGCGGTCTCGGTGGGCACCAACCCGACCTTCTCCGGGCGCACCCGCACCGTCGAGGCCTTCGTCCTGGACTCCGAGGCCGATCTCTACGGCCAGCACGTGGCGGTGGACTTCGTCGCACGCCTGCGCGGCCAGCTCAAGTTCGACTCGGTCCGCGACCTCGTCGTGGCCATGGGCAAGGACACCGACAAGGCCCGCCAGATCCTGGCCTCGAATTGATCCCGCCATGCGTGTGATCGTGGTCGGAGCCGGCGTGGCGGGGCTCACAGCTGCCGATGCGGCGCGCAGTGCCGGTGCCGAGGTGGTCGTCCTCGAAGCGCGCGATCGGCTTGGCGGCCGGACCTGGACTGTTCCGCTCGGGCCCGGCGTGATCGATCTCGGGGGTGCATGGGTACACGGTCCGGTCGGCAACCCGGTGGCCGAGGCTCTCACCGCAGCAAAGGTCGGCGCTCGCAACGACGGCGCCTTCTTCTCGAGAATGGCGGTGTGGGCCGACGGTTGGGCGGACGCCCCTGAGGCCACGGCGCTGGCCGCCGCCGCGATGGCCGACTGGGACCCCGCCGAAGCGGTGGCCGCTCTGTCGGGCAGCGATTCATTCGTCGACGGCGTGGAGTGGTTCCTCGCCGATCGCGAACTCGGCGGTCGAGTGGGTGAACTGGTCAGGTTCGCGCTCCTCTGGGTGCAGGGTGCAATCGACACCGCAGCGCCGCCGGATCGCATTTCACTGGCGGCCGCTGCTTTGTACGCCGACGGCGTCGGAGGGAATCTGGTACCGGCGGGTGGATACCGTTCGCTCGTCGACCGGCTTTCCGCTGGGCTCGACGTGCGGCTCGGCACTGCCGTCACGGGTGTGGAACACGGCGGCGACAAGGTGGTCGTCCACGCCGTTGGCGAGACCTTCGAGGGCGATCGCGCGGTGGTGACGGTGCCCCTCGGCGTGTTACGGGCCGGAGCGCTCGCCTTCGAGCCCCCATTGAACGCCGGCCACGCGGCGGCGGTGGAGCACCTGGCGATGGGAACGCTCGAGAAGGTGGTGTTCCGCTTTCCGGAGCGCTTCTGGCCCGCATCGGTGTGGCAGATCGCCGTGGCCGGGGGCTCCTTCCCGTGGTGGCACGACTTCAGCCGTCACGTCGGATCACCAACATTGGTCGGCTGCTACAACCCGACCGTCGCACCCGATCTGGCCGAGCTTCCGGCCGCGCAGAGAGTCGGGCCCGCTCTTGAGGTCCTCCGCACAATGTTCGGGTCGGTGCCCGATCCCGACGAGGCGATCGTGACCGACTGGGCCGGAGACCCCTGGGCGTTCGGGTCCTACAGCTACGTGCCAATCGGGGCTGCCGTCCACGACATTCATCGGTTGGCGGAGCCCGTGTCAGACCGATTGCTCCTGGCAGGCGAGGCGACGGTGCCGGAGTGCTACGGAACGGTGCATGCTGCGTTCGGCTCGGGACTTCGGGCGGCAGCTTGGGCACTGGGAAAGCCGCCCGAGCGGCTCTCGCTGGGCCCGATTCCGCCGCACTGGTTGGCCGGGGCTGCGTGACGCAACCGGCGCGGCGCTGACCTGCCGCGATTTCGGTTCGCGAGGGTGCCGCTGATAGAGTCAGCCACGAACTGTGTGCTGCAGTCCGCGGCGGCTCACGGCTTTGAATCTTCCCGCGGTACCGATTGATGGAGATGTTTTCGTGGCGCTTACCGCCGAGCAGAAGAAGGAAATCCTGGGCTCCTACGGCCTGCACGAGACCGACACCGGTTCGCCGGAGGCCCAGGTCGCGCTGCTGACCAAGCGGATTTCCGATCTCACCGAGCACCTCAAGCAGCACAAGCACGACCACCACTCGCGGCGCGGTCTGCTGCTGCTGGTCGGCCGTCGTCGCCGGCTGCTGAAGTACGTCGCCGATGTCGACGTCGCGCGCTACCGCACGCTGATCGAGCGGCTGGGTCTGCGCCGCTGAGCGCAGCACCTGCCGTGTAACATGAGGTCGTTACGCGCCGTTTAACGGCACGAACAATCGGGTGCGGTTCACGCACACCCGCGTGTCCCGTTCCCGCGTATCACAGCGAAGCTTCCCTGATCGGGCGGTCTTCGGTAGTGGCTGCCGGGCCCCATTAAACCGGGGACAGCCCGGCCGCTTCGATCGACGGCCGTAGCCGCATCCAGGCCCAAGCCTCGTAGTGCTCAGGTCTACCTGGGCTCATCTGTGATGACGCGAAACAGCTGGAAAAGAAAGGCTGTACGGACGTCCATGTCTGTAGCTGAAATCGACGAAGGCGTGTTCGAATCGACCGCCGTCATTGACAACGGGAGCTTCGGCACCCGCACCATCCGTTTCGAGACCGGCCGGCTGGCCCAGCAGGCCGCCGGCGCCGTCGTCGCCTACCTCGACGACGAGACCATGCTGTTGTCGGCGACCACCGCCAGCAAGAGCCCCAAGGAACACTTCGACTTCTTCCCGCTTGACCATCGACGTCGAGGAGCGGATGTATGCCGCCGGGCGCATCCCCGGTTCGTTCTTCCGCCGCGAAGGCCGTCCCTCCACGGACGCGATCCTGACCTGCCGTCTGATCGACCGGCCGCTGCGCCCGACCTTCATCTCGGGTCTGCGCAACGAGATCCAGGTCGTCGTGACGATCCTGAGCCTGGATCCCAAGGATCTCTACGACGTGCTGGCGATCAACGCCGCGTCGGCGTCCACCCAGATCTCCGGTCTGCCGTTCTCCGGCCCGGTCGGCGGCGTGCGCGTCGCGCTGATCAAGGGCCAGTGGGTGGCGTTCCCGACCGTCGAGCAGCTCGAGGACGCCGTGTTCGACATGGTCGTCGCGGGCCGTAAGGCCGGTGACGACGTGGCGATCATGATGGTCGAGGCCGAGGCCACCGACAACGTCATCGAGCTCATCGCCGGTGGCGCGGGCGCGCCGACCGAGGCCGTGGTGGCCGAGGGACTCGAAGCCGCCAAGCCGTTCATCGCCGCGTTGTGCGATGCGCAGAAGGCGTTGGCGGACAAGGCGGCCAAGCCGGTCGCCGACTACCCGTTGTTCCCCGACTACGCCGGACGACGTCTACGCCGCGGTCACCCATGCGGCCGGCGACTCGCTGGCGCAGGCGCTGACCATCGCCGGCAAGCACGAGCGCGACGAGCGCACCGACGAGATCAAGAACGAGGTCGCTCGGCGAGCTCGGCGAGACAGTTCGCCGGGCGCGAGAAGGAGATCGGCGCGGCCTACCGCTCGCTGACCAAGAAGCTGGTGCGCCAGCGCATCCTGACCGACCACTTCCGCATCGACGGTCGCGGTGTCACCGACATCCGCGCCCTGTCGGCCGAGGTCGCGATGATCCCGCGGGCACACGGCAGCGCGCTGTTCGAGCGCGGCGAGACCCAGATCATGGGTGTCACCACGCTGGACATGGTCAAGATGGCCCAGCAGATCGACTCGCTGGGGCCGGAGAAGTCCAAGCGCTACATGCACCACTACAACTTCCCGCCGTACTCGACCGGTGAGACCGGCCGCGTCGGTTCGCCCAAGCGCCGCGAGATCGGCCACGGTGCGCTCGCCGAGCGGCGCTCTGATGCCGGTGCTGCCGAGCGTCGAGGAGTTCCCGTACGCGATCCGTCAGGTGTCGGAAGCGTTGAGCTCCAACGGTTCCACCTCGATGGGCTCGGTGTGCGCATCCACCCTGTCGCTGCTGAACGCCGGTGTGCCGCTGAAGGCTCCGGTCGCCGGTATCGCGATGGGCCTGGTGTCCGACGAGGTCAACGGTGAGACGCGTTACGTCACGCTGACCGACATCCTCGGTGCCGAGGATGCCTTCGGCGACATGGACTTCAAGTGCGCAGGCACCAAGGAGTTCGTCACCGCCCTGCAGCTGGACACCAAGCTCGACGGCATCCCGTCGCAGGTGCTGGCCGGCGCGCTGGCGCAGGCCAAGGACGCCCGCCTGACCATCCTCGAGGTCATGGCCGAGGCCATCGACGCTCCCGACGAGATGAGCCCGTACGCGCCGCGCGTCACCGCGATCAAGATCCCGATCGACAAGATCGGCGAGGTCATCGGGCCCAAGGGCAAGATGATCAACTCGATCACCGAGCAGACCGGCGCCTCGATCTCGATCGAGGACGACGGCACGGTGTTCGTCGGCGCCACCGACGGCCCGTCGGCGCAGGCGGCGATCGACATGATCAACGCGATCGCCAACCCGCAGCTGCCCAAGGTCGGCGAGCGGTTCCTCGGAACCGTGGTCAAGACCACCGATTTCGGTGCGTTCGTCTCGCTGCTGCCCGGCCGTGACGGCCTGGTCCACATCTCGAAGCTGGGCCGCGGCAAGCGGATCAACAAGGTCGAGGACGTGGTCAAGGTCGGCGACAAGCTGCGCGTGGAGATCGCCGACATCGACAACCGCGGCAAGATCTCGCTGATCCTGGTCGCCGAGGACGAGGCGGCCTCGGAGGATGCCGCACCGGCTCCTGTCGATGCCGATGCCGCGACCGCTGACGCGTAGTTCGAGAGCTCTTCGGAGCGGCCACCGCGGCGGCGACGCTGTCGCCGCGGTGCGCCGCACCGTCCTTCCGGGCGGTCTGAGGGTGGTCACCGAGTACGTGCCGTCGGTGCGTTCGGCTTCGGTCGGGGTCTGGGTCAACGTGGGCTCACGTGACGAAGGTCCGACCGTGGCCGGCGCCGCCCACTTCCTGGAGCACCTGCTGTTCAAGGCGACTCCGACGCGCACCGCCGTCGACATCGCCCAGTCCGTCGACGCCGTCGGCGGTGAGCTCAACGCGTTCACCGCCAAGGAGCACACCTGCTACTACGCGCACGTGCTCGACGAGGACCTCGAACTGGCCGTCGACCTGGTGGCCGACGTGGTGCTCAACGGCAGCTGCGCGGCCCACGACGTCGAGCTCGAACGCGACGTGGTGCTCGAAGAGATCGCGATGCGCGACGACGATCCCGAGGACGCCCTCGGAGATGTGTTCCTGTCGGCCATGTTCGGCGACCACCCGGTCGGACGTCCGGTGATCGGCAGCGTCGACTCGGTGTCGGCGATGACCCGTTCGCAGCTGCACTCCTTCCACGTGCGCCGCTACATCCCGGAGCGGATGGTCGTCGCGGTGGCCGGCAATATCGACCACGACCAGGTCGTCGCGCTGGTGCGCGAGTACTTCGGTGCCCGCCTGGTGCGCGGCCGCAAGCCCCAGCCGCCCCGCAAGGGAACCGGCCGGCTGACCGGCCGGCCCGGCGCTGGCGCTGATCAGCCGGGACGCCGAACAGACCCACATGTCGCTGGGCGTGCGGGTGCCCGGCCGGCACTGGAAGCACCGCTGGGCGCTGTCGGTGCTCAACACCGCTCTCGGTGGCGGCCTGAGTTCGCGGCTGTTCCAGGAGATCCGGGAGACCCGCGGGCTGGCCTACTCGGTGTACTCGACGGTCGACACGTTCTGCGACAGCGGTGCGCTGTCGGTGTACGCGGGCTGCCTGCCGGAGCGTTTCGACGAGGTGGTGCGGTTGACCACCGAGGTGCTCGAGACGGTGGCCCGCGACGGTCTGACCGAAGACGAGGTCCGCATCGCCAAGGGCTCGATGCGCGGCGGACTTGTTCTCGGCCTGGAGGATTCGGCATCGCGGATGAACCGGCTGGGCCGCAGTGAGCTCAACTACGGCGAGTACCGCAGTGTCGCCAGCACGTTGGACCACATCGACGCCGTCACTCTCGACGAGGTGAACGCCGTGGCGCGCGAGGTGCTGTCCAAGCCGTTCGGCGGTGCGGTGCTCGGGCCGATTCGGTCCAAACGCTCACTTCCGCAGGCTCTTCGACGGATTGCGGGTTGACGCTTGCGGTTCTCGCGTCGTCGGTTACTGGTCGGGGGCGTGGCACTGGCCGCTGTTGCGGCCTGCGGGCGCAAGCAGTCGTTCACGCCACCGACATTGAGTGACCCGGCCGAGCCGCTTCCGCCGCTCGAGGATCGCATCGGACTGCTGGAAAAGCGCGACAACGCCGTGGTCGGACTGTATGGGGTCAACCTGGACTCGAACGTCACCGTCGCGCACCGCGACAACGACATGTTCGCGATGTGCTCGACGTTCAAGGCCTACCTGTCGGCCCGGGTGCTGCAGAAGGCCCAGCGCGGCGAGCTGACGATGACCGACACGTTGTACGTGGATCCCGCTGCGGTGATCGCCAATTCGCCGATCTCGGGGCCCAAGGCCGGCAGCAGCCTCTCGCTGAACGAGCTGTGCCAGGCGGTGCTGCAGCGCAGCGACAACACCGCGGCCAACATGCTGTTGCGCCTCATCGGCGGCCCGCCGGCGATCACCGAGTTCGCCCGCTCGATCGGCGATGACCGCACCCGGCTGGACCGCTGGGAAACCGAACTGAACTCCGCACTTCCCGGCGATCCCCGCGACACCAGCACGCCGCGCGCACTCGGCGGCGGCATCCGCGCGATCCTCACCGAAGACGTCCTCGACGAGGCGCACCGCAAGCAGCTCGAAGAGTGGATGCGCGGCAACGTGACGTCGAGTATGCGGGCCGGTCTGCCGCCGGGCTGGACCACCGCCGACAAGACCGGGTCCGGTGACTTCGCCAGCACCAACGACGTCGGAATCGTCTTCGGGCCCGACGGCGAACGCATCTTCTGGCGATCATGACCCGCACCCGGTCGGACAACCCGAAGGCCGAGCCGCTTCGTCAGCTCATCGCCGACGTGACGACGTTGGCGTTGCCGGCACGTGACCCAGCCGCGATGAGTTTCCGTCCAGGTGAGAGTCAATCTTGAGGCCGACATCAGCCGAAAGGATTCATCGTGAGTGAATACGCCGCCCCGATCGGGGCGCCCATCTGGTTCGACCTGGTGAGCAGTGATCCCGCGCGCGCCGCGGAGTTCTATCACGAGATCTTCGGCTGGGACTTGGCGACACCTCCGCAGCCGAAGTTCGGGGGTTACCAGAATTTCACCCGCAACGGCAAGCAGGTCGCCGGTCTGGCCCCGCATATGCCCGAGGCCGGTCCGGCGAATATCTGGTCGGTGTACCTGCACACCGCCGACGGCAATGCCACTGTCGCCGCGGCCGAGGCGGCAGGGGCCAGGGTGATGGTGCCCCCGATGCCGCTCGACGATCTGGGCTCGATGATGGTGGTCGTCGACCCCGCCGGCGCCGTCATCGGATTCTGGCAGCCCGGCACGCACGTCGGGATTCACCGAGTGGGGTGAGCACGGCACGCCCTACTGGTTCGAATGCCAGAGCAAGGACTACGACGCATCACTGGCGTTCTACCGGGCGGTCCTGGGCGCCCGCATCGACGAGATCGGCACCGGCGGCGCCCCGGATGCCGTCGGGCCCGAGCGCTATGGGCAGGTCTTCGCCGGAGAAAGCGCCTATTCGGGAATCATGGACGCGGCCAAGCTATTTCCCGCCGAGGTGCCGTCGTTCTGGCAGGTGTACATCACCGTCGACGATGTGGCCGCGACGGTGAAACAGAGCGAGGCGCTTGGCGCGGAGATCCTGATGCCCGGCGAAGAGACGCCGTACGGCACGCTCGCGGTGATCAAGGATCCACTGGGCGCGCTCATCTGCCTTGGCCATCCACCGGCGGGTATGTAAGGCTCAAACGCCAACGAACCGGGATGCTCGTGAGCTATCCCGGTCCGCTGCGCGGAGGTGAGCCGTTGGCTCACATCGGGTCTCAGGCCAGCAGGCCTGCAGGATCGGTGTAGGGCAGATCGAGGTCGTGGGCGACCTCGGCGTTGAGCAGCTCGCCCTGATGGGTCGACAGACCCTTGGCCAGCGCCGGGTCGGCGAAGCAGGCGCCCTGCCAGCCCTTGTCGGCGAGCTTGAGCACATACGGCATGGTCGCGTTGGTCAGCGCGTACGTCGAGGTCCGCGGAACCGCGCCGGGCATGTTGGCGACGCAGTAGAACACGGCGTTGTGCACGGTGAAGGTCGGGTTGTCGTGCGTCGTGGGCTTGGAGTCCTCGAAGCAGCCACCCTGGTCGATCGCGATGTCCACCAGGACCGCGCCCGGCTTCATCTGTGCCACAGTCTCATTGGTGACCAGCTTGGGAGCCTTGGCGCCCGGGACCAGCACGGCGCCGATCACGAGGTCGGCCTGCTTGACGGCGTCCTCGAGATCCAGCCGCGAGGAGTAGCGGGTCTCGATGGCGCCGCCGTACTCGGCGTCGATCTTGCGCAGGGTGTTGACGTTGAGGTCGAACACGGTGACGTGAGCGCCCATACCCCACGCGACGGCGGCGGCGTTGTCGCCTGCCATCCCGCCGCCGATCACCACGACCTTGGCCGGAGCGACGCCGGGGACGCCGCCCATCAGCACGCCGCGACCGCCCTGGGTGCGCATCAGGTGGTAGGCACCGACCTGGGCGGACAACCGTCCGGCGACCTCGCTCATCGGAGCGAGAAGGGGAAGCGCGACTGATCCGTCTGAGTTGGCGGTCTGCACGGTCTCGTAGGCGATCGACGTCGTACCCGACTTCAGCAGGGCGTCGGTGCAGGGACGCGAGGCAGCCAGGTGCAGGTAGGTGAACAGGGTCTGGCCCTTGCGCATCCGGGTGTACTCGGGCTCGATGGGCTCCTTGACCTTCAGGAGCAGGTCAGCGTCGGCCCACACCTGGTCGGCGCTGTCGATGATCTGCGCGCCGGCGGCCTTGAAGTCGGCGTCGGGGATGGCCGAACCGTCGCCCGCGCCGGCCTGGACAAGCACGTCGTGGCCGCGGCGGACCAGTTCGGACACACCGGCCGGGGTGATGGCAACTCGGTACTCGTTGTTCTTGATCTCGGTCGGGATGCCGACGCGCATGATCGCTCCTTGTCTGGAATATGGCTTAGGAAGATTGTGAAGAACATTCGGAGCTTAGGCAATCATGACGACGAAGATTCGATAAGATCGATCAATGGCTGAAGGATCATCGAAATCGGCGACGAAATCCGCCACTGTGCCGAAGGATGTTCGGCCCGCCGATCTCGACGACGTCGACCGCCGCCTTCTGGCCCTGCTGCACGCCGACGCCCGCATGTCCAACAGCGCCCTGGCCGACGCCGTCGGCATCGCCGCGTCGACCTGTCACGGCCGGGTGCGGCGGCTGCAGGACCTCGGCGTGATCCGCGGCTACTACGCCGACATCGATCCCGCCGCGATCGGGCTGTCGCTGCAGGCGATGGTCTCGGTGACCCTGCAGTCCAACGCCCGCAGCAAGATCCGCAACTTCATCCAGCAGATCCGGCGCAAGCCCCAGGTGATGGACGTCTACTTCCTCGCCGGAGCCGACGACTTCATCATCCACGTGGCCGCCCGCGACACCGACGACCTGCGTGCCTTCGTCGTGGAGAACCTCAACGCCGACGCCGACGTGGCCGGCACCCAGACGTCGCTGATCTTCGAGCATCTGCGCGGGGCCGCCCCGCTGTAGAGCGCCGTCACCGACGATGGTCGGCGTGGGGTCCGGACTGTGCCGCCCCGGCGGCCGGGGTCTTTCGGGCGGATGCGGATGCCGAGCGGGCCGATGCGAGCGGGCGGCGGCCGGCTTGGCCGCGGCCGTCGCGCGAGGGGACGCTGCCTGGGCGGACGAGGCCGGGCGCCGCGTGCTGACGCCGCCGCCGGCGGGGTCGGGTCGGGGATGTCGACCGGCCGCGAGTAGCCCTTCTCGACGAGTGGGCGAAGTGCGTTGTCCAGCATCGGGGCGAACGGTCCGGCCCAGGCGACCAGCGGCAGGGTGTCGTTGGGCACCCACACGTAGGTCACGTTGCCCGGACCGCCGCCGGGCAGGTCGGGTGTGTAGCGCACGTTGCGTGGGTCGTTGAGGTCGACGTTCCAGTAGGCCGTGTGCGTGGTGAGCATCCCGACCACGGCGTTGGCCACTGCGATCAGGTTGGTGGGGTCGTCGGGCCAGTCGGCCCAGCCGTCGTACTGCCGGATGACCTCGGTGCCGTGGTAGGCGGTGTCGGCCGGAAGCCAAGGGTTGGTCTCCTCGTCGGTCACCGGCCGCTTGCCGCCGTAGCGGTTCTCGGGGTTGCCGATGGACACCCACGACACCCGGGCCGGGTCTGGCGCGTTGCCGGGGTCGGCGGCCCACCGGCGCAGGTCGGAGTAGATGACCTGACCGCCCTGGCTGTGGCCGAACAGGACGACCGGCTCGTCGGCCGGCAGTGCGGCGATGGCCTTCTCGACGTTCGCCGCGCCCTGGTCGGTGAAGGGCTGGGCGGGGAAGGCGGAGTAGTCGACGGGCTGGCAGGTGTTGGGGGAGCTGGCACAGATCGCCCCGCAGCTGAAGCGGGGTGAAGTGCAACAGGTGCTGCATGCCGACCAGCCCACCCTCGAGGGTGAGCACGGTCGCGGCATTGGCCACCGGCGCCGCTGCGATCAGCGCGGCGCTCAGCGCCGTTGCCAGTGTCGCTTGCTTGAACATGTGAACATCCCCGACCTTTTGACCGGAGCGTAAACGGCACGGCGGCGATCGGGGCCGAAATTGCCGTGACCGTAAGCTCGGCGTGTCCCGACTAGGCTGCTGCCATGCGAGTTGGGGTTCTGGGCGCCAAGGGCAAGGTCGGCACCACGATGTGCGCCGCGGTGCGCGCGGCCGACGACCTGACGTTGAGCGCGGAAGTCGACGCCGGCGACGATCTGACGCTGCTCACCGACAGCGGCACCGAGGTGGTCATCGACTTCACCCACCCCGACGTCGTCATGGACAACCTGAAGTTCCTCATCGACAACGGGATCCACGCCGTTGTCGGCACCACCGGCTTCACCGACGACCGCCTCGACCAGGTGCGGTCCTGGCTGTCGGGCAAGCCCGGCTCCGCGGTGCTGATCGCGCCGAACTTCGCCATCGGGGCGGTGCTGTCGATGTACTTCGCGCAGAAGGCGGCACCGTACTTCGAGTCGGTCGAAGTGATCGAACTGCATCACCCGCAGAAGGCCGACGCTCCCTCGGGCACCGCGACGCGCACCGCCAAGCTGATCGCGCAGGCGCGAAAAGGCTTGCCGCCCAACCCCGATGCCACCAGCACCGGCCTGGAGGGGGCGCGCGGCGCCGACGTCGACGGCATCCCGGTGCATTCGGTGCGGCTGACCGGGCTCGTCGCGCACCAGGAAGTGCTGTTCGGCACGCTCGGTGAGACGCTGACCATCCGCCACGACAGCCTCGACCGCACATCGTTCGTCCCGGGCGTGCTGCTGGCCGTGCGCGAGATCGCCAAGCACCCGGGGCTCACCATCGGAATCGAACCGCTGCTCGACCTGTGAACTCCGCGCTGCGCATCCAGCTGCTGATCGGGTTCATGTGTGTGGCCCTGCTGGTGTACTTCGTGCTGCTGGGCCGGACCGGGGTCGTGCTGATCGGCACCGGCAAGCCGGCCGGGATCGCGCTGGGCGTCGGGGTGCTGATCCTGCCGATCGTGGGGCTGTGGGCCATGGTCGCCACCCTGCGGGCCGGCCTGGCTCATCAGCGGCTGGCCCGGCTGGCCGCCGAGGACGGGATGGAACTCGACGTCAGCGACCTGCCGCGCACCCCGGCGGGCCGCATCGAGCGCGATGCCGCCGACGCGCTGTTCGACACCGTGCGTGCCGAACTGGAGGCCGACCCGGACAACTGGCGGCGCTGGTATCGGCTGGCGCGGGCCTACGACTACGCCGGGGACCGCGGCCGCGCCAGGGAGACGATGCGCAAAGCGGTTGCCATGCACGCGGGAAGGGAAGCCATGAAGCGCCTGCTGATCGTCCACCACACACCCTCTCCGCACTGCCAGGAGATGTTCGAGGCCGTCGTCGCCGGGGCCACCGACCCCGACATCGAGGGCGTGGAAGTGGTGCGCCGGCCCGCGCTCACCGTGTCGCCGGCCGACATGCTGGCGGCCGACGGCTACCTGCTGGGCACTCCGGCCAACCTCGGCTACATGAGCGGGGCGCTCAAGCACGCCTTCGACGTCTGCTACTACCCCTGCCTGGACGCCACCCGCGGCAGACCCTTCGGTCTCTACATCCACGGCAACGAGGGCACCGAAGGGGCCGAGCGCGGCGTCGCCGCCATCACGACCGGCCTGGGCTGGGTCAAAGCCGCCGAAACCGTCATCGTCTCCGGAAAGCCCAGCAAGGACGACGTCGACGCGTGCTGGAATCTGGGCGCGACGCTCGCCGCGCAGTTGATGGGCTGACTTCCCCGGGTTGACTCGACACCGCGCACTACCCTCAGTGGCGACGAGCAGGAATGAGGTGTCATGGGAATCGCTGACCTCGCACTGGGTGCCGCCCCGATCGCCGGCGGCGCGCTGATGGGCCTTGCCGCGGGCAGCATCAAGGGACCCGACTTCCGGGGCATGATCAAGTCGGACATGGAACTGCTCGACAAGATCCCGCCCGAGGACGTCGAACTGCGGGCCGAGCTCAAGGCCAGCATCGACCGGCGGATCAAGGACCTGATCGTCGAGCACCGAGAAGAGCCGTGAACTGTTGGACGTCGCGGCGTCCTACAAGGGCAACTGGCGCGACATCGTCGTGTTCGTCTGCGCGGTGCTGTTCACCATCGTCTGGTGGAACGTCCCGCACAGCCGGACCAACTGGCTGCCGACGTTCGTGTTCCTGATCCTGCTGTCGGTCGTCGTCTTCTTCTACGCCTCACGCGGCGCCGTCCGCGCCGTGCGCAGCATCCGCAGGCATCACGACGAGCACGAGTCACACGGCTAGGTGGGCCCCGAAGAAGTCCTTCATCGCCGCCCAGTGCCGCTCGGCGGCCGCCTCGTCGTAGGGCGCGTTGTCGGGCACGGCGAACCCGTGTAGCGCCGGGTACCACTCGATGGTGTGCTCGACGCCGGCGTCGGTCAGCGCCTTGTCCAGGGTCTCGGCCTGTTCGTCGGTGAACGAGGCGTCGTCGGCGGCGCCGCCGACGTAGACCGCCGCGCGGATCTTGTCGGCCAGCAGGTGCGGGCTGCCCGGGTCCTCGGAGGCCAGCCCGCCGCCGTGGAAGGACATCGCCGCGGCCACTCGCTCGGGCACCCGGCCGGCGACGATCAGCGACGTGCGTCCGCCCATGCAGTAGCCGGTGGTGCCGAACGTCTCGCCGGTGACCTCCGGGCGCGCGGCCAGGTAGTCGAAGAACGCGCGGGCGTCGCTCTCCATCGCGTCCGGGGTGATGCTGCCGATCATGCCGAACAGCCGCTGGCGCTCGGCCTTGTCGTTGAAGACGTTCTTCATGTCGAACGGCGCCCAGTCGCCGCTGCGGTAGTACACGTCGGGAACCAGCACGACGTAGCCGAGCCCGGCCAGCCGTTCGGCCATCTGCCGGACGGCGGTGCGAACCCCGCCCGCGTCGGGGTACATGATCACGCCGGGCCAGGGGCCCTGCCCGTCGGGGATGGCCACGGTGACGGGGCAGGTTCCGTCGGCGGTGGTGATGGTGTCGGAGATGGTCGGCATGGCATCGTTTCTACCCCGTGGCCCGGACGTAAGCTGATCGGCGTGCCGATCGCCACACCGTACGAGGACCTGCTGCGACGTGTGCTCGAGACCGGGACGCCCAAAGCCGACCGCACCGGCACGGGAACCCGCAGCCTGTTCGGCCACCAGTTGCGCTACGACCTGTCGGCCGGCTTCCCGCTGATCACCACCAAGAAGGTGCACCTGAAGTCGGTGGTCTACGAGCTGCTGTGGTTCCTGCGCGGGGAGTCCAACGTCGAATGGCTGCAGCGGCACGGCGTCACGATTTGGGACGAATGGGCTTCTCCCACAGGCGATCTCGGACCGGTCTACGGAGTGCAGTGGCGATCGTGGCCCACTCCGACGGGCGAGCACGTCGACCAGATCAGCAACGCGCTGGAACTGCTGCGCACCGATCCGGACTCGCGGCGCATCATCGTCTCGGCGTGGAACGTGGGGGAGATCCCGCAGATGGCACTGGCGCCCTGCCATGCGCTGTTCCAGTTCTACGTGGCCGACGGCCGGCTGAGCTGCCAGCTCTACCAGCGCAGCGCCGACCTGTTCCTCGGCGTGCCGTTCAACATCGCCAGCTACGCGCTGCTGACCCACATGATGGCCGCCCAGGCCGGGCTGGGCGTCGGGGACTTCATCTGGACCGGCGGGGACTGCCACATCTACGACAACCACGTCGAACAGGTCACCGAACAGCTCAGCCGTGACCCGCGCCCGTATCCGGAACTTGTTCTGGCCCAACGTGATTCGATCTTCGACTACACCTACGAGGACATCGAGATCCGCAACTACGATCCGCACCCGGCGATCAAGGCGCCGGTCGCCGTATGACGTGTTGGCCTGATCTGGGCGCAGTCGACCTCCGGGGTCATCGGCCGCGACGGGGGCATCCCGTGGCACCTGCCCGAGGACCTGGCCCGCTTCAAGGACGTCACGATGGGCCACACCGTGGTGATGGGCCGTCGCACCTGGGAGTCGCTGCCCGCCAAGGTGCGCCCGCTGCCGGGACGCAGAAATGTCGTACTGACCCGGCAAGCTGACTACATGGCTGACGGAGCGACGGTGGTGGGCGACCTCGACGCCGCCTTTGACCGACGACGACACCTGGGTGATCGGCGGCTCGGAGATCTACCACCTGGCCCTGCCGGCGGCGACCCGCTGCGAGGTCACCGAGGTGGAGATCGACCTGCGCCTGGAGGACGACGACGCCCTGGCCCCGATGCTCGACGAATCGTGGATCGGCACGTCGGGGGACTGGCAGGACAGCAGCTCGGGTCTGCGCTACCGGTTTCACACTTTCGTTCGCGCATGACCCGGCTGACCGCCGACCAGGCGCGCCGGGTCGCCGTGGCCGCGCAGGGTCTGGCCGAACCCAAGCCGGGCGGACCGGTCACCCGCGCGCACCTGCGCCGGCTGATCGGACGCATCCAGGTGCTGCAGCTCGACTCGGTGTCGGTCGCGGTGCGCGCCCACTACGCGCCGGTGTTCAGCCGGCTCGGTCCCTACGACCGCGACGTCCTCGACAAGGCCGCCTGGAGCCACAGCGCACGCTCACCCCGGCTGCTGGTGGAGTACTGGGCGCACGAGGCCGCACTGATGGCCGTCGAGGACTGGCCGCTGCTGCGGTGGCGGATGCGCGAGTACGTGCACGGTCGCTGGGGCACCGAGATCGTCAAGAAGAACGCCCGGCTGGCCGAGGACGTCGTCGCCGCCGTCGGCGAACTCGGACCCAGCACCGCCGGGCAGATCGAGGCACACCTGGAGTCCGAACCGCGGGGCCGCAAAGGCCCCTGGTGGGACCGCAGCGACACCAAGTGGGTGGCCGAGGCGCTGTTCGCGTCGGGGGTGCTGACGACGGCGCACCGGGTCGGCTTCGCCCGCCACTACGACCTCACCGAACGGGTGCTGCCGCCGCACGTGCTGGCCCGCGAGGTCGACGATCACGAGGCACTGCGCGAGTTGACGCTGCGGGCGGCCACCGCGCTGGGCGTGGGCACCGAGGCCGACATCCGCGACTACTTCCGGCTGCGGCCCGCAGAGGTGCGGCCCGTCCTCGCCGAGCTGGTCGCCGCGGGTGAGCTGGAGCGCGTCGAGGTGGCCGGCTGGACCGCGCCGGCCTACCTGCGGGCGGGGCAGATCGTGCCGCGCGCCGAGCGCGGGACCGCGCTGCTGTGCCCGTTCGACCCGCTGATCTTCTTCCGCCCGCGCGTGCAGCGGCTGTTCGGCTTCGAGTACCGCATCGAGATCTACACCCCGGCGCCCAAGCGCAAGTTCGGCTACTACGTGTGGCCGTTCCTGCTCGACGGGCGGCTGGTGGGCCGGGTCGATCTCAAGGCCGACCGCGCGGCCGGCGCGCTGAACGTGGTGGGAGCATTCGCCGAGCCCGGGCAGGATCGGCGCGGGTGGCGCCGGCGCTGGCGGGTGAACTGCGGACGATGGCGGGCTGGCTGGGTCTGGCCGCGGTGGGCGTCGGCGAGCGCGGCGATCTGGCGCCGCTGCTTCGTCGGCGCGTCTA
>CAVXWQ010000045.1:0-64889 GCA_963765445.1 uncultured Actinomycetota bacterium
CCACTCGATGGTGTGCTCGACGCCCGCGTCGGTCAGCGCCTTGTCGAGGATCTCGGCCTGTTCCTCGGTGAACGAGGCGTCGTCGGCGGCGCCGCCGACGTAGACCGCCGCACGGATCTTGTCGGCCAGCAGGTGTGGGCTGCCGGGGTCCTCGGAGGCCAGGCCGCCGCCGTGGAAGGACATCGCCGCGGCCACCCGCTCGGGCACCCGCCCGGCGACGATCAGCGACGTGCGTCCGCCCATGCAGTAGCCGGTGGTGCCGAACGTCTCGCCGGTGACCTCCGGGCGCGCGGCCAGGTAGTCGAAGAACGCGCGGGCGTCGCTCTCCATCGCCTCGGGGGTGATGCTGCCGATCATGCCGAACAGCCGCTGCCGTTCGGCCTTGTCGTTGAAGACGTTCTTCATGTCGAACGGCGCCCAGTCGCCGCTGCGGTAGTACACGTCGGGAACCAGCACGACGTAGCCCGAGCCCGGCCAGCCGTTCGGCCATCTGCCGCACGGCGGTGCGGACCCCGCCTGCGTCGGGGTACATGATCACGCCGGGCCAGGGGCCCTGGCCGTCGGGGATGGCCAGGGTGACGGGGCAGGTTCCGTCGGCGGTGGTGATGGTGTCGGAGATGGTCGGCATGGCATCGTTTCTACCCCGTGCGCCCGGACGTAAGCTGATCGGCGTGCCGATCGCCACACCGTATGAGGACCTGCTGCGACGTGTGCTCGAGACCGGGACGCCCAAAGCCGACCGCACCGGCACCGGAACCCGCAGCCTGTTCGGCCACCAGTTGCGCTACGACCTGTCGGCCGGCTTCCCGCTGATCACCACCAAGAAGGTGCACCTGAAGTCGGTGGTCTACGAGCTGCTGTGGTTCCTGCGCGGCGAGTCCAACGTCGAATGGCTGCAGCGGCACGGCGTCACGATCTGGGACGAATGGGCCTCTCCCACAGGCGATCTGGGACCGGTCTACGGCGTGCAGTGGCGATCGTGGCCCACTCCGACGGGCGAGCACGTCGACCAGATCAGCAACGCGCTGGAACTGCTGCGCACCGATCCGGACTCGCGGCGCATCATCGTCTCGGCCTGGAACGTCGGGGAGATCCCGCAGATGGCGCTGGCGCCCTGCCACGCGTTGTTCCAGTTCTACGTGGCCGACGGCCGGCTGAGCTGCCAGCTCTACCAGCGCAGCGCCGACCTGTTCCTCGGCGTGCCGTTCAACATCGCCAGCTACGCGCTGCTGACCCACATGATGGCCGCCCAGGCCGGGCTGGGCGTCGGGGACTTCATCTGGACCGGCGGGGACTGCCACATCTACGACAACCACGTCGAACAGGTCACCGAACAGCTCAGCCGTGACCCGCGCCCGTACCCGGAACTTGTTCTCGCCCAGCGTGATTCGATCTTCGACTACACCTACGAGGACATCGAGATCCGCAACTACGATCCGCACCCGGCGATCAAGGCGCCGGTCGCCGTATGACGTGTTGGCCTGATCTGGGCGCAGTCGACCTCCGGGGTCATCGGCCGCGACGGCGGCATCCCGTGGCACCTGCCCGAGGACCTGGCCCGCTTCAAGGACGTCACGATGGGCCACACCGTGGTGATGGGCCGTCGCACCTGGGAGTCGCTGCCCGCCAAGGTGCGACCGCTGCCGGGACGCAGAAATGTCGTACTGACCCGGCAAGCTGACTACATGGCTGACGGAGCGACGGTGGTGGGCGACCTCGACGCCGCACTTGACCCACGACGACACCTGGGTGATCGGCGGCTCGGAGATCTACCACCTGGCCCTGCCGGCGGCGACCCGCTGCGAGGTGACCGAGGTGGAGATCGACCTGCGCCTGGAGGACGACGACGCCCTGGCCCCGATGCTCGACGAATCGTGGGTCGGCACGTCGGGGGACTGGCAGGACAGCAGCTCGGGTCTGCGCTACCGGTTTCACACTTTCGTTCGCGCATGACCCGGCTGACCGCCGACCAGGCGCGCCGGGTCGCCGTGGCCGCGCAGGGTCTGGCCGAACCCAAGCCGGGCGGGCCGGTCACCCGCGCGCATCTGCGCCGGCTGATCGGACGCATCCAGGTGCTGCAACTGGACTCGGTGTCGGTCGCGGTGCGCGCCCACTACGCGCCGGTGTTCAGCCGGCTCGGTCCCTACGACCGCGACGTCCTCGACAAGGCCGCCTGGAGCCACAGCGCCCGCTCGCCCCGGCTGCTGGTGGAGTACTGGGCGCACGAGGCCGCACTGATGGCCGTCGAGGACTGGCCGCTGCTGCGGTGGCGGATGCGCGAGTACGTGCACGGCCGCTGGGGCACCGAGATCGTCAAGAAGAACGCCCGGCTGGCCGAGGACGTCGTCGCCGCCGTCGCCGAACTCGGACCCAGCACCGCCGGGCAGATCGAGGCACACCTGGAGTCGCGAGCCGCGGGGCCGCAAGGGACCCTGGTGGGACCGCAGCGACACCAAGTGGGTGGCCGAGGCGCTGTTCGCGTCGGGGGTGCTGACGACGGCGCACCGGGTCGGCTTCGCCCGCCACTACGACCTCACCGAGCGGGTGCTGCCGCCGCACGTGCTGGCCCGCGAGGTCGACGACGACGAGGCACTCCGCGAGTTGACGCTGCGGGCGGCCACCGCGCTGGGCGTGGGCACCGAGGCCGACATCCGCGACTACTTCCGGCTGCGGCCCGCAGAGGTGCGGCCCGTACTCGCCGAGCTGGTCGCCGCGGGTGAGCTGGAGCGCGTCGAGGTGGCGGGCTGGCCGGCGCCTGCCTACCTGCGGGCGGGGCAGATCGTGCCGCGCGCCGAGCGCGGGACCGCGCTGCTGTGCCCGTTCGACCCGCTGATCTTCTTCCGGCCGCGCGTGGAGCGGCTGTTCGGCTTCGAGTACCGCATCGAGATCTACACCCCGGCGCCCAAGCGCAAGTTCGGCTACTACGTGTGGCCGTTCCTGCTCGACGGGCGGCTGGTGGGCCGGGTGGATCTCAAGGCCGACCGCGCGGCCGGCGCGCTGAACGTGGTGGGAGCGTTCGCCGAGCCCGGCCAGGATCCGGCGCGGGTGGCATCGGCGCTCGCGGGTGAACTGCGCACGATGGCGGGCTGGCTGGGCCTGGCGGCGGTGGGCGTCGGCGATCGCGGCGACCTGGCGCCGCTGCTTCGTCGCCACGTCTAGCCGTTGAACGATTCGCAGCCCGGCCACGTCGAGTGAGATGAACCCGATTCACGGATGGAGTCTCTCGAATGTCGCTCTACGGCCACCTCTTCGCACGGATCTACGACCCGTTCCTGGCCCTCGGGGAGCGCTCGGGCATGCGAGAACTGCGCCGTCAGACACTCGCCGGTGCGACCGGCCGAGTGCTGGAGATCGGTGCGGGCACCGGGCTGAACCTGTCGCTGTATCCGCCTGCGGTCGGGGCGATCACGCTGGCCGAACCGGACGCGCCGATGGTCGCCCAGTTGCAGAAGCGGACATCCGCCGGCGGTCATCAGGTCGAGGTGGTGCAGGCTCCGGCTGAGCAGCTGCCGTTCGCCGACGGCAGCTTCGACACGGTAGTGAGCACGCTGGTGCTCTGCACCGTGGGCGATCTGTCGGCCAGCCTGCGGGAGATCGGCCGGGTCCTCACCCCCGGCGGACAGCTGTTGTTCGTCGAGCACGTCCGCGCCGCGCGAACCCGTCTGGCGCGCTGGCAGGACCGCCTCCACGAGCCCTGGCGACGCTTCGCCTACGGCTGTCACTGCAACCGGGACACCGCTGCTGCACTGCGCGACAACGGCTTTGAGGTCGGCGTTCCTGGAACAGCATCGCTGGCGGGGAATGCCGCGGATCGTCCAGCCGCTGGTGGTCGGACGCGCTATCGGTCGAGCGCGCGGATCAGCAGTTCCTTGATCTCGATGGTGGTGTCCTCCAGCGAGCGGACCCGGGTATTGGTGTCGTCCAACTGCTGACTCGACGGAGCCGAGCCGCCCGTCCACGTTGCCCAACCGCCGGCCGTGCTCACGCAGGGTGTCATTCATCTCGCGCTGATTGACCCCGAGTGCGTTGACCGCCGCCAGCACCGCGCGATAGTCGGCCTGCGATGCCTCCAGCGCGGCGACGCGCGCTTCCAGATCGGCCAGCGCGGACATGGGACGAGTCTAGGAGCCCGGCCCGCGCCTGTCAGTTCACCTCTTTGATGGCTCGGCTGATCGAGCGTGCGCTCAGGGATTCGAGTGTGCGGGTAGGGCGAAAATCTCCGCCGATCCTCGCCCTGGATGCACCCTCGACGCCAAGGGTGCACGGTCGACCGCAGCCGGCCGTCACCGCGCTACTGTTCTCCCGTGGCCGAGACGGCGCCGCTGCGCGTGCAATTGATCGCCAAGACCGAGTTCTTGGCCCCACCCGACGTGCCCTGGAGCACCGACGCCGACGGCGGCGAGGCGCTGCTGGAGTTCGCCGGCCGGGCCTGCTACCAGAGCTGGTCGAAGCCCAACCCGCGCACCGCCACCAACGCCGCCTACCTCAAGCACATCATCGACGTCGGCCACTTCTCGGTGCTCGAGCACGCCTCGGTGTCGCTTCTACATCACCGGCATCTCCCGCTCGTGCACGCACGAACTGATCCGCCACCGCCACTTCAGCTACTCGCAGCTCTCCCAGCGCTACGTGCCGGAGAACGAAGCCGAGGTCGTCATCCCGCCCGGCCTCGAGGACGACCCCGAACTGCAGCAGATCCTGCTCGCCGCCGCCGACGCCAGCCGCGCCGCCTACGTCGAACTGCTGGACAAGCTGGAAGCCAAGTTCGCCGACCAGCCCAACGCGGTGCTGCGGCGCAAGCAGGCCCGCCAGGCCGCCCGCGCGGTCCTGCCCAACGACACCGAAACCCGCATCGTCGTCACCGGCAACTACCGCGCCTGGCGGCACTTCATCGCCATGCGCGCCAGCGAGCACGCCGACGTCGAGATCCGCCGCCTGGCAATCGCCTGCCTGCGCGAGCTGGCGCAGGTCGCACCGGCGGTGTTCGCCGACTTCGAGATCACCGAACTCGCGGACGGCAGCGAGGTGGCAACCTCGCCGCTGGCGACTGACGTCTGAGGCCGAGCGGGTAATCTAGCTGTCCGTGAGCACCAGCGGTTTCGACGCCAGCGCCCGGCTGGGCACGGTTCTTACCGCGATGGCGACGCCGTTCAAGCCCGACGGCGTCACTCGACACCGACGCCGCCGCGCGGCTGGCCACCCGGCTGGTCGACTCGGGCTGCGACGGACTGGTCATCTCCGGCACCACCGGCGAGTCGCCCACCACCACCGACGCCGAGAAGAGCCTGCTGCTGCGCGCCGTGGTCGAGGCGGTCGGGGACCGGGCCCGCATCATCGCCGGCGTCGGCACCTACGACACCGCCCACAGCGTGCACCTGGCCAAGGCCGCCGCCGCCGACGGTGCGCACGGCCTGCTGGTCGTCACGCCGTACTACTCGCGGCCGCCGCAGTCCGGTCTGGTCGCACACTTCACCACCATCGCCGACGCCACCGACCTGCCGGTGATCCTCTACGACATCCCGCCGCGCTCGGTGGTCCCCATCACCTGGGACACCATGCGCACGGTGGCACGGCATCCCAACATCGTCGCGGTCAAAGACGCCAAGGCCGACCTGCCCGGCGCCGCGCAGATCATGGCCGAGACCGGACTGGCCTACTACTCCGGTGACGACGCGCTCAACCTGCCCTGGCTGGCGATGGGCGCGGTCGGGTTCGTCAGCGTCTGGGGGCACCTCGCCGCCGGCCAGCTGCGGGAGATGCTGAACGCCTTCAACTCCGGCGACATCGCCACCGCGCGCAAGATCGCGGTGACGCTGGGCCCGCTCAACGATGCGCAGACCCGCCTCGGTGGTGTCACCCTGGCGAAGGCCGGCCTGCGACTGCAGGGCGTCGACGTCGGCGACCCGCGCCTGCCGCAGATGCCGGCCACTCCCGAACAACTCGACGAACTGGCCGCCGACATGCGCGCAGCCGAAGTGCTGCGATGAGGCTGTCGTGAACGACGAACTGACGCCTCCCGGGCCGCTGGCCCCGGGCGCTCTGCGGGTCACCGCGCTCGGCGGCGTCGGCGAAATCGGCCGCAACATGGCGGTTTTCGAGCACCTCGGCCGGCTGCTCATCATCGACTGCGGGGTGCTGTTCCCGACGCACGACGAGCCCGGGGTCGACCTGATCCTGCCGGACCTGCGCCACATCGAGCACCGCCTCGACGACGTCGAGGCCCTGGTGCTGACCCACGCCCACGAGGACCACATCGGCGCGATCCCGTTCCTGCTCAAGCTGCGCGGCGACATCCCGGTGGTCGGCTCGAAGTTCACCCTTGCCCTCGTCGCCGCGAAATGCCGTGAGCACCGGATCAACCCGGTGCTCGTCGAGGTCTCCGAAGGCACCCGAAGCACCCACGGCGTGTTCGAATGCCAGTACTTCGCGGTCAACCACTCCATCCCCGATGCGCTGGCCATCGCGGTCCACACCGGCGCCGGAACCGTGCTGCACACCGGTGACATCAAGCTGGACCAGCCCCCACTGGACGGCCGCCCCACCGACCTGCCCGGCATGTCGCGCCTCGGCGACGCCGGCGTGGACCTGTTCCTGTGCGACTCCACCAACTCCGAGATCCCCGGTGTGGGCCCGTCGGAGAGCGAGGTCGGGCCGACCCTGCACCGGCTGATCCGCGGCGCCGACGGGCAGCGCGTCATCGTCGCGTGCTTCGCCTCCAACGTCGATCGGGTGCAACAGATCATCGACGCCGCAGTGGCACTGGGCCGGCGGGTGTCCTTCGTCGGCCGCTCGATGGTCCGCAACATGGGTATCGCCAAGGAACTCGGCTTCCTGCACGTCGAGGACAGCGATGTCGTCGATATCGCGGTGGCCGAGGAGATGCCGGCCGACCGGGTGGTGCTGATCACCACCGGCACCCAGGGCGAGCCGATGGCGGCGCTGTCGCGGATGTCGCGCGGCGAGCACCGCAGCATCACGATCACCTCCGACGACCTGATCATCCTGTCGTCCTCGCTGATCCCCGGCAACGAGGAAGCGGTGTACGGCGTCATCGATGATCTGGCCAAGATCGGCGCCCGGGTGGTCACCAATCAGCAAGTGCGGGTGCATGTTTCGGGGCACGCCTACTCCGGTGAGCTGTTGTTCCTCTACAACGGGGTGCGGCCGCGCAACGTGATGCCGGTGCACGGCACCTGGCGCATGCTGCGGGCCAACGCCAAGCTGGCCGCCAGCACCGGTGTACCCGAGGACCGGATCATGTTGGCCGAGAACGGGGTCAGCGTCGACCTGGTCAACGGTGTCGCCAGCATCGCCGGTGCGGTGCCGGTGGGCAAGATGTTCGTCGACGGGCTGATCACCGGGGACGTGGGCGAGTCCACCCTCGGCGAACGGTTGGTCCTCAGTTCGGGTTTCGTCGCGATCACCATCGTGCTGCGCCGTGGCACAGGTCGCACGGCCGCGCCGCCGCACCTGTATGCGCGCGGGTTCTCCGAAGACCCCAAGGCACTCGAGCCTGCGACCCGCAAGGTGGAGGCCGAGCTGGAAAGGCTTGCCGCCGAGAACGTCACCGATCCGGTGCGCATCGCGCAGGCGGTACGGCGCACGGTCGGCAAGTGGGTGGGCGAGACCTACCGCCGCCAGCCGATGATCGTGCCGACGGTCATCGAGATCTAGCCCGCAGCCAGGACACCACGCGGTCGCGATAGCCGCTGATGCCCTTGTATCCGGCGATGTCGTCGGGAAGCTCGGCCAGCACGGACGCCATCCGGATGCGCCACTCGTCGACCGTGGCGACGTCGGCCAGCGGCAGCATGTAGGTGCGGATCAGAAAGCAGATCGCACCGGACTCGGGCAGCCGGATCAGGTGCTGCACCTCGACGCGCAGATGCAGCACGCGGCCGAACGTCTCGTCGTCGATGCTGTCCAGCGCGGCGCGGGCGTGCGCCCTGTCGGCCAGCGTCTCGACCGACACGTCGAGCGTGCGCCCGATCGTCATCGACCAGTTGGTTCGCCGGTAGATCTGGTTGGGCTGCAACCGCATCAGGAACTCACGGGCCCGGGTGATCACCCCGGACTCGCGCAGCCCGGGGACCGGGCCGTGGATCTCCAGGAACGTCATTCCGACGTCGAACCCGAAGGACCAGCCCGCGGAGAAGGTGACCACCCCGGCATCGGCGAACAGGTCACCGTCGCGCTGGTCGAGCAGGACGATGTCGTCCTGCACCTGACCGGCGATGTAGGCCAACGGGTCGCAAGGCAGGCTGGACTCGTCGCCGACCACGAAATCCTGTTCGAGGCCCAGCAGTTCGTTGCGCCAGTGCCAGCGGTCACCGTCGCGGGTCAGTGACATGGTGTCCGGGTAGGCGGTGGCCAGTTCGGTCATCAACGCCAGCATGGTGTCCCAGGCGGCGGTGCGCATGTGCGGCAGGACAGCGTGCCGCGTGGGGTCGGCCGCCAGGATGCGGCGCCGCTCGGCCAGTTCATGGGCGTACTCACTATCGATGTGCAGCACCGATTCGCCCCACTGGCCGGACAGGGTGCGGACCGGCGTCCCGGCCGGCTCGAGGTTGGTGCTGTACCGGTAGGTGTCCGCGCCGTAGGGGAACGGGAACGACGCCAGCAGGTCAGGTGCGGAAACCGGGGTGCTCACAGGTCCACCTCCAGACGTCCGGCAGCTCGGGACACACAGGCCATCATCGCATCACCCGCGTCGCGTTCGGCCTGGCTCAGGTACAGGTCGCGGTGCAGCACCACGCCCGAGCGCACCGGCACCCGGCATTCGCCGCACACCCCCTGGCGGCACATGCTCGGCACCGTCCTGCCGTGCGCTTCCAGCGCCTCCAGCAGAGACACACCCGATTCAACGACGAAAGTATCACCGCTGCTTGCCAATTCGACCTCGAACGGCTCACCCGGGGCCAGCTCGCCACCGAAGTGCTCGACGTGGATCCGGCTGGGCGGCCAGCCGAGGTCGACGGCCAGGGCGACCACGTCGTCGATGAACGGGCCCGGCCCGCAGATGTAGGCGTGAGTTCCGAACGGGGAGTTGGCCAGTGTCGCAGCCAATTCGGCGAGGAACGCCGCCCGGTCGGTGAAGAAATGCGGCGTGCGTCGGTCAGCGCCGTGATCTCGTCGACGTAGGCGCCGCGGCCTTCCCGGTGGATGTAGAGCAGTTGCACGTCGCGGCCCCAGCGCCGCGCGCTGCGCAGATGCGACACCATCGGGGTGATGCCGATGCCTGCGGCGATCAGCAGATGCCGCTTGGCGCGCAGCACCGGGGGGAACGCGCTGCGCGGTTCGCGAACGACACGGTGTCGCCGACGGAGAGTTCGCGGTGAATCCACCGCGACCCGCCGCGCCCGTCGGGGCATTCCAGGACCGACACCACGTATTCGCGGGGTGCGGCCGTCTCACCGGTCAGCGAGTAGGCGTTGGCCCCGCCGTCGTACTCGATGACGATGTGGCTGCCCGGGGTGAACGAGGGCAGCGGTTCCCGGTCCTGGCGTGCCAGCGTCATCGTGCGGATTCCCGGCACCGCGTCGTCGATGGCGACGACGTCGAGCATCAGCGCGCTCACGGCGTTCCCCGGTAATGGGCTCCACTGGCGAACCCGAGATGGGTCCCGAGCCGACGCGACACGTGGTAGTAGACGAACAGCTCGCGTCCGCAGCCGGTGCAGGGCAGCGTCCCGGTGAGTTCGACACACCCCGTGGTGACGGTTCGGCAATGGGCGCAGAAGATCTCGCGGGTGGCGACCTCGGTGCTGGCCACGACGATCTCGTCGTCGGCCGCGCCACGTTCCAGCGCGCGGGCCCGCACTCGCAGACAGGCGTGCGCGGGGCCGGCGAGCAGCAGCCGCCAGCCGACCACCGCGTCGGCGAGGTCTGCCTCCAGCGCCTCACACGCCGCGTCGGCGTCGTCGACCAGATGTACCCGCGGCCGTGCGTCCGGGCGGTGCGCGACGATCTGGTCGGTCCACTCCGCGGCGATGGCGGCGGCGTCGTCGCCGATGGCCAGTACCGTCCAGTGCCGCCCGGTCAGGTCGGCGGCCGGGCGCAGGGGAGCCACCGCCCACGGGGGGACGCTGGTGAGCTCCAGAGGTGGCGCCATTTGGGGCCGACCTTAGCGCTTGTTGACGTACCCCGCGTCGACCGGCAGCGCGACCCCGGTGACGTAGCGCCCGGCGTCGGACACGAAGTAGAACGCCGCGTTGGCGATGTCCTCGGGCTCCAGCGCCTGCACCGGCAGCGCGTTGCTCATGTCCGGGCCACCGAGGTTCTGCTGGGCCAGCCCGTCCAGCCACGCGCGGGTGGCCTCGTTGTCGATCATCGGTGTGTTCACTGCCGCCGGGTGTATCGAGTTCACCCGAATGTTGAAGGCGGCCAGGAAGTTCGCGTAGGCCCGCATCAGCCCGACCACGCCGTGCTTGGCGACCGTGTAGCCCAGCGACCCGGCCACCGGGGCGCCGATGCCCACCAGTCCGGCCACCGAACTGGTCAGCACGATCGAGCCGCCGTCGCCCTGCTTGATCATCGGGCGCATCGCCACGTCGACGGTGTGATACACCCCGGTCAGGTTCACGTCGATGACGTCCTGCCAGGCGTTCTCGTCGGCCATCGGGGCGATGCCCGCGTTGGCGATCACGATGTCCAGGCGGCCGAGTTCGTCGATGCCCTCGCGCAGCGCGGTCTTGAGCGCGGCGCGGTCGCGGACATCGGCCTCGCGGGCGACGATGCGCGCACCGGTGTCCTCGACGAGCTTGACCGTGGCGGCCATGTCCTCGGCGGTGGCCATCGGGTAGGGGACGCTGGCGATCTGGTCGCACAGGTCGACCGCGATGATGCTCGGCGCCTTCCGACGCCAGCTTCACCGCATGCGCGCGCCCCTGGCCGCGGGCCGCGCCGGTGATGAATGCGACCTTGCCGTCGAGTTGTCCCACGCCGGTCCGCTTCCTCGCTCGAGAGCTCGTCAGGCCCGCAGCTGACCCTTGGCCGGGTCGCCCGCCACGATGGGGGTGAGCATCTTGATGTCGGGCGCGCCGTCGAGGTGCTCGCCGATCTCGCCGAACAGCGTGGTCACACCGGGCGCGGTGCTGTGCGTCTTGAGCGCGTCGGAGTCGGCCCACTGCTCGACGAACACGAACGTGCGGTCGGCCTCGTGCAGGGAGTACAGCTGGCAGCCGGGCTCGTCGTGGACGGCGGCGATGGCCTTCTTGCAGGCCGCGCGCACGGTGTCGACGGATTCGGGCTTGGCGGTGAAGCTGGCAACGACGACGACGGGCATGAGGGCTCCTCGCTGAGACGGGTGTGTGACGGCGCTTACATTAGACGGGCTTCATATCGCGGCACGATGCTGGTCGGATTCTCCGGCGCCGACGAGGATGCAGGCATGGATGAGTCCAGGGACCACAAGTCGCTGTACATGACGGTGCTGATGACGCCGGACATGGCCAACTTCGCCGGCAACGTGCACGGCGGCACGCTGCTCAAGCTGCTCGATCAGGTCGCCTACTCCTGCGCCAGCCGGTATGCGGGAACCTACGTCGTCACCCTGTCGGTGGACCGGGTGCTGTTCCACGGGCCCATCCACGTCGGCGAGCTGGTGTCGTTCTCCGCGACCGTCAACTACACCGGCCGCACGTCGCTGGAAGTCGGCATCCGGGTCGACACCGAGAACATCCGCGACGGCACGCGCAGGCACGCCAACAGCTCGTATTTCACGATGGTCGCGGTGGACGAAGCCGGCACGCCGGTGCCCGTTCCCACCCTGACGCCGGGGACCGACATCGAACGGGAGCGGTTCGGGGCGGCGAGGGCCCGCCGGGACGCGCTGCGGACCGCTTTTCCGCGCTGACATCGCACTTGATCGCAGTCTGGCAACAGCCGCCCTGAAATTTGTGTGGCGGATGGTGCAGATGGGGCAGTTGCGACTAGTCTTGCGGACATGGCGAACAAGACGGCCGCTCGCTCTGGCGCGCGAACGACCAGGTCAAAGGGTGCCACGAAGCCGGCGAAGGCGGCCGCACCCCGTCGCAAGCCCCCGGCCAAGAAGCGCACCGCCTCGCCGGTGGCGACGGCCGCGGCGGCCAGCGGCCGCGCCGCGCGGGCGACCTGGCTGATGGTGGCCAAGGGCGCGGGCTCCACCGCGCGCTCGGTGGGCCGCGCCCGCGACATCGAACCGCACCATCGCCGCGACGGCATCGCACTCGGCCTGCTGGCGATCGCCGTCGTGATCGCCGCCAGTTCCTGGTTCGACGCCGCCCGGCCGGTCGGCGCCTGGATCGACTCGGTGCTGCGCACCTTCGTCGGCGGCGCGGTGGTCCTGCTGCCCCTGGTCTTCGCCGTCATCGCCGTGCTGCTGATGCGCACCGAACCCAACCCCGAGGCGCGGCCGCGGCTGATCCTCGGGGCCACGATGGTCGCGCTGCCCGTGCTCGGCCTGTGGCATCTGTGGTCGGGTGCGCCGATGGATCCCGCCGCCCGTCAGCGCGCCGCGGGCTTCGTCGGCTTCGCCATCGGCGGCCCGCTGTCCGACGGCGTGACCCCGTGGATCGCCACACCGCTGCTGATCATCGCCGCCCTGTTCGGCGTGCTGCTGCTCTCGGGCATCACCATCCGCGAGGTGCCCGACACCCTGTACTCGATGTTCAGCACCCGCACCCGCTACGCCGACGACGAGTACGACGACGACTACGACGAGCCGGCCGACCGCGGGCAGGCCGAGCCCGACGACTTCTCCGACGGCTACTACGACGACCCGCGCGCCTACGAAGAGGAAGCCCCGTCCTGGCCGGGCACCCCGAAACCCGTTGGCACGCCGTATGACAACTATCCGCTCGAGGAGGACGCGCCGACGGTCCCCGAGCCGGCGAAGGCGCGGCGCAAGAAGGCCGCCCCCAAGCAGGACACCAAGGTGCTCGACCGCGTCGTGGAAGGCCCCTACACGCTGCCGTCGCTGGAGCTGCTGGTCGCCGGTGACCCGCCCAAGCGCCGCAGTGCCGCCAATGACCTTATGGTGGATGCGATTTCGTCGGTGCTCGACCAGTTCAAGGTCGACGCCGCCGTCACCGGGTGCACCCGCGGGACCGACCGTCACCCGCTACGAGGTGGAACTCGGCCCCGGCGTGAAGGTCGAGAAGATCACTGCGCTGCAACGCAACATCGCCTACGCGGTGGCCACCGAGAGCGTGCGCATGCTGGCGCCGATCCCCGGCAAGTCCGCGGTGGGCATCGAGGTGCCCAACACCGACCGCGAGATGGTGCGCCTGGCAGACGTTCTCACCGCGCCGTCCACCCGCCGCGACCACCATCCGCTGGTGATCGGGCTGGGCAAGGACATCGAGGGCGACTTCATCTCGGCCAACCTCGCCAAGATGCCGCACCTGCTGGTGGCCGGCTCCACCGGCTCGGGCAAGTCCAGCTTCGTCAACTCGATGCTGGTCTCGCTGCTCGCGCGGGCCACACCCGACGAGGTGCGGATGATCCTCATCGACCCGAAGATGGTGGAACTCACGCCGTACGAAGGCATTCCGCACCTGATCACGCCGATCATCACCCAGCCCAAGAAGGCCGCGGCCGCCCTGGCCTGGCTGGTCGAGGAGATGGAACAGCGCTACCAGGACATGCAGGCCTCCCGGGTGCGCCACATCGACGACTTCAACGCCAAGGTGCGCTCGGGTGAGATCACCACGCCGCTGGGCAGCCAGCGGGTGTACAAGCCGTACCCCTACATCATCGCGATCGTCGACGAGCTCGCCGACCTGATGATGACCGCACCGCGTGACGTCGAGGACGCCATCGTGCGGATCACCCAGAAGGCCCGCGCGGCAGGCATTCACCTCGTGCTGGCCACCCAGCGCCCGTCGGTCGACGTCGTCACCGGTCTGATCAAGACCAACGTGCCGTCCCGGTTGTCGTTCGCCACCTCGTCGCTCACCGACAGCCGCGTGATCCTCGACCAGCCGGGCGCGGAGAAGCTGATCGGCATGGGCGACGGACTGTTCCTGCCGATGGGGACCAGCAAGCCGATCCGGTTGCAGGGTGCCTACATCAGTGACGAGGAGATCCAGGCCGTCGTCCAGGCCTGCAAGGACCAGGCCGAGCCGGAGTACACCGACGGCGTCACCGCCGCCAAGCCCTCCGGTGAGCGCACCGACGTCGACCCCGACATCGGCGACGACATGGACGTCTTCCTGCAGGCCGTCGAACTGGTGGTGTCCAGCCAGTTCGGCTCCACCTCGATGCTGCAGCGCAAGCTGCGGGTCGGCTTCGCCAAGGCCGGCCGCCTGATGGACCTGATGGAGACCCGCAGCATCGTCGGGCCGTCGGAGGGCTCCAAGGCGCGCGAGGTCCTGGTCAAGCCCGACGAACTCGCCGCCACGCTGATGGCCATCCGCGGCGGGGGCTCCGAGGACTCCGACGACGACGGCGACGGACTTGTGACCCCAGGCCGGTGACTTTCTTCCCTAGTTAAGGGGATAGCCCGGGCTCGACGCTGATCACTGAAGCGCAACGACGCGTTAGGTGGAGGCAGTGCCATGTCCGAGACTCAGTTGAGAACATCGGGCAACCCCGCCGGCAGCGCCGCAGGCCGGTCTGGGGCTGGCCGCCCTGATCGCCATCGTGGTCGGCTCGATGATCGGCAGTGGCATCTTCGCACTGCCCTCGCAGATGGCCGGAAGCGCGGCTCCCGGGCCGCTGCTCATCGGCTGGGTGATCACCGGCGTCGGAATGCTGATGCTGGCCTTCGTGTTTCAGACGCTCGCCCAGCGAAAGCCCGAGGTCGACGGCGGTGTCTACGGCTACGCCCGCGCCGGGTTCGGCAACTACATCGGCTACACGTCGGCATTCGGCTACTGGGCTTCGGCATGGATGGGCAACGTCGCCTACCTGGTTCTGCTGTTCTCCACGCTGGGCTACTTCTTCCCGGCGTTCGAGGGCGGCACCACACGGCCGGCCATCATCGGCGCCTCCATCCTGTTGTGGATCGTTCACTTCCTGACTTTGCGTGGCGTGCAGACCGCCGCCTTCGTCAACGTGATCGTCACCATCGCCAAGATCGTGCCGATCCTGACCTTCATCGGCATCGCGATCGTGGGCTTCAAGGCCGGCGTGTTCACCGCGGACTTCTGGGGACATCACACCGAGGTCGACGGAAACCCGTTGGGCAGCACCACGGATCAGGTCAAGAACATGATGCTGGTCACCGTCTGGGTGTTCATCGGCATCGAAGGCGCGGCGGTGTACTCGCAACGCGCCAAGAAGCGCAAGGACGTCGGCCGGGCGACGGTGGTGGGGTTCCTCGGCGTTCTGGCGCTGCTGCTGGCGGTGAACTTCCTGTCCTACGGCCTGATGGAACAGGCGAAGCTGGCCGGTCTGGAGGATCCCTCCATGGCCGGCCTGATGGAGCAGCAGGTCGGCAGCTGGGGAGCCGGATTCATCTCGATCGGCCTGATCATCTCGCTGCTGGGTGCCCTTCTCGCCTGGGTGCTGCTGTGCGCCGAGATTCTGCGCATACCGGCCCAGGACGCCGTGATGCCGACGGTGTTCGGGCGGGAGAATGCCCACGGTTCGCCCGCCGCGGCGCTGTGGCTGACCAACGGATGCGTCCAGGTGGTCTTGATCCTGACGCTGTTCGCCAGCAGCACCTATCCTGGGACTGGTCCTGCTGGCGACGTCGCTGATCCTGCTGCCGTACCTGTGGTCTGCGGCCTACCAGTTGCTGCTCGCGGTGCGCGGCGAAACCTACGGCGACGGCCAGGGCCGCACCAAGGACCTGGTGATCGGCGCCGTCTCCCTGATCTACGCGATCTGGCTGGTCTACGCGGGTGGCCTGGAATACCTGCTCACCGGGGCGGTGGCCTACTTCGTCGGAAGCATCCTGTTCGTGTGGGCCCGCCGGGAGAAGGGGCTACCGGTCTTCACCAAGGCGGAGTGGATCATCTTCGCGGTCGTCGCGGTCGCCGCCGCGTTCGGGCTCTACGGGATCGTCACCGGCGACATCAAAGTCTTCTGACCCCCACAATCGGAGAGGGAGCGAAATGACCGACAAAGAAGCCCGGGTGGGCGTGTGGTCGGAGATCGGCAAGCTACGGCGGGTGCTGGTGTGCCCGCCCGGCCTCGCGCACGAGCGGCTGACCCCCGACTCGGCCGCCGAGTTGCTCTACGACGACGTGCTCTGGGTGCAGCAGGCCCGCCGGGACCACTTCGACTTCGTGACCAAGATGGAGGATCGCGGCGTCGAGGTGCTCGACCTGCAGGATCTGCTCGCCGACGTGATGGCCGACGACAAGGCCCGCGCCTGGGTGCTGGATCGCAAGATCACCGACGACCAGGTCGGCGCGGGCGTGGCCAAAGAGGTTCGGCCCTGGCTCGACGAGATGGCAGCCGGCGACCTCGCGGAGTTACTCATCGGCGGCATCCCGTTCCACGAGGTGCCCAGGGAGATCGCCGGTCCGTTCACCGCCGCCTTCGGCGAGATGAGCCACACCGGTTTCGTCACCAAGCCGCTGCCCAACACCCAGTTCATGCGCGACAACTCGTCGTGGGTGTTCAACGGCGTCACGCTGAACCCGATGTACTGGCCGGCCCGCCGGCAGGAGACCCTGCTGACCACCGCGGTGTACAAGTTCCATCCCGCCTTCGCCGGCGCGGACTACGAGGTGTGGCTCGGCGATCCCGACGGTGAACCGCGCGACTACGGTGCGATGACCCTCGAGGGCGGTGACGTCATGCCGATCGGCAAGGGAACCGTGCTCATCGGGATGGGGGAGCGGTCCTCGCGGCAGGCCATCGTCAAGGTCGCCCAGAATCTGTTCAAAGCCGGAGCGGCCGAACGGGTCATCATCGCCGGACTGCCCAAGAGCCGTGCCGCGATGCACCTGGACACCGTCTTCACGTTCTGCGATCGCGACGTGCTGACGGCCTATGCCCCCGTCATCGACAACGTCGTACCGGTCAGTCTGCGCCCAGACCCCAAAGCGCCTGCGGGCCTGACCATCGAGGTGGAGAACAAGAGCCTGGTGGAAGTGGTCGGGGATGCCCTGGGCGTGACGTTCCGGGTGGTCGACACCGCCGGGGACATCTACGGTGTCCAGCGCGAGCAGTGGAACGACGCCAACAACGTCGTCGCCGTCGAGCCTGGCGTGGTGATCGGTTACGACCGGAACACGTTGACCAACACCGCATTACGTAAGGCAGGCATCGAGGTCATCACCATCGATGCCAGCGAGCTCGGCCGCGGTCGTGGTGGTGGCCGCTGTATGACCTGCCCGATCCTTCGCGATCCCGCCTACGACTAGACACTAGGAGAACAACCGTGGCATTCAACCTGCAGAACCGCGACCTGCTGAGCCTGGTTCACCACAGCGAGCGTGACCTGCTGTACCTGATCGATCTGGCCCGAGACCTCAAGCGGGCCAAGTACTCCGGTGACACCCGCGACAGCCTCAAAGGCAAGAACATCGCGCTGATCTTCGAGAAGACCTCCACCCGCACCCGCTGCGCGTTCGAGGTGGCCGCCCACGACGAGGGGGCGCACGTCACCTACATCGACCCCAGCTCGTCGCAGATCGGGCACAAGGAGTCGATGAAGGACACTGCCCGGGTGTTGGGCCGGATGTACGACGCCATCGAATACCGCGGCGCGGGTCAGGGGATCGTCGAGGAGCTGGCAGCCTATGCCGGCGTACCGGTGTTCAACGGCCTCACCGACGAGTACCACCCCACCCAGATGCTCGCCGACGTGCTCACGATGACCGAGCACTGTTCAAAACCGTTGCACGACATCGCCTATGCCTACGTCGGCGACGGCCGCAACAACATGGCCAACTCGCTGCTGCTGGTGGGCGCCAAGCTGGGGATGGACGTGCGGATCGGCGCGCCCAAGGATCTGTGGCCGACCAAGGAACACATCAAGATGTGCGAGGACTTCGCCAAGGAGTCCGGCGCCCGCATCACCATCACCGACGACCCGAAGAAGGCCGTCAAGGGTGTGGACTTCATCCACACCGACGTCTGGGTGTCGATGGGCGAGCCGATCGAGAGCTGGGGCGAGCGCATCGATGAGTTGATGCCGTTCCAGGTCAACTCGAAACTGATTGCGGCAGCCGGCAATCCGCGGGTGCGGTTCATGCACTGCCTGCCGGCGTTCCACAATTCCGAGACCAAGGTCGGCGCCCAGATCGCCGCGCAGTATCCGAAGCTCGAGAACGGCATCGAGGTCACCGACGACGTCTTCGAAAGTCCGGTGAACATCGCCTTCGAACAGGCCGAGAACCGGATGCACACCATCAAGGCGGTCCTGGTGGCGTCACTCGCATGAGAATCGTCATCGCCCTGGGTGGCAATGCGCTGCTGCAGCGCGGCCAGCCGATGACCGCGGAGAACCAGCGGGCCAACATCCGGTTGGCCGCCGAACGGATCGCGTCGATCGCGCCCGGCAACGAGATCGTCATCGCCCACGGCAACGGCCCACAGGTCGGGCTGTTGGCCTTGCAGGACCTGGCCTACGAGTCCGTCGACCCCTACCCGCTCGACGTGCTCGGCGCCGAGACCGAGGCGATGATCGGCTACGTCATCGAACAGGAGCTGGGCAACCTGCTGCCGTTCGAGCAGCCGTTCGCGACCGTGCTGACGATGATCGAGGTCGATCCCGACGACCCCGCGTTCGCCAACCCGACCAAACCGATCGGGCCGGTCTACGACAAGGCGACCGCCGAACGCCTGCGCCGCCGAGCACGGCTGGGCGATTGCGCCCGACGGCGACAAGTACCGGCGGGTAGTGGCCAGCCCCAAGCCGCAACGGATCTTCGAGATCCGCCCGATCCGGACGCTCGTCGAAAACGGGGTCATCGTGATCTGCGCCGGCGGCGGCGGAATCCCGACCCTGTACGGCAAGGACGGCAAGCTGCACGGCGTCGAAGCCGTCATCGACAAGGACCTGGCGGCCGCGCTGCTGGCCGAACAGCTCGACGCCGACCTGCTGGTGATCGCCACCGACGTCGACGGCGTCTACACCGGCTGGGGAACACCCGAGCAGACCAAGCTCGGCTCGGTCACGGTCGACGAGATTGTCGAGATGAACCTGCCGGCCGGATCGATGGGGCCCAAGGTCGCCGCGGCGTGCGGCTTCGCCTCGGCGACCAAGAACGAGGCCGTCATCGGCTCACTGGCCGACATCGACACGATCGTCACCGGATCGGCAGGGACCCGGGTGCGTGTCGGCTGAGCCGACTCAGAGGATCAGCAGCATCCGGGTGTTGCCGAGGATGTTCGGCTTCACATAGGACAGGTCGAGGAACTCGGCCACACCGATGTCGTAGGAGCGGCACATCTCCTCGTAGACCTCGGCGGTGACCGGTGTGCCCTCGATCTCGGTGAAACCGTGCCTGCCGAAGAACTCGGTCTCGAACGTCAGCACGAACAGCCGCTCGAGCTGCAGTTCGCGTGCAACCTGCAGCAGCCGGTCGACGATCGCGTGCCCGACACCGTGGCCCTTGACCTTCGGGTCGACCGCGACGGTGCGGACCTCGCCGAGATCCGACCACAGCACGTGCAGCGCCCCGCAGCCCACCACCTCGCCGCCGACCTCGGCGACCCAGAACTCCTGCACCGCCTCGTACAGGGTGACCAGGTTCTTCTCCAGCAGAATCTTGCCGGCGTAGGTGTCGACCAGGCGCTTGATGTCGGCGACATCGGAGGTGCGGGCACGACGGATGACGACGCCGGGGATGCTCGGCTGGTCCAGCCGCGAGCCCTCGGGCGGGCTGTCATCCGGTCGAGCGGTCACGGGTGCAGAGTATCGGGCGCAAGCGCGCCGACTGCCAACCGATATTCTGTTTGCCGTGTCGGCACAACCCCCAAGCGGTCCAGTGGTGCCGCGCGTGCGGGTCGCCAACCTCGCCAACTTCCTCACCGGTATCCGGTTGGTCCTGGTCCCGATCTTCCTGCTCTTCCTGTTCGCCGGTGACGGTCATGAATCGGCAAGCCGGATAACCGCATTCGTGATCTTTGCCGTCGCGGTCATCACCGACCGGCTCGATGGTTCGCTGGCCCGCACCTACGGGATGGTCACCGAATTCGGCAAGCTGGCCGACCCGATCGCCGACAAGATGCTCATCGGGGCCGCCCTGATCGGGCTGTCCATGCTCGGCGACCTGCCGTGGTGGGTGACGGTGGTGATCCTGATCCGCGAGATCGGCATCACGGTGCTGCGCTTCGCGGTGCTGCGCCACGGGGTGGTTCCGGCCAGCCGCGGCGGCAAGCTCAAGACCCTGGTGCAGGCGGTGGCGATCGGGTTGTTCGTGCTGCCGCTGCACAACTGGCCCGCCGCCTGGCTCACCGTCGCGTGGGTGGTGATGTGGGCGGCGATCGTGCTGACCGTGATCACCGGAATCGACTACGTGGTGTCGGCGGTCAAGGACTCCCGTGATCGATCCGCTGGTCGATGACGACGCCCGTGGCCTGATCGCCGACCTCACCGCGCGGGGCGAGACCGTGGCCACCGCCGAATCCCTGACCGCGGGCCTGCTGGCCGCCACGCTGGCCGGCGTTCCCGGCGCGAGCCTGGTGCTGCGGGGCGGTCTCGTCACCTACACCGTGGAGACGAAGATCACACTGGCCGGGGTGCCGCGGGACCTGCTCGACGACGTCGGACCTGTCGCGGCACCGACGGCGGTGGCCCTGGCCGAAGGCGCCCGCGACCGCTGCGAGGCCACCTGGGGCGTCGGCCTGACCGGCGTCGCCGGACCCGAACCGCACGGTGGCCACCAGGTGGGGACCGTTTTCCTCGGCCTGGCCGGACGCGGCCGATCCGAGGCCGTCGAACTGCATCTCGACGGCTCGCGCTGGGACATCCGGCTGGCCGCCGTCCACCAGGCCGTCCGCCGGCTGCGGACGCTGCTCGGACAGCGCTGACGATTCCGGGAACCAACCGGGCCGTCCCCGGCGTTGCACTAGTGGCTGCAATCGACCAAGGAGGACAGCCTGATGGCGGTACTGCTGCGCGAGGTGATCGGCGACGTACTTCGCGATGCCCGGACCTCGCAGGGACGCACCCTTCGTGAGGTGTCCGACACGGCCCGAGTGAGCCTCGGCTACCTCTCCGAGGTCGAGCGTGGCCGCAAGGAAGCCTCCAGCGAGCTGCTGAGCGCCATCTGCACCGCACTGGAGGTCCCGCTGTCGCGGGTGCTCACCGATGCCGGCGAGAAGATGGCCGACCAGGAGCGCATCGCGACCCTCATGGCCGTGCCGCGTGAGGCCGCCGTCCCGATCGACGTCACCACCAAAGTCGTCATCCCGCACCCTGTTGCGATGGCCGTGGCCTGATCCGTTGACCGACCGACATGCCGTAAGGCTGTGGTCGGGCATCGCGAACCACTAAATTGGGGCACGACCACCGAATGCGGCAACAAATACGAAGGCGGGACTGATGGCCAATCCGTTCGTCAAGGCGTGGAAGTACCTGATGGCGCTGTTCAGCTCCAAGGTCGACGAGTACGCCGACCCGAAGGTACAGATCCAGCAGGCCATCGAGGAGGCTCAGCGCACCCACCAGGCGCTGACCCAGCAGGCCGCCCAGGTGATCGGCAATCAGCGTCAGCTCGAGATGCGGCTCAACCGTCAGCTCGCCGACATCGAGAAGCTTCAGGTCAACGTGCGCCAGGCGCTGACGTTGGCCGACCAGGCCGTGGCCAACGGTGACGCCGCCAAGGCCACCGAGTACAACAACGCCGCCGAGGCGTTCGCCGCGCAGCTGGTCACCGCCGAGCAGAGCGTCGAGGACCTCAAGGCGCTGCACGACCAGGCGCTGCAGGCCGCCGCGCAGGCCAAGAAGGCCGTCGAGCAGAACGCGATGATGCTGCAGACCAAGATCGCCGAGCGCACCAAGCTGCTCAGCCAGCTGGAGCAGGCCAAGATGCAGGAGCAGGTCAGCGCCTCGCTGCGGTCGATGAGCGAGATCGCCGCCCCGGGCAACACCCCCAGCCTCGACGAGGTGCGCGACAAGATCGAACGCCGCTACGCCAACGCCATGGGCGAGGCCGAGCTGGCGCAGAACTCGGTGCAGGGCCGGATGATGGAAGTGCAGCAGGCCAGCGTGCAGATGGCCGGCCACTCCCGGCTCGAGCAGATCCGGGCGTCCATGCGTGGTGAGGCGCTTGCCGTCCGGCGGCGCCGCAGCCCCGGCCACCCCTGCCACCCCGGCGAGCACTCCCGAGCCCGAAAAACCTCTAGGACAGTAGGAGGCGAACGTCGCCATGGCGGTCAAACCCGACAAGCCGGGATTCGTCTCGCGCCAGTGGCGCTCGGCGCTGCAGCGCGGTATCGACACCGCCAGCGAGTACGCGGACGTGGCGGCGCAGAAGCTGTCCGCGGCCTCCGATCCCCGCGCCCGGCTGCTGCGCAAGCGGCGCTGGGCGCTGCGGCTGGGTGTCTTCTTCGCCTTCGCGACGGTGTTGTGGGTGTGCGTCACCGGACTTCTGGCGACGTGGAGCATCCCGGTGTGGGCGCTGCTGATCACCGGCATCATCGCCGCGGGCGCTGCGGTGCCGGCCACGTTGTTCCTGCTGCGCTACCGGTTCCTGCGCGGCGAGCCGCTGCCGCCGCAGCGCGCAGGTCAGCGGCCGCCGGCTGCCGCCGCACGGGTCGGCGGCGCGGCCGTCGATGTCGGCGCTGGGAGCCTCCGAGCGTGGGCTGCATTCGCTGCTCGGTGTGCTGCAGCGCGGAAACATGTTGCCGCCCGAGGAGATTCGCGATCTGACGGCTGCCGCCAACCGGAGCGCGGCGACCATGGCGGCCACCGCCGCCGAGGTGGTGTCGATGGAGCGCGCGGCGCTCGAGACGCCGAACTCGCAGGCCTATCTGGCGCCGACCATCAACGCGTTCACCGCCCAGCTCAACACCGGTGTGCGGCAGTACAACGAAATGGTCACCGCCGCAGCGCAACTGGTGTCCGCCGCCAACTCCGGATCGATGTCGAGCTCGCCGATGTCGCAGCAGCGCTACCGCAACGAGCTGTCCGACGCGACGGATCGGCTGCTGGGCTGGTCGCAGGCGTTCGACGAGCTGGGCCAGCTCCGCCGGGCCTGACCCGCGATTTCGGCGCGCTAATCGTCGCTGTCGACGACAACCGCGCCGAATCAACGTGGGCGCAGTGCGGCACCACCGCGCCGACGATGCCGCGGGCCAACGCCTTGGTATGTCCCACAGGTCGAAGTAGTCCCGCCACAACGTGATTCGACCGTTGTGAACTTCGAAGATGCCGCACGCCCAGAGCTGCATGCGGACCGGCCCGAATACCAGTGCGTCGGTGCGCTCGGTCAGCACTGAGGCGCCGTTGACCGCGATGCGGTGGATCTTCACCTCGAAGCCCATCCGGCCCTGCATTCCGCGGAACAGCTTCATGGTGCGAGCGCGCCCGCGGATGGTCGGGAAGCCGACGTTCTGGTAGACGACGTTCTCGTCGAGCGACGGCGGCGGCGCCGTCGATAGTCCTCAGTCCTGCAGGGCGGACAGGAAAACCTCGACGGTATGGGCGTTGTCGACGTCGGTGCTCACGTTGGCGGTCTGCTCGGTCATGTACGCCAGGGTAGGCGCGGCGGGTGTGGCAGGGTAGGCCGAGTGCGAGTCGCGGTGGTGGCGGGCCCGGACCCGGGTCATGCATTTCCCGCGCTCGCGCTGTGCCTGCGGTTCGCCGCCGCCGGCGACGACCCGGTGCTGCTGACCGGCACCGAATGGCTGGACACCGCCCGCGCGGCCGGGATCGAGGCCGTCGAACTGGTCGGGCTCGATCCCACCGACGAGGACGACGACACCGACGCCGGGGCCAAGATCCACCAGCGTGCCGCGCGGATGGCGGTGCTCAACGTCCCGGTCCTTCGCGAGCTCGCGCCCGACCTGGTGGTCTCCGACGTGATCACCGCGTGCGGCGGGATGGCGGCCGAACTCATGGGCATCCCGTGGATCGAGCTGACGCCGCATCCGCTCTACCTGCCGTCCAAGGGCCTGCCGCCGCTGGGCAGTGGGCTGGCGCCCGGCACCGGTATCCGCGGTCGGCTGCGCGACGCGGTCATGCGGGCCTTGACCGCGCGCTCGCTGCGGGAGGGCCTGCGCCAGCGCTCCGCGGTGCGGGCGCAGATCGGTCTGCCGGCCCACGACCCCGGGCCGCTGCGCCGGCTGATCGCCACCCTGCCCGCCCTGGAGGTGCCCCGGCCGGACTGGCCCGCCGAGGCCGTCGTCGTCGGCCCGCTGCACTTCGAACCGACCACCGCGGTGCTGCCGATACCGCCCGGGCAGGGGCCGGTGATCCTGGTCGCGCCGTCGACGGCCACCACCGGAGCCGAGGGCGTGGCCGAACTGGCACTGGAACACCTGGTGCCCGGTGCGACCCTGCCTGCGGGGTCGCGGGTGGTGATCTCCCGGCTCGGCGGCGATGACCTGCACGTGCCGGCGTGGGCGAGTGTCGGGCTGGGCCGTCAGGACGAGTTGCTCACCCACGCCGACGTGGTGGTCTGCGGCGGCGGGCACGGGATGTTGTCGAAGACACTGTTGGCCGGGGTGCCGATGGTCGTCGTGCCCGGCGGCGGTGATCAGTGGGAGCTGGCGAATCGTGTTGTGCGCCAAGGCAGTGCGCGACTGATCCGGCCGTTGACCGCCGACGCCCTGGTCGCCGGAGTGGCCGAGGTGCTCTCGTCGCCGCGGTATCGGGAGGCGGCGCGGCGGGCGGGGCAGAGCATCGCCGAGGTCGCCGATCCGGTACGGGTGTGCCACGAGGCGATGCAGCCTGCTGGGTAAGTTGGTGGCGTGCGGCTGACCGAATTCCACGAACTCGTCGAAGCGCAGTTCGGCTCGGTTCGGGGCACCTCCCTGCTGGTCGATCACGTGCTGACCAAGCTGGGCGGGCGGACCGCCGCGCAGGCCATCGAGGCCGGTTTCGAGCCCCGCGACGTGTGGCGGGCGCTGTGCGCCGACTTCGACGTGCCCCGCGACCAGTGGTGATCCGCTAGCCCGCGGCGCCACGCCGACACGCGGCGGCGCGCCTCCTTGCCATCGAACACATGTTCGTTATTGTGGGCGGTGTTCGACCGTCCCAGTTTTGTCGGTGCCTTGTCCTAGCGTCACGGCCAACTGACCAACACCGGTCAACCGAATACCGGAGAGAACGGAGCCCCCATGGCGCAGCAAGCCCCCGATCGCGAGAAGTCTCTCGAGCTCGCGCTCGCGCAGATCGAGAAGAACCACGGAAAAGGCGCGGTGATGCGCCTCGGCGACGAGGTCCGCCAGCCCATTTCGGTCATCCCGACCGGCTCCATCGCCCTGGACGTGGCGCTGGGCATCGGCGGCCTGCCGCGCGGCCGCATCGTCGAGATCTACGGCCCGGAGTCCTCGGGCAAGACCACCGTCGCCCTGCACGCGGTGGCCAACGCGCAGGCGGCCGGCGGGATCGCGGCGTTCATCGACGCCGAGCACGCGCTGGACCCCGAGTACGCCAAGAACCTGGGCGTGGACACCGACGCGCTGCTGGTCAGCCAGCCCGACACCGGCGAGCAGGCGCTGGAGATCGCCGACATGCTGGTCCGCTCCGGAGCGATCGACATCCTGGTCATCGACTCGGTGGCCGCGCTGGTGCCACGCGCCGAGATCGAGGGCGAGATGGGTGACAGCCACGTCGGTCTGCAGGCCCGCCTGATGAGCCAGGCGCTGCGCAAGATGACCGGTGCGCTGAGCAACTCGGGCACCACCGCGATCTTCATCAACCAGTTGCGCGAGAAGATCGGCGTGATGTTCGGCAGCCCCGAAACCACCACCGGTGGCAAGGCGCTGAAGTTCTACGCCTCGGTGCGTCTGGACGTGCGCCGCATCGAGACGCTCAAGGACGGCACCGACGCGGTGGGCAACCGCACCCGCTGCAAGGTGGTCAAGAACAAGGTGGCGCCGCCGTTCAAGCAGGCCGAGTTCGACATCCTCTACGGCAAGGGCATCAGCCGCGAGGGCTCGCTGATCGACATGGGCGTCGATCAGGGCTTCATCCGCAAGTCCGGGTCGTGGTTCACCTACGAGGGCGAGCAGTTGGGCCAGGGCAAGGAGAACGCCCGCACCTTCCTCATGGAGAACCCCGACGTGGCCAACGAGATCGAGAAGAAGATCAAGGAGAAGCTCGGTATCGGCGCGGTGATAACCGATGAGCTGCATCGATGACGTCCTGCCCGCCCCAGTCGACTTCTGACAAGCGCGAGGAGCAGGCGCACGCAGCTGTGCCTGCGCCTGCTCACCGCGCGGTCGCGGACCCGATCCGAGCTGTCCGGCCACTTGGCCAAGCGCGGATATCCCGACGACGTCGCCGAGACGGTACTGAGCCGGCTGGCGGCCGTCGGCCTGATCGATGACGCGGACTTCGCCGAGCAGTGGGTGCGGTCACGCCGGGCGCGGGCCGGAAAAGGCAAGCGCGCGTTGGCCGCCGAGCTGCGCACCAAGGGTGTCGACGCCGACGTGATCGCCGCCGCCCTCGACGGGATCGACGCGGCTGCCGAACGGGAACGGGCCGAGCAACTGGTGGAGCAGAAGCTGCGGCGCGAGGCGCTGGCCGACGCCGACGACACCAAGGTGATGCGCAGGCTGGTCGGCATGCTCGCCCGCCGCGGCTACAGCCAGAGCATGGCTGTCGCGGTGGTCAGCGAGGGACTGGCCGCCGAACGGGAGCGCCGGCGGGTCTAGCCGCGCTCGTGCGCGGACCTGAGCGCGGATGGGTCCGTCGGCGACCATCGTCAGCGTCATGGTGGTGGGGAACTGGTCACCGACCGAGGTGACCGCGACGTCGCGCACGATCGTCGCCAACGCCAATGTCGCCTCCAGCATGGCGAAATGATCGCCCATGCAGGAGTGTTGGCCGGCGCTGAACGGCAGGTACTGCCAGCGATCGATCGCCTGCGACCGCTGAGAGTCGAATCGATCCGGGTCGAACACCAGCGGGTCGTCCCACAACGTGGGGTCGTGGTGGAGTGCGTAGACGGAGACGATGACGGAGGTTCCGGCCTTGACCAGATAGCCGTCTACCTCGATGTCGTTGCGCACCATGCGTGGTATCGCCGGTCCTGGCGGGAACAGCCGAAGTGCCTCGTGCAGCACCTGAACGGTGTAGCCGAGCTGCGGGATGTCATCGGACGTCAGCGGACGATCGCCGATGGCGCTGACCTCGGCTGCAACGCGCTCCTGGATTCCCGGATGGCGTCCAAGCGCCCAAAGTGTATATGTGAGTGTGGTGGAGATCGTGTCGTGACCGCCGAACATGAACATCACCAACTCATCGCAGATCTCGTTGTCCGACAGGGTGATTCCGGATTCCGGGTCATGAGCTTCCATCAAGGCGCGCAACGCCGGTGCATCGCGGGTGGGGTCTGTTCGGCAGGCTTGGAGGACGGTCCTCGCATGGTGATGGAGCACGGCGGCACCGCGACGCGCACGCCGCTGCCCCGGGGTGGGTAACCACATCGGAGTCCGCACCGGAGTGACGGAGCGGCCCGCGAGCCAGGAGAAGGCGTCGTGCATGGACGAACTCACGGAGTCGGCTTCGGCGCCAAGGTCGAGACCGAGAAAGGATGTGCTCAACGCTCTGATCGTGAGCCCGCGAATCTCGTCGTCGAGGTCGATCGTGCCTCGGTCCGGCCACCGCTGACACGCCCGCTGGGCGGCTTCGATGATCGGTTCCGTCATCCGGGTGACGCGTTGCTTGCTGAAGATCGGCTGTAGCGCCCGGCGTCTGGGCAGCCACGGCTCATGGGCCAGGTTGAGCAGGTTGCCGCCGAGCAGTTTCCGTAGCTCGACCATCATCGGCAGGCTCGCGCGATCGGCATCCGAGTCGCGCCGCATCAGCACGTCGTGAGCACCCTGGGGCGATGAGACGAACACCATCTCCGGTACTAGCCATTCAGGACCCAATACCACGCGGGTCACCGGGCCGCCGGCATCGCGGAGAGGCTCCTGTCCGGTGGCCAGTGCGCGCGCGGCGCCAAGACGCCGCCGGTACGGCAGGGGGTTGAGCGGCGCCAAAGGTAGCGCGCTTGCCGGCCGGGCCGAAGTCGTCTCGAGCATGGTTCCTCCTGTTGCTGTCGATTCTCCGATGAGGAGAGTCGGCGCCGTGGAATTTCAGTCTGATCTGCTGCACGACTGTGAGGTGGGGTAGCGCACTACCCCATTCCGGCCTCGCGTCGGAGGGTTACCGCCGCAGGCCGGAACGGCTCGGAACGCGAAAGTGGGGTAGTGGGCTACCCCACTCGCAGCGTCGCATGCCCACCACAGTGGCGGCATGACCGTAGATGAGTCGAAAGACACCGCCGGGATCGAAGAACTGCCGAGCGTGTACGCGGAGGCGTTGCGGTTGCGCGCCGCCGGCATGACGTGGCGCGACATCGGGCGGCGGCTGGGTATCGAGCCAGAAGCCGTCGACACCCTGCTGCACCTGGCGGAGGCGAAGCTCACCGCCGCCAGGGCTCTTCATTGACCGGTCTGGTCGCCCGGGGCTACGCTGCGGGCCTCGTGACCGCTGCCGGGGAGGTCCGCGTGGAGAGCCCGCAAGCGTGGCCGCTGACCGGCCGCGCCGAGGAGATCGGCCTGATCGCCGACGTACTGGCCAACCAGGATTCCCACGCCGGTATCGCGATCATCGGCCCCGCCGGTGTAGGCAAGAGCAGGCTCGCCAGGGAGGCCGGTGCGCTGGCGGCCCGCAACGGCTGGGTGGTGCGCAATGCGGTCGCAACCCAGAGCGCACAGGCTATTCCGTTGGGAGCCTTCGCTGAATGGGCCCACAGTGCCGACTCACGCCCGTTGCGGGCGGTGAGCGCCGCAATCGACAACCTGACCGCGACCACGCGGGGCCGCCGTGTTCTCGTGACGGTCGACGATGCTCATCTGCTTGACGACATCTCCGCCTTCATGTTGCACCAGTTGGTGGTTCGCCGGCTTGCCAGCTGCATCCTCACCGTCCGCAGCGGTGAACCGGCCGCCGATGCCGTCACGTCGCTGTGGAAGGACGAGCATCTGCGGTTGCTGCGACTTCAGCCGTTGTCCCGCAACGAATCCGAAACTCTCTTGGCGGAAGCGTTACGGGGCCCGCTAGATTCGTACTCCTTCGACCGGATGTGGCAACTGACGAACGGCAACGTCCTGCAGCTACGTCATCTCGTGGATCAGGAACTCAGTGCCGATCGGCTCACCCTCGACGGTGATCGGTGGTGTTGGTGCGGGGATCCGGACGTCTCCAGCGCGCTCGTCGACCTCATCGACGCCCAAGTCGGCACGGTTTCGGGCGCCGTCCTCGACGTCGTGGACTTGGCCGCCGTGGCGGAGCCGTTGAGTCTGAACTTGGTTACGGCGATGGTGGACCGCTCTGCGGTGGAGGAAGCAGAGCGGCGCGGTTTGTTGACACTGACTCCGGGCATCGATGGCGACCTCGCGGTCCGGGTCGGTCATCCGCTGTACGGCGAGATCCGGCGCCACCGGGCCGGATCGATGCGGTTGCGCCGAATTCGTGGACGCGTGGCCGAGGCTTTGGCCGGAATGGCGCAGCTCGACGACAACGATTTATTGCGTGTCGCGGCGCTCTGGCTGGACTCCGATCTGCCGCCGAATCCTGAGCTGCTGCTGGAGGCGGCCCGTATCGCGTTCCACCGCTTCGACCTCGCGCTGGTGGAAAGACTCACGGCAGCGAGTGCAACTCCGAGTGCGGTCTTGCTGCGGATTCAGGCTCTGGGCCTGATGGGCCGCGGTGACGAGGCCGTGCAGGTGCTCGACAGCCTCGATCTCGCCACGATCGACGACCACGACGCGGGGGCTGCAACGACCCTGCGGTTCGGAACACTGTGGGGGCCGTCGAACCGGCCTGAGGAGGCGATGGCGTCACTACACCGAGCGTTTTGCAGCAGTCGGCCCGCGGTAGTGACCGCTGCGCGCGCCATGAACTGCTACAACCTGGCCGCTGCGGGCCGTCCGGGTGACGCGCTCGCCGAGGCGCAATCGATACTCCAAACCCCCGTCAACGGGTTCGCCCGGGGAAACCTGTTGGGTGGACAGGTCGTCGCTCTGGGGGACCTCGGCAGACTGGCGGAGGTCGAGGAGTTGGCCGAGGCCACCTACCGGCTGGCCCAACACACGGTCGACGCGGCCTTCATCGGAATCAGCGTGGCAGAGTGCCATGTCCGCGCCCTCGTGATGGCCGGCGCTATCCCGGAAGCGGCCAACGTCGCCGAGAGGGCCGCCGAGCAGTGCGCCGACGTCCCCGGCGGGATCGGGGCGATGGCTCGCGGCATAGCGGGGCTGGCACAACTCGGCGCGGGCGAGCTCGGTGCGGCACGAGACTCGTTGGACGCTATGGCTCATATGCTCCGGGCCGGTTCAGTGGGAGGAAAACTTCGCGGCAGGTTCGCAATCGCCCATCTAGAAGTCATGGCCCGGCTCGATGACCTCGATGCCGCGCAGGCCATCGCCGGGGAGCTCTGTCCGCCGCTGCATCCCGAGCTGACAATGCTCGAGCCGGATCGTCTGGTGGCTATGGCTTGGCTCGACGCTGCCCGGGGAGCGGTCAGCATGGCGCGTGCTGGCGCCATGAGAGCTGCTCAAATAGCCTGTAGCAGAGAACAATACGCGCATGAGGTCATCGCCCTGCAAGCCGCCACACACTTCGGCGACACCGAAACCGCAATCCGGCTTTCCGAACTGTGCGAGATCGTGGAGGGTCCGAGGGTCGGAGTGGCGACCATGTTCGCCTGCGCTCTTGCCGCCGCCGACGGCGCCGCGCTGAGAAACGCCTCGGACGGATTCGAGGACATGGGCGACCTGCTGGCCGCGGCCGATGCTGCCGCCCACGCCGCCGTCGTACTACGCGCTGCCGGACTGCGTGGCACCGCCATCACCGCCGCGACGCGTGCTCAGCGACTCGCTGAGACATGCGGCGGCGTGGTGAGTCCGGCGCTCCGGGAGGCCCGTCAACCACTACCGCTCACTGCTCGGGAGCGCGAGATCATTCACCTTGTCGCCCGGGGCATGTCCAACAAGAGGATTGCCGACGAATTGTGCATGTCGGTGCGGACAGTCGAAGGCCACCTGTATCGGGCCTCGCAACGGGCGGGAACCAACAGCCGCGAGGAGCTGGTGGCACTGCTGTCCGAACTGCCGGAGGAAAAATAAGTAGCCGCATACTCGCGGCTGCGGCGTGGTCGAAGGCGGTGTTCGTGCGCACCGCGCATTTTCCATGGAGGGCGGCTTCTCGGCCTGGGCTCCCGCGGCCTCGACGACGTTGTGGTATCTGGACACGTCGATCGCCCTGATCCGAACGCGGCCGGGAATCGAGTAGCCGACTACGCGTGCGCGCACGCGGGCACTGCCGGAAACTTCGTGCAACAGCACAAGACCGCAACAGGAGAAGGCAATGTTCCGCTGCGAGGCCGTCGGTCTCGAGTTCCTCAACTCGGCTCCCGTTCCCCTGCGTGCCACCGTCACCGTCAACCGTCCGCCGGACGAGGTGTTCGCCGCCTTTGCGCACGACCCGGCCACCTGGGGCGACTTCTTCCCGGGCTTCGACCGAAGCGGCTACTACCACACGCCCGGCCCGCACGGCGTCGGCTCCGGCAAGGCCAAGCGATTCCTCGGCGTCACCCTCGAGGAACGCGTGCTGGCCTGGGAGGACGGCGCCAGGTTCGCGTTCCGCGTCGAAAGAGCAAGCGTCCCGGCGTTTCACGCCTTGGTCGAGGACTACCAGTTCGAGCCGGACGGCGGCAGTGGCACCGTGGTCAACGTCGCGATGGGCGCCCACCCGCGGTTGCCGGTGAAACTGGCCAGCCTCGCCTTGTCGCGCGCACTGCCCGTCGTGCTCAACCGCGCCGCACGCAACCTCGACTCCGATCAGCCGTTGTGGGACTCGCCGCACCGGTAACCGGCCGACCAGGATGCTGACCTAGGCTCCGCATCATGCGGATTTCGGTCAAGCTGGCGCCTACTTTCGACTACTCCGAACTCGAACAGTTCTGGCGGGCCGCCGACGACCTCGGCTTCGAAGCGGTGTGGAACTACGACCATTTCTACGGCCTGGTCGACAACAGCAAGCCCACCCACGAGGGCTGGACCACACTGGCGGCGATGGCCGTGGTGATCCGCAACGCGAGGGTGGGTTGCATGGTCACCGGCGTCACCTACCGCAATCCGGCGATCCTGGCGAAGATGGCCGTCACGGTCGATCACATCTCCGGCGGACGCCTCGACTTCGGGATCGGCGCCGGATGGCACGAGGCCGAGCACCGCGGATACGGCATCGAATTTCCCAGCGCCGGAACACGTGTCGCGATGCTCGACGAGGCGCTGACCGTGATCCGCCGGCTGTGGACCGAGGAAACGGTGACGTATCGAGGGCCGGTTCTACACGCTGCAGGACGCGCTGTGTGAACCCAAGCCGATCCAGCGTCCGCATCCGCCGATCGTCGTCGGCGGCTCGCAACCCAAAATGCTGCGGGTGATCGCCCGCCACGCCGACGAGTGGAACATGCCCAGCCATGAGGGCCCGCAGCAATGGGGTGAGGCGAGTACCCGATTGACCGAGGCCTGCGCCGAGGTCGGCCGCGACCCGGCCGAGGTCCGCCGTTCCGTACAACTGTTTCTGCACCCACGCGACCCCGAACAGGTGGCCGGGCAACTCGACCTGCTCCCGCAGTACCGGGAGCTCGGCTGCGAGCACGCGGTGCTGTCGTTCTACCAGCCGCCGGATGTCCAACTGCTGCAACGGTGCGCGGAACTGCGATAGGGCGTTGAGGCCCGAGCGTCGCCGCGCACCTAGTCGCCGGGCTCGAGGCGCGCGCCGGGAGCCCCGCCCTGCTCAAGCGCCTCAGCTTCTAGCGGTGCGGCCCCGCGTCCGGAGCGTCGCATCCTGCGCTCGATTCGGGTCGCCGCCGCCGACAGCGCGAAGTTGATGCTGATCATCAACACCGCGATCACGATGAGCGCCGGGATGTAGTTCCCGTAGGACGACCCGACCACCGTGCCCTGACGCACCATCTCGACAAAGGTGATCTGGTAGCCGATCGCGGTGTCCTTGAGCACGACGACCAACTGGGACACCAGCACCGGCAGCATCGAGGTGACCGCCTGCGGCAACAGGATTGACCGCATCGTCTGCCCTGAGCTCAGACCCAGGGCCGACGCTGCCTCCGACTGGCCCCGCGGAAGCGCGCGGACCCCGGCGCGCACGATCTCGGCGATCACCGCGCCGTTGTACAGCGTCAGACCCGTCACCACACCGGCCAGCGCCAGATGTTTGGACGGGAAGGTGTCGTACTGCGCGTAGAGGAAGTAGGCGAAGATCATCATGATCAGCACGGGCACCGCCCGGAAGAACTCGACGATCACCGCACACGGCACCCGGATCGCCGCGACGTGCGAGAGCCGTCCCACGCCCAGCAGGAAGCCCAGGATCCCGGCCAGAACTATCGACAGTGCCGCCGCAGTCAGCGTGCCCTGAATGCCTGGCAGAACATAGGTTTTCCACAGTCCGGAGGTCAGGAACGGGTGCCACTTCTGCGCTGTCAGCTGACCCTTGTCGGCCAGCCTGGCCACCACCAGCCACACGATCAGTGCGACGACGACGAGGGTGATCGCCGAGATCACTCGGTTGCGTACTCGCGCGCGTGGGCCGGGCGCATCGAAAAGCACCGATGCCGAGCTCATTTGGCCACCGCCAGCCGCTTGCCCAGCCAGCCGAACAACAGGCCCAGTGGCAGCGTCAGGATGATGAAGCCCACCGCGAAGATGGTGCCGACCGCCAGTAGCGCCGCGGTGTTCTCGATCATCTCCTTCATCAACAGCGCGGCCTCGGCCACCCCGATCGCCGAGGCGATCGTCGTGTTCTTCGTCAACGCGATCAGCACCGAGCCTAGCGGGATCAACACCGCCCGGAAAGCCTGTGGCAGCAACACCAACCGCAGATTCTGCCCGAACGAGAACCCGAGCGAGCGTGCCGCCTCCGCCTGCCCCAACGGCACGGTGTTGACCCCGGAGCGCACCGTCTCGCACACGAATGATGCGGTGTAGAGCGTCAATCCGAGCATCGCCAGCCGGAAGTTGCTGTCCTCGATGGAGGTCAGCGACTTCGGGTCCACGAGCGTGATGCCGAGCGTCTGCGCCAGCCCGAATGAGCAGAACAGGATGATCAGCGTCAGCGGCGTATTGCGCACCACGTTGACGTAGGCGGTCCCCATCCAGTTCAGCATCGGCACCGGCGCCAGGCGCATCGCGGCGAGCGCGGTGCCAAGGATCAGCGCGCCGATCGCCGAGAACACCGTGAGCTGAATCGTGGTCCAGAACGCCTCGAAGATCTGGCCGCGATACTGGTTGAAGACCTCCACGTCGGTGCGGTCTCAGCAGGCGTCGGGCACAGGCGGCGGGGGAGTGGTGATTCCAGCCGGCCCGAGATTCTTGTCGAACGCGGCCTTCCAGGCGCCGTCGGCTTCCATCTTCTTCAGCGCATCGGTGATCTTGGTGCACAACTCGGTGTCACCCTTCTTCAGCCCGATGCCGTAACGCTCCTCCGAGAACGGCTTGCCGACGACCTTGAACGCGCCCGGGGTCTGCGCGGCGTAACCCGCCAGGATCACCTCGTCGGTGGTCACCGCGTCGATGGCGCCGTTCTTGAGCGCTTCGACACATGCCGAGTAGGTGTCGTACTGCTGGAGCTGCACGCCCGGGTACTTGTCCTTGATGCGCTGGGCGGGTGTCGAGCCGGACACCGAGCACAGTTTCTTGTTGTTCTGCAGCGATTCCGCACCGGTGATGTCGGTGTTGTCGGCGCGTACCAGCAGGCTCTGCCCGGTGAGCAGGTAGGGGCCGGCGAAGTCGACCTTCTCCTTGCGGGCATCAGTGATCGAATAGGTGGCGACGATGTACTTGACCTGATCGTTCTGGATCAACGTCTCGCGCTGGCCCGAGGGCGATTCCTTCCACTCGATCTTGTCCTCGCTGTAGCCGAGTTCCTTGGCTACGTACTTGGCCACGTCGACGTCGAAGCCGCTCATCGTCCCGTCGGGGTTCTTCAGACCGAGGCCGGGCTGGTCGAACTTGGTGCCGATGACCAGTTTGTCGCCACCACCGCCACCGCCGCACGCGGTCGCGGTGAACGGTAGTGCGACAGCCAGCGCCGCCGCGGCGATCAAGCGGATTGAAAAAGCAGGCATAACAGGATTTCCTTTCGCCTTAATGGTTGAGGATCTTGCCGAGGAAGTCCTTGGCCCGTTCGGATTTCGGGTTGTCGAAGAACTCGCCGGGCTTTGCGTCTTCGACGATCGCACCGTCGGCCATCATCACCACCCGATTGGCGGCGCGACGGGCGAAGCCCATCTCGTGCGTCACCACGACCATCGTCATGCCTTCGGAGGCCAGCGAGGTCATCACCGTCAGCACCTCGTTGATCATCTCGGGGTCCAGGGCGCTGGTCGGCTCGTCGAACAACATCACCTTCGGGTCCATGGCCAGCGATCGCGCGATCGCGACCCGCTGCTGCTGGCCGCCCGAGAGCTGGGCCGGATACTTGTCGGCCTGGTTGGCCACGCCGACCCGCTCGAGCAGCGCCATCGCCCGCTCGTGGGCTTTGTCCTTGGCGGTCTTGCGCACCTTCATCGGCGCCAGCATGACGTTTTGGACGATCGTCTTGTGGGCGAAGAGGTTGAACGACTGGAACACCATGCCGACGTCCGACCGCAGCTGCGCCAGCTTGCGTCCCTCCGAAGGCAGCGTCTCCCCGTCGATGGCGATCGTTCCCGAATCGATGGTCTCGAGCCGGTTGATGGTTCGACACAGGGTGGACTTGCCCGAGCCCGACGGCCCCAGCACCACGACCACCTGGCCGCGCTGGACATCGAGGTTGATGTCCTTGAGCACGTGCAGAGCACCGAAGTGCTTGTTCACACCCTGAATCGAGATCATCGGCACACCGCCGCTGCTCTCCATCTCACCGACCCTACCTAGGTAAGCCTCAGCTTGCCGGGCACTCGGCACGATTTCTCCGCGCCGATACCTCCTCCGTACGATGAGGTGCGTGACGTCGGTGCTGGCCCAGGGCCCTGAAGCGGGCGGTGTGGCGGGCGATCCGTCCCGCTCGCCGGCTGGTCGCACCTATCAGGTCCGCACCTACGGCTGCCAGATGAACGTCCACGACTCCGAGCGGCTCGCCGGACTGCTGGAAGCGGCCGGTTACCGCCGCGCACCCGAGGGCGCCGAGGCCGACGTGGTGGTGTTCAACACCTGCGCGGTGCGCGAGAACGCCGACAACAAGCTCTACGGCAACCTCAGCCACCTGGTGCCGCGCAAGCAGGCCGATCCCGACATGCAGATCGCCGTCGGCGGCTGCCTGGCGCAGAAGGACCGCGAACACCTGCTGCGCAAGGCGCCGTGGGTCGACGTGGTCTTCGGCACCCACAACATCGGGTCGCTGCCCGCCCTTCTGGATCGTGCCCGGCACAACCGCGTGGCGCAGGTCGAGATCGCCGAGTCGCTGCGGGAGTTTCCCTCGACACTGCCCGCTGCCCGCGAATCCGCCTACGCCGCATGGGTTTCCATCTCGGTCGGCTGCAACAACACCTGCACGTTCTGCATCGTGCCGTCGCTGCGCGGCAAGGAGGTGGACCGCAGGCCCGCCGACATCCTCGCCGAGGTGCGCTCACTGGTCGACCAGGGCGTCCTCGAGGTCACGCTGCTCGGCCAGAACGTCAACGCCTACGGGGTGTCGTTTGCCGACCCAGGCGTCGAGCGCGACCGCGGTGCGTTCGCCGCGCTGCTGCGCAGTTGCGGCGACATCGACGGGCTCGAACGGGTGCGGTTCACCTCTCCGCACCCAGCCGAGTTCACCGACGACGTCATCGAGGCGATGGCACAGACCCCGAACGTCTGCCCGGCCCTGCACATGCCGCTGCAGTCCGGATCGGACCGCATGCTGCGGGCGATGCGACGGTCCTACCGCGCCGAGAAATACCTCGGCATCATCGAACGGGTGCGCGCCGCCATGCCGCACGCCGCGATAACCACCGACATCATCGTCGGTTTCCCGGGGGAGACCGAGGACGACTTCGCCGCCACCCTCGACGTGGTGCGCGCCGCCCGCTTCGCCACCGCGTTCACCTTCCAGTATTCCAAGCGCCCCGGCACCCCGGCCGCTGAACTCGACGGCCAGCTTCCCAAAGCCGTTGTGCAGGAACGCTACTCTGCGGCTACTGGAGGTGCAGGAGCAGATCTCGCTGGAGGAGAACGCCGCCCAGATCGGCACGGAGGTCGAACTGCTGGTGGCCACCGGCGAGGGCCGCAAGGACGCCAGCACCGCCCGAATGAGCGGACGTGCGCGCGACGGCCGGCTGGTGCACTTCACTCCCGGCGACACCGCGGTGCGACCCGGCGACATCGTCACCACCACCATCACCGGTGCGGCCCCGCACCACCTGATCGCCGACGCGCCCCTGCGGACTCACCGGCGCACCCGCGCAGGCGACGCGCACGCCGCCGGACAGCGGCCCCGCACCGTCGGGCTGGGCCTGCCCGCGATCGGCGCACCGACCACCGACGACCACGTCACGACGGGATGTGCGCAATGAGCGATTTCGAGGCCTACCGGGCCGAGATCGAGGCAGCCGAGCGGAAAGTGGCCGGCGAGATCCAGCCCGGCGGACGCGCCATGGTCGTGGCGATCCTGGTGTTCGTCCTTCTGGTGTCGCTGATCCTGCCGCACACCGGCGGCGCGCGCGGGGTGGACGTCCTGATGGGCGACAACAAGGCCATCAGCGTCGGAATCGCTCTTCCATCAAGGATTTTCAGCTGGCTGGCGTTGGTGTTCGGCGTCGGGTTCTCGATGCTGGCGCTGCTCACCCGACGCTGGGTGCTTGCCTGGATCGCCCTGGCCGGCTGCGGGCTGGCCAGCGCGACAGGCATGCTCGCGGTCTGGTCGCGGCAGACCGCCGCTCATGGTCACCCCGGGCCCGGCGTCGGCCTGATCATCGGCTGGATCACCGTCATCCTGCTGACCTTCCACTGGGCCCGCGTGGTGTGGACCAGGACCGCCGTGCAACTGGCCGCCGAAGAGCAGCGCCGCCGCGAGGCGGCCGAACGCCAGTCCCGCTCGCTGCTCGACGACGTCGACCGCCGCGAGGGCAACCCGCCTGCCGAGGGCACCCAGTAGGGCCCACAACCCGGATCCGGCGGGTGCGCACCGCCGCGTGATGGCATGGTGTTCGGCGTGAGTGCTGATCGTCCCGGCGTCTACGAGCGCGGCACAGCCGAATTCGACCGCGCCCTGAACTTCGTCGACGCGATCTTCGGGTTCTCCGTCACCCTGCTGGTCACCACGCTCGATGTGCCGCCGGCCTCGGCGTGGCAGAGCCTGAGCTCGCTGCTCGACACTGGCCTGGGCGATCAGCTGCTGGCGTTCGTGATCAGCTTCGCGGTGGTGGCCGGGTTCTGGCGCAGCAACCACCAGCTGATCCGCACCTTCCACGCACTGGACGCCGCCACCGTGCGGGTCCTCATCTATCTCGTGGCGCTGGTGGTGTTCATCCCGTTCACCACCAAGGCGATCAGCGACCCCAACCCCGCCGGCCTGCCGCTACCCACCGCCTTGTACGCCGCCAACGTCGCCGGGGTGGTGCTGGTCAGTGTCGTGCTCAGCCTTCTGGCCCGCTGGCGTGGGCTCACCGACACCGCCGACGAGCCGGTGTTCGAGCAGATCGCGGGGGCGCTTCTGGTTGCCGCAATGTTCCTGATCTCGATCCCGGTCGCCTACCGGTTCGGACCCGGCAACGCCAAGTGGTGCTGGCTGGCCCTGGTCGTGCTCAGCCCGCTGCTCGGGCTGGCGTTCAAGCTGCGCGCCCGCCGCTAGCTGCCGCTCCTGATCGCGGCTGCAGCCGCCCCGGCCCGATCGCGGCTGGTCAGCCGCCCCCGTCCGATCGCGGCTGGTCAGCCGCGGCGGCCCAGCGACTGCGTCGCCGCGTCGGCCCACTGCCGCCACTGCTCGGCGCTGGCCCTGGCTTCGGCGGCTTCCTTGGTGCGCCCGGCCGCCTCGGCCTTCTCGGCCTGGCGCTCGAACTGCTCGACGCGGGCCTGGAACTGTTCGGCACGCGCCCGAGCCTGCGGATCGACCCGGCCGGCGTCGGCCGCGTCGCGCACCTTCTTCTCGATCGCGCGCAGCCGCCGTTCCAAGTCGGCCTGCCGCTCGCGGGGCACCTTGCCGATCGCGTCCCATTTGTCGGTGATCGCCACGCAGGGCGGAGCGGGCCGCGTCGGCATTGCCGTTGTCGATCTTCTCCGCCTGGGCCAGCAGCGCCTCCTTGGCGGCGGCGTTGGCGGTGAACTCGGCGTCGCGCTCGGCGCTGATCGCGTTGCGGGCGGTGAAGAAGGTGTCCTGGGCGGCCTTGAAGCGGTGCCACAACGTGTCGTCGACGTCCTTGGCCGCCCGGCCCGCGGCCTTCCACTCCGCCAGCAGGTCACGGAACGCCGCGGCGGTAGCTGGCCCAGTCGGTGGAGCCCGACAGCTCCTCGGCGCGTTCACACAACTTCTCCTTGGCCTGCCTGGCCCCGGCGCGTTCGCGGTCCAGCTCGGCGAAGTGCGAGCCGCGGCGCCGGTTGAACGTTTCCCGCGCCGCCGAGTACCGCTTCCACAGCGCGTCGTCGGTCTTGCGGTCCAGCCCGGTGATGGTCCGCCACTCGTCGAGGATCGCCCGCAGCCGGTCGCCGGCGTTCTTCCACTGGGTGGAGTTGGCGGCCAGTTCCTCAGCCTCGGCGGCCAGCGCCTCCTTGCGGGCGGTCTGCGCGGCGCGGTGCTCCTCGCGGCGCGCCCGATCGGCCGCCGCGGTCTCCTCGGCGTGATCGCGGATCGCGGCCAGCCGGTCGGCCAACGCGTCGACATCACCGAGAACGCTTGCCGTGGGCAGGGTTTCGGCCAGCGCCGCGGCGGCGGCCTTGATCTTGCGGGCGTCTCCGGTTCCCGACGCCAGCCGGGTCTCCATCAGGGTGATCTCGGTGGCGAGGTCCTCGAAGCGCCGTCCGAAGTGGGCGAATGCGGCCTCGGTGTCGCCGGCCTGCCACGACCCGATGGAACGCTCACCTGAGGAGGTGATCAGCCACACCGTGCCGTCGTCGTCGACCCGGCCGAAGCGGTGCGGGTCACTCGACGGCGGTGCGATCACGGGCGTGGTCGGGCGGATGCGGCCGCGGAACGGGACGGGGCGGACCCGGTCGGGGAGCCGGCCTGGGCGGTTCACCTGCGTGCGGTTCGTCGATCGTCATGGCTCGCCTCACCTCATCCTCTGCGCGGTGCTCCCGCGCCCCTGCCGCGCAACGCGGCGCCAACCCTGCATGCTCGAAGAGGTCCGCCGGACTTCGGGCGACCTGTCTCGATGGTATTGAACCAGGTCGAAACGGCACATGCCCCGGGTTGGCGCGGCCCGCTTGCATCCGGTCGGGTTGATCGGCAGGCTGACGGCCCGGGCATGGGAGGAGGTCGGTGATGCACAGGTCGGACATCGCCACCCTGCTTGCGCTCGGCGCGGCGCTGTTCATCGCGGTCGGCGACGTCATCCAGCAGCGCTCGGCCCACGACGTCACCGACGAGCAGGTCGGCCACGTCGCGCTGTTCCTTCGGTTGCTCAGGGACAAGCAGTGGTGGCTGGGCAGCCTGGTGGCCGCGGGTGGGTTCGGGCTGCAGGCCGCTGCCCTGGGCTTCGGCTCCGTGCTGCTGGTGCAGGCCCTGCTGGTGACGTCGCTGCTGTTCGCGCTGCCGCTGAGCGCGCGCTTCGCGGGGCGGCGCATCACCCGGTCCCAGTGGATGTGGGCGGTGGCGCTGGCCGCGGCCGTCGCGGTGATCGTCACCGTCGGCAACCCGTCTCACGGGCAGTCGCGTGCCGGGACTGGAGATGTGGATCTGGGTGATCGCCACGCTGGGCCCGTTTCTGGCGCTGTGTCTGCTGGGCGCGCGGGTGTTCTCCGGCAAGCCGGTGGCCGCGGTGCTGCTCGGCTTGGTGGCGGGATCGTTGTGGGGGCTGTTCGCCGTCTTGACCAAGGGCGTCGTGGACCAGCTGGATCGCGGGATACTGGCGGTATTGAAGCTGCCCGAGCTCTACCCGTGGGCGGTGGTGGCCGTGGCCGCGACCGCCCTGCAGCAGTCGGCGTTCCGGGCCGGTTCGATGGCGGCGTCCCTGCCGGCGGTCACGATCAGCGAACCGTTGGTCGGCTCGATCCTCGGCGTCGCCATCCTCGGCGAGATGTTGCGGCCCGGCAGGTCCGGCTGGGTCGGCCTGGGCATCGCCGTGGCGGTGATGATCGCCGCGACGGTGGCGCTGGCCCGCGGGGAGGCCATCTCCGGCGAGCCTGCACCGGCGCCGGGCTGACGCCCGGGGGCTAGCGTGTGTGGCGTGTTGACGGCCATCGCACTGACCCCGTCGGCGCCGGTTCTGGTGCCCGAGCTCGCCGGTACGGCCGCCGCCGAGGTCGCCGTGTTCCGCGACGCCGCGCTGGCGGCCGCGGCCGCGCTGCCGGACCGCTGGATCGTCGATCGGCGTGGGACCAGCCGACACCGTCGTCGGCCCGCACATCCGCGGGACCTTCGCCGGTTACGGCGTCGACGTCGACGTGGCGTTGTCCGCCGATGCACCCGACACCGTCCGGGCGCTGCCGCTGTGCGCGCTGTTCGCCGGCTGGCTGCGCGGTCAGGCGAACCCCGCCGCCCGTGCGGAGGTCTGGGTGTACGCCGCCGATCACGACGCCGATGCCGGCGCTGGCCCGCGGCCGTGCGCTGCGCGCCGAGGTCGACGCGACCGCCGATCCGGTCGGTGTGCTGGTGGTCGCCGACGGAGCCAACACCCTGACCCCGCCCGCACCCGGCGGCTACGACCCCGATGCCGAGCCGGTGCAGGCCGCCCTCGACGACGCGCTGGCCAGCGGAGACACCGCGGCGCTGGCCGCGCTTGCCGGACTACGTCGTCGGCCGGGTCGCCTACCAGGTGCTGGCAGGGCTGGCCGGCCCCGGCCCACGCTCGGCCAGGGAACTCGCGCGCGGCGCGCCCTACGGGGTGGGGTACTTCGTCGGCGTCTGGACGCCGTGACCGGCGGGCTGGAGCGAAGCGACTCGGGGAGAAGGCCCAGACCGATCGCGGTGATCGGGCCGACGGGCACCGGCAAGTCTGCGCTCGCACTGGAGGTCGCCGAACGGCTCGGCGGCGAGATCGTGAACGCCGACGCCATGCAGCAGTACCGCGGCATGGACATCGGCACCGCCAAACTCAGCGCCGGCGAACGCCGCGGCATCCCGCACCACCAGCTCGACGTCCTCGACGTCACCGAGACCGCGACCGTCGCGCGCTACCAACAGGCAGCCGTCGCCGACGTCGAGGCCATCGCGGCGCGCGGCGCGGTGCCGGTCATCGTGGGCGGCTCGATGATGTACATCCAGTCGCTGCTCGACGACTGGGCCTTCCCGGCCACCGACGCCGGCGGTGCGGGCCCGCTGGGAGGCGCGGCTGGCCGAGATCGGCGTGGCCGCCCTGCACGCCGAACTGGCCGACCGCGATCCTGCCGCCGCGGCGGCGATCCTGGCCACCGACGGCCGACGGATCGTGCGCGCCCTGGAGGTGGTCGAGCTCACCGGCCAGCCGTTCGCCGCGTCGGCCCCGCAGATCGGCGCGCCCGCGATGGGACACCGTCATCGTCGGGTTAGATTGGGACACAGCGGTTCTCGACGAGCGGCTGGCGCAACGCACCGATGCCATGTTCGACGCCGGCCTGGTCGACGAGGTCAGCTCGCTGCTCGACTGCGGTCTTCGCGACGGTGTCACCGCCGCCCGCGCGCTCGGCTACGCGCAGGTGATCGCCGCACTCGACGCCGGCGGCACCGACGAACAACTGGCCGAAGCCCACGAGCTGACGTTCATCGGCACCCGCCGCTACGTGCGCCGCCAGCGATCGTGGTTTCGGCGCGACCATCGCATCGCCTGGCTCGACGGGTCGGCGCCCGGTCTCGCCGACGCGGTGATCTCGCGGTGGCGGCACGTATCCTGAACAGGTGATCTTCACCAAGGGCCACGGCACGCAGAACGACTTCGTGCTGCTGCCCGACCTGCACGCGCAGCTGGAGCTGGCGCCCGCCGCGGTGGCCGCGCTGTGCGACCGCCGTCGCGGTCTGGGCGCCGACGGCGTGCTGCGGGTCACCACCGCCGGGGCGGTCGTCGACGCCGGAGTGCTCGACCGGCTGCCGGAAGGCGTCGAGGCCGGCGACTGGTACATGGACTACCGCAACGCCGACGGCTCGTTCGCCCAGATGTGCGGCAACGGTGTGCGGGTGTTCGCCCACTACCTGCGGGCCAGCGGGCTCGAGGAGCGCGACGAGTTCGTGGTCGGATCGCTGGCCGGGCCCCGGCCGGTCGTCGTGCACCGCGCCGACGCCGTCGACGCCGAGGTCACCGTCGAGATGGGCAAGGTCAACCGGCTCGGAACCGGGACCGCCACCGTCGGCGGACGGCAGTTCACCGGCATCGGCGTCGACGTCGGCAACCCGCACCTGGCCTGCTTGGATCCCGAGCTCACCGAGGCCGCGCTGGCCGCCCTCGACGTCGGCGCCCCGGTCGAGTTCGACCGCGGCCAGTTCCCCGACGGCGTCAACGTCGAGGTCCTGACTCCGCCGGTCGACGGCGCCGTGTCGATGCGGGTCCACGAACGCGGCGTCGGCGAGACCCGCTCCTGCGGCACCGGCACCGTGGCCGCCGCGGTGGCCGCGCTGACCCACCTGGGCGAATCGACCGGCACGCTGCGGGTGCGCATCCCCGGCGGGGAGGTCAACGTCGAGATCGGCGACACCACGAGTTACCTGCGCGGCCCGTCGGTGCTGGTCGCACACGGCGAGATCGCCGACACGTGGTGGGCGGCACAGCACTGATCACGACCGCGGGGACGTTATTCGAATGCACGGCGTTGTCTGTGCGTGACACGATCAGTACCGCTCATGAATGAATCCGAATCGAACACCCCCGAACCGAGCCTCGGCGAACTGGCCCTCGAGGACCGCGCCGCGCTGCGCCGCGTCGCCGGGCTGTCCACCGAACTCACCGACGTCTCCGAGGTCGAGTACCGGCAGCTGCGCCTGGAACGTGTCGTGCTGGTCGGCGTATGGACCGACGGCAGCGCCGCCGACGCCGACGCCAGCCTGGCCGAGCTGGCCGCGCTGGCCGAGACCGCCGGCTCCGAGGTGCTCGAAGGCATGATCCAGCGCCGCGACAAGCCCGACCCGGCCACCTACATCGGCTCGGGCAAGGCCCAGGAGCTGCGCCAGATCGTGATCGCCACCGGCGCCGACACCGTCATCTGCGACGGCGAGCTGAGTCCCGCCCAGCTCAACGCGCTGGAGAAGGTGGTCAAGGTCAAGGTCGTCGACCGGACCGCGCTGATCCTGGACATCTTCGCCCAGCACGCCACCAGCCGCGAGGGCAAGGCGCAGGTCGAGCTGGCCCAGATGCAGTACATGCTGCCGCGGCTGCGCGGCTGGGGCGAGTCGATGTCGCGGCAGGGCGGTGGCGCCGGCGGCAGCGGCGGCGGCGTCGGCACCCGCGGCCCCGGCGAGACCAAGATCGAGACCGACCGCCGGCGCATCCGCGAGCGGATGTCCAAGCTGCGCCGCGAGATCAAGGACATGAAGCAGGCCCGCGACACCCGGCGCAGCCGCCGGTTGCACAGCGACGTGCCGTCGATCGCGATCGTCGGCTACACCAACGCCGGCAAGTCCAGCCTGCTCAACGCGCTGACCGGCGCCGGCGTGCTGGTGGAGAACGCGCTGTTCGCCACCCTCGAACCCACAACGCGCCGTGGCGAATTCGACGACGGACGGCCGGTCGTGCTGACCGACACCGTCGGCTTCGTCCGGCATCTGCCGCCCCAGCTCGTCGAGGCCTTCCGCTCCACCCTGGAGGAGGTCGCCGACGCCGACCTGCTGGTGCACGTCGTCGACGGCTCCGACACTAACCCGATGGCGCAGATCGAGGCGGTCCGTCAGGTCATCCGCGAAGTGCAGAACGACCATCACGCCGCCCCCGCGCCGGAGTTGTTGGTGGTCAACAAGATCGACGCCGCAGCCGACCTGACGCTGGCGCAGTTGCGGCGCGCGCTACCCGGCGCGGTGTTCGTCTCGGCGCACACCGGTGACGGGCTCGACCGGCTGCGCAGCCGGCTGGGTGAACTCGTCGAGCCGCGCGAGATCGCCGTGGACGTGACGATCCCGTACGACCGGGGTGATCTGGTGGCGCGCCTGCACGAGGTGGGCCACGTCGACGCGACCGAGCACACCGATGCGGGCACGCGACTCAAGGCCCGGGTGCCCGCGGCGCTGGCCGCCGGACTGCGTAAATACGCGAGCCGACGCCATGCAGCAGTACCGCGGCATGGACATCGGCACCGCCAAGCTCAGCCCCGCCGAACGCCGCGGGATCCCGCACCACCGGCTCGATGTCCTCGACGTCACCGAGACCGCGACCGTCGCGCGCTACCAAGAGGCGGCCGTCGCCGACGTCGAGGCCATCGCGGCGCGCGGCGCGGTGCCGGTCATCGTCGGCGGCTCGATGATGTACATCCAGTCGCTGCTCGACGACTGGGCCTTCCCGGCCACCGACGCCGACGGTGCGGGCCCGCTGGGAGGCTGCGGCTGGCCGAGATCGGTGTGGCCGCCCTGCACACCGAACTGGCCGACCGGATCCGGCCGCCGCGGCGGCGATCCTGGCCACCGACGGCCGACGGATCGTGCGCGCCCTGGAGGTGGTCGAGCTCACCGGCCAGCCGTTCGCCGCGTCGGCCCCGCAGATCGGCGCGCCCGCGATGGGACACCGTTATCGTCGGGTTGGATTGGGACACAACGGTTCTCGATGAGCGGCTGGCGCAACGCACCGATGCCATGTTCGACGCAGGCCTGGTCGAGGAGGTCAGCTCGCTGCTGGACTGCGGCCTTCGCGCCGGTGTCACCGCCGCCCGCGCGCTCGGCTACGCGCAGGTGATCGCCGCGCTGGACGCCGGCGGCACGACCGAACAACTGGCCGAAGCCCACGAGCTGACATTCATCGGCACCCGCCGCTACGTACGCCGCCAGCGATCGTGGTTTCGCCGCGACCATCGCATCGCCTGGCTCGACGGGTCGGCGCCCGGTCTCGCCGACGAGGTGATCACGCGATGGCGGCACGTATCCTGAACAGGTGATCTTCACCAAAGGCCACGGCACGCAGAATGACTTCGTGCTGCTGCCCGACCTGCACGCACAGCTGGAGCTGGCACCCGCCGCGGTGGCCGCGCTGTGCGACCGCCGCGCGGTCTGGGCGCCGACGGCGTGCTGCGGGTCACCACCGCCGGGGCGGTCGTCGACGCCGGCGTGCTCGACCGGCTGCCGGAAGGTGTCGAGGCCGGCGACTGGTACATGGACTACCGCAACGCCGACGGCTCGTTCGCCCAGATGTGCGGCAACGGGGTGCGGGTGTTCGCCCACTACCTGCGGGCCAGCGGGCTCGAGGAGCGCGACGAGTTCGTGGTCGGATCGCTGGCCGGGCCCCGGCCGGTCGTCGTGCACCGCGCCGACGCCGTCGACGCCGAGGTCACCGTCGAGATGGGCAAGGTCAACCGGCTCGGAACCGGGACCGCGACCGTCGGCGGACGGCAGTTCACCGGCATCGGCGTCGACGTCGGCAACCCGCATCTGGCCTGCCTGGATCCCGGGCTCACCGAGGCCGCGCTGGCCGCTCTCGACGTCGGCGCCCCGGTCGAGTTCGACCTCGGCCAGTTCCCCGACGGCGTCAACGTCGAGATCCTGACTCCGCCGGTCGACGGCGCCGTGTCGATGCGGGTCCACGAACGCGGCGTCGGGGAGACCCGCTCCTGCGGCACCGGCACCGTGGCCGCCGCGGTGGCCGCGCTGACCCACCTCGGCGAATCGACCGGCACGCTGCGGGTGCGCATCCCCGGCGGGGAGGTCAACGTCGAGATCGGCGACACCACCAGCTACCTGCGCGGCCCGTCGGTGCTGGTCGCACACGGCGAAATCGCCGACACGTGGTGGGCGGCACAGCACTGATCACGATCCGCGGGGACGTTATTCGAATGCACGGCGTTGTCTGTGCGTGACACGATCAGTACCGCTCATGAATGACTCCGAATCGAACACCCCCGAACCGAGCCTCGGCGAACTGGCCCTCGAGGACCGCGCCTCGCTGCGCCGCGTCGCCGGGCTGTCCACCGAACTCGCCGACGTCTCCGAGGTCGAGTACCGGCAGCTGCGCCTGGAACGTGTCGTGCTGGTCGGCGTGTGGACCGATGGCAGCGCCGCCGACGCCGACGCCAGCCTGGCCGAGTTGGCCGCACTGGCCGAGACCGCCGGCTCCGAGGTGCTCGAGGGCATCATCCAGCGCCGCGACAAGCCGGACCCGTCCACCTACATCGGTTCGGGCAAGGCCCAGGAGTTGCGCCAGATCGTGATCGCCACCGGCGCCGACACCGTCATCTGCGACGGCGAGCTGAGTCCCGCCCAGCTCAACGCGCTGGAGAAGGTGGTCAAGGTCAAGGTCGTCGACCGGACCGCGCTGATCCTGGACATCTTCGCCCAGCACGCCACCAGTCGTGAGGGCAAAGCCCAGGTCGAGCTGGCCCAGATGCAGTACATGCTGCCGCGGCTGCGAGGCTGGGGCGAGTCGATGTCGCGGCAGGGCGGTGGTGCCGGCGGCAGCGGCGGCGGCGTCGGCACCCGCGGGCCCGGCGAGACCAAGATCGAGACCGACCGCCGGCGGATCCGCGAGCGAATGTCCAAGCTGCGCCGCGAGATCAAGGACATGAAGCAGGCTCGCGACACCCGGCGCAGCCGCCGGTTGAACAGCGATGTGCCGTCGATCGCGATCGTCGGCTACACCAACGCCGGCAAGTCCAGCCTGCTCAACGCGCTGACCGGTGCCGGCGTGCTGGTGCAGAACGCGCTGTTCGCCACCCTCGAACCCACAACGCGCCGAGGCGAATTCGACGACGGACGGCCGGTCGTGCTGACCGACACCGTGGGCTTCGTCCGGCATCTGCCTACCCAGCTCGTCGAGGCCTTCCGCTCCACCCTGGAAGAGGTCATCGACGCCGACCTGCTGGTGCACGTCGTCGACGGCTCCGACACCAACCCGATGGCACAGATCGAGGCGGTTCGTCAGGTCATCCGCGAGGTGCAGAACGACCATCATGCCGCCCCGGCCCCGGAACTGTTGGTGGTCAACAAGATCGACGCCGCAGCCGACCTGACGCTGGCGCAGTTGCGGCGCGCGCTACCCGGCGCGGTGTTCGTCTCGGCGCACACCGGTGACGGGCTCGAGAAGCTGCGGACCCGGCTGGGCGAGCTCGTCGAGCCGCGGGAGATCGCCGTGGACGTGACGATCCCGTACGACCGGGGTGATCTGGTGGCGCGCCTGCACGAGGTGGGCCACGTCGACGCGACCGATCACACCGAGGCAGGCACTCGGCTCAAGGCCCGGGTGCCCGCCGCGCTGGCCGCCGGCTTGCGCGAGTACGCGACCTAGACGACGTCGTAGAGCTGGTCGGCCGGCGTCGACAAAAGTGCTTGCGCCAGTTGAGCTTTCACGACGTCCAGACGGGACTCCTGGTCGGCTGTCCGGTCCGGGGTGCGGGCCAGGTCGATGAACTCCTCGGACACGAACCCGTCGCGCAGCACCATCGTGACCGAAGCGCTGCCGATACTCACGGCGAACACGAAGTCCTCGCGCAGCCGGCCCAGGTCCGGCCTAACCAGCGTGCGGTCGACGGCGAAGCGGTCATCGCTGACCGCCCGGGTGACCGCCTCGAACCCGTCGCGGGCACCCGGCCCGCGAAAAGCGGTTCGGATCAACACCGATCGCCGGTCCGGCGCCCGGTCGGGGGACAGCACGGCGAACGCCCGCTGCAGAACTGTGAACGCCGTCGCCACACCGGCGGGTGAACCGCCGCCGTGGTAGCGGTTCATGTCCTCGAAGCCGAACGTGAGTACTCGTCCGTGCTCGGTGACCGCGATCGTCTCGGTCACCGGATCACCGGCGGTTGGTGCGCGCGCACCGGGGGCAGCTGCGCCGGTGAACTTCTCGATCTCGACCAGGACCGCTGCACCGGTGCATCCGCGGGCCAGCGAGGAGGTGCCGACGTCGTCGGTGAGGACGTTCGGATTGCCGTGCACGCACATCGAATCGGGGTCCGAGGGGTCCAGCGGGTCGTACCAGGCGCCGGTGGACAGTTGCACCACCCGCGGCCGCAGACTCTCGTCGACCACCACGCCGGCCAGGCACGAACCCCGATCGTTGAACACCCGCACCACGTCACCGTCGGTCAGATTCCTGGCCGCGGCATCCGCCGGATGAATCCGAATCGGTTCGCGCCCATGCACTTTCGTCGCTCTACTGGTCGCGCCACCGTCGAGCTGGCTGTGCAGCCTGCTGGCCGGCTGGTTGGCGATCAGGTGCAGCGGGTAGCGCTGCGCCCGCTCGCCGCCCAGCCACTCGGCGGGGGCGTACCACCGCGGGTGTCCCGCGCAGTCCGGGTAGCCGAAGCCGTCGATGGTCTCCGAGAAGATCTCGATCCGCCCACTGGGCGTGGCGAGCCGGTGGGCCCGCGGGTCGGCGCGGAAGTCGGCGAGCAGCGTCAGCCCGGTTTCCACCGGGAGGCGCACCACGCCGTCGGCCCAGAACCGGTCGAAGTCGGGAACGGCGAAATCGATTTCCGCCGACCACTTCTCGTACAGGTGCACCAGCCACTCGCGGGCGCTGCGGCCTTCGGTGAACTGCTCGCCGAAACCGAGTCGGCCGGCCAACTCGGCGAAGGTCGTGTAGTCGTCGCGCGACTGCGCATAGGGCGCGGCCAGCGCCGGCATCGCCACGAGCAGGGGATCGTTTCGCGATCCGGAGAAGTCGTCGCGTTCGAAGGCGGTGGTGGACGGGATGACGATGTCGGCGTGGCGGGCCATCGGCGTCCAGTACGGGTCGTGCACCACCACGGTGTCGACGCGGCCGAGGGCGCGCCGCAGCCGGGGCAGGTTCTGGTGGTGGTGAAAGGGGTTGCCGCCCGCCCAGTACACGCACTTGATGTCCGGGTAGGTCAGGGTGAGTCCGTTGTAGGTGAACGTCTCGCCGGGGTGCAGCAGCATGTCGCTGATCGCCGCGACCGGAATGAAGGTCTGCACCGGGTTGGGACCTTGGGGCAGCGAGGGCAGCCGGAAGCGCAGCGGAGGCAGGCCCGGTTCGTTCATCGAGCCGTAGCCGTGGCCGAATCCGCCTCCCGGAAGGCCGATCTGGCCGAGCATCGCCGCCAGCGTCAGCCCCATCCACGGGGCCTGCTCGCCGTGGCGCTGGCGCTGCAGTGACCAGCTGACGGTGACGATCGTGCGGCACGCGGCCATCCGCCGGGCCAGCGAGGTCAGCGTCTCGGCGTCCAGGCCGCAGATCGCCGCCGCCCACTGCGGCGACTTGGGCACGCCGTCGTCGGTGCCGAGAAGGTACCGCTCGAAGCGCTCGTAGCCGGTGCAGTAGGTGGCCAGGAACTCGCGGTCGGCGAGGCCTTCGGTGGCCAGCACGTGGGCCAGGGCCAGCATGATCGCGACGTCGGTGCCGGGGACCGCAGGCAGCCACGTCGGCGTCACCGTCGACGTCACCGCGCAGCGGGCTGATCGACACGATCGCGCCGCCCTTGGCGCGGAACCTCTCGAGAGCCTCGCGGGCCGGGTGGCCGGTGGTGCCGCCGCAGTTGGTCCCGGTGTTCTTCAGGTTCACCCCGCCGAAGCACACCAGCAGGTCGGTGTGTTCGACGATGACGTCCCACTGCGTCGCGCGCTGGAACAGGTCGTCGTGGGTGCCGACCACGCGGGGCATGATCACGCCGGTGGCGCCCAGGCTGTAGGAGTGCTTCGAGAAGGTGTAGCCGCCGAGCATCTTCAGGAAGCGGTGCACCTGGCTTTGGGCGTGGTGAAATCGGCCGGCGCTGGCCCAGCCGTACGAGCCGCCGTAGAGGGCTTCGTTGCCGTAGGTGTCGACCACGCGGCGCAGTTCGGCGGCGAGCATGTCGAGCACCTCATCCCAGCCGACGGCGACGAACTCGTCGGCTCCCCGCCCGGTGGTGGGTCCCGGGCCCGTCACGCAGCCAGCCCCGCCGGACGGCCGGTGCGGTGATGCGCGATTCGTGGCGCAGCGAACCGGGGATGTTGCCCAGCAGGGGAGAGGGGTCGGTGTCGCCGGGGAATGGGGTCACCGCGGTGATCTCGCCGTCGGCCACCTCGGCGTTGAAGGCACCCCAGTGGGTGAGGCTGGCGCGACCCATGGTCGGAGTCTATGGGCAGGTGGGCTGCGGAGCCGGATTTCCCGACTGCGCGCTGCCGGCGAATCGACAACGGGTGAACTGTCATCCGACGTCACAGCCCCGTTATCCAACCAACCATCCGGTTGGTCTATCCTCGTCGCAAGAACGCCGAGCGAGTCATGGAGGGTCTATTCATGAGCAGTGCCATCAAGTACGAGCGGACGTTGTTCGAGCCGGAGCACGACCTGTTCCGTGAGTCGTACCGGGCGTTCCTCGAGCGGCACGTCGCGCCGTACCACGACCAGTGGGAGAAGGACAAGATCGTCGACCGCGGGGTGTGGCTCGAGGCCGGCAAGCAGGGCTTCCTGGGCATGGCGGTGCCCGAGGAGTACGGCGGCGGCGGCAACCCCGACTTCCGCTACAACACCATCGTCGTGGAGGAGACCGTCGCGGGCCGCTACAGCGGACTGGGCTTCTCGCTGCACAACGACGTCGTCGCGCCGTATCTGCTGCGGCTGACCACCGAGGAGCAGAAGCAGCGCTGGCTGCCCGAGTTCTGCACGGGCGAGCTGATCACCGCCATCGCCATGACCGAGCCGGGCACCGGCAGTGACCTGCAGGGCATCAAGACCCGCGCGGTCAAGCAGGGCGACCACTACATCCTCAACGGTTCGAAGACCTTCATCACCAACGGCATCAACTCCGACCTGGTGATCGTCGTGGCGCAGACCGACCCCGAGAAGGGCGCGCTGGGCTTCTCGCTGCTGGTCGTCGAGCGCGGCATGGAGGGCTTCGAGCGCGGCCGTCACCTCGACAAGATCGGCCTGGACGCCCAGGACACCGCCGAGCTGTCCTTCACCGACGTCAAGGTGCCCGTGGAGAACCTCCTCGGCGAGGAGGGCAAGGGCTTCATCTACCTGATGGAGAACCTGCCGCAGGAACGCATCTCGATCGCCATCATGGCCGTCGCCGCGATGGAGGCCGTGCTCGAGCGAGACGATCGCAGTACACCAAGGAGCGCAAGGCGTTCGGCAAGCCGATCGGCTCGTTCCAGAACAGCCGCTTCGTGCTGGCCGAGCTGGCCACCGAGGCCACCGCGGTGCGGATCATGGTCGACGAGTTCATCCGGTTGCACCTGGACGAGAAGCTGACCGCCGAGCAGGCGGCGATGGCCAAGTGGTGGACCACCGAGGCCCAGGTCAAGCTCATCGACCGCTGCCTGCAGCTGCACGGCGGCTACGGCTACATGCGCGAATACCCGGTGGCCCGGGCCTACCTGGACGCCCGCGTGCAGACCATCTACGGCGGCACGACCGAGATCATGAAGGAGATCATCGGGCGCAGCCTGGGCGTCTAGCCCGGCCATCGAGCCCGGCCCTACCCGGTCGAATGTGGTTCGGCGGCCCCGAAACGCGGGAATCCAGGGTCTCGATACCAGTTTTCCGGCGATTCGGGGGTTTCTGCGTGCCGTATCGCGGATATAGCCGCGTGTCGTGATCTGCTGACGCAGAGTTGACGCGGACTATAACTAGAGGCATCTTGACCGGAACGCGGGGAGCGTGCATGACGTGGCTTGGAAGTCGTCTCAGTAGAGGCGCCGGGCGGATCGCGCTCGGCGTGTTCGCGACGGCCGCGGCAGCGGTACTGCTCGCTCCCGCGGCGGTGGCGTCACCCGAGAGCGACGCAGCGAACGATGCGATCAACCAGGCCTGGCAGGCCGCCGGCGGCGACGGCTCGCCGGTGGGCGGCAAGGACGGCGACGTCTTCGGGGTCGGCGACGGGTTCGGCCAGAACTTCAGCAGCGGCAAGATCTTCTTCACCCCGGGCACCGGCGCCCATCTGATCTACGGCGCGATCCTGGACAAATACCAGGACCTCGGCGGCCCGGCCGACAGCGATCTGGGCTGGCCCACCATCGACGAGGTGACCGGCCTGCTCGGACCCGACAGCCGGGTCAGCACGTTCAGCGCCAGCGACAAGCCGGCCATCTTCTGGACGCCGGAAAACGGCGCGTGGGTGGTGCGCGGCGCGATCAACGCCGCCTGGGACAAGCTCGGCGGCTCCGGGGGAACCCTCGGCGCGCCCACCGGCGACGAGACCTACGACGGCGACGTCGTCAGCCAGAAGTTCACCGGCGGCTCGGTGTCGTACAACAACGCCACCAAGGCGTTCACCACCGATCCGCCCGACCTGGCCGCCAACCTCGCCGGCGTGGAGGTTCCGTCCGACGCGACGACGGCGATCAACCTGGCGTGGCGGGCAGCGGGCGGCCTGAACGGCGCGCTCGGAGCGCGGCAGGGCGCCCAGTACGCCGTCGGCGACGACGGGGCCGCGCAGGACTATGCCCGCGGCAAGATCTTCTACTCCCCGGCCACCGGCGCCCACGCCGTGACCGGGGCGATCCTGTCCAAGTACGACGCGCTGGGCGGGCCCAAGAGCGACCTCGGCCTGCCGATCGGGACCGAGGCCGACGGCGGCGCCCCCAACAGCCGGGTCAGCGCCTTCAGCGCCCCCGACAAGCCGGTGATCTTCTGGACACCTGACAACGGCGCGATCGTCGTGCGCGGTGCCATCAACGCCGCCTGGGCCAAGCTCGGCGGGGCCACCGGCACCCTCGGCGTACCAACCGGCGAGGCGAAGGTCGACGGGGACACCTCCACCCAGACCTTCAGTGGCGGCGAGATCTCGTACAACAAGGCCACCAACTCCTTCAGCACCAAGCCGCCGGAACTGGCCGGATCGCTGTCGGGCATGGAGGTGCCCAGCGGCACCGCGCCGGGAACGCCTGCCGCGGAAGGCAAGTCGGGCAAGGGGTTGAACTGGCACTGGTGGTGGCTGCTGGTGATCATCCCGGCGCTGCTGCTGATCGGTGTGATCGCACTCGGTCTGATGTGGCTGCAGCGCCGGCGTGCGGCCGACATCGAGGACGACGAGGACTTCGACGACTCCGAGTACGAGGAGGACGAGCGGTGGCCCGGGGGCGCGGAAACCTCGCGCTACTCGGCAATATGGCGGCCGCGAACAGGATGTCGTCGGGCTTCAGCTGGTCGGGTCCGGGTGGATCGACCAAGACGATGCCCGGAGCCGAGGACGTGTTCGACGGCGACCAGGATTCGATCGACACCACGCCCACCCGCATTCCCGAGGAAGCGGACACGGCCGCCGAAGTCGTCGAAGTCGACGAGCCGCACGATGAACCGGCGGAGCATCTGGAGTACGCCGAAGTCGAGGAGATCGACAGCGAAGCGAGCGACTCCGGTCGGCACGCCGCGGTGAACCTCGAAGAGTCACAGTCGATGTGGACTCTGGACATGGACGAGATCGGCACGCCGCGCCGTCGTCGCGCCGCCGAGGAGCCGGCCGCGCCGCTGGTATCGGAGGAGCCCGTCGAGGACGTGGTCGTCGAGCCGGAGGACTATGGCCTGCCGGTGGAGAGCCCGCAGTCCGAGGAGCACGACGCTCGGCCGCGGCGAAGCCTGCCATCCACTTGCCGCTGGCTGACCCCTATCAGGCGCCCGAAGGCTATGTGATCAAGGCCAACACCCATTCCGGGCTGTACTACACGCCGGAATGCGCTCTCTACGACCACACAGTTCCCGAAGTGTGGTTCGCCAGTGAGGAACTCGCGCAGGCGAACGGTTTCATCAAGGCCGAGTAGCTGCCCGGCCGCTCCGTTAGATCTTGCGGATGACGGTGACGACCTTGCCCAGGATGGCGGCGTCGTTTCCGGGAATCGGGTCGAAGGCCGGGTTGTGCGGCATCAGCCACACCTGACCGCCGGTGCGCTTGAAGGTCTTCACGGTGGCCTCGCCGTCGATCATGGCCGCGACGATGTCGCCGTTGTCGGCCACGTTCTGCTGGCGAACAACCACCCAGTCGCCGTCGCAGATCGCGGCGTCCACCATCGATTCACCGACGACCTTCAGCAGGAACAGCGAGCCCTCACCGACGAGCACCCGCGGTAGCGGGAAGACGTCCTCGACGGCCTCCTCGGCGAGAATCGGGCCGCCTGCCGCGATCCGGCCGAGGACCGGAACGAACGTGGGCTCGGGCAGGGCGTCGGATCCGGCGACCTCGGTGACCGCCGTCGCCGGCATGTCGTCGGCACCGCGCACATCGACCGCACGCGGCCGGTTCGGGTCACGGCGCAGATACCCCTTGCGCTCCAGGGTGCGCAGCTGGTGGGCCACCGACGAGGTCGAGGTGAGCCCGACTGCGTCGCCGATCTCGCGGATGCTCGGGGGATAGCCACGGGTGGTGACCGAGGCGCGAATGACGTCGAGGATGGTTCGCTGCCGCTCGGTCAGTCCGGGTTCGGGAGTTGTCTCACTGCGGTCGCTCATGGCGCCGAATGTAGTCGCAGTCACGGCGATAATCAAACATTTGTTCGAGCGTGTCGCATCGCGCCGTCCGCGTTGACTCGTCTGAAATGCGCGCGAAGGGGTGGGTCGTTGCCTCATTGAAAGTGCGCGCTGGGGGTGGAGGGATGTTGGTACGCCCAGGTGAATGGGGATGACGTTGGCACAGCGCAGAGCAATCACCGAGGCGGCCGCTACCCGTTACCAGCTGGCGGGTAAGCGCGGTAAGAGTCGGATTCTCGACGAGTTGTGTGCCAATACCGGGTGGCACCGGAACCATGCCCGCAAGGCGCTCAAAGCTGGGCTGCAGCCCAAGGCCGTCACTGCTCGCAGGGCCCGGCCGGTGAAGTACGGGCCCGATGTCATCGCCGCGCTCACGGTCTGCTGGAGGGTGCTCGGAATGCCCGCCGGCAAACGGCTAGCGCCGATGCTGGGTGAACTGGTGGCCGTGCTGCGTCATTTCGGAGAGCTGTCCATCGACGGCGGCACCGCCGAACTGCTGATGTCGATGTCGGCAGCCACCATCGATCGCCGCCTGGCTGGCGAACGGGCCAAACGCCAGCTCCGGGGACGTGTCGGCACAAAGCCGGGGTCGCTGCTCAAAAGCCAGATCCCGGTCCGCACTTGGGCTGAGTGGGACGACGCTGCACCTGGGTTCCTCGAGATCGACCTGGTCTGGCACGACGGCGGTCATCGGGCTGGCGGCCATGCGCTTTACCTTGACGGTCACCGATATCGCCACAGGCTGGACCGAGAACCGTTCGCTGCCGGACAAGGACCGCCAAATGCGTGCTGGCAGCACTGAATGACATCACTCGCAAGATGCCGTTCCCGATCCTGGGTGTGGACTCCGACAACGGATCGGAATTCATCAACGACGAGCTGCTCGATTGGTGCCGAGGCCGCGAGATCACCTTCACCCGAGCGCGCCCGGGCAATAAGAACGACGGCTGTCACGTCGAGCAGAAGAACTGGACGATGGTGCGCACCGTTGTCGGCTACCACCGCTACGACACCGCTGCAGAACTGTTGCTACTCAACGAGATCTGGCAGATTGCAGTCCAAACTGACCAACTACTTCTACCCCCAGCAGAAACTGATCTCCAAGGTCCGCGACAGGGGCCAAGGTATCGAAGAAACACGACACCGCCACCACCCCATTTCACCGCGCAATCAATCACCCGGCCATGACCGTGGAACGCATCGTGGCACTCACCCGGACCTACTCGCTGATCAATCCCGCCGCCACCCAACGCCAGGTCCAGGCCCTGACCGCCCAGCTGTTCACCCTGACCACCAGCAAAGCTGCCCGCCGGGGCCGACCGCCCATGAACAAGCGCGCACGCTTACGTGAGGCAACGAATCGCCCGTCGCGCGCATCTTGACGTGAGGCAACAGGCCGTCAACGCCGATCGCGCGGGGCGAAAACTTGTCGGTGGCCCGTTTTATTCTTCCGACACGCTCGCTCACATGTTCGGTTATCGAACACATGATCGAGTATATTTCGAACACAGGAGCGAACAACCGGCGCCTCGGCGGAAGGAGCGGACATGACAGTCATCGACGATCGACAGGTGGTTTCGTGGCCGTCGGAGTATCGGCGGGAAGCGGTGCGGCCCGCCGCGCCCTCGGGTTTCCGGCCGGCCCGAACGCCTGGTCGCGGGCGGCCCGGCCCGTCGCGACCCGCCGTCGCGCCGATGCGTTATCGGGGCACCGGCATCCCGGTCTCGCAGGCCGCGCACGGCCGCAGGCCGGTCAGCACCGCGGTCACCGTCGCGCTGGCCGCTTGGCCGCGCTGATCACGGTGTGGCTCGGGTCGTTGGCCCACTTCAGCGCGGGCGCGGTGGCGCCGGCGCAGCTCCCGGACCAACTCGCCGTCATTCAGGTCCAGGCCGGTGAGTCGCTGCAGCAGGTGGCCGACCGGGTGGCACCGGACGCGCCGGTGAGCCAGGTCGTCGAGCGCATCCGCGACCTGAACAAGCTCGACTCGGCGTCGCTGGACGCCGGCCAGACGCTCATCGCGCCGATCGGCTGAGCCGCACCGACCATGGGCGGCGATGAGGCAGCCCGGTGGACGGCGCGGGTAGGCTCTGGGTGGTTTATTTCATCCGGCTGGAGCGGCGAAGGAGCGGTCATGCACTGTCCGTTTTGCCGCCACCCCGATTCCCGTGTCGTCGATTCCCGGGAGACCGACGAAGGTCAGGCGATCCGCCGTCGCCGATCGTGCCCGGAGTGCGGACGACGGTTCACCACCGTCGAGACCGCGGTGCTGGCGGTGGTCAAGCGCAGCGGTGTCACCGAGCCGTTCAGCCGGGAGAAGGTGATCAGCGGCGTTCGCCGGGCGTGCCAGGGCCGCCAGGTCGACGACGACGCCCTCAACCTACTGGCCCAGCAGGTCGAGGACACCGTGCGGGCGGCCGGTTCGCCCGAGGTGGGCAGCCAGGAGGTGGGCCTGGCCATCCTGGGCCCGTTGCGCGAGCTCGACGAGGTCGCCTACCTGCGCTTCGCCTCGGTCTACCGGTCGTTCAGCTCCGCTGAGGACTTCGAGCGCGAGATCGAGGCGCTGCGCGCCCACCGCGCGGTCGGCACGTCGGGCTGAGGCCGCCTCAGCCCAGCTGACGCACTCCGTCGTCGACCACTCGGCCGGCGACCAGAACCCACCCCTCCGGACTCCAGGTGGTGTAGATCTTCGATCCCTCGCCCTGGGTGATGTCCAGGTCGCGGCTGAGGAAGTCGGTCATCCGCGCGGCCGCCGAGCCGGTGGCCTCGTCCTCGGCGACGCCGAGCTCGTTGGCGAACATCCGGGACCGGATCTGCCCGCTGTCCCGGTCCAGCCAGGTCCACAGATAGTGGTAGACGTCGTCGGGATAGTCGGCCGGGTCGGCCGCCAGCAGCTCGTCCACCGAGGACAGCTGCTGGATGGCGAACTCCGGTGACCACTCGGCTCGGGCGCGCACCACGGTGAGATCGCCCTCGTGTGCGACCTGCACGATGCCGGCGGGCACCTGCAGGGTGTGGACGGGCGTGCCGCGGTCGCGCAACCACCACGCCGGCCCCGACCGTCGGATGCCCGGCGAACGGCAGCTCGGTGACCGGAGTGAAGATGCGCGCGTGCGCGGTCGTCGAGCCCTGCTCGGGCAGGTCGATGAATATCGTTTCGCTGTAACCCAATTCGGCGGCAACACGCTGGCGCTCACCGGCGGGCACGGACGCGGCATCGACCACGCCGAGTGGATTGCCGAAGTTGCCCTTCGAATCGGTGAACACCCGCAGGACGGTCACATCGACGGCCATGAATCGACTCTACGTCGGCCGGGCGGCCGGCGGCAGCGGTCAGGTGGCGCTGCGTTCGTCGGTCTCCATCGCGTCGAGCACCGCCACCCGGGTGTCGAGCGACCCGGTGACCAGGCGCTCGCTGATGCCGGTGCGCAACAGCTCACGCAGCACGGCCTGGTCGTACTCGGCGGGCGCGGTGGAATCGATGAATCGTTCGACGACCTCGACGAAACGGTCGGGGTCGTCGTGGAAGGGGAAGTGCCCGGAGCGGGCGAAGATCTCCAGCTGCGAACCGGGCATGGCGGAGTGCGCCATATGGGCATGGCTGACCGGGATGACGGCATCCTGGTCGCCCCAGATCAGTTGCACGGGTACCGATTCGGTCAAATAACATCGATCCAGCATCGTCACCACCTGCCCGCGCCAGTCCACCACGGAACGCAGCGTGCGGGTGAACGCCGACGACGCGGTGGGCTCGGGCAGGTCGGTCAGGATGCGCAGCGCATCGGGGATGTCCCGGCCCAGGCCGGTGGATCCGAACACCGCGCCCATCGCCCGGCCGGCGACCTGCAGCACGGGCAGCACCATCGGCAGCCGCAGCAGCGCCAGCGCCTCACCGCCCAGCGGCAGCGAGGCGAACCGCAGCGCGATGTTGACCTCCTTGGTGACGCCGCCGGCGCCGATCAGGATCAGCCGCTCCACCAGTTGCGGGAACTGGTAGGCGAACTGCATGGCCACGCCGCCGCCGAGCGAATGCCCGACCACCGTGACCTTGTCGATGTCGAGCACGCTGAGCAGATCGCGCATTCCGTTGGCATAGGCCGCCACCGAGTAGTCGGCCCGCGGTTTGTCGGACTGCCCGTGACCCAACAGGTCGGGCGCGATCACCGTGAACCGCTGGGCCAGCTTGCTGTGTACCGAATGCCAGGTCGTCGAGTTGTCCCCGATGCCGTGGATCAGCAGCAGCACCGGACCCGAACCGGCCACCCGAAAGGCCCGGCGATAGCCGTGGATGGTCCGGAAATGCAGGGTCGGCGTCAGCTCTCGCACCGGCTGCAGATTGGGCTTTCGCTGCGTCATGTCCAACCTTGTCGTCGGTGCGGAGGCCTCCGTCAGGTCTCGTCGTCGCCGTTGAGACCGTCTTTGAAGTCCTCGGCTTGCTGGGCCAGGAACCGCTCGAACTCCCCGGCCAATTCCTCTCCGCTTGGGAGTTCCTCGTCGTGTGCCAGCAGCGACCGGTTCTCCTGAGCGGCAACGAATGCATCGTACTGGCGCTCCAGTGCGGTCACCACTTGAGCGACCTCGGCACTGGCCTCGACCTGCTCGTCGATCTTGGTCCGGACGTCGCCCCGGCATCGGTCAGCGCCCGCAGCGGCACCGCCAGCGACGCCGTCTTGGCCACCTGTTCGAGCAGCGCCTCAGCGGCGGCCGGGTAGTCGGTCTGGGCCAGATAGTGCGGCACGTGGACGGTGAAGCCGAGGACCTCGTGGCCGTGCTGGGCCATCCGGTACTCGAGCAGGTTGGACGCGCTGCCGGGAACCTGCACCTCGCCGACCCACGGCTGGTGGTCGCTGATCAGCTCCCGGTTGTTGGAATGGGCGGTCATCGACACCGGCCGGGTGTGCGGCACCGCCATCGGGATGGTGCCCAGGCCGATGGTCTGGCGCACCCCGAGCCGCTCGGCCAGCAGCCGCACGGCGGTGACGAACCGCTCCCACTTGAGGTCCGGCTCGAGTCCGGCCAGCAGCAGAAACGGTGTGCCGAGGCTGTCGTGCAGGGCGTAGAGGTTCAGCTGCGGGTCGTCGTAGTGGGTGAAGTGGTCGGTCTTGAAGGTCATCAGCGGGCGGCGCGAGCGGTAGTCGAGCAGTTCGTCGATGGCGAACGAGGCCACCAGCTCGGTGTCCAGGGTGTTGCGCAGGTGCTCGGCGGCCAGGCGAATCGCGTGCCCGGCGTCGGAGAATCCCTCCAGAGCGTGGATGAGCACCGGGCCCCGGCCGTCGGAGGACGCCAGTTGCGGGGCCGGGAACTCCAGCTCGTACATCCCGGTCTGCTCGGGTTGATAGTTCTCTGCCTGGTCTTCAGCCATCGCTTCCGCCTCCTCGCGGTGCCTGGGCGGGTCGTCGCCGCCCTCGTACCGTGACACCCAGTGTCTCTCAGATTCGGGCTGGTGCCGTGGTCGGCACCCATGTTGAGCACAACGCAGCCCGACCGCCGACCGTTCCCGCGGGTCGTTTGCGGGCGCCGTCAGGCATGATCGGTGCATGCGGACAGTCGCGGCAGCGTTGGGAATCGCGGCCGGCGCCGTTCTGGTGGCCGGCTGCCAGCAATCGGGTGAATCGCCGGCCAAGGCCGCCAACGTCACCCCCTCGGAGGACGTGGCCATCGCCGCGCAGCCGATGCCGCCCATGCCCGCGGTGGGCGCGCTCTTCCTCGGCGGCACCGACACCCACACCTGCACCGGGGCGGTGGTGCGATCGCGGTCCCGCAACCTCGTGGTGACCGCCGCGCACTGCCTGGCCCAGGGCTATCCGGCGACGTTCGTGCCGGGCTTCGACACCAAGGCGGCCCCCGACAACGTCTGGACCGTCGACGCGGTCTACCTCGACCCCCGCTGGGTGGCCGACCCAGGATCCGCAGGCCGACTACGCGTTTCTGCGGGTCAGCCGGCCCGGCGGTGGCGCGATCGAGGCCGTCGCAGGCACGCCGCCGTCGCTGGGCTTCACGCCCGCCGACTTCAGCGGGGTGACGGTCATCGGTTATCCGCTGGGCGTCGGTGGCGGCCCCATCGGCTGCGACACGATCGCGGGGATGGATTCCAGCGGGTTCCAGTCGCTGCAGTGCGGCGGCCTGGTCGACGGCACCAGCGGCGCCCCGTGGATCAGGGGCCGCGAGATCATCGGCGTGATCGGCGGCCGCGACGGCGGCGGCTGCAAGGACAGCGTCTCCTACTCGGCGCGGTTCGACGCCGCGACGGCCGCGCTACTGGCCCGCGCCGAGGGGGGCGGGCCCGGTGACGCGGCGCCGAACACGTTCGACAGCCACTGCGGGGGCTAGTTGCGGAACTGGCTCAGCGCCCGCAACTTGTTCATCACGTCCAGCGCGGCGACCTTGTAGGCCTCCGAGAACGTCGGGTAGTTGAAGACGGCGTCGACCAGGTATTCGACGGTGCCGCCGCAGCCCATCACGGCCTGGCCGATGTGCACCAGTTCGGTGGCCGCGGTGCCGAAGATGTGGACGCCGAGCAGCGTGAGGTCCTCGGTGGAGACCAGCAGCTTGAGCATGCCGTAGGAGTCGCCGGCGATCTGGCCGCGGGCCAGTTCGCGGTAGCGCGACACTCCGACCTCGTAGGGGACGGAGTCCTTGGTCAGGTCCACCTCGGTGGCGCCCACATAGGACACCTCGGGAATGGAGTAGATGCCGATCGGTTGCAGCGCGGTCATGCCCGCCGTCGGCTCGCCGAAGGCGTGGTAGGCGGCCAGCCGGCCCTGTTCCATCGACGTCGCGGCCAGCGCGGGGAAGCCGATGACGTCGCCGACGGCGTAGATGTGGTCGACCTTGGTCTGGAAGGTCTTGTCGTCGACGAAGATCCGTCCCCGGTTGTCGGCCTCCAGGCCGGCGTTGACCAGGTCCAGGTGCGCGGTCTGGCCCTGGCGGCCCGCCGAGTACATGACCGTCTCGGCCGGGATCTGCTTGCCGCTGGCCAGGGTGGTGACGGTCCCGGCCGAGCCGACGTCGACGCCGGTCACCTCCTCGCCGAAGCGGAAGGTCACCGCGAGGTCGCGCAGGTGGAAGCGCAGCGCTTCGACGATCTCGGCGTCGCAGAAGTCGAGCATCGTGTCGCGCTTCTCCACGACGGTGACCTTGGTGCCCAGCGCGGCGAACATCGAGGCGTACTCGATGCCGATGACGCCGGCGCCGACGACGACCATCGAGCCGGGGATCGACTTGAGATCCAGGATGCCGTCGGAGTCCAGCACCCGGTTCTCGTCGAACTCGACCCCGGCCGGGCGTGCCGGCGTGGTGCCGGTGGCGATGATGACGTAGCGGCCGCCGACGGTGATGCTTCGGCGTGGGTGGGATCCTCGACCAGGATGGTGTGTTCGTCGAGAAACCGGCCGTGGCCTTCGTAGAGCTGAATTCCGTTGCGCATCAACTGGTTTCGCACCACATCGACTTCCTTGCCGATGACGTGCTGGGTGCGGGCGAGCAGGTCGGCCGGGGTGATCTTGTCCTTGACCCGGTAGCTGGCGCCGTAGAGCTCGCGCTGGCTCATGCCGGTCAGGTACAGGACGGCCTCGCGCAGCGTCTTGGACGGAATGGTGCCGGTGTTGACGCAGACACCGCCGAGCATGCGGCCCCGCTCGATGATGGCCACCGACTTGCCCAGCTTGGCCGCGGCGATGGCCGCCTTCTGGCCGCCGGGGCCCGATCCGATGACGACGAGGTCGTATTCCACACTCACAAGGAAAAGGTGTACGCCGGTTTACCCGATCTCGCATGCCGACGGCGTCAACAGCGCGTGAACAATCCCCAGAGCGGACTTCATCCACAGGCTGGGCGCGGCCGGCCGCTGCCGGAGCGGTCCTGACGGTGCCGGTTGACAGCGTCTCGGTCATGACCACACACCGACCTGACTACCGCTTCACCCGTCCCGGCGCGCTGATCGCCGCCTTGCCCGCCGTGCTCGGCTTCGTGCCGGAGAAGTCGCTGGTCCTCGTCTCACTCGAGCGCGGTGAGATGGGCGCCGTCATGCGTGTCGACCTGTCGCTCGCCCTGGCCGGGGAGGTCGGCCACCTCGCCGAGATCGCGGGCTCCTCGGGCGCCGACACCGTCGTGGCGGTGATCGTCGACGCCCAGGGCGCCCTGTGCCCGGTCTGCAACGACGACTACCGGGAGCTGTGCGACGAGCTGACCGCCGCCCTGCGAGAGCACGGCATGACCCTGGACGCCGCGCACGTCGTCGACCGCATCGAGGCCGGCGGCACCTGGCGCTGCGTCGACGGCTGCGGAGCCACCGGGACCGTCGACGACCCGGGCGCCTCGCCGCTGGCCGCCGCCGCGGTGCTCGACGGCAGGCGGCTCTACGGCACGCGCGAGGACCTCAAGGCGGTGATCGCGGTGACCGACCCCGGGCCATGCCGATTCGCTGGTGGTGTCCATCCGGGAGCGCGCGGCGGTGCGGGAGGCCGAGTGGCGGGAGGACCCCGACGGCTGTGGGCGCCGCGAGGTGGAGGCGGCGATCGCCGCGGCGGGCAGGGTGTGCGGGGGAGCAGCACTCGACGACGCCGAGGTGGCGACGCTGGCGTGCGCGCTCACCGACGTCGCTGTGCGCGACACCCTCTACGCGCTGGCGGTCGGGTCGGGCGCCGGGCAGGCCGAGACGTTGTGGGCGCTGCTGGCGCGCACGCTTCCGGACCCATGGCGCGCCGAAGCGCTTGTGTTGCTGGCTTTTTCGGCCTACGCGCGGGGTGACGGCCCGCTGGCGGGGATCTCGCTGGAGGCGGCGCTGCGCAGCGATCCCGAGCATCGGATGGCGAGCATGCTCGACACCGCGCTGCAGGCGGGGATGCGGCCGGAACAGATCCGGGAACTCGCCGGAACCGGCTACCGGCTGGCCAAGCGGCTGGGGGTGCGGCTCCCGCCTCGGCGGGCGTTCGGCCGGCGGGCGGTCTAGTGCGGTTAGACCTTCTCGACCTTCACGGCGTGGGCCATCTCGTGCGGCAGGTCGACACTCTCGTGGCCGCTGACGATGACCGTCACGCCGCCTGTCGGGTTGGTCTCCACCTGAACGCGGGCGTTGGGCACCACACCGGCGTCCTTGAGCCTGCTGATCAATCCGACGTCGCCCTGGACGTGCTCGGTGAGCTGGCGAACCACCACCGCAACCGGTGAGCCGGCGGGCAGTTCGGTCAGCCGGACCAAGTTGGCC
>CAVXWQ010000046.1:0-23281 GCA_963765445.1 uncultured Actinomycetota bacterium
GCACCGTGGAGGTGTAGCCATCCTTGCGGGCCTGGTCCACGACGTCCATCAGATAGTCGCGCACCCCGCCGAACCGGGCGAAGTACGCCTCCATCTGCACCTTGGCCTCTTCGGTGGAGATCTTCAGCTGCGCCGCCAGACCGTAGGCGCTCAACCCGTAGGCCAGCCCGTACGACATCGCCTTGACCCGGCGCCGCAACTCGGGCGTCACCTCGTCGATCGGCACGCCGAACGCCCGGGACGCGACGAAGGAGTGCAGGTCCTCCCCCGTGCGGAAGGCCTCGATGAGGCCCTCGTCCTTGGACAGGTGCGCCATGATCCGCATCTCGATCTGGCTGTAGTCGGCGGTCATCAGCTCGGCGTAGCCGTCGCCGACGATGAACGCGTCGCGGATCTGGCGGCCGGCGTCGGTGCGGATCGGGATGTTCTGCAGGTTCGGCTCGGTCGAAGACAGCCGGCCGGTGGCGGCGATGGTCTGGTTGAACGTGGTGTGGATGCGACCGTCGGCGGCCACCGACTTCAGCAGTCCGTCGACCGTGACCTTCAGCCGCGTCGCGTCGCGGTGGGTCAGCAGGTGCTCGAGGAAGGGATGGCCGGTCTTGTCGAACAGCGACTGCAGGGCGTCGGCGTCGGTGGTGTAGCCGGTCTTGGTGCGCTTGGTCTTCGGCATGCCGAGCTCGTCGAACAGCACCACCTGCAACTGTTTGGGCGAGCCGAGGTTGATCTGCTTGCCGATCACCGCATACGCGGCCTCAGCCGCATCACGGATCTGGTCGCCGAACTCACGCTGCAGGTTGTCCAGCTTCTCCAGATCGACAGCGATACCGGCTGATTCCATGCCGGCCAGCACCGTTTGCACCGGCAGTTCCATCTCGCCCAGCAGTGACGAGGAGTCGATGCGGGTCAGCTCCTCGTCGAGGGCGTCGGCCAGATCGGCGACGGCGCGGGCCCGCAGGATCAGGGTCTGAACGGCCTGGTCGTCCACGCCTTCGGTGTCGTCGAGCAGCGAAAGTTGTTGTTGCTCAGGGTTGTCCGCGCGCAACTCTCGGCGCAGATAACGCAGCGAGAGGTCGTCGAGGGCAAAGCTGCGCTGTCCCGGCCGCACCAGATACGCCGCGAGCGCGGTGTCGGAGGTGACGCCGGCCAGCGGCCAGCCCCGCCCGGCCAGGTCGTGTATGCCGATCTTGGCCTCGTGCAACGCTTTTGGCTTCTCGGGATCGGCCAGCCAGAACGCCAGCGCAGACTCGTCCTCCGGTGTCAGCGTAGTGGTGTCGACGAAGGCGCCGTCGCCGTCGGCGGCCGCCACGGCCACCGCGGTGGCATCACCGTCGTAGACGGCATGGGTGCCGACGACCGCGAGGCCGCAGCGGCGCCCATCGCTGGCGTGCTCGGCCAGCCAGGCCGCGACGGTACCGGGTTCCAGCGCCCCGCCCCGGACGTCGAAACCCTCGTCGACTTCGGGCTCGACGGCGGCCAGGGTGTCGAACAGCCGGTCACGCAGCACGCGGAACTCGAGGTCGTCGAACAGGCGGTGGATCTGGTCGCGGTCCCACGGCAGCAGCCGCAGGGTATCCGGGGTCTGCGCCAGGGGGACGTCCTTGACGAGTTCGGTGAGGTCGCGGTTGAGCACCACGCTGGACAGGTTCTCGCGCAACGCGTCGCCGACCTTGCCGCGCACGGACTCGACGTTGTCGACGAGGCCCTGCAGCGAGCCGTACTCGACGATCCACTTGGCCGCCGTCTTCTCCCCCACCCCCGGAATGCCGGGCAGGTTGTCACTGGGGTCGCCGCGCAGCGCCGCGAAGTCCGGGTACTGCGTCGGCGTCAGCCCATATTTCTCCACCACCGCGTCGGGAGTGAAGCGGGTGAGGTCGCTGACACCCTTGCGCGGGTAGAGCACCGTCACGTCCGGGCTGACCAGTTGCAGTGCGTCGCGGTCGCCGGTGACCACGAGAACCCGGTAGCCCTCCTGCTCGGCCTGGGTCGCCAGGGTGGCGATGATGTCGTCGGCTTCGAAGCCGGGCTCGGCCAGCACGGTGATGCCCAGCGCGTTGAGCACCTCCTTGGTGATGTCGATCTGACCGCGGAACTCGTCGGGCGTGGCCGACCGGCCGGCCTTGTACTCCGGGTACTTGTCGACCCGGAACGTCTGCCGCGAGACGTCGAAGGCGGCGGCGATATGGCTGGGCTGCTCGTCGCGCAGCAGGTTGATCAGCATGGCGGTGAAGCCGTACACCGCGTTGGTGGTCAGCCCGTTCTTGGTCTTGAAGTTCTCCGCGGGCAGTGCGTAGAAGGCGCGGTAGGCCACCGAATTGCCGTCCAGCAGCATCAGCGTGGGTTTCTGGTCCGTCGCGCTCGCTGTCACGGGCCTACTCTATGCACCGCCGCCGACACGCAGGCAGCAGAGCCTTGCCGAACCGCCTAGTAGCCGAGGAGCTTGCGGAACTGCTGGCCGACGGCCATCGACTGACCCATCCGCTGCACCCAGCCGTCGAGCGCGGCCTTGGTATCGGCAGCGTCCCAGCCGCGTTCCTGCGCGAGCGCGATCATGCCGGCCTCGTCGGTGACCCCGCGACTCTGTGCGGTGCGCGCAAGGTCGGCGTAGTCCTGAAGCGAAATACCGTTGATAGGCGCCCAGATCGGATCGTCTGCGGCGACCGACCGGGTCGACGGGCCACCCAGGATGGCGGGGTCGATCAGCCCGGCGCCCTGGACGTGCACCGCGGCGGCGCCGTCCTTGGCTTTCTTGAAGAATCCCATCGCTTGCTCTCCGTTCTTCCTGCGCGGACGAGGTGTCCGACGATCCGAATCGAGTACACACCCGTCGGCGTCCCTACCGATGCCAAACTTCACGCCCGCAGACTGGAACACGTTTCAGTTTCGCCGCCAAGATCGCATACGATGACCGCGTGCCAGCTTCACCAGACGCCCCAACTCAACTACCGGCGATCGACGGCTGGTGGGCCGACGATGACGCGGGAGTGCCGCATCTCATCGGGGCCAAGTGCCCGAAGTGCGCTACCTATGTGTTTCCGCCGAGGGCCAACAACTGCCCCAACCCCGGCTGCGACGGCGACGAGCTCGACCAGGTGCCGATGTCGCGGCGGGGAACGTTGTGGAGCTACACCGAAAACCGTTATGCCCCACCACCGCCGTATCCCTCCCCCGACCCCTTCGAGCCGTTCGCGGTCGCCGCGGTCCAGTTGGCCTACGAGGGAATCATCGTGCTGGGCAAGGTCGTCGAAGGCACGCTGGCCGCCGACCTCAAGGTCGGCATCGAGATGGAACTGACCACGATGCCGTTGTTCACCGACGACGAGGGCATCGAACGGATCGTCTACGCATGGAGGATCGCCTCATGAGCCCTGATCCGGTCTACATCCTCGGTGCTGGCATGCACCCGTGGGGCAAGTGGGGCACCGACTTCACCGAGTACGGCGTCGTCGCCGCCCGCGCCGCGCTGGCCGAGGCCGGCCTGGACTGGCGCCAGATCCAGCTCGTCGCCGGCGCGGACACCATCCGCAACGGCTACCCCGGCTTCGTCGCCGGCGCCACCTTCGCCCAGAAGCTGGGCTGGACCGGCATCCCGGTGTCCTCCAGCTATGCCGCCTGCGCCTCGGGCTCCCAAGCCCTGCAGTCCGCGCGCGCCCAGATCCTGGCCGGGCTGTGCGACGTCGCACTGGTCATCGGCGCCGACACCACCCCCAAGGGCTTCTTCGCCCCCGTCGGCGGTGAGCGCCGCAACGACCCGGACTGGCAGCGCTTCCATCTCATCGGCGCCACCAACCCGGTCTACTTCGCCCTGCTCGCCCGCCGCCGGATGGATCTATACGGCGCCACGCTGGAGGACTTCGCCGCGGTCAAGGTCAAGAACTCCCGCCACGGCCTGAACAACCCGAATGCCCGGTTCCGCAAGGAATCCTCCATCGACGACGTGCTGGCCAGCCCGATGGTCGCCGACCCGCTGCGCCTGCTCGACATCTGCGCCACCAGCGACGGAGCCGCGGCATTGATCGTGGCCAGCAAGGAGTTCGCGGAGAAGCATCTCGGCTCGGTCGCAGGCGTGCCCTCGGTGCGCGCAGTGTCGACCGTGACGCCGAATTACCCGCAGCACCTGCCGGAACTTCCCGACATCGCCACCGATTCCACCGCGACGGTGCCCGCCCCCGAGCGGGCGTTCAAGGACCACATCCTCGACGCCGCCTATGCCGAAGCCGGCATCGGTCCCGAGGACCTGTCGCTGGCCGAGGTCTACGACCTGTCGACGTCCCTGGAACTCGACTGGTACGAGCATCTCGGGCTGTGCCCCAAGGGTGAGGCCGAACAACTGCTGCGCAGCGGTGCGACCACCCTCGGCGGACGCATCCCCGTCAACGCCTCCGGCGGTCTGGCCTGCTTCGGCGAAGCGATTCCCGCCCAGGCCATCGCCCAGGTCTGCGAGCTCACCTGGCAACTCAAAGGACAGGCCACCGGCCGCCAGGTCGAGAACGCCACCGTCGGCGTCACCGCTAACCAGGGTCTCTTCGGCCACGGCTCCTCGGTCATCGTCGCCAAGTAGTTGTCGGAGACCGTAGTCGTCACCGTCAAGCCCGGCAGCCGCAAGGGCCCGCTGGTCGAGGCTGCCGATGACGGTGCGTTGACGATCTACGTGCGCGAGCGCGCTATCGAGGGCAAGGCCACCGAGGCCGCCGCTCGCCTGCTCGCCGACCACCTCGGCGTGCCGCGCAGCCACGTCGAACTTGTTGCCGGGGCCACGTCGCGTGTGAAACGCTTCCGCATCACCTGAAGCGAGGGAAGTCATGGATCACGCAGAACTGGCCCGGCTGTGGGAACGCCACACCGAGTTGGAGTTCGAGACGAAGGACGCTGCGGCCACCGTCGCGACGATGACACCGGACAACTATGTCAACCATGTCCCGGTGATGACGGGCGGGCGCGGCACCGCCGAGATGATCGAGTTCTACGGCAAGCACTTCATCCCGAAGATGCCCGACGACACCGCCCTCCGGCTGCTGTCCCGAACCATCGGCGACGATCGGGTGATCGATGAGTTCGTCTTCTCCTTCACCCATGACGTCGAGATGGACTGGATGCTGCCGGGCATCGCGCCCACGGGCCGCACGGTCGAGATCCCCATGGTCGTCGTCGTGCAGTTCGAAGCCGACAAGATCGCCTGCGAGCGGATCTACTGGGATCAGGCGTCGGTGCTGGTACAGCTCGGCCTGCTGGATCCGGGTGGTCTGCCGGTCACCGGTGTTGAGCAGGCACGCAAGTTCGAGAACTCGGATCTGCCACCGAACGAGTTGATGGGTGGTGCCTGGCGCGGCTAGACCACGCCCAGGTAGGCCGCGCGAATACTGTCGTCCGCCAACAACTCTCGGGCCGGGCCGCTGTGGGTCACCGTGCCGGTCTCCAGGATGTAGGCGCGATCCGATCGACTCAACGCCTGTTGGGCGTTCTGCTCGACGAGCAGCACCGTTGTTCCGGTGGAGTTGATCTCGGAGATGATCTTGAAGATCTGGGAGATGACCATCGGGGCCAGACCCATCGACGGTTCGTCGAGCAACAGCACCCGGGGGCGCGCCATCAGGGCCCGGCCGATCGCCAGCATCTGTTGCTCACCTCCGGAGAGGGTGCCGCCGACCTGGGCACGCCTCTCGGCAAGTCGGGGGAAGGTCTCCAGCACCCAGTCCAGTCGCTCGCGGTTCTCGGCCTTGGTGTCGAACTTCCTCCCGTAGCAGCCCATCTGGAGGTTCTCCAGAACCGACATGCCCGGAAAGACGCCGCGGCCCTCCGGTGCCTGGATCAGGCCGTCGATGACCCGCTGGTGGGCTTTGACCCTGGAAATGTCGCGGCCCTCGAACCAGATCGAGCCCGACGACAGCGGGCGCAGACCGGAGATAGCGCGCATCATCGTCGTCTTGCCGGCACCGTTGGAGCCGAGCAGCGTGACCAGCTCGCCCTGCCGTACCTGAAGCGAAACCCCGTGCAGCGCTTCGATTCTGCCGTAGTGCACGACGATGTCGCGCACCTCCAGCAGTACCGGGCGTTCGTCGGTGTCAGAGGTCGTCATCGGGCACTCCCAGATACGCGGCGATGACGGCCGGGTCCTCGCGGATCTCGGCGGGCAGGCCGTCGGCGATCTTGCGGCCGAACTCCAGCACGACGATCCGGTCGGTGACGCCCATGACCAGTCGCATGTCGTGCTCGATGAGCAGCACCGTGTACCCGTCGTCGCGGATGGCGCGGATCAGGTCGATCAGCGCGGCCTTCTCGCTGGGGTTGAACCCGGCCGCCGGCTCGTCGAGGCACAGCAGCTTGGGTTCGGTGGCCAGCGCTCGGGCGATCTCCAGCCGGCGTTGATCACCGTAGGGCAGATTCTTCGCCTTCTCCTCGGCCCGCTCGGAGATGCCGACGAATTGCAACAGGGCGACTGCCTTTTCGATGGCCGAGCGCTCCTCGCGGCGGTGGCGCGGGCTGCGTATCAGCGCACCGGGGACCGACGTCCGGTGCCGGGCGTCGGTGCCGACGATGACGTTCTCCAGCGCGGTCATCTCGCCCCACAGCCGGATGTTCTGGAAGGTCCGGGCGATGCCGCGGCGGGTGATCTGGTGCCGCTTGATGCGGCCCAGCGGCGCACCGTCGAAGGTCACCGAACCCGAGCTGGGCCGATACACGCCGGTGATGGCGTTGAAGCAGGTGGTTTTGCCGGCGCCGTTGGGTCCGATCAGCCCGAGGATTTCTCCGCGCTTGATCGAGAAGCTCACCGCGTCCAGCGCGGTGAGGCCGCCGAACTTCACGGTGAGATCGTGGGTTTCCAGCAACGCCTCGCCCTCGGCGACAAGCACTTCCCGATTCAGGGCGGCCAGGTCCTCGTCGATGGTGGGTTCGGTCATGCCGCGGCCTTGCTGTCGTCGGCGGCGCCCAGCAGCTTTCTCGCCGACTTGCCGTAGGCCAACAGCTGCTGGCGCACCGGGAACAAGCCCTGCGGACGGAAGATCATCAGCACCACCAGCGCCAGCCCGAAGAACAGGTACTTCAGGTCGCCGAGGTTGATGCCCAGGAAGTGCACGCCGAGAAGGCGGTTCGGCAGATACACGATGATGAACGCACCGAAGATCACGCCCAGTTTGTTGCCCTGGCCACCGAGCACCACCGCACACAGGAACAGCATCGAGTTGATGATGTTGAACGTCGGCGGCGCCACGTACTGAACCTGCCCGGCGTACATCGCCCCGGACAATCCGCCGATTGCCGCGCCGATGACGAAGGCCCACAGCTTGAACCGGAAGGTGTTGACGCCCATCACCTCCGCAGCATCCTCGTCCTCGCGGATGGCCACCCACGCGCGGCCGACCCGGCTGCGTTCGAGGTTGCCGACAAGCAGCAGGATGCCCACCATGAGGATCAACCCCAGCCAGAACCACCAGGTGCCGTAGTTTGCATGTCCCCCGGAGTTGCCGCTGGAGAACACGCCCAGGGCAGCTTCTCGGTCTGGCCGATGTGCGGATACGACACCTCGTTGAGTCCACGCGAGCCGTTGGTCACGTCGGACAGGTTGTCGGCCAGCAGCCGAATGATCTCGCCGAAGCCCAGGGTGACGATCGCGAGGTAGTCGCCGCGCAGCCGCAGAGTTGGTATGCCGAGGATCAGCCCGGCCAGTGCCGTCACCGCCATGGCCAGTGGCACGCAGGCCAGCCATGCCCAGTGCTCATGCAGGAACCCGTTCGGGCTCACCTTGTTCCACGGGCTGTCCGGGACTGGTGAGCAGCGCCACGGTGTATGCCCCGACCGCGTAGAAGCCGACGTAACCCAGGTCGAGCAGGCCGGTCTGGCCGACCACCACGTTGAGGCCGATGGCGATGATCGCCACCATCGAGAACTGGGCCATCGTGCCGCCGAAGCTGATTCCCGTGGTGGTGAAGTAGGGCGGCGGGAACAGCGGCGTCAATGCCAGCAAGCCGAAGCCGAGCACGCCGAAGCCCCACTTCTGCACCCGGCTCAGCCCCGACCACCACGCGCGCAGTCCGTCGCCGGGGGCCAGCAGTCGCCGGCTCCAACGGCCCGGTGTTTCGTTCGCGCCATCCCGGTGGCTCATGCCCTGGCCTTTCCGAGGCTTTCACCGAGTATTCCGGTCGGTCGGATCAGCAGGACCAGAACCAGCAGGACGAACGCCACGACGTCGCGCCACTGGGTGCCGAAGACGGCCTGACCGTAGTTCTCCATGACGCCGAGGATGAGACCGCCGAGCAGGGCGCCGCGCAGGTTTCCGATGCCACCGAGGACCGCCGCCGAGAAGGCCTTGATGCCGAGCAGGAAGCCGCCCGAGTAGATGATGCCCTGGGGCACCTTCAACGTGTACAGCAGCGCGGCCGCGCCGGCCAGCATGCCACCGATGAGGAACGTCGTCATGATGATGCGTTCGCGCGAGACGCCCATCAGCGTGGCCGTCGTCGGGTCCTGAGCGACCGCGCGGATGCCACGGCCGAACTTCGTTCGGTTGATCGCGATGTCGGTCACTACCGCCAGGACAAGCGCTGCGGCGACGATCACCAGGGTGACGTTGGTGACCGAGGCGCCGAACACGTGGAACTGCGCTTTGGGCTGCACCAGAGTGATCGGCTGCTGGGCGTTGCTGCCGCCGTAGCCCTTGATGATTTTCGGCAGGACGAAGTGGACAAACTCCTGCAGTACGAACGACATGCCGATGGCCGTGATGAGGAACGTCAGCGGGCGCGCGTTGCGGCGCCGCAGCGGCCGGTAGGCCACGAATTCCAAACCTATTGCCGCCGAACCGGATACCAGCATTGCGAACAGCATGGCGATACCGAGGTAGAAGACGGTCAGGAACACACCCTTGTTGTAGGCATTTCCGCTGGGCGTGAATCCCAGGATGATGTCCAGGCAGAAATACGCACCGAACATGCCGAGCATGAAGATTTCGGAGTGCGCGAAGTTGATCAGGCGCAGCACACCGAAGACCAGGGTGTAGCCGACGGCCACTAGGGCGTAGATCGCACCCCAGGACAGTCCGTCGATGGTCAACTGCCAGAAGCCTTCTCGCAGGTTGGCGATGTTGAAACCGATATCACCGGCGAGGCAGGCGTATTGGCCGAGGCACTCCTGGATCATCCTGGGGCGGGCTCCTTGTGGTCTGTCTTCAACGAGAACGCGTCCGGGACTCTCGGTCCCGGACGCGCCTCGTGAATCACCTACTGAACCTTGTAGATCCAGATCAGGGTTGTGGTGAGCTCACCCTTGTCGGTCCACTGGTACTTGCGGGCCACGCCCTGACCGTTGTAGGTCTTGACCCACTCGAGCAGGTCGGGGCGGGTGATCTTGCCTGCGTCGATGCCCTTGAGCAGCACGGTGCCGAGGTCGTAGCCCTCGGTGCTGTAGGTGCCGGGGGCCTGGCCGAACTTCTTGGTGTACTCATCGGCAAAGGCGCCGGTGGCCGGGCCGCACGGGCAGGACAGGATGGCGTCCTTGGACGATTCACCGGCCTGCTTGACGAACTCCGGGTCCTTGGTGCCGTCGGCGCTGACGAACTTGCCGGTGAAGCCACCGTCGCGCAGCTGCTGAACGAACGGTGCCGCCTCGGCGTAGTAGCCGCTGTAGAACACCGAGTCCGGTGACTGGCCCTTGACCTGGGTCACCGCGGCCGAGAAGTCCTTGTCGCCCTTCTTGACCGAGATGTTGCACGCCGAATCGGCTACCGGGCCGAGGGTTTCGCGGACCGCCTGCGCCAGGCCGGTGCCGTAGTCGGTGCTGTCGTCGACGACGCACACCTTCTTCTGGCCGAGGGTGTTCTTCAGGTAGTTGGCGACCGAGGGGCCCTGCACACCGTCGTTGGCCAGGCCGCGGAAGAACGTCTTCCAGCCCTGCTCGGAGAGCGTGACGTTGGTGGCCGACGCGGTGGTCGCCACGAGGCCGGCCTGGTCGAACACCGAGCCGGTGGCCTTGGTCTCACCGGAGAACGCCGGTCCGACCAGGCCGATGGTGAACGCATCGTCGACGATCTGCGGCGCGATGGCCGTCGCCTTCTGCGGATCACCCTCGGTGTCGAAGGGCTTCAGCTGGACCTGGCAGCCCGGGTTCGCGGCATTGTGCTTGTCGATGGCGAGCTGAACGCCGTTCTTGATGTTGATGCCCAGGGCGGCGTCAGGGCCGTTGAGGGCACCGGCCATGGCGATGGACACCGGCGGGCACGTGGCCTTGCCGTCGCCGGCCGGATCGGCCGGCGTGGTGCCCGCCTCGGGCTTCACCTCGGCACCGTTCTGGTCGACCTGCACCTGCTCGACGATCTTGAGATCACTCTGCGAGGACTTTTCCCCGCTCGGCGAGGACTGGTTGCAGCCGGCAATGCCCAGCACCGCCAGCAGCGCCGAACTAGCCACGATTGCACTTCGCGTCGCGCGACCGCGCACGTTTCACCTCCGGGTCAATGGTTCATGTGGCGCCGACAACGCAGACCGCACCCGGTCCGACCGTAGGCACTTCCGGTAGAACATAGCCAACCCTGAGCCGCACCGCGTGATCTTGGCCAACGCCTGGCCGTGAGCATATGCGGGATAGCGACAAACGTCGCGGTCAGGACGGTACGCGCTCAGCAGCTGGGCTTTTCGGAAACGCAGAGTTAACCCGGCGCGTCGGCTTCGTCCAGCGTTTCGAGAACCACCTCGGCCACCCGCCGCATAGTGGTGCGCCGATCCATCGCCGCGCGCTGGATCCACTTGAAGGCCTCGGGCTCGGTCATGCCCTGTTTGGTCTGCAGCAGACCCTTGGCGCGTTCGACGAGCTTGCGGGTCTCCAGCCGGTCGGAGAGGTCGGCCACCTCGCGCTCGAGCTCAGCGACCTCTGCGAACCGGCTGACCGCGACTTCGATGGCCGGGATCAGGTCGCTGATCGAGAACGGTTTGACCAGGTAGGCCATCGCACCGGCGTCGCGGGCCTTCTCGACCAGGTCGCGCTGGCTGAATGCGGTGAGGACCACGATCGGGGCGATGCGTTTAGCGGCGATCTCGGAGGCCGCGTCGATGCCGTCACGGCGGGGCATCTTGACGTCCATGATCACCAGGTCCGGGCGCAGCTTTTCGGCGAGCTCGACGGCCTCCTGGCCGTCCCCAGCCTCGCCGACGACGTCGTATCCCTCTTCGCGCAGCATCTCGGCCAGGTCCAGCCGGATCAGCGCCTCATCCTCGGCGATGAGAACGCGGTGGGTGGTGCGGTCGTCAGCGTCGGTAGACCCGGTCATGTAGTCATTGTCGCGTGGCACGCGCCAGACAGCGACCGCGGGGCGCTCGGCCGCACCGCCCGAGAGGCTCGCGGCGCGCATCATCTATGGTGGAAAACCGCCGCTTCGCGGCCCGCCCTCGTATCCCAACTGGCAGAGGAAACGGATTCAAAACCCGTGCAGTGTGAGTTCGAATCTCACCGAGGGCACCAGAACTTGCAGGTAGAAGCCGTTTTAGCTCGGTCGCACCGGGCCGACAGCCGGAATCGTACGCAGATCGTACGCAGGAGTTTTTACAGCCGCGTCGAACGCGTCGGCGACAGCGTCCCGATCATCCCCATATAGATGCCCGTAGCGATCCAGCGTCAGGGCCGCAGTCTTGTGCCCGAGGAGGCGCTGGATGACCTTGATATTGGCCCCGGCTCTGATCGCCAGCGACGCGCAGGTGTGCCGCAGTTCGTGCGGCTTGAGCCCCGGCACCCCAATCGCCTTCGCGCTGGCCGGCCACGGCTGGCGTCCGCAGGACTACGAGTTGCTCAGTGGCTACTGCGGCGCGATCGAGAAGTGGGTGGTCTTGGCGTCCGAGCTGCTCGGCGTTGCCGTCGTGAATGGGGAGGCGTTGTCGGCGTTGCTCGCCATGACCGCCCGGGGCCCTGATCTGTCGGGCGCGGTCACAGCAACCGGTCAACTGCGGTGGCGGGAAAAAACCCCATGCACGCGCACGAAGCTTCGGTCATGTAATCAATGAGGCGGCAGCTATCGGTTTCGTCCCAATGGCACATGGCGCTGTGCCCGCACCGGCACATCGGCGACGGCTCGGCCTCGCCGCCGATCCAGCGCCGCAGCGGCGACCAGACCTTAATGAGACACCGAGTCACACCCTCTCTGGCCCGAGCGTCAGTTCACACCCGGATCGCGTCCTACTACTTCACCTGGCGGTTCAACTTACCAACCTTGCCACTCTGCGGTGGCAAACAAACGAAATTCCACAGGCACGGCAGTTGAACTGTGGAATCCGCGCCGTGCATGCACAACGGCAACGCCACAGACACCGCACTCCACCTGGTGGAACGCACCGTGCGTGCACGCCGCGGCGAGGCCACAGAAGCTGTGGATAACGCGGTCAGCCGGGCCGCCCGGTCAGCGCCCGCGTGGTGTCGTGGGCGGTCTGGTCCAGCTATCAGTCGGCATGAGAGCTGGGTCCGGCAGGATCGCCCTTTCGCAATCTGCCCCGTTTAACGGACTTAGGATGCCAGGGTGAAGCGACGGGCCAGGGATGATGGCGCTGCCTTCGCGGGCGATCATGCGACCCTTGCCGTGTTGCGGGCCAGCGCCGACGCGCTGCTCGACCCGTGCGCGCTCCTGGACGCGGTGAGGGATTCCTCCGGCCGGATCGTCGATTTCTGCTACCGCCAGGTCAGCCAGGCGGCGTGTGACCAATTCGGGTTGTCTCGTGCGGAGTTGTTGGGACGCGGGGTGGTGGAGATCAGCCCGGGCGAAAAAGGGCTTCTGCCCGGTTACATTCGGTGTTTGCAGACCGGCGAGCCACTGGTCGTCAATGACTTCCGTTACGACGGCGAAATCCGCACCGCCGACCGCCGATACGACCTCAGAGCTACCCGGGCCACGTCGAGTTCCATCGTCCTCACCTGGCGCGACGTCACCGAGCGATTTCACATGGCGCAGCGCATCTCGGCTTCCGAGGCGCGTTATCACCGCTCGATGGATAACGCCGCTGTCGGCATGTGCCTCGTCGCCCCTGACGGTCGATTCATTGAGGTCAACGACTCGCTCTGCCGCTTCTTCGGCTACGACGCCGAGAAGTTGAGGGCCAAGACCTGGCAGGAACTGACCGCGCCGGATTACCTGGAAACAGACCTGAATAACCTCAACGCTGTTCTGGACGGCCGCTTGGATTCCTTCCGGTCGGTCAAGCAGTACGTCCATGCCGACGGTCACCTGATCTGGGGCGATCTGTCGGTGAGTTGCATTCGCGACGAGCACGGCCATGTGGAGTACTTCATCTCCCAAATCACCGACATCACTGTCCAAGTGGAAGCCGATAGGCGGAATCGCATTCTCACGCAAGAGCTTCAGCGGCAGAACGAGCTGATCGCGAACTCGGAGACGGCCTATCGCCTCCTGGTCGAAAACGCCGGGGATTTGATCTGCCACACCCGGGAGGACAACACGGGCAGCAACAGGATCGTCTGGATCTCACCGAACGTTCGAGACGTTCTGGGCGCCCCCCCAGAGTATTGGCTGGGTCGAACATTGCTGGAACTTGTTCCACCGGAGGATGCGCAGGCCCACATCGACCGGTGGAAGAAGGTCGATGAGGGCACCGCCATCAGTGAGCGCGTGCGGATGCGCGCGGTCGATGGCGTCTTGCACTGGTTCCATTTGAACGTCAAACCTTTTCGCGATGCCGAGGGACACCGCGACGGCGCTGTCATCGCGGCCCATCTAGTCGACGAGGAGGTGGCTGCGGAGCAGGCGGTGGAGGAAGCCCGCCGACGGCAGGCCATAGCCGATGAACGTTTCCGCCGGTCGATGGATCACGCGGCCGTCGGCATGTGCCTGCTGAATCAGCAAGGCCGTGTCGAGGAGGTCAACCACGCGCTGTGTGACTTCCTGGGCTATGACGCCGACACAATGCGGCAGAAGACCTGGCCGGATGTGACCGACCCGCAGTACTTGGAGGAAAACCTGCGGAACCTCAACGAGATTCAGGCGGGCCGCAGCGACTCCTTCCGGATGATCAATCAGTATGTCCACGCCGACGGTCATCTGGTGTGGGGGGATCACTCGGTGAGCTGCATTCGCGACGCAGACGGCAACGTGGAGAGCTACCTCGTTCAGGTCACCGACGTCAGCCCGGTTGAGCGGGAATTGCGGGAACGCCTGGAGTTCGAGGAGTTCCTATCACGTGCGATTACTGAAGGTCGCCTGGTCGCCTACACCCAACCGATCGTCGATGCCCGTACCGGTCTGCTGGTCGAAGAGGAACTACTGGTCCGGATCGTGGGATCCGACGGCCAGATGATGGTGCCCGAGGAGTTCCTTCCGCAAACCCGGCGGTTCGGCATGATGGCGACCATCGACCGGTTCATGGTCGCTCAGGCTATCGAGTTGGCCCGGGCGGGCAGACGGGTGGCGGTGAACATTTCGGCGGACTCGATCAATAATGCGGCCACGATCGAGGCGATCATTGCGGAACTGCGGCAGGCCGGCGATGCGGCAGTCCGGGTGTCCTTCGAGATCACCGAACACACAGCCCTGGTGTCGACCGATCTTGCCGAGCGCTTCTCCGACGCCATGCGGGGGTTGGGCTGTCTGCTGGCGCTCGACGACTTCGGCACCGGCTTCGGCTCTTTCACCGAACTTCGCGGAATGACGCTGCACAAGTTGAAGATCGACCAGAGCTTCGTCTCAAACCTGCTGCGCAACCCCCAGGACGAATCGGTTATCCGGGCGATCGTCGGTATCGCCAACGAATTCGGATTGCTCACCACCGCGGAGGGCGTCGAAGACACCGAAACGCGAAACCGCCTGGTCGAACTCGGGGTCGACCAACTACAGGGATTCCTCATCGCACACCCAACACCGGCGGCGCCGACAAGCGGCAGATGAACTGCTGATCGCCGGAGCCCCAGTTCGGCGATGTTTTACGGCTGATCCAGTAGTGGAGGACCGCAGCGCTCGCGCATGTCGGCCAGGGGTTGGCGGATGCTTTGGATCTCCGCCTTGACTTGCGGGTTGGCGTCCAGATATGTCTGCACGTTGGCCGGCACCTGGTCAACGGGCTGGCCGGTGAGGCTGGTCATGAAGTCGTTGACTTCCGGGTGGGTGAACAGGTAGGCCGACGTCGCCGCCTGCACGCCGGCTGTGATGCCTGCTCGGTCGGCGGCACTGCAGTTCGGGGCGGGATCGGCGAACGCCGAGGGGGCCGCGACGACCAGCGCACCGACGACGGCGCCGATGCTCAGCGCACCGACAACGGCCAGGCGGACGTTGACCAACATGGTTGGACTCCTTCGAGTAGGTGTGTACCGCATCAGAACCAGCTAACCGCGACCGGGCCGACCGCCGCCGCCGCCGGGTCGGCCAGGCAGGATCGGTCCGCCGCCGACACTCGGTCCACCACCGCCGCCGCCCGGTCTACCCAGATCAAGGTAGATGTTCGGGTCCCAGTTGTCGTAGTACAGGCAACTGGGGTCTCCCGTGCACGGATAGGGGGTGAAAGTCGCCTGAGGCGGTGCTGACCCACCGCGCACCGTACCGCTGGCGCAGAGGGTGGATCCGCCGCTGTAGTTGCAGTCAGCGGCGGCTGAAGGCGCGGCGAGGATGCCAACCGATGTCGCCACAACCGCTAGCACCGGTATCAAATGGAGTGGTCGCGCCTGCACGGTGGCCCCCGTTTCTGCTGTGACCGGAAGAGTTGTACAGCCTGCCGATTTGACGGTAGCAGCGGCACCGGTGACCGGAGCGGCTATTTGCATTCAATCGCGCCGAACCTTCCACTCAAGCCGACGACATTCCATCGCGCGGTCAATTGCCTATGTAGGAGCTGTGAACGTGCTTAAATTCATCCGGGGTGCGCTTACGAGGGGGAATCGAGTGACTGCTGATATGCCTGCTGTCCGTCGCACGGGCGGCCTTCTCCGGGTGGCGCCGTTGGTGACGATCGGTGCCGTGGCCACCGCTGGGTTGATGATGATGACACCGCCTGGGGCGCCGTCGCTCTTCGCCGCCACCCACGCCCTGCCGGTACAGACCGCCAATGTGCAGCTGACCTCTTCGCCGGGTGGGCTCCTGGGTTCGGTCGTCGGTTTCTTCATCGGTAACGGGACACAGACGCATCCGAACGCGGGTCTGCTGATCGGCAGCGGCTACAGCTACACCGCCGCGGATGACGTCTACTGCACATCGCATGTCTGCAACGGCGGCAACGCCGGCCTGTTCTTCGGTAACGGCGGCAGCGGCTGGAGCCCCTACCAGGGCTCGGGTCTGGCCGCCGGCAACGGCGGAAACGCCGCCTTCTTCCTCGGCAACGCCGGCAACGGCGGCAACGGTGCCGACGCCGGGTACACGTTTGCTAATCCCATCGTGCGGACTGGGGCCGCCACCGCTGGTGCAAACGGTGGCCGCGCCGGGTTGTTCGGCAACGGCGGCATCGGCGGCAACGGCGGTCAAGATGGTGGTGGCAAAGACCAGACCGCGCACTCGGTGGGCGCCAACGGTGGCGCAGGTGGCCGCGGTGGCCTGATCTGGGGTGACGGCGGAGCAGGCGGCGCAGGTGGTTATGCCGAGTCCCGATCCGGGAATCCTCTCGCCAACAAGGCCACCGGCGGTTCCGGCGGCGCAGGCGGAGGCACCGGCCTGTTCGGCACCGGCGGTGCCGGCGGAGCCGGTGCGAAAGCCCTGGCGGATCTAGGCAACGCCGCCGGCGGCGACGGCGCCAGAGGCGGTCGCGGTGGTTTCGTGCTGGGCAACGGCGGCGCCGGCGGCAACGGCGGCGGCTACACCCCCAGCACCAATCCCGACGACTGGTACAAATTCGGGGTTCTCTCCGGCGTACTGTACGCAGCCGGTGGGGACGGCGGCACCGGCGGCGACGCGACCATCGGCTCCGCCGGTCAGGCCGGCGGCGGCGGCTCGGCCGCGTCAAACGAAGGCACCGCCGGCGGCGGTAACGGCGGTAACGGCGGTAGTGTCCGGTTCGCCGGCCCGGGCCAGTCCGGCGGTACCGGCGGCGGTGCTATCAGCTTGCTCGGTCTCACTCAGGGCGGGGCGGGTGGCAACGGCGGTGCGAGCTTCCTCAGTCTCATCCGGGCGGCATCCGGCGGCGCGGGCGGTATGGCCACGACTGTTAACCCTGGTGGCGGGGCCGCCCATGGCGGTCAGGGCGGCACCGGCGGTAGGGGTGGGCTGTTCGCCGTCGGCGGCATCGGCGGCGCCGGCGGTGCGCTCGTGGACACCGGCCCGGCCGCCAACAAGGCGAATGGTGAGGCTGGCAACGGCGGCACCGGCGGCAGAGGCGGCCTATTCGCCAACGGTGGCCGCGGCGGCGCCGGCGGCAACGCCAAGTCGCCTGCCTCCGGGGTCACACCCGGCACGGGCGGCTTCGGCGGCCCCGGCGGCTTCGGCGGCCAGCCGGGCAAGAGCGGGGCCAACGGCACCACGTAGAACCTGTTGTCGACGGGCAACGCGATCGGTGATGCACAATGCTCGCATCAACATCGCATTGATCGCCCTGACTGCTGATGCCGCGATTCTCATCGCGGCATCAGTGGTCTCCCGGGGCCGCGTGGCCTTGGTGTTGCTCTCCGCCGGATTGTTCAGTGTCCTAGCGATTTTGGCGATCGAGATCAACTCGCACTGGATGACGGCATCCGACACCCGGGTCTGGAATTGGTTCAACGCGCACCGATCGCCCAAATGGCAAGTCCACGCAGACGGAATCTTCGGCTACATCGGCGAGCCTTATCACGTCGCAGTCGCCGGAGTGATCAGTGGAACTCTGCTCGCGATCCTGGGCCGATCTGCTTTGCGGGCTGTGCTGGTGATCGCCACCGTCGGCATCGGCGCGGTGGCCGAGCAAGTGCTCAAGGCGGTAGTCGAACGCACGCCCGCCCACCTGGCCCAGTTGCACGACGGCTCCCTGGTGGCCTATGCGCGTTCGTTCCCGTCCGGTCATGTCACGGGCAGCGCCACGCTACTCGGGACCATCGCGGTATGCCTGGGCACCAGACGAAGCCGCGCGGTCAAGGCGGTGCTCGCAGTTCTCGTCGCCGCCGGTGTCCTATTCGTGGCCTTCCTGGCGCTCTACTCCCGCGCGCACATCTTCACCGACGCGATCGGCGGGATGGTTCTCGGTGGGGCGCTGGTGGCGGTGGGCTCCGCCGCGCTTCTCCCCGCTGCCCGAAAGGATCCGACGAGGGCGGATGATGGCGTGCGGCCCGCCGACGCGTGGGTCTGAACAGCGAACGGCCCGCCACCGATTGCTCAGTGACGGGCCGTCTCGACGGATCGTTCAGCGGATGCAGTTGTTGCCGACGATCTGCTTGCACACCGTTCCGGGCGGAGCCGGGTTCACGGTCGGCGAGAACGAGTTGGCGCCACCGGGGCTGACAGCCTTCTCGGTGGGCGACGCCGACGGCGCAACCGACGTCGAGGTCGGAGTGGTGGTCGTCGGGGCTTCCTTTTCTTTGGAGCTACATGCGGTGAGCGTGCCCATGCCGACGATCGCCACACCGCCAGCAAACAGGGCGATCTGACGAGTCAAGCGACCAGTCTTCATATCTGTTCCTATCTTTGTGTGCCGAAGGGCGGGTCGTGAGGCCTGCCATGACTGTGCAGTCATTGGTGATCCCCCACCCTGATGCGACCGCCCCCGTGACGGTTCAACAAACAGAGTGTAATGCGTCCGCCAGTTTTTCATGCGATGCCGAGACGACCGGGCCGCCTACGCCGCGGGCTGCGTCGGAGTCGGGGCGGCACTCGTCGTCGGGGTCGTCGTCGGCGACGGGTTCTCGCTCGAAGTCTCTGTTGGTTCGGGACTTTCCGAGGTCTCCACGGTGGTGGACGTTTCGGTCTCCGACGGCTTCGTTTCCGACGTTTCGGTCTCCGAGGTCTCCGTCTTGGAGGTTTCCGTCACCGAGGTCTCCGTCACCGTCGGGGTCCCCTGGACGTGGCTCAATGCGTTGGGCAGCCCAGGGTTCTCCGGCTTCAGGCTGACCTGGGCTCCCAGCACGCCCTCGGCACCCCCGCCGCTGGTGGCGACCCCGGAGATCGTCTGGCCGGGCGGGTTTCCGGTGCTCCCGTTATTGCCCGAGTTCCCATTCCCGTTGCTGCCCGAGTTCCCGTTGCCATTGCCGTTGTTGCCCGAGTTGCCCGAGTTGCCGTTGCTGCCGGAGTTGCCGTTGCTACTCGAGTTGCCGTTGCCATTACCGTTGCCATTGCCATTGCCATTGCCGTTGCCGTTGCCAGGCTGAGCTGCGGCAATAGGTGCAGCAATGATCGCAGCGGCGGACATGATCGCGCCGGCGAGCTTCCAGTTCATTGAGATCCCCCTCGTTCAACCTAGGGCACAAAGGCACCGGAATCGGCGGATCACAAGCTCTCAATAGAGGTCGACGCGCCGATCGGTGAGCAGGTGAACGTGCTCGGTCAGCGTCTTGTCGTGAGTGATGCTCAGGTCGATGTCGGCGAGCGCCAGTCCTGAACCTGGTCCGGCCGTCGCCGCAACCCAGCCGTGCGGGTCGACGATCGCCGAGCCTTCCGTCCACGCCTGCCCGCGTTCCACCCCGGCCCGGTCACAGGCCGCGATCGCCACCTTGTTGGTCCGCGCGGTCGACATCGCGGTGATGACCTCGCCAGGCCGCTCCCCTTCCGGGCGCGGGAACAGTGGCCAATTCACCGGTGCCGCAATCAATTCGGCGCCATCAAGGGTCGCGCGCCGCGTCAGCTCCCCGAATTCCAGGTCGTAGCAGACCATTACGGCGATCACGCCGTGGCGCGTCGTCACGATCGGCGGCAACTCGCGGCCGGGGGTGAAGGTCAGTTTCTCGCGGTCCCACAGATGGGTCTTGCGATAGCTCGCAATCACCCCATCGGCCTCGACCACCAACGCGCTGTTGTAGAGCAGCCCGTCGTCGCCGAGTTCGCAGTACCCGCCGATCACCACGGCATCACCGGCGACCGACCGCCAGGCGTCGAAGGCAGCGTCGTCCGCCGTCAGCGCCACCGATCTGGCCTCGGCGGCGTCGGCGAACATGTATCCCGAGGTCACCAACTCCGGCAGGACCACGATCTGAGCCCCGGCCGCCACGGCCTGAGCCACGGCGTCGGCCGACATCTCGAGGTTGGCCTGCAAACTTCCCACCGACGGCTCGATCTGAGCGCAGGCGATGCGAGTCACGTCTCTAGGCTAGCCGCGCCGCCAACAGCGAACCCTCAGCCGCACGCCACGCTAGTCTTTGCATGTGGCGTCCAAGCGGAGATGCGCTGGTCCGGTACCGCCAGACGGACAGGCCAAGCGATCGGACTGTGAGCGCATGCAGCGGCGCCCATCAGCCCGCAACCAGCACTGGGCCGAGTCGGTCTCCCGGCAGATGCAGGTGCTCAACATCGCCGCCTACATCGCCGGCTTCGTCACCGCGGCTTTCGGCATCTTGCAGGTCGTTACCGGCCCGGGCGTATTCAACATCGGACTTCTCAACCTCGCCACCGCAGCGGTCTTCTTCGTGATCCCAAGGCTGCAGTTCCTCGGCGAAGTGATCGCCTCGCTGGTGTTCGTCTTCTTCGCCTTCGTCTCGCTGACCCTGGTGGGCTGGCAGGTGGGCACCGACTCCGGGCTGCAGTTCTACTACCTGGTGTCCGCGTCGCTCGCGGTCCTGGTCCTCGGTATCGAACACGTCGTACTGGCCTCGGCGGTGGTCACCATCGGAGTGGGCCTGACCATCGCTTCGCAGTTCCTGGTGCCCGGTGACACGCACGTGCAGCCCCGCTGGGCGGTCAACACGGGCTTCGTCATCACCACCATCTCGGCGTCGGTGATGATCTTCGCGACTGTCTGGTATGCGATGCGCGAGGTCTCCCGCGCCGAGGGCGCGATGGAGGTCGAGTACAAACGCTCCGAAGCGCTGCTGGCCAACATCCTGCCGGGCAGCGTCGCCGAACGCCTCAAGGATCCCGCCCACGGGACGATTGCCGACCGCTACGACGACGCGTCCATCCTGTTCGCCGACATCGCCGGGTTCACCGAGCGGGCCAGCCAGATCGCCGCGGCCGACCTGGTGCGTTTCCTGGATCGGCTGTACACCACGTTCGACCGGCTCGTCGACAAACACGGCCTCGAGAAGATCAAGACCACCGGCGATTCGTACATGGTCGTCAGCGGTGTCCCCGAGCCCCGGCCCGATCACGTCGAGGCGCTGGCACGGCTTGCCCTCGACATGTCGCGCGCCGTGGCCGATCTGCGCGACCCCAACGGAGCGCGGGTGCCGCTGCGGATCGGCATGGCCGCAGGCCCGGTGGTGGCCGGGGTGGTCGGTGCCCGGCGGTTCTTCTACGACGTGTGGGGCGACGCGGTCAACGTCGCCTCCCGTATGGAGAGCACCGACCCGGAGGGACGGATCCAAGTTCCCGAAGACGTCTACCGACGACTGAAGGGCGGGTTCGTACTCGAGGAACGTGGTGAGGTCGACGTCAAGGGCAAAGGCATCATGCGCACCTGGTACCTCGTCGGGCAGCAGGAACCGAAACGCGTTGCGCCCGCGCCTAACTCGACGCACGAAGAAGTTGGGCGGGTCGAGAGCCCAACCGGCTAGACCTCTACATCACTTTGGACAGGAACGCCTTGGTGCGGTCGTGCTGCGGGTTGCTCAGCACCTCGCGCGGCGCCCCACTCTCGACGATCACCCCGCCGTCCATGAACACCAGCTGATCGGCGACCTCACGGGCGAAACCCATCTCGTGGGTGACGACGACCATCGTCATGCCTTCGCTGGCGAGCTTTTTCATCACGTTGAGGACCTCGCCGACCAGTTCCGGGTCCAGGGCCGAGGTCGGCTCGTCGAACAACATGAGCTTGGGATCCATCGCCAGCGCCCGGGCGATGGCCACCCGCTGCTGTTGACCGCCGGACAACTGGGCCGGGTAGGCCTCGGCTTTTTCGCCGAGACCAACCTGGTCGAGCAGGTCGCGGGCACGCTCGAGGGCCGCGGCCTTCTTGACACCCTTGACCTGCATCGGCGCCTCGATGATGTTCGCCAACGCGGTGCGGTGCGGGAACAGGTTGAAGTGCTGGAACACCATCCCGATAGCGCGGCGCTGCTTCGCTGCTTCGCGGGGCGGCATTTCGTAGAGCTTGCCGCTCTTCTCGCGGTAGCCGATCAAGTCGCCGTCGACGTAGAGCCGGCCGGCGTTGACCTGCTCGAGGTGGTTGATGCACCGCAGGAACGTCGACTTGCCCGATCCCGACGGCCCGACCAGGACGAGCACCTGGCCCCGGCCGATCTCCAACGTGACGCCCTTGAGCACCTTCAGCGCACCGAAGTTCTTGCAGACGCTCTCGGCCTTGACCATCGGCGTGGTCACCGGGTCGGAACCGGTCATACGTGCCCTACCTCTCCCAGTGTTTGCGCCTCCGCCAGTGCGTCAAGTTGTTTGGCGGTGAGTTTGCGTGAGACCCCGCGCGAGAAGTATCGCTCCAGGTAGAACTGGCCCACCATCAGGATGCTGGTGATCAGCAGGTACCAGGCGGCTGCGACCAGCAGCAGCGGGATCGGTTGGAAGATCACCGCGGCGATGTCACGCTGGCGCCCGAACAGGTCGAGCGTGAACGGCACCGCGACGGCCAGCGATGTGGTCTTCAGCTGGCCGATGAACTCATTTCCGGTGGGCGGGATGATCACCCGCATCGCCTGCGGCAACACGGTGCGCCGCATGGTCAGCAACCAGGACATGCCCAGTGCGGTCGATGCCTCCGACTGACCTTCGGGCACCGAGCTGATACCGGCGCGGATGATCTCCGCCAGGTAGGCGGCCTCGTTGAATCCCAGACCGAGGATTGCCAGGACGAAGTACATCGAGAGGTTCTGGATGTTCAGGTGGAAGAGCGTCGGCCCGAACGGAATTCCCAACTGGATGTTCTTGTAGATCGTCGGGATCAGGCCCCAGAACACCAGCTGTACGAAGACCGGAGTGCCGCGGAATACCCACAGATACACCCAGGAAACCGACCGAAACACCGGGTTGGGCGACAGTCGCATAACGGCGAGGATCACCGCCATGACGATGGCTAGCAGCATCGACCAGATGGTCAGCTGGATGGTGATCCAGACGCCATGCACGATCCGTTCGTCAAGGATGTACTTGCCGAATGTGGACCAGCCGTATGCCTCGTTGGTGGCGGCACCGTAGATGAACAGCGCGACCAGGACGAGGATGACGATCGCCGCCACCCACCGCCACGGGTGCCGTAACGGGACCGCGTCGATGGCGGCTGGGCTCTCGGGTGGCGACGAAACGTCAACGCTCATC
>CAVXWQ010000047.1:0-83755 GCA_963765445.1 uncultured Actinomycetota bacterium
GTCCGCTGACCGGGCCTGCCTGCACCGCACCGGACTGCTTCAGGATCGCGGCGTTCCCGTACTGAGAGGTGAACTGCGCGAACGCCTCCCCGGTGATCAACCAGCTCGCCGCCGCCCACCCGATGAACGCCACGAACCCCGGCGCGCTGACCAATATCAGATCCAGAAGCGCACGACGAAACCGTGGTGCTCGGCGGGCCCGCAGGTAGGTGGTGAGGCCGACCACGAAACCCGCGGCGGCCACACACGCGACGGCGTCGTAGCGGGTGAGGTAGGCCAGACCCATCGCGATGCCGCCGGCGGTGACCAGATGGTGGACGTCGTCGTCGACCATCCACATGATGAGCCGGCGCACCACCCAGGAGATGAAGAAGATGAACGGCGCCTCACTCATCCCGTTCGAGCCGTAGAAGATGACCATCGGGTTCACGGCGAACAGCACCGCGATGGTCACCACGTACGGGCGCGGCAGGCCACGATCGGTTCCCATCGACAGGATCTCCACCGCCCCGGCCATGAACCCCGCCGACATGATGGATCGGCGAATGCGCGCGCCGCCAGCGCGGGAAACAGCGGGCTCGCGGCGATCACGGGAATCTGCACCATGGCGGTGAGCGGGGTGAAGATGAAGCCGATGGCCGCCAGATGTGGTGAGCGGCTGAACAACACGCTCTGCGCGGCCGACACCCGGGACAGCGCGTCGCCGAGGATGAACCCGTGGCGGACCTGAAGCCAGTACCCCACCGCCATGTAGGCCGCGAACGACGCGATCCATGCGACGGCCTTGAGCCGCCGATCGCTGAGGACCGGTCATGATCCGGTTGGGCCGGCGTCCGGCTTCTCGGACAGACCGTGAAAGGTCTTCTCCCAGTAGGACGGATTGCGGATCAGCTGATAGGTGCCCTTTGCCGCCGCGATACTCATCATGACGAAGAAGGCAGGCACGGTCAGCGCGGGAATGATGAGGTCGGCGCGGTCGTCCTCCCGTAGCGCGACCAGGTTCATGTAGAGCGTCGCGCCGTTGCCCAGGATCAGGGCGGCAAGTGCGGGAAAGTAGATGTACCAGGGGAAGACCGCCTCGACCACGGCAGGCTGCCCGAGGAACCACAGCACGGTGATGAACCAGAACAGCAGGTTCAGCACCGCGATGATCGGAGTCCCGGCCAGCACCAGGTTGAAGCGCAGGAAGCTGCGGAACCCGACGGTGCGGTACAACTGACCCGGCCTGCGGATGTGGACCAGCCACGTCTGCAGGTAGCCCTTGTACCACCGGGAACGTTGTCGCACCCAGTTGATCGGGTCGCTGTTGGCCTCCTCCAGGGTGACCGAGTCCAGCACCGCCGTTTGGTAGCCCGAGGCGGCGATGCGCAAGCCGAGGTCGGCGTCCTCGGTGACGTTGAACGGGTCCCACGCCCCGATCCGGTCCAGGACGTCGCGACGCAGGTGATTCGAGGTGCCGCCGAGGGGAATCGGCGAGTTGCTGCGCATCATGCCGGGAAGCAGGTAACCGAACCACAGCCCGTACTCGGCGGTGAACCATCCGGTCAGCAGGTTCTGGTGGCCGTTGTGGTAGGCCAGTTTGGCCTGGACGCAGGCGATGTTGTCGGGCAGCTGGCGGAATGCCGCCGCCACCCGGCGCAGCTGCAGGGGCTCGGGGAGGTCTTCGGCGTCGTAGATCGTGACGATGTCCCCGGTGGCGAACTCCAATCCGTAGTTGCAGGCCTTGGGTTTGGTGCGGGGTTCGGCCGGAGGCACCAGAACGATGGTGATCGACGCCGAGTCCGCGCAGCTCTGCGCCGCGGTGATGGTCACCTCGTCGTCGGCCTCGAGCAGAAGCAGAACCTGGAGCTTGTCAGTCGGGTACTCCAGCGCCGCCATGGCGCCGAGCAGATCGGCCACCACCTCCGGCTCGTTGTAGGCCGGCACCAGGATCGTGTAATGCGGCAGCTCGGCGTCCGGGACCGCCCGGGCCTCCGCGTCGGAGATCACGAGGGCCGCGGACGCCAGGCCCGTCTTGAAGATCAATACCCGGTCCAGCATCGTGAAGACGTAGCCGAAGGTGCACAAGCCGATCAGCGCCACGGCGGTCTCCATCGGCCGCCAGATCGCGAACCCGATCGTGACAACGAGCAGCGTCCACAGCACCGCCCGCTGCCAGCCCATCACCGGGTTGGACGCCGAACGCATCGGGTCGTCCTCGCGCAGACCGTTGACGGCGCGGTGTAGGGCCCACTCCTTCTCCTCGTCGGTGACGTCGTCGAGGTCGAGGACGATCCGGCCGGTCACGCGACGGGCTCCACATCGCGAAGCTGCGCGGTGACCAGCCCGCGGCCGAACTGCGTGAGCATCTCGGCGTCCTTGAACTCCGGCTCCCGGTTGGTGGTCACCGCGTTGCCGCGGAACAACACGGTGAACAGCGTTCCCGGGTCGGCCACGACGCCCCGTTGGGCTCGGGGAACGGCGCCTCGGCCTCGTGGTTGTCAACCGCGCCGATCAGCACCCGTTGTGCCGATCCTTTCTTGCGCCAATGGAACACGAGCAGGTTCCAGGTCACCAGGAGCTGGTCGTCGATGACGCTGTACATGTCTCCGGCCACACCGTGCCCGAGGTCCACCGGACGCGGGTCGCTCAGCCGGCTCGATGCGGTGTCGTACAGGAGAGTCGACGGATAGACGCCCAACGAGAACGGCTGCAAGGTGTTTGTCGAGTCGACGATGACGGCGCGGGGGCGGCCGAACTTGTCCCACTTCGGGTTACCGGTGTCGGCCACCATCTGCTGGCGGATCAGGGTCGCGTGCTGTCCGTAAAGCCTTCTCACCCAGTCGTATTCGGTCTCCTTGCTGACGTGCCAGCCGACCGGCGCCTGCAGGGGCTTGCCGAATGTCAGCTGGGGGACCCAGGTCGCCGGTGGGCTGGTCGGCCCGGGCAGGGTAACCAGCCGACAGCGCGATCGCCACGGCCAGGACCAGCGGCAGGCCGGCCCAGACATCCTTGGCGGCAAGCGGTCGAGCTTTCGGTCCAGCACCCGCTTCGGTGCGCCCCGGCGGGCGTAGAGAAACAGGGTCGTTCCCACCAGTGCGACTGACGTAACGGCCGGCACCACCTGGAAGACGAACACGGGGGCATTGGGCGCCAAGATCGCCATCGCCAGCAGGACCGCCAGACCGACTGCCCAGGACAGAGCCGCACCCAACACCGCGCGACTCCAGTTGCGGCCGACGGAGATTGCGGTCGCGGCGGCCGCGATGATCGGCGCCGCCGGCCCCGGCACCGACCCAGCTGCTCAGCGAACAAAATCCTCGGCGATCTGGTAAGGCAGCGGGAAAACCGCGAGCAGCAGGGCCCACACCCAGACGAACCGGATCACCGGCCGTAACCCGAACAACACCACACTGGCACTGGTGACGAACAACCACATCGCCATCAGGTCGAGCCTGAGCAGATGGAAGTATCCCGCATAGCGTGGCAGCAGAACGCCGTGCACCATCAACGCCACACCAAGACCGATGATCCCGACGATGATGTCGGTCTGGCGGTCGTGGATCGGCAACTCGGTGCGCTCGCGCCGGGCCACACCGATGGCAGCCATGATGCCGGCGATCGGGACCACCCACACGAATCCGTTGAGGCTGCCCGCCCTGGTCGATTCCACCAGGCTCACCAGCGATCGGTGGAAGGCGAACAGCGTCAGCGCAGCGATGTAGGCCCACCGCAGCACGAGTCGGTAGATCGGCCGGAGCAGGTGCAGCCACGGCGTGCGTGGCTCCGCCAGCGTGGGCGGTATCGCTGCCGTCGCCGTCATCGTCAGCCGCCGGATTCGCCTCTGCGGGAATGGAGCGGGACCGCACCGGTCCGAGGGCGGCCGCGGCGGCGATGCCGGCGCCAAGCACCCAGGCGAAGCTCTTGCGGTCGTCAGGCGCGGGTGATGTCGCCAGACCCGACTGCGGTCGTACGGTGACCGGGCCGTGCCCCGGCGTCACTACGATCGCGGTTCCGTCGAGCCGCGACCACCGCCGCGGGTCGCTGCTCAGCCACCGCAGCAGCTCGTCGAGCTGATCGGGCGCGTCGTTGGACGTCGCCACCAGAAGCGACCTCTGGCCGTCGAACAGGGTCTGCAGGGACCCGAACCGGATGGCCGGGTCGAGCGTCAAAGTGGTTGGCTGGCCGCCGTTGTCGATGCCCTCCAGCGACAGCCGGCCGCCTGCCGGGCTGATCGGAAGAGTGATCCCGGAGTGTTTCCAGCCGTCGGCGGCAATGATGATCGCCGGCAGCCGGCTGTCCAGCGCCGCCTGGGCGTCGGTGACCGCCACGTCGATCGGCAACGCGCTGAGCCGCTGCAGGCCGACGATGATCGCCGTCGCGCGAACGATGTCGGCGAAGACGTCCGATCCGATGCCGATCTGGACTCTGGGCATCAGCGCCTGCGGCAGCGACTGGAATCCGGCGGGCACCGGCCGATTCGCCGGACTGCTCTGCACCACACTGTCACCGTCGATGGTCAGCGTCAGCGGCTGGAACTCCCCGCATCGGCCGGTGTTGCCCGAGATGTTGAGCGCCACACCGAGGTTGGTGTAACGCCGCAGCAGCCGGTCGGGCACGTCGACCCAACGGTCGATCACTCCGCTGTTGTCGGTGGGCCAGCGGTCGACGGTCTCATTGCCGGCAATCGCGACCAACCGGGCGCTGATGGAATTCGGCACCGGGGTGTAGGAGCCCATCAGATGCACGCGGATGTTGTGCGCCGAGCGGCCCAACTGGGTCTGGTCCAGTCCGACGGTGACCTGGGTGCCAGCGCAACGGCGGTGACACTGTTCTGCCCGAGTTCACGCAGCGTGGTGACGTTGCCCGGAAGTTGCGCCGCGATCCGCAGCGGTCCGGCGACGGCCTTCGAACTGAGTGCGAGCCGGGAGATGTCGGAGGACAGCGACCTGGTCTGGTTCGTCAGTTCGTTGGCGGGACCCGAGATGCGCAGCGACGGGATCGGCCCGTCACCAGCCTGCAGCGACGATCCGGGATCGGGCCCTTCCTGGATGACGATCTCGCGCTCGAAGGGAAGTGTCGGAGCAGCGGTCGGGGCACCGATGGCCGTCACGGCGACCGTCGTCGTCTGGGTGCCGTAGCGCGCGATGGCGGCGGCAGCCATCCGCACGGCCGCCTCGGATTCCACCTTCGTGGGTTGCGGCGGGATCGCGATGGTCAGCTTGCGCAGCACCGGCGGCAGGATGGGCCGCCGTGGGGGTGGCGACTCCACGCCGTCGAACATCACGGCCCCGTTGACCAACCGAAGCGGGTTGGTCGGGTCGAGGCGATAGCCCTCGAGCGGGACGAGATATTGCGCAGCGTGATGGTCACCGAGTTGTCGACGATCTCGACGCCGGCGAGCGGAATCACGATCGGCACCTGGTCGGCCGGCGGGATGGGCACCCGAGCGATCGTGCGTTCGTCCTGAGTGACGGTCAGGGTGCCCGACCGGACGTTGACCGGAAGTTCCACGATGGCATTCAAAGTCACCGGCACCAGGCCCTGGGGCACCGGGAAGGTGAGGGTCGCGGTCCCCTGGTCGCCGTAGAATGCCAGGGGCGCGCTGGTCCCGGTGTCGCGAAGAGCCCGATGGTCGGCGAATTCGACAGCGCCCCAAGGTCTTCCGGCGCAGCATAGGCGGCCGGGGCCACCCACATCGTCGTGGCCAACACCGCAGCCGCCACAGCCAGCCGGCGTGTTGATCTCATGGGCACCTCGGGCATGAAGCGCAGCCTTGCAATTTTTCATGGTCACAGTCAAATCCCCACCAGTCTCACACACAACTTCCGCCACGGCTTGCTATCGGTCAGACGAAGTTCTTCGGTTATGACGTCTTGCGCGCGCTGAGCAAGATCGCCAGGGCTCCGAGAGCCGCCACGGCGACCACGCCGCCTGCCGCCCACCACGCCCAGGAGTACATGCCTGCTCCGCTGCCGGGGTCGGACTGCGGGGCCGCGAACGCGGCGGGTTCGTTCGGAACGGTCACCGGCGCCTGGCCCGGCACCGAGATGATCGCCCTGCCATCCAGACCCGGCCAGCGTCCATTCCCGCCACCGAGCCATCCCAACAATTCGTCGAGCTGCTGGGGGGCCCCGTTCGACGTCGCGATCAACAAAGTTCGCTTGCCGTCGAACACCGACTGCAGCGAGCCGAACTGGATGGCGGGATCGAGCGTCAGCGTCGTCGGCTTGTTGTCGGGCAGGCGCGCCTCGATGTCGATGCGGCCCTTGTCGGAGTTGATCGGCAATGGGACCGACTGTGTCGGTCCAGCCGTCGGCGGAGATGAGGATCGCCGGATCGGGGCCGGCAAGCGCCTGCTTGACACTCATCACCTTCGTCGTCAACGGCACCGGGCTGAACCGCTGCAGGCCCACGACGATCTGAATGGCCCGCAGGGTGTCCAGGAAGGTGTCCGCGTCACCGAAACCAATCTGCGCGCGCGGCATCAGCGACTGTGGCATCGACTGGAACCCCGCCGGCAGCGGCGGATTCGCCGGAGTGACCGAAACCGTGGTGCTGCCGTCGATCCTCAGATGGATCGGCAGGTACTCGCCGCACCCGCCGTGAAAGCCGGTCGTGTAGATCATGACGTTCACGGTCGTGCTGCGGCCCAGCAGGTTGTCCGGGATGTCGATCGAGCGATCGATCACGCCGCCGGTGTCAGCCGGCCACCGGTCGATGGTCTGGCCGCCGACCGAAATCCGCACCTCGCCACCCATGTTGTTCGGGAACGGGGGTGTAGGAACCGATCAGGTGAAGCCGAACAGCGTGCAGCGGATGCCCGAACCGGGCCTGGTCCAGTGTGATTCCCACTTCCGGCCACAGCGCGACCGACTTGAGCTCACTCTGGTCGATCTGCGCCAGCGTTGTGGCGTTGCCCGCCAGCCGCAACCGGTATTGCAATGGCCCGGCAACCGCCCTGGGGCTCAACGCATACCGCAGCGATTCGTCGGCGAGCAGACGTGCCTGGTTCGTCAGCTCGTCACCCTGGCCGCTCACCAACAACGACGGAATTCCCGGACCCTGCAGCGAAAGCCCTTTGTCGGGGCCTTCCTTGATGATCACCTGACGTTCCAGCGGCGCTGAAGGAGTCGGCAGCGAGGTCGCCCCCTCGGGGAGCGGGGTCACGAAGACATCGGGGTTCTGGCCGCCGAACTTGGTCACCATCGCCGCTGCCAGCTGAATTGCCGCATTGGATTCGGCTTGCGAGGGTCGCGGCGGCACCGCGATCGTCAGCTTGCGCAACACCGGCGGAACGAAGGCCGCCACCGTTGTCGGTATCGCCTCGGTGCCGCCGAACGTGATGGTGCTGTACGTCAGCCGTACCGGGCGCTAGCGGATCCCAGCAGTACGGGTCGAGGGGTATCGCGGTGCTGGTCAGCGTGACAGAGACGTAGTTACCGGAGATCTCGGCTCCGGCCAGCGGAATGACAACTGGGCTCTGGTCGGTGAGGGGCAGGTCGATCCGGCTGATGACGCGGTCGTTCTGGGTGACGACCATACTGCCCGACCGCAGGGTGACCGGAAGTTGCAGCGTCGCGTTCAGCGCCAGCGGGGCCAGGCCCAGCGGCACCGGGAACGACAGCGTCCGTGCTCGTGGTGTCCGAGGCCCCGTCGAACGTCAGAGTCTGGCCTTGGCCGAGATCGCCCAGCGACAGGGTCGGGGCATCGATCACGGCACCGCCGGGCGCCTCGGGCGGCGCGTCGGGCGGATCTGCGTAGGCGCCTGCCGGAACTCCCCACAGAAGCATCGCGACAACCCCGACCACCGCAGCGACACGACGCAAAATGCTGCTGTTCATCGGGTGAATCGTAGGCAGTCCGGTGCTCGGGGAATTGCCGAACAGCCAAATTGTCGAAATCGTCAGTTAAAAACGAAAATACCCACCACCCCGGACGGGGGCGGTGGGCACGTTCGAACCAGCGACTACTTGGCCTTCTCGAGGACGTCGACGAGCCGCCAGCGCTTGGTCGCCGACAGCGGGCGGGTCTCCATCAACGAGACCCGGTCGCCGATACCGGCCGTGCCGTTCTCGTCGTGGGCCTTGACCTTCTTGGTCGTCCGGATGATCTTGCCGTACTTGGGGTGCTGCACGCGCGACTCGAGTTCGACGACGATGGTCTTCTCCATCTTGTCGCTGACCACGTAGCCGATCGCGGTCTTACGACGGCCGCGGGGCTTCTCGGTAGCCGGGGTGTGCTTGGGGCCGGCCGATTTTGAAGTGTTTTCTGCCATCACGATTCCTCACCATTGGGTCCGGAGGCCAGACCCAGTTCACGTTCGCGCAGCACCGTGTAGATGCGCGCGATCTCCTGCCGGACTGTGCGAAGCCGGCGATTGTTGTCCAGCTGCCCGGTGGCCATCTGGAAGCGCAGGTTGAACAGCTCTTCCTTGGACTCGCGCAGCTTGTCGGTCAACTCGTCGTCGGTGAGTTCGCGCAGTTCACCGGCGCTGACGCCTACTGCCATCAGAACTGCCCCTCTCGGGTCACGATGCGTGCCTTGATCGGCAACTTGTGGATCGCGCGAGTCAGTGCCTCGCGCGCGGTCTTCTCATCCGGGTAGCTCAGCTCGAACAGCACGCGGCCCGGCTTGACGTTGGCCACCCACCACTCCGGCGAGCCCTTGCCCGAACCCATGCGGGTTTCGGCCGGCTTCTTGGTCAGCGGACGGTCCGGGAAGATGTTGATCCACACCTTGCCGCCACGCTTGATGTGCCGGTTGATGGCGATACGAGCGGACTCGATCTGCCGGTTGGTGATGTAGGCGTGCTCCAAAGCCTGGATGCCGTAGTCACCGAAGGTCACCGACGTGCCACCGCTGGCAATACCACGCTGTCTGGGGTGGTGTTGCTTGCGGTGCTTGACTTTACGGGGAATCAACATGATCTAGCTCTCCGTGTTCTCAGCGGCGGGAGCCTCGACAGCCGGCGCCTCGGCCGTCACCGGAACCGCGGACTCCGCGGTCTCCTCGGTGGCGGCGCGGCCGGCTTCGGTGCTCGTCGCGGTGGTGCCCGACGCGCCACTGCGGCGCGGACGGGTGGCACCCGTCGGACGCTCGCGGCGCGGACGATCGGCGGACGGCGCGGCGGCGGCCAGCTCACGCTTGCCACCGACGATGTCGCCCTTGTAGATCCACACCTTCACACCGATCCGGCCGAACGTCGTCTTGGCCTCGTACAGGCCGTAGTCGATGTCGGCGCGCAGGGTGTGCAGCGGCACGCGGCCTTCGCGGTAGAACTCCGAACGGCTCATCTCGGCGCCGCCGAGACGGCCCGAGCACTGCACGCGGATGCCCTTGACGTTGGGCTGGCGCATGGCCGACTGGATGGCCTTGCGCATCGCACGGCGGAACGCCACACGGTTGCTCAGCTGCTCGGCGACACCCTGGGCGACCAACTGCGCCACCGACTCCGGGTTCTTGACCTCGAGGATGTTCAGCTGGACCTGCTTGCCGGTCAGCTTCTCCAGGTCGGCGCGGATGCGGTCGGCCTCGGTGCCGCGGCGGCCGATGACGATGCCCGGACGCGCGGTGTGGATATCAACGCGGACTCTGTCGCGAGTGCGTTCGATCTCCACGTCGGCGATGCCGGCGCGCTCGAGACCGGTGGCCAGCAGCCGCCGGATCGCCACGTCTTCCTTGACGTAGTCGGCGTACTGCTTGTCGGCGTACCACCGGGACTTCCAGTCGGTGGTGATACCGAGCCGGAAGCCGTGGGGGTTGATTTTCTGGCCCACTACTCCGAGCCCTCCTTCGTCTCGTCGGCAGTCTTCTTGGCAGCCGGAGCCTTTGGCCGCGGCCTTCTTGGCCGGAGCCTTCTTCGCCGGAGCCGTTGGCGCTGCCCGATGTCGCCGGCCGGGCGGCTCCGGCACGTCTTGCTGCCCTGGGCGCGACGCGACCGTGCCGAGCGGCCGACCGCTCATTGCGCGCGGGACGGCTCTCGACGATCACGGTGATGTGGCTGGTGCGCTTGCGGATCCGGTACGCGCGACCCTGCGCGCGGGGACGGATTCGCTTGGCGGTCGGGCCCTCATCGGCGTAGACCGTGGCGACCACCAGGGTCGCCGGGTCCAGCCCGTTGTTGTTCTGCGCGTTGGCGGCTGCGCTGGCGATCACCTTGGCGACCGGCTCGCTGGCGGCCTGCGGCGCCCACCGCAGGATGTCGAGCGCCTCTTCGACCGACTTGCCGCGCACCAGGTTGATCACCCGGCGCGCCTTGCTGGCCGAGATGTGCACGAAGCGCGCGACGGCGGTCGCGGACGGATATTCAGTAACAGTGGTGGTCATTACCGTCTCTTGCTCTTCCGGTCGTCCTTGATGTGACCCTTGAACGTCCGCGTCGGGGCGAACTCGCCCAGCTTGTGGCCGACCATGGCCTCGGTGACGAACACCGGCACGTGCTTACGGCCGTCGTGGACGGCGAAGGTGTGACCGATGAAGTCCGGGATGATGGTCGAACGACGCGACCAGGTCTTGATGACCTGCTTGGTGTTCTTCTCGTTCTGGACGTCGACCTTCTTGAGCAGATGGTCGTCGACGAACGGGCCCTTCTTCAGGCTGCGTGGCATCGCTGGCTACTCCTAGCGCTTATTCTTGCCGGTGCGCCGGCGTCGGACGATGAGCTTGTCGCTCGACTTGTTGGGCTTGCGGGTGCGGCCCTCGGGCTTGCCCCACGGGCTCACCGGGTGACGGCCACCGGAGGTCTTGCCCTCGCCGCCACCATGCGGGTGGTCGACCGGGTTCATCACGACACCGCGGACGGTGGGGCGCTTGCCCTTCCACCGCATGCGTCCGGCCTTGCCCCAGTTGATGTTGGCCTGCTCGGCGTTGCCGACCTCGCCGACGGTGGCGCGGCAGCGCACGTCGACGCGGCGGATCTCACCCGACGGCATGCGCAGGGAGGCGTAGGCGCCCTCCTTGCCCAGCAGCTGGATGCTCGAGCCGGCCGAGCGGGCCAGCTTGGCACCGCCACCGGGACGCAGCTCGACGGCGTGGATCACGGTGCCGGCCGGGATGTTGCGCATCGGCAGGTTGTTGCCGGGCTTGATGTCGGCGTTCGGGCCCGACTCGACGATGTCGCCCTGCGAAAGACCCTGCGGCGCAATGATGTAGCGCTTCTCGCCGTCCAGGTAGTGCAGCAGCGCGATGTTCGCGGTGCGGTTCGGGTCGTACTCGATGTGCGCGACCTTGGCGTTGACGCCGTCCTTGTCGTTGCGACGGAAGTCGATCACCCGGTAGGCGCGCTTGTGGCCACCGCCCTTGTGCCGGGTGGTGATTCGGCCGTGCGCGTTGCGGCCACCGGTGCTGTGCAGCGGGCGGATCAGCGACTTCTCCGGAGTCGAGCGAGTGATCTCGGCGAAATCGGAGACGCTGGCACCGCGGCGACCGGGGGTCGTCGGCTTGTACTTGCGAATTCCCATGTTCTAGTCCTGAGTTCTTTTCGTCGCCGGCTTAGGCCGGCGCTCCGAAGAGGTCGATCGGCTTGCTGCCGGGGGCCAGGGTCACGATCGCGCGCTTGGTGCTCTTGCGCTGGCCGTAGCCGGTGCGGGTGCGCTTGCGCTTGCCCTGCCGGTTGGCGGTGTTCACCGAGTCGACCTTCACCTTGAAGATCTTCTCGATGGCGATCTTGATCTGCGTCTTGTTCGAGTCGGGGTGAACGATGAACGTGTAGACGTTGTCCTCGATCAGTCCGTACGACTTCTCCGAGATGACCGGAGCCAGGATGATGTCGCGGGGGTCGGTCACGGTTGCCATCAGGCGGACACCTCCTGCTTCGCCTTGGAATTGACCTGAGCATTGGCCTGCTCGATGTAGGCGTTGAGGGCCTCCACGCTGAACACCACGTCGTCGGCGTTGAGCACGTCGTAGGTGTTGAGCTGGTCCGGCGAGATCACGTGCACGCCCGGCAGGTTGCGCACGCTCTTGGCGCCGACCTCGTCGCTGCGGCCGATGACGACCAGCACCTTGTCTTGCCGGCGTCGGTCGAGTCGTGCCCAGGAACGCCTTGGCGCTCTTGGTCGACGGGGTCTGGCCGGTGACCAGCTCGGTGATCGCGTGGATGCGCTCGTTGCGGGCCCGGTCGGACAACGCGCCGCGCAGCGCGGCGGCGATCATCTTCTTCGGGGTGCGCTGGCTGTAGTCGCGCGGCTGCGGGCCGTGCACCACGCCACCACCGGTGAACTGCGGCGCGCGGGTCGAACCCTGACGGGCGCGGCCGGTGCCCTTCTGCCGGTACGGCTTCTTGCCGCCGCCGGAGACCATGGCGCGGGTCTTGGTCGCGTGGGTGCCCTGGCGCTTGGCGGCCAGCTGGGCCGTCACCACCTGGTGCATCAGCGCGACGTTGGCTTCCACGTCGAACAGCGCGGCGGGCAGCTCGACGCTGCCGTCCTTCTTGCCGCCGGGAGTGTGGACGTCAATCTTCACAGTCATTACTTCTCACCTCGTTTGACCGCGGTGCGAACCATCACCAGGCCGCCGGTGCGGCCGGGGACCGCACCCTTGATCAGCAGCACGCCGTTCTCGGCATCGACCTTGTGCACCAGCAGGTTCTGCGTGGTGACGCGGTCGTTGCCCATCCGGCCCGACATGCGGGTGCCCTTGAAGACCCGGCCCGGGGTGGAGCAGCCACCGATCGAACCCGGCCGGCGGTGCACCGCCTGGGCACCGTGGCTGGCGCCCTGGCCCTTGAAGCCGTGACGCTTCATGGTGCCGGCGAAGCCCTTGCCCTTGCTGGTGCCGGTGACGTCGACGTAGGCGCCGTCGGCGAAGATCTCCGCCGTCAGCTCCTGGCCGACCTCGTACTCGGCGGCCGCGGCCTCGTCGTCGAGACGCAGCTCGGCCAGATGCCGGCGCGGGTTGACCCCGGCGGCGCTGTACTGACCGGTGACCGGCTTGTTGACCTTGCGCGGGCTGATCTCGCCGTAGGCGAGCTGCACGGCGCTGTAGCCGTCACGCTCGGGCGTGCGGATGCGGGTCACCACGTTCGGGCCGGCCTTGACGACCGTCACCGGAACAACCCTGTTGTTTTCGTCGAACACCTGGGTCATGCCCAGCTTTGTGCCCAAGAATTCCTTTACGTGCCATTTCTTCGACCGACCCCTACTGGATGTTCACGTCGACGCTGGCCGGCAGATCGATGCGCATCAGCGCGTCGACCGTCTTCGGCGTCGGGTCGAGGATGTCGATGAGCCGCTTGTGGGTGCGCATCTCGAAGTGCTCCCGCGAGTCCTTGTACTTGTGCGGAGAGCGGATGACGCAGTACACGTTCTTTTCCGTCGGCAGCGGCACCGGGCCGACCACGCTCGCGCCGGTACGGGTGACCGTTTCCACGATCTTGCGCGCCGAGGCATCGATGGCCTCATGGTCGTAGGCCTTGAGCCTGATGCGGATCTTTTGTCCCGCCACGCTTCTCCTACCTTCACTCCTGCTTGGTCCCCGCAAGGGGACACGGTGGTCATGCGCTACGCCCTGAAGCGTCACGCTGGCTGTCGCCGCCGCTCTTTACCTGTCCTGGTACACCGGCCCCCGCGGTCGGGTGTGTCGCCCTAACGCAGCCTCGCAGGCGCGGAGAAAATCCGTCGCGCTCCGAGGGTGGGACCGGACGCGCCCGTTCGGGCGCCGGTCGTATGCCCTGCGCAGAACGCTCCCGACTGGGGAGCGAACCTGGCTCAGGGCAACCCGAACAGTATGCCTCAGATACGAGCCTGATCCAAATTGCTGCACTGCCTGCTCAGCGCGGGTGCGCCGACGCGGCGGCGATCAGGCCCGCAGGGCGATCTTACTGCGGATTAAGGTGGCTTGACATGACGCCGGAGACCGGGACCTATCGGGTCTGGCGGCGGTTGTCCGGCCGACCGGGCGGCACGTGGGCGTTCTCGGCCGCCGCGGCGCTGCGGGTGCCGTTCTTCCTGGCCATCCTCCCCCACGTCGTCCGGATGGAACCCGGCTACGCCGAGGTCCGGATGGTCAAGTGGCCGCTGACCTACAACCATCTGCGCACCGTGCACGCCATCGCCATGTGCAACGCGGCCGAGATGGCGATGGGCATGCTGATGGAAGCGACCGTGCCGGCCACCCATCGCTGGATCCCGAAGGCGATGAGCGTGCAGTACCTGCACAAGGCCACCACCTCGCTGCGGGCCTGCGCTCGCCTGGATCCGCCCGACTTCGACGCGATCGGCGACGGCGCCGAGGTGACGGTGCCGGTCGGCGTCTACGACCGGCACGGGACCGAGGTCTTCCGCGCCGACATCACCACCTGGGTCACCCGCACCCACTAGTGACAGTCACTGCCAGATCGGCATAGCATGCCGGGCATGTACAAAGTCATCCAGTGGGCCACCGGCGGTGTGGGCAAGGCGGCGATCCAGGGCGTGCTGCGCCATCCCGAACTCGAACTCGTCGGCTGCTGGGTGCACAGCGACGACAAGAACGGCCGCGATGTCGGCGAGCTCATCGGCGAGGAGCCGATCGGGGTGCGGGCGAGCACCGACGTCGACGAACTGCTCGCGCTGGACGCCGACTGCGTCATGTACTCGCCGCTGCTGCCCGACGATCAGGTGGTCGCCAAGATCCTGCGCTCCGGCAAGAACCTGGTGACCCCGGTCGGCTGGGTGTACCCCGACCGCGAGAACCCCGCGGTGCGCGCCATCGAGGAGGCCGCCCTGGCGGGCGGTGTCACCCTGCACGGGTCGGGCATCCATCCCGGCGGCATCACCGAGCGTTTCCCGCTGATGATCTCGTCGCTGTCCTCGGCGATCACCCACGTCCGCGCCGAGGAGTTCTCCGACATCCGCACCTACAACGCCCCGCTGGTGGTGCGCGAGGTGATGGGCTTCGGGTTGACCCCCGAACAGGCGATGAGCGGACCGATCGCCGCCCTGCTGGAGGCCGGCTTCAAGGCCTCGGTGCGGATGGTCACCGACCAACTGGGTTTCCGCGCCGAGCCGCGGATCCGCTCCACCCAGGAGGTCGCGGTGGCCGTCACCGGCAGCGACGAGCTCGTCGTGCCGATGGAGCCCGGCACCGTTGCCGCGCGCCGGTTCCGCTGGGAGGCCATCGTCGACGACAAACCGGTGGTCACCGCGGCGGTCAACTGGCTGATGTGCGAGGTGGAGCTGGATCCGCCGTGGACGCTCGGGCGAGAAGGGCGAGCGCTTCGAGGTGGAGATCACCGGCGACCCCGACGTGTCGCTGACTTTCAAAGGGCTGCAGCCGGAATCGGTCGCCGAAGGCCTCAAACGCAACCCGGGTGTGGTGGCCACCGCCAACCACTGCGTCAGCGCCATCCCCTACGTGTGCGACGCCGAGCCGGGCATCAAGACCTACCTCGACCTTCCGCTGATCGCCGGCCGGGCGGCACCTGACCTGGCTCGATGATGAAACCGCTTGACGACCTTCGGTTTTCGCACCTGGTCGTGGGCGTCACCGACATGGAGCGGGCACTGGCCTTCTACCGGGGACTGCTCGGCATGGATGTGGTGTTCGACCAGACGATGTCCGGTGAGTCGTTCGACCATGCCCTGGGCGGCTCCGACGGGCACCGGGGACGAGTCGTCGGCGGACTGGTCGGCGGCGTGATGCTCGAGTTGCTGTCGCTGGGCGGCGGAGACGGCCGGCCGGCCAGGAGGTCGATCGTCGGCAACCAGAACATCTCCCTGTCGGTGACCGATCTCGACGACACCCACCGGCGGGTGCGCGACGCCGGCTACGAGCCCGACCAGTCCCCCTTCGAGATCGCCGGGGTGCGCATGTTCTTCGTCAGGGATCCCGACGGCACTGCCGTGGAGTTCATCGAATTTCCCGGCGCGCAAGAACATCGGAGGAACTGCACCGTGGCACACGATGACCGCGCGAGGTACTGGCACCCGACGTCGCTGAGCGGTCGACGCGCGATCGTGACGGGCGCCGCCCAGGGCGTGGGCAGGGGCATCACGCAGGCGCTTCTCGAACGCGGCGCGGCGGTGTTGCTCGTCGACCGCAACGCCGCGGTGGCCGAGGTGACCGAAAGCCTGGTGGCCGAGGGGCATCACGCCGAGCACCTGGTCGCCGATCTGCGCGACCACTCCAGCTACCGGCAGATCGTCGAGACCGCGGTCGAGCGGCTCGGTGGCCTGGACGCGTTGGTCAACAACGCGATCGCGACCAACGAGCCCAAGGGTTTCACCGACATCACGATGGACGACTTCGATCTGGTCTTCGACACCGGGCCGCGGGCGACCTGTTCCTGATGCAGGCCGCCTACCCGGTCCTCAAGGCCGGTGGCGGCGGATCGATCGTCAACCTGGGCTCCGGCAGTGGCACCGGCGGCCAGGTGGCATTCGGCGCGTACGCCGGCGCCAAGGAGGCGATCCGGGGCATGTCCAAGGTCGCCGCACTGGAGTGGGGGGCCGACAACGTCCGGGTGAACGTGGTGTGCCCGTTCGCCAATTCCGATGGCGTACAGGGCTGGAGCCAGGCGTTCCCGGAGGTGTACCGCGGAATCCTGAAAGGCAACCCGCTGCGCCGCATCGGCGACACCCACGACGACGTCGGCGCGACGGTGGCCTTCCTGCTCAGCGACGACGCGTCCTATCTCAACGCCCAGACCATCCACATCGACGGCGGAATGGGATCGTTCCGGTGACCAGCTCACCGGTCGAGCGACCACCCAACCTGCGCGACCGCCAGCGCGCGGCGGTGCGCGCCGACATCCACGCCGCGGCCTACCGACTGTTCGCCGCAAAGGGATTCGCCAACGTCACCACCGACGACATCGCCGCCGAGGCCGCGATCTCCCCCAGGACGTTCTTCCGCCACGTGGCCACCAAGGAGGAACTGCTGCTGGCTGCGGTCCAGCGGGGCGGGGCGGCCATCGCGTCGCTGCTGGAACGCCGCCCGGATGCGGAGCCGCCGGACGTGGCCCTGTCCGCGGCGATCGTCGGCCGCGTGGACTCGTTCGACGACGTCGACCTGGAGAGCTGGCGCAGCGCGATCCTGACCGCTCCAGAACTGCTCGACCGCGTCTCGCTACTGGGTGCCGCCGACCGCAGCCGACTGGTCGAGCTCGTCGCGGTGCGCATGGGGGCGGATCCGGCCGAGGACAGCAGGCCGGGCCTGCTGGTGCAGTTGTCGTTCGCCGCAGCTGATTTCGCGTTCCAGACGTGGGTGCGCGATCGCGGCGCACCGCACACCGCTGGCCGCCGCCGTCGCCGACGCTCTTGCGGTCGTCGGACACCCGAGATGGCGGGACTAGCGAGAGCCCGTCAGCGTCGCCCAGAACTGGCACTGGTGGCGCGCGGCGTAGTCGGTGGTGATCGACGGCTTCGGAGTCTGCAGCGAGAGCCGCTGTCCGTCGGAGGAGAACTGCGGCCACTGCGGCTCGCCGGTGACGTCCGGAGCGCCGGTCTTCACGAACTGGCTCCAGTAGTCGATCATCTGGTCGGACAGTCGACGCTGGGCGGGATTGAGCGGGGGCGCACCGCCGATGTCGAACAGGTAGCGCAACTCGAGCCCGTGGCTGGCGCCGACCGGGAAGGGCACCTGGTGAAACGGGTCGGGCGCCGGGGCGGTGCGGTCGTTGAACTCGTAGGCGTACACCGGCGCCCCGCGAGCCAGTCCGGTAGCCATTCGATCGGCCGGACAGGCGAATTCACCATCGGTCACCGCTGCCGCGTAGGCCAGTCCCGTGCTGCCACCGTAGCGTTCGAGCGGATAGTGCGCGGCCACGGCGGCGGCGTCCGCGCCGAACGTCTCGGAGATCAGCTTCGAATAGGGCGGCAGCCCATCGTTTTTCAGGTACTGCACGGCGGCGAAGAGGGTGAACTCGTCGGTGTTGGTGCCGATGAGCACCGGAACCCGTGGAACCCGGTTGAGCGCGATCGCGGCCATCGGGTCCTCGGGCACCCGGTCGGTTCCGGTGACCGGACCGGTGAGCCGGTCCGCGCCGAAGCCGACGTACAGCGGTGGACGTTGCAGCCGGTTGACCGGAAGGTCCCGCAGGCACTGTGCGGCCGTTGCGGGGTCGGCGCAGCCGACGGTCGCGGCGTAGTCGAGGCTGACGCGTTGCGCGGTCGGCCGGTCGGCCTGCGTCTGGCACGGACCGCTCTGCAGGATGGCCGCACGGAACAGGCCGGCGGACTGCGGGGCGACGAGGTGGTCGCACACCGACATCGCGCCTGCGGACTCGCCGGCAATGGTCACCTTGTCGGGGTCGCCACCGAAGTTCGGCGATGTTGTCGCGCACCCAGCGCAGGGCGGCCTGCTGGTCGGCCAGTCCGTAGTTGCCGATGTCACCGCCGCCGCCCAGTGCCGGGTGCGCCAGGAACCCCAGCGTGCCGAGGCGGTAGTTCACGGTGACGACGACGATGTCGCCCCTGGTGGCCATCCACCGCGCGTCGTAGATGTCCGCGCTGCCGTTGAGGAAGCCGCCACCGTGGATCCAGACCAGCACCGGCCGAGGGTCCTCCGGCGTCGCGCCGTGCGGGCGTCCAGACGTTGAGGTTCAGGCAATCCTCTCCGGTGGGCCGGCCGTAGTCGGGATCGCTGCGGGTGTCCTGCGGGCAGCGCAGGCCGGGTTTGGTGGCGTCGCGCACGCCCTGCCACGGCTGCGGCGGTGCCGGCGGCGCCCAGCGCAGCGCGCCCACCGGGTCCGCCGCGTACGGGATGCCGTCGAACACCCGGTAGTCGGGGGCGACGACACCACGCACCGCACCCGAGGCGGTCTGCACCACCGCGGGCTGGGCGGCTTCGACGGGCTTCGATTCGCCACCGCCCCGCGCACAGCCGGCGACCAACACCAGCAGCGCCAGCACCGCCGTCACCGCCCGGGACGGTCGGCGATTCGATCGGCGTGGCACAGAAGACGAGGGTACGCGGGAACCGGGACAGGGCCTTCGGACCCCAATTGCCCAAAAGGGCTTCCCCTGCGAAGGCGGATCGCCCACACTACTAACCTGACACCCGTCAAGTTTTGCGTCACAGTGAGCTAGGAGACCCCGTATGACCACCCGGATCATGGACCCCGCAGCCCGTGTTCTGGCCGACCCGCAGGCCTACACCGACGAGAAGCGGCTCCACGAGGCGCTGGCTCATCTGCGCGCGCATGCTCCGGTGTCCTGGGTCGAGGTCGACGACTACCGGCCGTTCTGGGCGATCACCAAGCACGCCGACATCATGGACATCGAGCGGCAGAACGACCTGTTCACCAACTACCCCCGCCCGCTGCTGGCCATCACCGAGGCCGACGACGCGCTGCTTCGCGACCTCGAGGCCGGCACCGGGCTGCGGACGCTGATCCACATGGACGATCCGCATCACCGCGACGTCCGCAAGATCGGCGCCGACTGGTTCCGGCCGAAGGTGCTCAAGGCGCTCAAGGCCCGCTGCGACGAACTGGCCAAGATCTGGGTCGACAAGATGGCCGAGAAGGGGCCGGAACTCGACTTCATGACCGAGATCGCGGTCAACTACCCGCTGTACATCATCCTGACCATGCTGGGCCTGCCGGACTCCGACTTCCCCCGCATGCTCAAGCTCACCCAGGAGATGTTCGGCGGCAACGACGAGGAGTTCCAGCGCGGCGGCGACGTCGACGACATGCTGGCGGTGCTGCTGGACTTCTTCAACTACTTCTCCGCGTTGACCGCGTCCCGTCGGGAGAACCCGACCGAGGACCTCGCGTCGGCGATCGCCAACGCGAAGATCAACGGAGAACCGTTGTCCGACATGGACACCCTGTCGTACTACGTGATCGTGGCCAGCGCCGGTCACGACACCACCAGCGCCGGCATCGCCGGGGGCCTGCGGGCGCTGCTGGAGCATCCCGACCAGCTGGCCCGGCTGCAGAACGACATGTCACTGATGGGCACCGCGGTCGAGGAGATGATCCGCTGGGTGGTGCCGGTCAAGGAGTTCATGCGCACCGCACAGGAGGACACCGAGGTGCGCGGCGTGAAGATCGCCAAGGGCGAAGCCGTCTACCTGGCCTACATCTCGGGCAACCGCGACGAAGAGGTGTTCACCGACCCGAACAAGTTCGACGTCGGCCGCGACCCGAACAAGCACCTGTCGTTCGGCTACGGTGTGCACTTCTGCCTGGGGGCGTCACTGGCCCGCATGGAGATGAACAGCTTCTTCTCCGAGCTGATCCCGCGGATCAAGTCCATCGAACTGGCCGGTGAGCCCGAGTTGATGGCCACCACCTTCGTCGGCGGCCTCAAACACCTGCCGATTCGGGTCGAGCTGAAGTGATCTGAGCCCCCTGGGCTGATTTGGCCTGAGCCCCTTGGGGTTTGCGGTGCACGGCCAAGAATCCGTCCACCGCCTTGCGGGCGCACTCGCGGTAGTCGAAGTCGGTGAGGGTGCTGATCCGGCCGGCGACCAGCGGGCCGATCAGCAGCATGATGGCCTGCGCGCGGTCGACCTCGCCGAGTTCGGCCTGGGCGTCCGGGCTGTCGAAGATGGCGTCGAACGGGGCGCCGTACTGCTGGGCGATGCGCTCCCGCAATGTGCGGACCTCCGGACTGTCGCCGGCGTCGGCCTTGCCGGGGATGCGTTCCATGTCCGGTCCCATCGCCAGCCAGTAGGTGGCCGTCAGCATCACCGGCGTCTCGGCGATCAGTTCGGCCTGCCCCTGCACCAGCGCGACCAGGCGGTCGCGCAGCGATCCGGTCTCCGGCGGCATCGGCGCCGGCGGGATGAGGCTGTTGAATGCCGCAGCGAGTAGGTCGTTGCCGCTCGGGAAGTGGCGATAGAGGGTGGCCCGGGCGACGTTGGCGCCGCGGGTGACCGCATCGACGGTGACCGCACTCGGGCCGCCGGCGCGCAGCAACGCCGTCGCCGCATCGAGCAGCCTGGCGCGTGAACGCGCAGGTCTCGGGTCGCTGCGTCGGCCCGTCATCACTGTCCTCCTTTGCGCGACATCCAGCTTCGACTCTCGACGGTAGCCGACCTGAATCAACTCAGACCACGAACTCGGCGGCGCGGTGTCCGATCATCGCGATCGTGGCGTGCGGCCCCCGGCTGGTGATCCGCGGCAGGATCGATCCGTCCACCACCCACAGTCCGTCGACGCCGCGAACCCGGCACCGCGGATCGACCACGGCGTGTTCGTCGCCGTCGATCCCCATCGGCGCGGTACCGCACAGGTGCTGGGAGGTCGACCACATCGGCTCGCCGAGTTGGGTTGTCGCTCTGAGGATCTCGGCCGCGAGCTCACAACCCCGGCGCAGCGCGGCCACATCGGCGGGCTCACTGTCGTAGCGGTGTTCGATCATCGGCGCCACCATCGGGTCCGCCGACACCAGGGAGACCCGGCCGTGTGCCCGCGGTCTCATGAGGGCCACTCCGAGGTGGGGCCAGTCCGGCCGACCCGCCGTTCCGTCTCCGATCATGGAGATGAATCCACCTGTGTAGGGCCGGATTTCGATGACGCCATCGACCAGGAGTGCCTCCAGCACCGGGCGCCCCGGCGGTGACGGTCCAGGTGGTCGGCATCACCCACTCGGCATGGTCCCAGGTGCGTCGACCCACGGGCAGATCGACGATCGGGGCGATGCCGGCCGCGCGTAGCTCGTCCGCGGGCCCGATGCCGGAGAGCATCAGCAGGTGCGCGGACTCGATGGCGCCTGCCGACAGCACGATCCGGTCCGCCGTCAGTTCGACGGAGCCGGTGGGTCCGCTGGCGTGGATTCCGACGGCCCGGGTGCCGAGCATCCGCACTCCGGTCACCCGGGTCGCCGTGAGCACGGTGAGGTTGGGCCGGTCCATGGCGGGTTCCAGGAAGGCCGCCCCCGGGCCGGTACGGATGCCGTCGACGATGTTCAGCGGGACCGCGCCCACCCCGGGAGGCGTGTTGTCGCCGACCGGTTCGGCGTTCAGGTCGGGCAGCCAGCGGAATCCCGCCGCGCGGGCCGCGTCGACGAATATCGCTGTGCTGCCGAGGAACTCGCCGGTGCGACGAATCCGGACCGGGCCGTCGTCGTGCTGGTCCGGGAAAGTCGAGATCGGTCTCGATGGCGCGGTAGTGCCCGACGACGTCCGCCCATGACCAGCCCGGCAGCGCGGCCTCGTCGAAGTCCTCGGGCAGCGCCCGGCAGAAGTAGCCGCCGTTGACCGCACCCGAGCCGCCCACGGTGGCGCCCCGGACGATGTCGAACCCGTGGTCGGCGGTCAGCAGCGTGCGGTATCGGCGCACGAGCGGGCTGGCGGCCCCGATCGGAAGCTGCAGCCCATTGGCGGTCAGGGTCCGCACCCCGGCGTCAGCGGGGCCGAGTCCGGCCTCGACCACCGTGACACGGCAGGCAGGATCGGCCGAGAGGCGTTCGGCGAGCACGGATCCGGCGCTTCCCGCGCCGACGATCAGAACGTCACTGTGCGTGATGTGGCCTGACCAATCCGTCGATCACGTCTTGATCTGTGGCTTGAGCGGGCGCAGCGTGCGCTCGCGCACCACACCCGCCCACAGCCCGGCGCCGTAGGCGAGGTCGTCGAGCCGCTTGAGCACCAGATAGGCCAGCAGACCGATCGGTTTACCGTCACCGTCGGCGGCGCGGTTGCGGGTGAACCAGTCGAGCACTCCGTCGAGCACGGCCGCGATCAGCACCGCCTGCCGGCACCGCTGCGGAGATCAGCGCGGCCAGCAGAGCCAGGGGCCAGTAGTGCCGACAGATCGCGGCGGCCAGCTGACGGGCCGCGGCGCCGATGCCCCGCAGGGCCAGGACCGCGACGTCGCGCTTACCCGCGTCGGTGTTCGCCATCGCCTTGGCCATCCGGCGGGTGGTCACCCCGGCGAACACCAGGGAGGCCAGATAACCGAAGACCGAGCCGAGAGCCATCAGCAGCCAGACCAGCAGGCTCCAGGCCGAGATCACCACCGGTGCGGTCTTGTCGGGATGCCGGATCGACAACGGCGCCGCCGAACTCCCGTAAAATGCCTTGCGCCCCAGCCAGTCTCGCATCTGGGTGCGGTGCTCGTGGGCGACCAGGGCGATCGGCTCGTAGCGCAGCCGGGAGCCGGACTCGATCAACCTCCAGCACAGGTCCACGTCCTCGCCGGAGTGCAGCGTCTCGTCGAAGCCGCCGACCTCGAGCAGGGCCGCGCGCCGGCAGATGATCGCCGCGCTCGGGACGTAGGACACCGGCCCGTAGGGCATCACCGGGGCCTCCCGCTCGCCGAGGTCGAGGGACGACCGGACGGCTTCGTAGCGGGCGACCAGTTGGTCACTGTGGCCGAGGCCGACGATCCGGGGAGCGGCCAGTGCCACCGCCGGATCACAGAAGTGCCCGAGCAGCGCTTCGAGCCAGCCCCGGCGGGGCACCACGTCGGAGTCGAGGAAGGCGACGAAGTCGGTGCTGCACGCGGCGAGCCCGGTGTTGCGGGCGGCCGCGGGTCCCTTGCTCCGCGGGTGCCGGATGACCTCGACGTCGCACCGCGCCCCGTCGAAGTCGTCGGGTGTCACCGGTACCGAGGAGCCGTCGTCGACCACCACGACCCGGATGCCGCGCAGCGACATCACCAGCCGGTAGATCCCAAAAGCGTTGTCGCGGACCGGTATCACCACGGTGACGTCCCGATGGGACGGGCCGCCGGCCGGCCGGGGGTGGGCGACGGTGGCGTCGAGCAGCGTGCGGGCGAGTTGGGCGCTGACCGCGTCACGCACCTCGAGCCGACCACCGTCGAGCAGGGTCTGCGCCGACGGCGCGAGCCGCAGCAGTCGGGTCGGTGAGCCGCCGAGCAGCGCCGAGCCCGCCGCCAGCGTGCGCACGCGGCGGTCGACCTGGACGGCGAACCCGTCGGGCAGCCGCGGCTGGGTCATATCAGCATCCCGTCGGGGTCCGGGCTCCACCGACCGATCCGCCGGTGACACTCCTCGACCATCCGGGCGAAGATGCGCGCGCCGTCCACCGCCGTCGCCGTCGTCGGGTCACCCAGCACACCCACCTCACTCACCGCGGCGACGCCCCCGCGCCGCATCCGGGGCATCAGGTTAACCAGTGGCTCCTGGTTCCCGCTACACCAGGCCTCGCTGCGGACGTCGGCCGGCGAAATATGTAGCAATACAGAAGTTTCCGTGTGGCCCGCGTGGGCGTCACCGTCCTCGGCCACGCAGGGGCACCAGGCGACGTCACGTCCTTCCGACCGCAACTGGCTCACCGCCGAGCGCAGCGCCTCGAGGTTGCCGCCGTGGCCGTTGACGAAGACGATCCGGCTGGCCCAGCCGCAGGCCGAGCGGCCGTACTCGACCAGCACGGCCTTGAGGGCCTCGGTGCCGATCGAGACGGTCCCGGGAAAGCCTTCGTGCTCGCCGGAGGCGCCGTAGGCGATCGCGGGCGCCACCAGAAACTGATCCGGCCGCGACCCTGCGGCTCAGCTCCTCGACGGCCGCCGCGGCGACCGCGGACGCGATGCGGGTGTCGGTGTCCAGCGGCAGGTGTGGCCCGTGCTGCTCGGTCGAGCCGAGCGGAATCAAGATCGTCGGCGAGGTGTCGCGCAGCTGTCCTGATGTCGAGTGCCCCAACGCGCTCCGAAAAGCCACGGGCCGATGGTAGGCGGAATTCATCTGGTGTGCGCCAGTTGTGTGCCGATTGTTCGGGGACAAGACGGATTTCTTTCGCATTCGGGAGGTTTCAGCGCCCACCGGGTTCACCGCCGTCCCGCCCGTCACGCCAGCACCAGAGGCGGGTCAGGCTCCGGTCGGGGGCACACCGAGCGCACGGGCGAAGCCAGGAGGCATCAGGACGTCCTCTGGGGTCAAGTCGTGGACCGACGCCTTGCCCAGGCCGCGCAGTGCCGAGTCGATACCGCCGTTGAGGATGTCGAGCACGTTCTCCACCCCGGCCTGACCGGCGGCGCCCAGGCCCCACAGGTAGGCGCGGCCGATCATGACCGCCCGGGCACCGAGTGCCAGCGCCTTGACGACGTCGCTGCCGCGCCGGACTCCGCCGTCGAGCAGCACCTCGATCTGGTCGCCGACCGCGTCGGCGATCGCCGGCAGCGCCCGGATCGTCGCCGGGGTGCCGTCGATGTTGTTGCCGCCGTGGTTGGACACCGAGATCGCCGAAACTCCGGCGTCCACAGCACGTTTGGCGTCATCGACCCGCATCACGCCCTTGAGCATGAACGGCCCGCCCCAGTACTCCCGCAGCCAGGCGATGTCCTCCCAGGTCGGTGGCGGCGTGCCCATCCACTCGCCGTAGACGTCGAAGAACGGCGGGCCGGGCTCGCCCTTGGCGGCCTGGTTCGGCACACTCAGCGCCGGCGGACGCAGGGTCTTGGCCCATTCCAGGAACCAGCTGGGTCGCGTCAGGCCCTCCGGCATCATCTTGACGATGGTGCGAAGGTCCATCCGCTCCGGGATCTTGGGGCTGCCCCAGTCCCGGCCGTGCGAGAAGCTCCAGTCGGTGGTGACGATCAGCCCGACCGCGCCGGCCGCCTTGGCCCGGTCGGCCCGCGCCGCGATGGCGTCGCGGTCGCCGAGCCAGTAGATCTGGAAGAAGGTCTTGGGGTTGGCGGCGATGACCTCCTCGATCGGCTTGCTGGCGAACGAGGACAGCCCCATCGCCGTGCCGCGGGCGGCGGCGGCGCGGGCCACCGCCACCTCGCCGTCCGGGTGGACGGCCTGCACACCGGTCGGCGAGATCAGCACCGGCATCGAAACCTGTTGACCCATCACGGTTGTTGCGAGATCACGCTTCTCGCAGGCGCCGATCACGTGCGGGGCGAAACCCAGCTCGCCGAACGCCTCGACGTTGTCGGAGAGCGTCAGACCCTTCTCGCTGCCGGCCAGCAGCGCGGAGTACGCGGACTTGGGCAGGCGCTTCTTGGCCCGCTGCTGGGCGATCGAGACTGTTTCGAACCAGGTATCACGTGCCATGACTAGATCGGACTTTCGTTGCAGGGCTTGGCCGGCGGTCGCGTGGACAGGGTCAGCATGATGGGCTTGCCGCGGGAGTGGTCGGCACTCGGGCGCGGCTTGTCGCGATCGCCGGCCAGCGCGGGGGCGCCGTAGCCCTCGACGCACTCGGGGTCGGGTCCGTCGAGCGGAAGTCCGGTGAAGAACTTCGCCGCCATGCAGCCACCACGGCAGCTGTCGTAATGCCCGCAGCTGCCGCAGGCACCGGCGGACTGCGGCTCGCGCAGCTCGCGGAACAGCGGGGCGTTCTTCCAGACGTCTGAACCGTCCGAAACCACTGTCGGACACGAATGTTTCCGGCCAGGAACCGGTCGTGGATGGCGAACGGGCAGGCATAGACGTCGCCGACCGGGTCGATCAGGCACACCACCCGACCGGCGCCGCACATGTTCAGGCCGGCCAGTGCGCCGGGCGCCCCGAGGCCGGCGAGGTGGAAGAACGAATCGCCGGTGAGCACCCGGTCGCCCTTGGCCACCAGCCAGTCGTACAGCTGCACCTGCTGTTCGGCGGTGGGATGAAGCTCGTCCCAGACGTCGGCACCACGGCCGGAGGGACGCAGTCGGGTGATGCGCAGGGTCGCGCCGTACCGGTCGGCGAGCGCCTTGAAGTCGTCGAGCTGGTCGACGTTGTGGCGGGTGACCACCACGGAGATCTTGGCGTCGGAGAAGCCGGCGGCGGCCAGGTTCTCCAGCGCGCGCACCGCCATGGCGAACGAGCCCTCGCCGCGGACGGCATCGTTGACTTCAGCGGTGGCGCCGTCCAGCGAGATCTGCACGTCGACGTAGTCGCTGGCGGCCAGCCGGGACGGCCACCTCGGGCGTGATGCGAACGCCGTTGGTGGAGAACTTCACCCCGACGTGGTGGGCGGTGGCGTAGTCCACCAGCTCCCAGAAGTCCGGGCGCACAGTGGGTTCCCCGCCGCCGATGTTGACGTAGAACACCTGCATGCGCTCGAGTTCGTCGATGATGGACTTGCACTGCGCGGTGGACAGCTCACGCGGGTCACGCTTGCCCGACGAGGACAGGCAGTGCACGCACGCCAGATTGCAGGCGTAGGTCAACTCCCAGGTCAGGCAGATCGGCGCGTCCAGACCGCGCTCGAACTGCTCGATCAACCGGGGTACCGGTGCGACTGATGTCATTGGGAATCCTTGCAGATCAACATGTTCGACGTCACCAGCACGGCCAGCGCGTGCAGGTACGGCGGCTCGGCTTGGGCGTCGACGCCGGCGGCCCGCAACGCCGAGCGGGCGTCGGGGTGGTCGGCCAGCGACTCGATGACGGCCAGGATCGTGCGGTTCTTCAGGAACGAGAGCTTCCGGGTGCCGAAGTGGTAGAGCAGCGCGCCGAACGGCTCCGGGCGCACGGCTACCTGCGGGTGCAGACGCCAGCTGCGGGCCGGGTCGAAATCCGACCCGGCCACAGCCGGATCGCCCACAGCGTGGGCGGGCACGGTCAGTAGACCCCGCACATCCCGTCGATCGAGACCTCTTCGACGAGCGTCTCGGTCACCAGTTCGGTCTCCACCTCGGTGTTCTGGCTCGGCTCCATGAAAAGCGCCCTTTCTCTGCCTGGGTTCTCGACAATTGTGATCGAGATCGCAAGAATATGGCATCGAGTGCCGAAAAGAAAGGGGCCGGTCGATGGCGGGTGGTTCGGCGGGTGCGCCGGGGGCCCGGGTCGGTCGGCGGCGTTCGACCACCCAGGACCACATCACCGACGTCGCGCTCGACTTGTTCGCCACCTACGGCTTCGGCGACGTCAGCGTCGACGACGTCGCGCAGGCCTCCGGCATCGCCCGGCGGACGCTGTTCCGCTACTACCCGTCGAAGAACGCCATCCCCTGGGGTGACTTCGACTCGCACCTGCAGCACTTCCGCGATCTGTTCGACCAGGCGGGTCCCGAGGTGCCGATCAGCGCGGCACTGCGCTCGGCGCTGCTGGCGTTCAACACCTTTGACGCCTCGGAGACCGAGCGGCATCGCCAGCGGATGCGGGTCATCCTGCAGACCGCCGAGTTGCAGGCGCACTCGATGACGATGTACGCGGGATGGCGCGGCGTGGTCGCGGGCTTCGTCGCCGGACGCATCGGCGCCAAGCCCGCCGACCTGGTGCCGCAGTCCGTCGGCTGGCTGATGCTCGGCGTCGCGCTGTCGGCCTACGAGTACTGGCTCGGCGACGAGTCGGTGGCACTGCCGCAGGCACTCGGTGACGCGTTCGACGCCGTCGCCCACGGCCTCGACGGACTCGACCGCCGCTGAGCCGTCGACTGGCTGACGGCACGATTTCGCCGTGCAATCGCCCTGTGCGCATCGATTTTCTTGCGCCACCCCGTCGGAGTTCGGCCGCCCACGACGACGATAGGGGTGTGAGCGCGGAACCGGACCACACCGATGCCCCGCGCCGGCTGCTCGAGTTGTACGACGACGCGCTGCCCGCCGTCTACGGCTACTTCGTCCGCCGGTGCGCAGACCGGGCCACCGCCGAGGACCTCACGTCGGAGACGTTCCTGGCCGCGATGGACGCCGCCCGTCGGCCGCAGCCACCGCCCATGGCGGTGCCCTGGCTCCTGGGCGTGGCCCGGCACAAACTCGCCGACCACTACCGGCGCCGCCAGACCCGCGAGACCCTGACCGTCGCCGAGGTGCCCGAGGTGGACCCGGCCGACGACTGGGACGCCGAACTGGACCGGATCGTGGCCGAAAGTGTGCTGGCGCGGCTGTCTGATGCGCATCGGGCGGTGCTGGCCCTGCGCTACATGGACGACTGCTCGGTGCCCGAGTGCGCGCAGCTGCTCGGCCGCACCGTGCACGCCACCGAGGCGCTGCTGGTCCGGGCCCGCCGGGCCTTCAGGAATCACTACCCGGAAGGAGGCGTCTGATGACCGATCCCCTGCAGGTCTTGAACGCCGAAGACCTTCCCGTACAGCCCGATCCGGACCTTTGCCGCGCGGTTGCGCGCACGGCTGGAGTCGGCACTGTCCTTTCCACCGGGAGCAGAAGGAGTTGTCATGAGCGGAACCACCGCGCCCGTCACCGAACCACCACGCCCGGCCGCGCTGCCGTACCTCACGGTCGGCGACGCCCGGGCGGCCATCGCCTGGTATCGCGAGGCGTTCGGCGCCGAAGTCAGCGGCGAGCCGATCGTGATGGACGACCAGCGCATCGGCCACGCCGAGTTGCGGATCGCCGACGGCGTTCTCTACCTCGCCGACGAGTTCGCCGAGATCGGGCTGAGGGCGCCGACACCGGGCGCGACGTCGGTCAGCCTCATGCTGCACGTGGCCGACACCGACGCCGCGCTGGCCCGCGCCCGCGGCCAGGGCGCCGAGGTGGAGCGTGAGCCCTACGAGGCCCACGGGTCGCGCAACGCCACGATCCGCGACCCGTTCGGCCATCGCTGGATGCTCAGCGGCCCGGTGCTCTAGCGCCCGTTCAGCGCGAACGGTGAGCGGGAAAAGCTAGCCCAGGACGTCGGCGATGGGCGCGCCGGAGGCGATCTTGGCGCGGCTCTTCATGACCTTGCCCGGCATGCCGCCGCCGACCACACCGGCCACCACGCCGTCGCGCTCGTAGTAGGCCAGGAACTTGCGTCCGTCGTCCTCGACGAGGTGGACGACATCGGTGGCCTCCGGCTCGCCGAGGCACTGGATCTTGACGTCGTACTGGTCGCTCCAGAAGTAGGGCACGACGACGACATCGGGTGCCTGCCCGCCGGTGATCGCCGGCACGACGACCCGCGCCTGCTCGGCGACGTTGCTCCAATGTTCAACGCGCGCTTGATGACCCGTCGCATCGCGCCACGAGGCGACATCGCCGAGCGCCCACACTCCTGCCGCACTGGTGCGGCCGGCCTCGTCACAGATCACGCCGTTGTCGACCTCGACGCCGCTGCCGTCCAGCCAGTCGGTGGCCGGGCGAGACCCGATGCCCACGACCACCAGATCGGCCGCCAGCTCGCTGCCGTCGCTGAGGACCACGGTGCTCACGTGGCCGTTCTCGCCGCGCACCTCGGCCACCCCGACCCCGGTGCGCACGTCGACGCCCTCGGCCCGATGCAGCCGGGTCACCAGGTTGCCCACCTGCTCGCCCAGCACCGAGGCCAGCGGCGCGGGCTGCGGTTCCACCAGGACCACGTCGACACCCAGCTTGCGCAGGCTCGCGGCGACCTCACACCCGATGAAGCCGGCACCGATGATCACCGCGTGCCGCGCCGTCGCGGCGTGTGTGCGAAGGGCCAGCGCCTCGTCGAGTGAACGCAGCACCCGGATGCCCTCCAGGTCGGGGAACGACGGAATGCGCTTGGGCACCAGGCCCGTCGCGATCACCAGATCGTCGTAGCCCAGCACCGAGCCGTCGGCCAGGGTCAGCGTGCGCGCGGCGGTGTCCAGCGACACGGCCGCACTGCCCAGACGCAGGGTGATGTTGTTCTCGTCGTAGAACTCGGCGGGTTTGAGCGTCACGTCGTCGAGATCGGCGTGCAGCACGTCCTTGGACAGCGGCGGCCGGTCGTACGGGAGGTGCGCCTCGTCGCTGACGATGGTGACGGGGCCGGCGTACTCCGCCTTGCGTAATTGCTCGGCGGTGCGGGTGGCGGCCAGGCCGCCGCCGACGATGACGACGCCCTTTTCGGGGCCTGTTCCGCTAAGGCTCACGTGCTGTTCTTACCCGATCGCCACGGGAATGTGTTGCCCAGCCCGTCCTTACCGACCGACCGGTTAGGAGGGTGACCGGTCGATCAGGTTGGACAACACCACGATGCTCTCGCTTCGCTCGATGTCGGCGACCGAGCGGATGCGCTCCAGCGCGGCCTCGAGATGGCGCATGTCGCGGGCCAGTACGTGCAGGATCGCATCCGAGGTTCCGGTCACGGTGGCGGCGCTGATCACCTCCGGGATGTCAATCCAGGCCGCCCGCAACTGATCCGGCGCGATCGTGCCGTGGCAGTACACCTGAACGTAGGCCTCGGTGTTCCAGCCCAGGGCGCTGCGGTCGATGACCGTGGTGAAGCCGCGGATCACGCCGTTGTCGAGCATCCGGTCCACCCGGCGCTTGACCGCCGGCGCCGACAGGTTCACCCGGGCACCGATCTCGGCGAACGTGGCCCGCGCATGCTCGGCCAGCTCGGCGAGGATGCGCTCGTCGGTGTCGTCCAGACGGTCCATCGGAGGCCTTTCCAGCGCTTGCTGCGCAACAAATGAACGCCATAGTAGCTCTGACGCAACAGATTGACCATCAACAAGCAATGAGTATCGATTGATTGCGTCCAACCCGCCCCATATCGTTGATTCATGACGATATCCCCCGATGTCGCCGCCTCGACCAGGCCGCGCGTGCGCACCCAGCGGGTGCGCCACTACGTCATGACCCGGCCGACGTTCTTCACCGTCGAGTACGCGATCAACCCGTGGATGGACACCAGCAGCCGCGTCGACCCCGAACTCGCCGTCGCCCAGTGGGAGACCCTGCGCGACACCTACAGCAGCCTCGGCCACACCGTCGACCTCGTCGACCCGGTTCCGGGCCTGCCGGACATGGTCTTTGCCGCCAACGCCGGTCTGATCATCAACGGGGCGGCCATCGTCGCCCGCTTCAAGCACGCCGAGCGCGACGGAGAATCCGTCGCCTACGCCAGCTGGATGGACGGACGCGGCCACCAGCCGGTCAGCACCCGGCACGTCAACGAGGGCCAGGGCGATCTGCTCGTCGTCGGCTCGATGATCCTGGCGGGCACCGGTTTTCGCACCGACCCGCAGGCGCACTTCGAGGTGGCCGCGCTCACCGGCATGCCGGTGATCTCACTGGAGCTGGTCGACCCCCGCTTCTACCATCTCGACACCGCGCTGACGGTGCTCGACGACACCACCATCGCCTACTACCCGCCGGCGTTCACCGATCGCGCCCGTGCCCAACTGCAGCTGTTGTTCCCCGACGCCATCGAGGTGTCGAGCACCGACGCCTACGTGCTGGGGCTCAACGCGGTGTCCGACGGCAAGCACGTCGTGCACCCGGCACAGGCCACCGGCTTCGCCGAACAGCTGTACCACGCCGGATTCCATCCGATCGGTGTCGATCTGTCCGAGCTGCTCAAGGGTGGCGGTTCGGTGAAATGCTGCACTTTGGAGGTATTTTCATGACCATGGCCGACACCGTCCAGAGCGCGCTGCCGCCGGCGACCGCCGCCGCCATCGCCCTCGACGACACCTATGCGGCGCGCAACTACTCGCCGCTGCCGGTGGTGGCCACCAGCGCGCGCGGGGCGTGGATCACCGACATCGAGGGCCGCCGCTACCTGGACTGTCTGGCGGCCTACTCGGCGGTCAACTTCGGCCACCACAACGACGAGATCATCGCCACCGCCCACCGTCAGCTCGACGCCGTGACCCTGATCAGCCGGGCGTTCCACTCCGACCAGCTGGGACCGTTCTGCGCCGCGCTGGCCAGGTTGTGCGGCAAGGACATGGTGCTGCCGATGAACAGCGGCGCCGAGGCCGTCGAGAGCGGTCTGAAGGTGGCCCGCAAGTGGGGTGCCGACGTCAAGGGCGTCCCCGAGGGCATGGCCAACATCATCGTGGCGGACAACAACTTCCACGGCCGCACGATCAGCATCGTCAGCTTCTCCTCCGACGAGACCGCCCGCGGCGGGTTCGGCCCCTTCACGCCGGGATTCCGGTCGGTGCCCGTTCGGTGACGCCGACGCGGTCGCGGCGGCCATCGACGAGCACACGGTCGCGGTGCTGGTCGAGCCCATCCAGGGCGAAGCCGGGATCATCGTTCCGCCCGACGACTACCTGCCGCGGCTGCGCCAGCTGTGCACCCGCAACAACGTGCTGCTGATCGCCGACGAGATCCAGTCCGGCCTGGCCCGCACCGGGCACACCTTCGCCTGCGACCACTGGGGCGTGGTGCCCGACATCTACCTGCTCGGCAAGGCGCTCGGCGGCGGTGTCGTACCGCTGTCGGCGGTGGTGGCCGACCGCGACGTGCTCGGTGTGCTCAACCCCGGCGAGCACGGCTCGACCTTCGGCGGCAACCCGCTGGCCACCGCCATCGGGAGCACGGTGGTCGAGATCCTCGAGCGTGGCGAATTCCAGTCCCGCTCAGCGGAATTGGGCCTGCATCTGCACGCCCGGCTGCGCTCGCTGATCGGCCATGGCGTGCTCGCCGTGCGCGGCATGGGGCTGTGGGCCGGGGTGGACATCGACACCCGGCTCGGGAGCGGCAAGAAGCTGAGCCTGGCGCTGGCCGAGCGCGGCGTCCTGGTCAAGGACACCCACGGCTCGACTCTGCGGTTCGCCCCGCCGCTGGTCATCACCGCCGAAGAAATCGATTGGGCTGTTGATCAGTTCGCAAGCGTGCTGGCCGAGGCAGGCTCATAATCGGCTAAATCCGCGACGCAGGAGGCGCCCATGACGGCCCCATCGATCTCCCTGACCGAGCAGATGTTGCGTCGACGGCCCGTCATCGGAGCCCCCGTCGCACACGGCGCCTCCGACCACCTCAAACGCACGATCGGCACCTTCCAGCTGACGATGTTCGGCGTCGGCGCCACCGTCGGCACCGGCATCTTCTTCGTGCTGTCGGTCGCCGTCCCGGGCGCCGGGCCTGCCGTGGTGGTCTCGTTCATCATCGCGGGCATCGCCGCCGGGCTGGCCGCCATCTGCTACGCCGAACTGGCCTCGGCGGTGCCGGTTTCGGGCTCGACGTATTCCTACGCCTACACCACGCTCGGCGAATTCGTGGCCATGGGCGTCGCCGCCTGTCTGCTGCTGGAGTACGGCGTCTCGATCGCCGCGGTGGCAGTGGGCTGGAGCGGCTACCTCAACAAGCTGCTGAACAACCTGTTCGGCTTCCAGATACCTCACGTGCTGACAGCGGCGCCGTGGGACTCCGATCCCGGCTGGCTCAACCTGCCGGCCATCGTGCTCATCGTGATGTGCGCGCTGCTGCTGATCCGCGGTGCCAGCGAGTCCGCAGCGGTGAACACGGTCATGGTGGTGATCAAGCTCGGCGTCCTGGCGATGTTCGCGATCATCGCGTTCACCGCCTTCCAGGCCGACCGGTTCGCCGACTTCGCGCCGTTCGGGGTCGCGGGCATCGGCTCGGCGGCCGGCACGATCTTCTTCTCCTACATCGGACTGGATGCCGTCTCGACCGCCGGTGACGAGGTCAAGGACCCCCAGCGCACGATGCCCAAAGCGATCATCGCGGCACTGCTGATCGTCACCAGCGTCTACGTTCTGGTCGCCGTCGCCGCCCTGGGCACCCAGCCCTGGCAGGAGTTCGAGAACCAGGAGGAGGCGGGCCTGGCCACCATCCTGGACAACGTCACCGGAAGTACCTGGGCCAGTACGGTTCTCGCCGCCGGTGCGGTGATCTCGATCTTCTCGGTGACCCTGGTGGTGATGTACGGCCAGACCCGAATCCTGTTCGCCATGGGCCGCGACGGCCTGCTGCCGGCGCGCTTCGCCAAGGTCAACCCGAAAACCATGACGCCGGTGGGAAACACCGTCATCGTCGCGGTCATCGTCTCGATCCTCGCCGGACTCGTCCCCCTGGACAAGCTTGCCGACATGGTGTCCATCGGCACCCTGGTGGCGTTCATGATCGTCTCGCTCGGCGTGATCATCCTTCGGGTCCGCGAACCCGATCTGCCGCGCGGCTTCAAGGTGCCGGGCTACCCCGTCACACCCGTGCTGGCGATCCTGGCGTGCGGCTACATCCTCTACAGCCTGCACTGGTACACCTGGATCGCGTTCAGCGGCTGGGTCACGGTCGCGTTGATCTACTACCTGCTGTGGAGTCGGCATCACAGCGCGTTGAACGACGGCGGTGACGGCGTGATCGCCACCGCCGCAGCGGGTGTCGAGGATGTCGAGGTCATCAACCCGCCGCGGGATGCGTCGTGACGGTCGTCGTCGGCTATCTGGCCGGCAAGAGCGGAACCGCACCGCTGCACCTGGCGGTCGGGCGCGGCCCGCACGCTGCGCACGTCGCTGACGGTGACGACGATCGTCCCCAAACCGTGGACCACGCCGTCGCCCGCCCGCGTCGATGCCGAATACGCCTCGTGGGCAGACCAACTCGCCGCCGACTCCGCCAAGGAGGCACAGCGCTATCTGTCGGTCCTGTCCGAAGGTCGTGCAGATCGACTACCACAGCCACGCCCACCGCTCGGTGTCCGGCGGACTGGTCGAGGTGGTCGACGAACTCGGTGCCGATGTGCTGGTGCTCGGGTCCTCGGCCAACGGTCAGCTCGGCCAGGTGGTCGTCGGGTCGACCGCAGACCGGCTGCTGCACTCCTCGCCGGTGCCGTTGGCGATCGCACCGCGCGGCTACCGCGGCGCCCGCACCGGCGTGCTGACCCGCATCACGTGCGGCTACCCCGGCACCCCGGAGTCGGTCGACGTGGTCAGGCGGATCGCCGATCTGGCCAAGCGACTGGAGGTCCCGCTGCGGGTGATCACGTTCGCGGTGCGCGGCCGCACCATGTATCCGCCGGAAATCGGTTTGCACGCCGAGGATTCGATTCTGGCGGCGTGGGAGACGAGCGCCCGCGAGATGCTGGCGCGGCTGCGCACCGACGGCGTCGTCGGCGACGACGTCGCGCTTCAGGTGGTCAGCGGCAACGGCTGGGATCAGGCGCTGGACGCCGCCGAATGGCAGGACGGCGAAGTTCTCGCGCTGGGCACCTCACCGCGCGGCGACATCGCCCGGGTGTTCCTCGGGTCGCGCGGCACGAAGATCATGCGGCACAGCCCCGTTCCGGTTCTGGTGCTGCCCGGCTAGATCGATGTGCCGGCTAGCGTGACGTCAACCGGATGACCGGCAGTTCGCGGTCGGTCTTTGACTGGTAATCCGCGAAACGCTTGGAGGCGGCGGTGATCTGACGCCAGGCGGCATCCCGCTCCACCCCGTGAAGTTGTTCGGCGACAACGGATTCACTCCGCCCACCGAACTCGATAGAGACCCGGTCGGGGTGGGCGGCGAGGTTGTAGTACCAACTCGGGTTCTTCGCGGCTCCGGCATAGGAGGCCACGATCAGCCAGGAGCCGTCATCGGCGGGAAAGTACGCAAGCGGTGTCTTGCGCTCCAGACCGCTCTTACTGCCCACGGTCGTCAGGACCAGGGAAGGCAGTTCGCCGAACTTGCCGGTTTTACGGATTCGACCAGCTGAGTATTTGTTGAACAGTTTGAGGAAGCTCTTGAACACGTTCGGCTGGGAAACCCCACGACTGCCGCTCGGGGTGTTGAAGCTCATTGTCGTACCTGCACTGTCGAAGTTCGAACATCGGGATGGTCGTGAAGGTCCGGCTGTTTAGTACTTCATCACGCCGCGGTCGACGCTGATCTGCGAGCCGGACAGCGTTGCCGAGTTGTCGCCGGCCAACCATGCCACGACGTCGGCGACCTCCTCGACGCTCATGAAATCCGACCGCTTGCCGGTGGCGCTCTGGCCGACCGGAAGGTACGGCATCGGGGCGAACGCGTTCAGATAGCTGGGATGGGCGGCGAATACCGCCATCATCGCGTCGTTCTCGGTCATCGGGGTGGCCACCGAGTACGGGTGGATCGAGTTCACCCGGATGCCGTACTGACCGGCTTCCAGCGCAAGGGAATTCGTCAGCGCGGTCAGCCCGTGCTTGGACGCCGCGTAGTGGCTGTTGCCGGGGGTGGCCTTCACCCCGGCCGACGAACTCACGACGATGATGGAGCCGCCGTTGCCCGCCTCGATCATCGCCGGCACGACAGCGCGCAGGGTGCGCCACGTGCCGGTGAGGTTGGTGTCGATGACGGTGTTCCACTGCTCGTCGGTCAGTTCCCACACCCGCCCCCAGGACAGCACGCCGGCGTTGGCGACGAGAACGTCGAGCCGGCCGAACTGTTCGACACCGTCGGCCACCAACTGGCGCAGGGCGGCGTCGTCGCGGATGTCGACCTCGCGGGCGAGCACCTTGCGGCCCTCGGCCTCGACCTGCCGCACGGTCTCGGCCAACTCCTCGGGAGTGGTGCCGGGATAGGGAATGGTGTCCGAGACCGGTGCGCAGATGTCGGAGACGATGACGTCGGCGCCCTCGCGTGCCAGCCGCACGGCGTGCGCCCGGCCCTGTCCGCGGGCGGCACCCGTCACGAATGCCACTCGTCCCTCGAGGGTTCCCGTCGCTCCAGCCATCAGCGTCCTTTCGATCAGCCCACGTCAGGCTCGATCCGACTGCCCGACTCCTCGCCGGACCGCACGCGGCCCGCATCGTCGTCAGGCTAGCAAGCTAACTGAAACGTGTTCTAGATGGCCCCGGCCCTCGCTACCGTGGTCGCATGACGACGACCCGAAAGATTCTCTGCGGCATCTATGCGGCCATCGCGGCCATCGCCCTGGTCGGGACCTGGACCCAGAACGCGGCCTACCTCGGCGACTCAGCCGGGTTCTTGAAGAACTTCCTGCTCGACCTGAAGACCACCCCGGCCTCGCGGTCGATCACCGTCGACATCGTGCTGTTCTTCTTGGCCGCGGCGATCTTCATGGTGATCGAGGCACGCAAGCACGGCGTTCCCTTTGTCTGGGCCTACATCGTCGGCGGCATGCTCATCGCGATCAGCGTCACCTTCCCGCTGTTCCTGATCGCCCGCGAGCGCAAACTGGCCGCCACCGATGAGCCCGGCCTGAAGACCCTGGACGTGATCCTGTTGGTCGTCGCTCGCGGCAGTGTCCGCCGCCTGGGTGATCTTCACCGCGTCGAGCTGAGCCGGCTGATCGGTCAGTAGTCGATCGGGTCGCGGATGATGGGGCAGGTCATGCAGTGGCCGCCGCCACGTCCGCGACCCAGCTCGGCGCCGACGATCGTGATCACCTCGATGCCTGCCTTGCGCAGCAGCGAGTTGGTGTGGGTGTTGCGGTCATAGGCGAACACCACGCCGGGCTCGACGGCAACGAGGTTGTTGCCGCTGTCCCACTGCTGGCGCTCGGAATCGTAAGCAGTGCCGCCGGTTTCGACCACCCGCAACTCGGGCAGGCCCAGCGATGCGGCGACCACTTCGACGAACGGCTTGGTCTCCTCGATGACCTCCAACCCCGGTGCCGTGTCGCTGGGCACGAGCGTGAAAGCCTGGATGTTGTCGACGATTTCGGGGTAGATCGTCACCACGTCGCGGTCGGCGAAGGTGAACACGGTGTCGAGGTGCATCGCGGCGCGCAGCTTGGGCATGCCGGCGACGATCACCTTCTCGGCACCGCCCCGGGCGAACAGTGTGGCGGCGACCTGAGTGATGGCCTGGCGGGAGGTGCGCTCGCTCATGCCGATCAGAACCACGCCGTTGCCGGGCACCAGTACGTCGCCGCCCTCGATGGTGGCCATCCCCCACGCCTGTTCGGGATCGCCCCACCACACCTTCGAGCCGACGAAGTCGGGATGGAACTCGTAGATGGCCTTCATGAGCAGGGTCTCGTCGTGCCGGGCCGGCCAGAAAAGCGGATTCAGGGTCACGCCGTCGTAGATCCAGCAGGTGGTGTCACGGGTGTAGAGCGTGTTGGGCAACGGTGGCAGTAGGTACTCGGTGACGCCGGCCGACTCGCGGGCCAGGGCACGGTAGCCCGACGCGACATCGGTAGGCAGGTCGCGGGTGGACATGCCGCCGATCAGAAGCTCGGCCAGTCGCCGCGGCTCCTGTGCATCGAGGAATGCGCGGATGTCGTCGACAAGTCCGAGACCTACGTCGTTGGGCACGATTTCGCGATCAAGCAGCCACGCCTTGGCCTCGGGGTTGGCCACCGTCTCGGTGAGCACGTTGTGCAGTTCGACGACGTCGACGCCCCGCTCACGCATCTTGGAGACGAAGTCGAAATGGTCGCGGCGGGCGTTCTGCACCCACAGCACGTCGTCGAAAAGCAGGTCGTCACAGTTACTCGGGGTGAGCCGCTCGTGCGCCAGACCGGGCGAGCACACCAGCACCTTGCGCAGTTTGCCGACCTCGGAGTGAACTCCGTAGGCGGCAGACGGTTGAGTCATGTCGGTACCTTTCGATGACTAGATCTGAATAGCGCCGGTGGCCAGCGACACCACGCCCGCTACCGCTCCTGCCACGATGATTGCGAACAACACTGCCTCAGCGGGGGTGAACACCCGAAGATTACGTTCCCGGCGTGCGATGACATACAGTCCGGCGCCCGCCGCGTACAGGATGCACGACAGCAGCAGCTTGTCGAGCCCTGCCGCATAGATCAGGAACAGCGTATAGAACGTGGCAATACCGGCCACCACGGCGTCGCTTCGCAGCGCTCCACCGTTCTGGTAGGTCTCCCGGGTCACCGTCAGCTTCACCGCGTAGGCGGCCGCGAGGAGGTATGGAATGAGCGACAGCGCCGCGGTGAGGTCGAGCATGAAGTTCAGCGCGTCGGAGGTGAACAGCAGCAGAATCAGCAACAGCTGCACCAGGCCGCCGGCCAGCACCAAGGCCACCACCGGCGCCCCCTTGGTATTGGTGCGCGCAAGGAAGCGGGGCATATCGTCGGCTTTCGCCGGGATGTAGAGGATTTCTGCGGCCATCAGCGACCAGGCTAGGTAGGCCCCCAGTACCGACAAGACGACGCCTACCCGGATGAGGGTCGAACCCCACGGCCCCACAATCGATTCCAGCACCGAGGCCATCGAAGGCTGGGCGACACCAGCCAGCTCCTGCTGCGGCAGCACGCCGTAGGACAACAACGTGACCAGCGCGAAAACGCTGAGGACGGACAGGAAGCCGATAACGGTGGCTCGCCCCACGTCCTCGCGCTTCTTGGCGAACCGCGAGTACACGCTGGCGCCCTCGATTCCGAGGAAGACGAACACCGTGATCAGCATGGTGCCCTTGGCTTGTTCGAAGACCGAGGACGGCGAATACTCACCCGTGCCGCCCCAGAAGTTATCGACGAAAACCCCGCCCTTGAAGGCGATCGCGGCAACGACGATGAACACCAAGATCGGTACGACTTTGGCGATCGTCGCGATGCGGTTGATCACTGCCGCCTCTTTGACTCCGCGCAGGATCAGGTAGCAGAACAGCCACACCCCAACAGACGAGGCCAAGACCGCGATCACGGTGTCACCGGCACCGAGTGCGGGGAACAGCGCGCTCGTGGTGGTCATGATGACGACCCAGTACGACGTGTTGCCCGCACACGCCGACGCCCAGAAACCGAAGGCCGAGTTGAAGCCGACGTAGTCGCCAAAACCGGCCTTGGCGTACGCGTAGATGCCGGCGTCGAGATCGGGTTTGCGGGTGGCCAGGCGCTGAAAGACGAACGCCAGCATCAGCATTCCGGTGCCCGCAATGGTCCAGGCGATGATCGCGCCGAGCACGCCCGTCTCGGTTCCGAAGCGGCGCGGCAGCAGGAATACGCCCGAGCCGATCATCGACCCGACAACCATCGCGGTCAGTGTCGGGAGGCTGACCTTGTCGTTGGCCTGCTCGGTTTGCGACTCGGTGGTGGTCATGAATCGACTCCGTCTCCGGCGATAGTTGAGACCTTAACGATCTTGAACCCGGTGAAACCATAGAGCACGCTCAGCACTGGGCTGGCGATATTGAAGATCGCAAAAGGCAGGTACGACAAGGTGGCAACCCCGAGGACCGCGCCCATGAAGGCTCCGCACGAATTCCACGGAACCAGGGGCGAAGTGACGGTGCCGCTGTCCGCGGCCAGGCGGGACAGGTTCTGCGGGGCCAGCCCACGACGACGGAACTCGAGCCGGAACATCCGGCTGGGCAATACCAGCGCAATGTACTGATCGCCGGCGACGACGTTGAGGCCGAGGCAGCAGGCGAAGACGGAAAGATACAGGCGTCCGGTCGTATTCGCCCCTGTGATCAGTGGGCTGATGAGCCGGTCGATCAGCCCGAACTGCTCGAGCAGTGCTCCGAATGTCACTGCCGCGATGATCAGCCAGATCGTGAGCAGCATGGCGTCCATACCGCCACGCGAGACCAGTCTGTCGATCTCACCGATCCCGGAGTTGATCGTGAAGCCATTGGCCATGGTCTTCCATATTGCCTGGATCGAACCCACGACTGCGTTCGAGCTGCCCTGAATCGCCTCGACAAACCCATTCACCACGTCGCGCTGCAGGATGGTCGCCTGCACGCCGGCGAACAGTGCTGAAGCCAGTAGCGCCAGTGACGCCGGTGCTTTGCGCATCGACAGCAACACCAGCACGAGCAGTGGCAGGAGGTTTACCGGGTTGATCCAGAAGATCTCGCTGAGCTTGGCGAGTTCGATCTCCTCGCCTACGGTGTCGATCGGCGCCGGACCAGCCACCCCGAGAACCGCGAACGCGATCGCGGCCAACACGAACGCCGGCACCGACGTCCACGCCTGGTTGCGGATATGTGTGTAGAGATCAACCTCGACCATCTGCGCGGTGAGGATCGTCGTCTCGGACAGTGGGGAGAGCTTGTCGCCAAGGTAGGCACCGGAGATCACCGCGCCGGCGGTGATCGGCGTCGACACTCCGAACATGGTCGCGATACCCACCAACCCGACGCCGACGGTTGCGGCGGTGGTCCACGAACTCCCGATCGACATGGCTACCACGCCGCAGATCACCGCGGCGGCGAAGTAGAAGTAGCTCGGCGCGAGCAGTTGAATACCGTAGTACACCAGGGTGGGAATGGTGCCGGAGAGATTCCAGGTGCCGATCAGCGCACCGACGGCCAGCAGGATGAACACCGCGCTGGTGATGGACGACATCGCGCCCCGACCAGCTTCCTCGACAGCAGTCCACCGGTGTCCGTTCTTCAGCGCGATCAGGCTCGCTACCGCGCAGCAGACGATCAGGGCAACCTGGATCGGGCCGTCGAGGGCGGCCAGACCGAACAGCGCAAGGGAGCCGGCGATCAACACCGCCAACGCGACGAGAGGGATCAGGGCATCCAACAGCGATGGCGCTCGCACCTCCCCGGCTTGGCGTGGCTCCGCCATCCACCGAACCTCCGCCACCTGCGAGCGCTCTGCTGGAAAAGGCTCACATTAGACCAGTCCGGCGATTCGCGCCCAAACTCGGTCAGAGCTCGGACAGGATCTGTTGCCGCTTCCTGTTGTACTCGTCCTCGGTGATGGTGCCGGTGGCGCGCAATGTCTCGAGTTCCTGCAGGCGCTGGGCCGTGGTTTGCCCCGGCGGCGGCGCTATGAACGGCGCCGGCATCGGTGGTGGTACGGGTCGCGGCGGGCGGCGGCAACCGGCGCGGCGCGGCGCGGTGTGCGGCCCCTGCCCGGCGCACGATGTCGAGGACCTGCTCGCGCACCACCGGGTTGGAGCGGATGTCGATCGTGCCGTCCATCGGGATACCGTTGGCCCGCAGGATCTGCATGATCTGCATCAGCGGCCCGGCCTGGCCGCGCAGATCGTAGGTCCGTCCGTCTCTGTCGGACGTGAACTGGGCGGGGACCACGCCGGCGATCAACGCGCTTGCGTTCCAGTCGATCTCGTACTTCTGTGTGGCGGGGTCGACGAGCGCGACCAGCTTGTGCGCGTTGAGGATCTGCATGCGCGTCGGACTGGACGCCATGGTCTCCTGGGTGTCGAAACCCGCCTGGCCGGGGACGTCGAAGTGCAGGTTCACCTTGATCATCTGCTGGTCGTTGACGAACCAGGAGGTGTCGGAGATCCCGGTGATCTGGGCCAGCACCAGCACACCGGTTTGCGTCAGTTGTTGGTGCGTCGCCGCGGATTTGGTGCCGGCGGCGGTCAGCCACAGCGCGACCAGCACGTCGGCGGCGGTGATGAGCAAGCCGACCCAGAACATCCAGCCGATGTACGGGCGGGCGAACGGTCCCAGTGCGAAGTACACGATCAGGAAGATCGGACCGACCAGACCGCCGAACAGCAGCACCGTCATCTGCGCCTTGAGATAACGCCCCAACATTCGCCGTACTCCTTGTCGACCAGTGGATGACGGGAGTCAGACTATCTCCAACCGGGCCACTTCGGCTGGTTTGCTGAAGCCTGCGAAGATGCTGTCAGGCCGTGTCGGCTAGGACACCGGCGCCAAGGCCTGGCCGAGCACAATGGCACCTGCGGGACCTCACCGAAGAACTGCCGACCCTCGGGCGACGGCGTAGCCGGTGGCGTCGACGGTGCGAGGACCGCAGTGCTCACCGGCGGTACGGCAACCGACGGCCGGCGGTGTGCGGTGCCGGCACTGGACTGGCTGACGACGAGGACCGCGGCGACGATCGCCGCCAGCACCGCGAGAAGTGCTGCGCCGCCGGCCACCGTCGGCAGCGAATAGGCCCGTTCCCGGACGTCGTCGTAGATCACGTCCCCATCCCCCGTGCTCGCAAGATGCCGAACTGTAGCACCGGTCCGGAGTCCGGAAAACGAAAACGGCGCCCACCCGAAGGTGGACGCCGCTCTCGTGTCTGACTGGTACCAGATCTACTTGTTGATCTTGGTAACCCGGCCGGCGCCGACGGTACGGCCGCCCTCGCGAATCGCGAAGCGCAGGCCCTCGTCCATGGCGACAGGCTGAATCAGCTTCACCGAGATGTCGGTGTTGTCGCCGGGCATGACCATTTCCGTGCCCTCCGGCAACGTGACAACGCCGGTCACGTCGGTGGTGCGGAAGTAGAACTGCGGACGGTAGTTGTTGAAGAACGGCGTGTGCCGGCCGCCCTCGTCCTTGGACAGGATGTAGACGCTGCCCTCGAACTCGGTGTGCGGCGTGGTGGTGCCGGGCTTCACGACGACCTGGCCGCGCTCGACGTCCTCGCGCTTGACGCCACGGACCAGCAGACCGACGTTGTCGCCGGCCTGACCCTGGTCGAGCAGCTTGCGGAACATCTCGACACCGGTGACCGTGGTCTTGGTGGTCTCCGGACGGATGCCGACGATCTCGACCTCTTCGTTCACGTTGATCACGCCACGCTCGACGCGACCGGTGACCACGGTGCCGCGGCCGGTGATGGTGAAGACGTCCTCAACGGGCATCAGGAACGGCTTGTCGGTCTCGCGGATCGGGTCCGGGATCGACTCGTCGACGGCGTCCATCAGTTCCTCGACGCTCTTGACCCACTTCGGGTCGCCTTCGAGGGCCTTGAGCGCGGACACCCGGATCACCGGGGCGTCCTCGTCGAACTCCTGGGCGGCCAGCAGTTCGCGGACCTCCATCTCGACGAGCTCGAGGAGCTCCTCGTCGTCGACCATGTCGGCCTTGTTCAGCGCCACCAGGATGTAGGGGACGCCGACCTGGCGGGCCAGCAGCACGTGCTCACGGGTCTGCGGCATGGGGCCGTCGGTGGCGGCGACCACCAGGATTGCGCCGTCCATCTGGGCGGCACCGGTGATCATGTTCTTGATGTAGTCAGCGTGACCGGGGGCGTCGACGTGCGCGTAGTGACGCTTCTCGGTCTGGTACTCAACATGCGAGATGTTGATGGTGATACCGCGCTGACGCTCCTCGGGCGCATTGTCGATCTGGTCGAATGCACGCGACTCGTTCAAATCGGGGTACTTGTCGTGCAGAACCTTGGTGATAGCCGCGGTCAGCGTGGTCTTGCCGTGGTCAACGTGACCAATGGTCCCGATGTTGACGTGCGGCTTCGTCCGCTCGAACTTCGCCTTCGCCACTTCTGTGTCCTCCTGGACTGTTGGTGCTTTTAAAGCAGGTTGTTGTTTTTCAGTTGTGTGGTCCGCCAAGCCGGCGGGCCAGTCTTACCTACTGATCCGTTCACTGACCCGTCGCCTTAGCGATGATCTCCTTCGACACGTTCGCCGGAACTTCGGCGTACGAGTCGAACACCATGGAGTAGTTCGCCCGGCCCTGGGTCTTCGACCGAAGGTCGCCGACATAGCCGAACATCTCCGACAGCGGCACCTGCGCCCTGACGACGCGTGCACCGCTCCGCTCCTCCATGGCCTGGATCTGACCACGGCGGGAGTTCAGGTCGCCGATCACGTCGCCCATGTAGTCCTCGGGCGTGGTGACCTCGACGGCCATGATCGGTTCCAGGATGACCGGCTGCGCCTGTGCGGCAGCCTTTTTCAGTACCTGCGAACCGGCGATCTTGAAGGCCATTTCCGAGGAGTCGACGTCGTGGTAGGCGCCGTCGAGCAGGATCACCTTCACGTTCACCAGCGGGTAGCCGGCCAGCACGCCGTACTGCATGGCGTCCTGCGCGCCGGCGTCCACCGACGGGATGTACTCGCGCGGGATGCGGCCACCGGTGACCTTGTTCTCGAACTCGTAGGTCGCGCCGTCCTCGCCCGTGAAGGGCTCGAGGGCGATGAGCACCTTCGCGAACTGGCCGGAGCCACCCGTCTGCTTCTTGTGGGTGAACTCGACCTTGTCGACCGCGCGCTTGATGGTCTCCTTGTAGGCCACCTGCGGCTTGCCGACGTTGGCCTCGACCTTGAACTCGCGGCGCATGCGGTCCACCAGGATGTCCAGGTGAAGCTCGCCCATGCCACCGATGATGGTCTGACCGGTCTCGTGGTCCTGGTTGACCTTGAAGGTCGGGTCCTCTTCGGCCAGCTTCTGAATGGCCAGGGACAGCTTCTCCTGGTCACTCTTCGTCTTGGGCTCGATGGCGACCTGGATGACCGGATCCGGGAACGTCATCGACTCCAGCACGACCTGGTTGTTCGGGTCGCACAGGGTGTCACCGGTGGTGGTGTCCTTCAGGCCGATCACGGCGTAGATGTGGCCGGCGGCCGCGGTCTCGACCGGGTTCTCCTTGTTGGAGTGCATCTGGAACAGCTTGCCCAGCCGCTCCTTCTTGCCCTTGGTCGCGTTGACGACCTGGGCGCCGGAGTCGACCTTGCCCGAGTACACCCGGACGTAGGTCAGCTTGCCGAAGAACGGGTGGGTGGCCACCTTGAAGGCCAGCGCCGAGAACGGCTCGTCGACCGACGGCTTGCGGATGACCTCGACGTCCTCCTTGCCCGGCGCGTGGCCGACGGCCGGCGGCACGTCCAGCGGCGAGGGCAGGTAGTCGATGACCGCGTCGAGCATGGGCTGAACGCCCTTGTTCTTGAACGCGCTGCCACACAACACCAGGTAGGCCTCGGAGTTGATGGTCAGCTTGCGCAGCGCACCCTTGATCTCGTCGATCGACAGTTCCTCGCCACCGAAATACTTCTCCAGCAGCGCCTCGTCGGTCTCGGCGACGGCCTCGAGCAGTTTGGTGCGGTACTCAGCGGCCCGCTCTTCGAGGTCGGCCGGGATGTCGACGACGTCGTACTTCTCGCCCAGCTTGGTCTCGCCGCGCCAGACCTTGGCCTTCATCTCGACCAGGTCGACGACGCCCTCGAAGTCACCTTCGGAGCCGATCGGCAGCTGGATCGGGATGACGCGGGCGCCGAGGCGGTCTTCCATCGTCTTCACCGAGAAGTAGAAGTCCGCGCCGATCTTGTCCATCTTGTTGACGAAGCAGATGCGCGGGACGTCGTACTTGTCGGCCTGCCGCCAGACCTGCTCGGACTGGGGCTCGACGCCTTCCTTGCCGTCGAAGACGGCGACGGCACCGTCGAGCACGCGCAGGCTGCGCTCCACCTCGACGGTGAAGTCGACGTGGCCCGGGGTGTCGATGATGTTGATCTGGTTGTCGTTCCAGAAGCAGGTGGTCGCAGCCGAGGTGATGGTGATACCCCGCTCCTGCTCCTGCTCCATCCAGTCCATCGTGGCGGCGCCGTCGTGGACCTCGCCGATCTTGTAGCTGATCCCGGTGTAGTAGAGGATGCGCTCAGTCGTCGTGGTCTTACCGGCGTCGATGTGCGCCATGATGCCGATGTTGCGGACCTTGTTCAGGTCGGTCAGCACGTCCTGTGCCACAGAAGTCTTCCCAACTCTTTCGCTTGCGTGATTGCTGTCAGTTGCGCCCGGTGCGCCAGACGTCCGAGCCCTAGGGCCGGGCGCCGGGTGTCACCAGCGGTAGTGCGCGAAGGCCCGGTTCGCTTCGGCCATCTTGTGGGTGTCCTCGCGTCGCTTGACGGCGGCACCCAGGCCATTGCTGGCGTCGAGGATCTCGTTCGCCAACCGCTCGACCATGGTCTTCTCGCGGCGTGCCTTGGAGAAGCTCACCAGCCAGCGCAGCGCCAGCGTGGTCGAGCGTTCCGGACGCACCTCGACGGGCACCTGGTAGGTGGCGCCACCGACGCGACGGCTGCGGACCTCGAGGGCCGGCTTGACGTTGTCCAGAGCGCGCTTGAGGGTGACCACCGGATCGGTGCCGGTCTTGTCACGGGCCTGCTCGAGCGCACCGTAAACAATGCGCTCGGCCAGCGATTTCTTCCCGTCGAGCAGGACTTTGTTGACGAGCTGCGTCACCAGCTGCGACCCGTAGACCGGATCGTTGACCAGCGGGCGCTTCGGCGCGGGCCCCTTGCGCGGCATTAGCTCTTCTCCTTCTTGGCGCCGTAGCGGCTGCGGGCTTGCTTGCGGTTCTTGACACCCTGGGTGTCCAGCGAGCCGCGGATGATCTTGTAGCGAACGCCGGGGAGGTCCTTCACACGACCACCGCGCACCAGCACCATGGAGTGCTCCTGCAGGTTGTGGCCCTCACCGGGGATGTAGGCGGTGACCTCCACCTGGCTGGTCAGCTTGACGCGCGCGACCTTGCGAAGCGCCGAGTTCGGCTTCTTCGGGGTCGTGGTGTACACGCGGGTGCACACGCCGCGGCGCTGCGGGCTGCCCTTGAGGGCCGCGGTCTTGACCTTGGCGATCTTGTCGTGGCGACCCTTGCGGACCAGCTGCTGAATGGTTGGCATCTACCGGCTTTCTATCTCTCGTTCGTCTTTCGGCGTTCTTCAAGTCTCTGTACTGCAGTTTTCGTCCTGCCGCGTACCCCGCGACCGGGCGTGTCGCACGCACTGTGCATCAGTCGAATCCGATGCATACTGGACATGCGAATTTGCCCGGCGTGCGCGCATGCGTCCCCGCTTGCGCCCCTATCGGCCAGGCACGAGCCTCCACGATACCAGGCTCGGCACGCCCCTCCAAACTCGGTGTACGGGGCCTTACCGCAGGTCAACGCGTCAATGTCGGCGCCGGTTCCCCAACCGGGCTGACCTGGGTCAGCCAGTGCCCCCGTTGCGGTGCGCCATCCCGACCGCCAGCCGCAGCACCATGTCGGAGAACACCGCGTCGGTGTCCACCTCGTCCATGACGCCGGTCATCTCCAGCAGCACGAAGCCGTGCAGCGCCGCCCAGAACTCCAGCGACGCGTAGTAGGCGTCCTCGCCGTCCAGGCCGTAGGAGGCCAGCACCTCGATCACGGGCGCGGCGGCGGCGTGCGCGGCGGCGGTGAAGCCGGGGTCGTCGCCCTCCAGCGGCATGCGGGTGAACGCCGAATAGCGGCCCGGGTGGTGGTGGGCGTAGCTGCGGTAGGCGCTGGCCATGGCCATCACCGCGTCGTCGCGGGTGCGGCCCTGCCCGACCGTGCTGAGCATCTGCAGGATGTCGTCGATGACGTGCATCCGCACGGTTCGGCGCAGGTCTTCGAGGCTGTCGACGTGGTTGTACAACGACGGGCCCTTGGTGCCCAGCTGGGTGGCCAGCGCGTTGATGGTCAGCGCGTCCCAGCCTTCGCGGTCCAGGAATGTCAGCGCGGCGTGGACGATGACGTCGCGGCTGAGCTTGGCCGAACGCGCCGACGACCGGCCTCCGGCGCGCGGTCGACCGCCCGCCGATTCCGGTTGTGTTGTCATGCGATCGCCCTTCAATCTGGATCAGCGAAGAACTCTAGTTGACGTGCGGGCCCGCACGTAGGCTCCAATCATCGAGGAGTCAAACGCGGTCGCGGTCGGTAGAGAAGGAAGTACTGCGGATGCACACCCCCACCCGGATCGCCGGCATCGGCGCGCTCGCCATCGCAGCTGTGGCCATCGCCGGCTGCGGCTCCAACGGCAACGACACCACCTCGTCGACCGCGACGGCCGGCAAGTCCGGCGCCCAGGTGGAAGTGGGCAACACCATCAACTACGGCTCGTTCGGAACCACCACCGAGATCGACTGCGCCGACGGCAAGTCGCTCAACGTCGGCGGTTCGAACAACACGCTGACGGTGAAGGGCTCGTGTTCGTCGGTGAACATCGGCGGCGCCGACAACAAGATCACCTTCGACAAGGTCGACAAGGAACTCTCCGTCGTCGGCCTGAACAACACCGTCACCTACAAGGGCGGTGAGCCGAAGGTCAACAACCTCGGCTCGGGCAACACGATCAACAAGGGCTGAGTTGGCCTGGCGGGCAGGAGCGAAGCGACCCGGGATCAGTCAGTCCTTCGTCCGTGCCGGCCGGCGCCTTTGGCGAAGCGCTGCGCACCGGCGATCGACTCGGCGGCCACCCGCGACAGGCTGCCGAACTCGAAATCCATGGCCTCGGCCTCGGAGTGCCCCCACTGGTGCATCGCCGAGAGCCGATCCGAGCGCAGGCAGCCTTGCGGCAGCGCGGCCAGTTCGGCGGCCAGCTCTTCGGCGGCCTGCCGGGCCTGACCCGTCGGGACCACCCGGTTGGCCAGCCCGATGGCCAGCGCCTCGTCGGCGGCGACGGCGCGGCCGGTGAGGATCAAGTCCATCGCGCGGCTGTGCCCGATCAGCCGCGGCAGCCGCACGGTGCCGCCGTCGATCAGCGGCACGCCCCAGCGCCGGCAGAACACCCCGAACACCGCGTCCTGCTCGACGACCCGCAGGTCACACCACAGCGCGAGTTCGAGGCCGCCGGCGACGGCGTATCCGCTGACCGCGGCGATCACCGGCTTGGACAACACCATGCGGCTGGGGCCCATCGGTCCCGGAGCCGCAGGGCCGGCGACATCAGACCCAGCCCTCGGCGATGGGTGGGGTTGCTGTCGGGTGTGCCGATGGCTTTGAGATCGGCTCCCGCGCAGAAGGTTCCGTTGTCACCCCAGAGCACGGCCACCGAGGCCGACTCGTCGCGGTCGAACTCGTCGAACGCGTTGTGCAGCGCCATCGCGGTCGGGCCGTCGACGGCATTGCGGGCGTGCGGGCGGTCCAGGATCACCGTCGTCACCGCACCGTTGCGCTCTGTTCGTACTGATTCCCGGGTCATCTCGCCTCCACCAGTCGTGCCTCGTCGCGCCGCGCCCCCAGGTGCGCGGCGAAGTTCGCGTAGGAGTCCCGAAGCTGTTCCCCGGGCCAGTTCTTCGGCAGCAGGTCATCCGGCAGCACCGGGTCGGTGAGCAGGTGGCGCACCATGGCCGCGGCCGCGACGAACCGGCCGGGAATGTCGGTGGCCGCCGCCATGTCGTCGAGAAGGCGATGGCCGGTGATCGACCAGCCGTCCAGATTCCACAGCCGCCGCGGCCAGTTCGGCGGGATCGTCGTCGCGGGCGCGCAGCACCCGGACCCGCTCGGCGACCTCGGCGGGCAGATCGTCGGCGAGGTTGTCCGGGCGCAGCCACACCCCTTCACGCAGCTCGCCGAACCGCTTGTCCTGCAGGGTGTTTCGCAGCGCCGCGCGCGCCCGGGCATCCATGCCGACCGCGGTGACCACCAGCGTCGTCCAGGTGCCGTCCCAGTCGCGGGTGCGCGGGTTGAGCGCGTCGTCCTGCCGGCGCTGCCGGCTCAGCAGCCGGTCGGACAGGCGGTAGCCGTCGTCGTCGCGCACCAGGTCTCCGGCGCCGACCATCCGGGTCAGCGCGACCCGCAGCGTCTGTTCGCGAATGCCGAAATCGGCTGTGAGCCGAGCAGTTCGGCCGACGTCGCCGACGCCGGATGGGCGCCGAGCAGCACGGACAGCACAACCGAGCGTGCGGTCATCCGCGACAGCGAGTCGGTCACCTCATACCCCGGAGGTTCTGCGGCCGTGGTCGCCGAACGGTTCGTCGCGGTGCCGCACGGCCTCCCGGAACCCGTGCTCGCGGGCGTCGGCGACGAAGGCGTGCCCTTCCGGGGTGTGCCGGGCGATCCCGTCGAACACGGTGCTGACCATCCGGCTGGTCGCCACGCCCTGTTGGTAGAGCGCGGAGTTCATCGCGAGCTTGACCATGATGAGCTGGTTCACCGGGACGGCGGCGATGCGCTCGACGAGTCGTTCGGTGCGCTCGTCGAGGTCCTCGGCGGCGGGAGCCTCGACCGCGAGGCCCCATTCGGCGGCCTGCGCGCCGGTGATGCAATCACCGGTCAGCAGAAGGCGTTTGGCGCGCTGATCGCCCAGCCGGTGCGCCCACAGCCCGGCCGCGGGCACGCCCCACACCCGCGTCGGCGGGTAGCCGATCTTGGCGTCGGCGGCCGCGATCACCTGGTCGGCGTGCAGCGCGATGTCGGTGCCGCCGGCCACGCAGTAGCCGTGGATCTTGACCACCGTCGGCTTGTCGGCGTGCATCAGGCTGGCGAACCCGCGGACGAACCGGCTCATCATCTGGTAGTCGACCATCGGATCCCACGGCTGGTCGGGCAGGTGGTTGACGGCCTGGGTCTTGCCGTCGAGCACGGTGCCCGCGCGGTCCGAGCCGCCGGCCGACCCGTTCCGTCGGCGTAGGCGGACAGGTCGAAGCCCGCGCAGAACCCGTCACCGCGGCCGGACACCAGGATGACGTGAACGTCTGGGTCGAGGTCGGCGCGCTCGACGAGCGCCGCCAGTTCCAGCGGGGTGTCGGCGACGATCGCGTTGCCCTTTTCGGGGCGGTTGAAGGTGATTCGGGCGACCCGGTCGGTGACCTCGTAGGTCATCGTCTTCAGGGTGTCCATGCCACGTCCCATCGCGAGCAGACACAAACGTCACCAAACTCGCGGCGTGTCGGGGGCTTTTGCGTCTGCTCGGCCGAGGGAGTCATCCCTTGACCATGCAGCGTTCGAGGATCGGCGCGAGGTCGAGCCCGGTCGGCAGGGTGCCGAACGCGCCGCCCCAGTTGCCGGCCATCCGGGTGGCCAGGAACGCCTCGGCGACGGCGGGATGGCCGTGGCGCACCAGCAGTGATCCCTGCAGCGCCAGGCTGATGTCCTCGGCGACCTTGCGGGCCCGGTACTCGATCGCGTCGGTGTTCTCCAGTTCCGACGCGCAACGTCGCGACGTGGACGTCGAGCCTGGCGTCCTGTCCGGCGGTGGTGGCCAGTTCGTCGAACAGCACAGCCACGCACTCGGGCCGGGTTGCCATGGCGCGCAACGTATCCAACGCGCTGACGTTGCCCGAGCCTTCCCAGATGCCCATCAGCGGCGCCTCGCGGTACAGCCGCGGCATGCCGGACTCCTCGGCATAGCCGTTGCCGCCCAGGCATTCCATCGCCTCGCCGGCGTGCGGGGTGGCCCGCTTGCACACCCAGTACTTGGCGGCGGCCAAACCGATTCGGCGCAGCAGGGTTTCGCGCTCGTCACCGCGGACGGCGGCGTCGGTGGCGCCGGCCATCCGCATGGCGATGATGGTGGCCGCCTCGGCCTCGACGGCCAGGTCGGCCAGCACGTTGCGCATCAGCGGCTGGTCGATCAGATACGCGCCGAACGCCTTTCGGTGCTGGGCGTGGTGGATGGCGCGGGTCAGCCCGCTGCGCATGGACGTGGCGCTGCCCAGCGTGCAGTCCAGCCGGGTGAGGTTGACCATCTCGATGATGGTGGGCACGCCCCGGCCCTCCTCGCCGACCAGCCAGGCGATGGCGCCGTCGTACTCGATCTCACTGGAGGCGTTGCCGTGGTTGCCGAGCTTGTCCTTGAGCCGCTGGATGAACATCCGGTTGCGGGTGCCGTCGGGCAGCACCCGCGGCAGCATGAAGCAGCTCAGCCCGCCGGGCGCCTGGGCGAGGACCAGGAAGATGTCGCTCATCGCCGCGGAGGTGAACCACTTGTGGCCGGTCAGCGTGTAGCTGCCGTCGCCGTTGGGGACCGCCTGCGTGGTGCCGGCGCGCACGTCGGAGCCGCCCTGCTTCTCGGTCATGGACATGCCCGCGGTGATACCGGCCTTGGTGGCCGGCACCGTCAGCTCGGGGTCGTATTCGCGGCTGGTCAGCAACGGCTCGTAGACCTTGGCCAGTTCGGCGTTGTGCCGCAGCGCCGGAACGACGGCGTACGTCATCGAGATCGGGCAGACGTGCCCCGGTTCGGGCGTCCACACCGACATCTTGGCCGCGCGCACGACGTGGGCGCCGGGGCGGTCGTCGGCCCACGGGGCGGCATGCAGGCCGTGGGCGATGGCAACGCGCATCAGCTCGTGGTAGGCGGGGTCGTACTCGATCTCGTCGACCCGGTGCCCGTAGCGGTCATGGGTGTGCAGGATCGGCAGGTTGCGGTCGGCGAGATCACCCCAGCGCTGGGCCTGGGCGCTGCCCGACAGCGCGCCGAGTTCGGTGACCTCGTCGAGGCCCCACTGCCCGCCCTCGCGGATCAGGGCCTCGATGAGCACCGGTGAGGTGGCGGGGTTGTGGTCCACCAGCGGCGGGACCTGATTGGTGACGACATGGGTGTCCGACATACCTCCACTGTTACATTTTCTCCACAGCTGCACAAGATGCGTAATATGGCAAGCTGCTTGCCGTGAAGCTCAACACCGTCGTCCACGCCGCCAGCGAGTCGCTCGAGCACGAGCCGGTCCCCGCCGATCAGTCGCTGGGCGGCACCCCGCTCACCGCGGTCGCCGAACTCGGCCGGTTCGGCGGCCTCGATGTCGGGATCTGGGAGATGACGCCGGGCGTGATGAGCGACGTGGAGGCCGACGAGGTCTTCGTGGTGCTCTCCGGCGCGGCAACCGTCGAATTCGACGACGGCACTGCCCCGTTGACGCTCGGACCCGGCGACGTGGTCCGGCTCGCCGAGGGCGCCCGCACGGTGTGGACCGTCACCGAGACGCTGCGGAAGGTCTACCTGACCTAGCGGCCAATCAGCCTGAGACGTTGTCGCGCAGGAAGGCGATGTCGTTCTTGCGGCCCTCGTCGGCCGTCTCACAGATCACCGGGGCCTCAGCCGCGGTGACGACCGCGACCAGCAGCTGCGGATCGATCTGTCCCGCACCGAAATTGGCGTGCCGGTCGGCGCCGGAGCCCTTGGCGTCCCGCGAGTCGTTGCAGTGCACCAGGTCGATGCGGCCGGTGATGGCCTTGATGCGCTCGACGGCGTCGATCAGCTCCTCGCCGGCCGCCCAGGCGTGGCAGGTGTCCAGGCAGAACCCGATGCCCATGTCGCCGATGCGCTCCCACAGCCGGCCGATGGTGTCGAAGTGGCGGGCCATCGCGTGGTCGCCGCCGGCGGTGTTCTCCAGGTAGACCGGGACATCGGTCTCCAGCTGCGCCAGCGCCTTGACCCAGCGCTCGAAGCCGGCCTCCATGTCGTTGTCGTCGGCGTGGCCGCCGTGCACGATCACCGCCGTCGCGCCGATCTCGGCCGCGGCGTCGCAGGTGTCCTTCAGGATCTTGCGCGACGGGATGCGCACCCGGTTGTTGGCCGAGGCGACGTTGATCAGATACGGGGCATGCACGTAGAGCGGGATCGGCGATCGGCGCAGCAGGTCGGCGTCCTCACGCGGCTTGGGCTTCTTCCAGCTCTGCGGGTCGCCGAGGAAGAACTGCACCGCGTCGGCGTCGTCGTCCAGGGCACCGAGCAGCGGGTTGTCGGAGCGGACATGGGAACCGATGAGCACGTCGGCCAGTCTAGGCGCGAGCGGCGCAGCACGCTTGCGCCACAGGTTCGGCGAGCAGACGCAAACGCCCCCGACACGTAGCAGAATTCGGGGACGTTTGTGTCTGCTCAGCTAGCAAGTCGGCGGCGTCGATCCGGCTGGCGACCCGTGCGCACGAGGTCCGACCGGATAGCGGCGCACGTCGTCGACGACAAACCGGACCGAGATCCCACCCGCAGTCCTGCAGTCGACTGTTCTTGATGCTGGTCGCGCTTCCAAGCCGTCGGGATTGGCGTGCCACTCCATGCTGTCGTACTCGGCTGCGACCATGAGCCTCCGGCCACGCGAAGTCGGCGCGCCACAGTTCGCCAAAGCGATCGACAATCTCGTACTGAAGCTCTGTCGGCGGAAGTCCGCCGTCGATGAATACCAGTCGCGCTTCGCTCTCCATCGGCGACTCGGACCGCCCGTCTGCGTGGGCAAGGACATCACGAACCGTGAACGATCCCGCGCCGTCCCTTCTGCTCGCGTACCGCGGCTTCCAACTCCGCGAGCGGAGCACGCACCGCATCTGCAGGGCGGCATCGAGGGTGGCGAGAGCTCGTGGACGTCGCAACGTCGTGCGGTCTCGACAGCGGTCCACGCCGGCGCGGTGGCAAGCCGGCCCGACATGCGGCGCAGCGGCGCACCCGTGCGTTGGTGCACCATCAACCCCGCCGTCGGGCGCAGCCGAATGCCGGGGTCGAGAACGTGTATGCGGTCATCCTTTTCGGTGTCGAAGCCGTAGAGATCTCGCAGCTGTGTTCATACACGCGACGGTCCGGCTTGCCAGTCATGAGCGTCGAGCCCTGCGAGCCGGCTGATGGTGCTGGGCTGCTCGAGCGCGTACACGCCGTGCCACACCCTGAACGAGTGGCACCGGCCCGGACATGGGCGGCAAGCGACTTGCGTGACATCACCGCCAGCAGTTGCTCAGTCGTCGCCAGCCCACCGTTGAGCGCGAACACTTCGTTGATGAACACCCTGCGATGCTCTGTGCCCGCCGTGCTGGCTGCCAACTCACCGCTGTGGACACTCGGGCCACCAGACGCAAAAGTCCCCGACACGCCGTGCGTGCGGGGACTTTTGCGTCTGCTCGCGCAGAAAGGGACTACCGGTAGTCGCTGTAGCCGTAGTCGTCCAGCGGCACCGCGGCACCGGTGGCCTGGCCGAAGTCCGGGCTGTAGTACTGATCCTCGTAGGACGGGATCGTGTACGCCGCGGCCCGTGCTTCCTCGGTGGGCTGCACCTGGATGTTGCGGTAGCGGTTGATACCGGTACCGGCCGGGATCAGCTTGCCGATGATCACGTTCTCCTTCAGACCCTGCAGCTTGTCGCTGCGGCAGTTGATCGCCGCATCGGTGAGCACGCGAGTGGTCTCCTGGAACGACGCCGCCGACAGCCACGAGTCGGTGGCCAGCGACGCCTTGGTGATGCCCATCAGCACCGGACGGCCGGCCGCGGGCTCGGCGCCCTCGGCAACCACCCGACGGTTCTCGGCCTCGAACTCGCCGCGCTCGGTCAGCGAGCCGGGCAGGAACTCCGTTGCGCCCGAGTCGATGATCGTGACGCGCCGCAGCATCTGCCGGACGATGACCTCGATGTGCTTGTCGTGGATCGACACGCCCTGGGCCCGGTAGACCTCCTGGACTTCCTTGACCAGGTGGATCTGCACCTTGCGCGGGCCCTCGACACGGAGCACCTCGTGCGGGTCGGCCGAGCCCTCCATGAGCTGCTGGCCCACCTCGACGTGGTCGCCGTCGGCGAGCAGCCGCTCGGTCCCGTCGTCGTGCTTGAACACGCGCAGACGCTGACGCTTGGAGAGCTTGTCGTACACGACCTCCTCGCCCCCGTCATCGGGAACGATGGTGATCTTGTAGAACTTGTCGGTCTCCTCCAGGCGAACCCGCCCGGCGACGTCGGCGATCGGGGCACGGTTCCGCGGAACACGCGCCTCGAACAGCTCCTGCACACGCGGCAGACCACCGACGATGTCGGCGCCACCGGTGACACCACCCTGGTGGAAGGTACGCATCGTCAGCTGCGTGCCGGGCTCACCGATGGACTGCGCGGCCACGATGCCCACGGCCTCGCCGATGTCGACCAGCTTGCCGGTGGCCATCGAACGGCCGTAGCACATCGCGCACACGCCCGAGGCGCTGCCGCAGGTGAGCACCGAGCGGACCTTGACCTGCGAGATACCGGCCTCGAGCAGCGCGTCGATCGCCGGGTCGCCCAGGTCGTGGCCGGCCACGACGACGACGTTGCCCTTCTCGTCGACCGCGTCAGCGGCCAGCGTGCGGGCGTACGCCGAGGTCTCGACGTGCGCGTCGCGCAGCAGGGTGCCGTCGGCCTGACGCTCGGCCAGGTCGACGAGGATGCCGCGCTCGGTCCCGCAGTCGTGCTCGCGCACGATCACGTCCTGCGACACGTCCACCAGACGACGGGTCAGGTAGCCCGAGTCGGCGGTACGAAGAGCGGTGTCCGCCAGACCCTTTCGGGCGCCGTGGGTGTTGATGAAGTACTCCAGCACCGTCAGGCCCTCGCGGAACGAGGACTTGATCGGCCGCGGGATGAACTCACCCTTCGGGTTGGTCACCAGACCCTTCATGCCGGCCAGCGTGCGGGTCTGGGTGAAGTTACCCGTCGCCCCGGAGTCCACGATCGTGATGATCGGGTTGTCATCCGGGTAGTGCGCCCGCAGCGCGTTACCGACCTCTTCGGTGGCGTCCTTCCACAGCTCCACCAGAGCGTCGTTGCGCTCCTGCTTGTTCAGGGCGCCGCGCTGGTACTTCTTCTCGATCCCCTCGGCCTCGGCCTCGTAACGCTCGAGGATCTCCTGCTTCTCCGGCGGCACGATGACGTCGGCCATCGACACGGTGACACCCGAACGGGTGGCCCAGTAGAAGCCGGCGTCCTTGAGCTTGTCGACGGTCTGCGCGACCACGATCATCGGGTAGCGCTCGGCCAGATCGTTGATGATCCGGGCCTGGACCTTCTTGTGCATCTGCTCGTTGACGAACGGATACCCCTGCGGCAGAAGCTCATTGAAGAGCACCCGCCCCAGCGTGGTCTCGGCGATCCAGGCCATGCCCGGACGCCAGCCGTTCTCGCCGAACAGCTCGTTCTCGACCTCGTGCGACGGACGCAGCTGCGTCAGGCGCACCTTGATCTGCGCCCGAACACTGAGCAAACCGCGGTCCATCGCCATGATGGCCTCGGCCGGCGAGCTGTAGACGCCGGACTCCGGGGTGTCCTTGGCAGCCGCGGTGTACTCGCCGATGTCACCCTTGATCAGGGTGGTCAGGAAGTACAGACCGGTGACCATGTCCAGACGCGGCATGGCCAGCGGCTTGCCCGACGCCGGCGACAGGATGTTGTTCGAGGACAGCATCAGGATGCGGGCCTCGGCCTGCGCCTCCGCCGACAGCGGAAGGTGCACGGCCATCTGGTCGCCGTCGAAGTCGGCGTTGAACGCCTCACACACCAGCGGGTGCAGCTGGATGGCCTTGCCCTCCACCAGCTGCGGCTCGAAGGCCTGGATGCCCAGGCGGTGCAGCGTTGGCGCGCGGTTCAGCAGAACCGGGTGCTCGGCGATGACCTCTTCGAGGACGTCCCACACCTGCGGACGCTGACGCTCGACCATTCGCTTGGCGCTCTTGATGTTCTGCGCGTGGTTCAGGTCGACCAGACGCTTCATCACGAACGGCTTGAACAGCTCGAGTGCCATCAGCTTGGGCAGACCGCACTGGTGCAGCTTGAGCTGCGGGCCGACCACGATGACCGAACGGCCCGAGTAGTCGACGCGCTTGCCGAGCAGGTTCTGGCGGAACCGGCCCTGCTTGCCCTTGAGCAGATCGCTCAGCGACTTCAGCGGACGGTTGCCCGGCCCGGTGACCGGGCGGCCGCGCCGGCCGTTGTCGAACAGCGCGTCCACCGACTCCTGAAGCATGCGCTTCTCGTTGTTGACGATGATCTCGGGCGCGCCGAGGTCGATCAGCCTCTTGAGCCGGTTGTTGCGGTTGATCACGCGGCGGTACAGGTCGTTGAGGTCCGAGGTGGCGAAGCGGCCACCGTCGAGCTGGACCATCGGACGCAGCTCCGGCGGGATCACCGGCACCGCGTCGAGCACCATGCCCATCGGGGAGTTGCCTGTTCATCTGGAACGCCGCGACGACCTTCAGGCGCTTGAGAGCACGAAGCTTCTTCTGGCCCTTGCCGCTGCGGATGACCTCGCGCAGCGACTCGGCCTCGGCGTCGATGTCGAAGTTCTGGATGAGCTTCTGGATCGACTCCGCGCCCATCGAGCCCTCGAAGTACTCGCCGTAGCGGTCGACGATCTCGCGGTAGAGGTTCTCGTCGACGATGAGCTGCTTGGGGGCCAGCTTGGTGAAGGTGCTCCAGATCTCGTCGAGCCGGTCCAGCTCACGCTGGGACCGGTCGCGCAGCTGACGCATCTCGCGCTCGCCGCCGTCACGCACCTTGCGGCGCACGTCGGACTTGGCGCCCTCGGCCTCCAGCTCGGCGAGGTCGGCCTCGAGCTTCTGGGCGCGGGCCTCCAGGTCGGCGTCACGCTGATCGGCGACAGCCTTCTTCTCGACCTCCATCTCGGCTTCGAGAGTGGACAGCTCGTTGTGGCGCATCTCGTTGTCGACCGCGGTGATCACGTAGGCCGCGAAGTAGATGATCTTCTCGAGATCCTTCGGGGCCAGGTCGAGCAGGTAGCCCAAGCGCGACGGGACGCCCTTGAAGTACCAGATGTGCGTGACCGGGGCGGCCAGCTCGATGTGGCCCATCCGCTCGCGGCGCACCTTGGCACGAGTGACCTCGACACCGCAGCGCTCGCAGATGATGCCCTTGAAGCGGACGCGCTTGTACTTGCCGCAGTAGCACTCCCAGTCGCGAGTCGGTCCGAAGATCTTCTCGCAGAACAGGCCGTCCTTCTCAGGCTTGAGCGTGCGGTAGTTGATGGTCTCCGGCTTCTTGACCTCGCCGTAGGACCACTGACGAATGTCGTCAGCGGTGGCGAGACCGATCCGGAGTTCATCGAAGAAGTTGACGTCTAGCACGTAACTCCCTTTCCCCTTTCGGGACTAGAAAACTAACTTCAGAACGCGGGCAACGCCGCGGTTCAGCGCCGCGGCTCTGCCGCAGTTCAGGCGAGGTCCTCGACGGACGCGGATTCGTTGCGGGACAGGTTGATTCCGAGGTTGGCAGCAGCGCGCTCCAGGTCCTCGTCGTCTCCGTCACGCATCTCGATCGCGGCACCGTCACTCGACAGGACCTCGACGTTGAGACACAGCGACTGCAGCTCCTTGAGCAGCACCTTGAACGACTCGGGAATGCCCGGCTCGGGGATGTTCTCGCCCTTGACGATCGCCTCGTAGACCTTGACCCGGCCGACGGTGTCGTCGGACTTGATGGTCAAGAGCTCCTGCAGCGTGTACGCCGCGCCGTAGGCCTGCATGGCCCAGCACTCCATCTCACCGAACCGCTGACCACCGAACTGCGCCTTACCGCCCAGCGGCTGCTGGGTGATCATCGAGTACGGACCGGTCGAGCGGGCGTGGATCTTGTCGTCCACCAGGTGGTGCAGCTTGAGGATGTACATGTAGCCGACCGTCACCGGGTACGGGAACGGTTCGCCGCTGCGGCCGTCGTAGAGCACCGACTTGCCGTCACCGTCGACGAGCACTTCGCCGTCGCGGTTGGGCAGCGTCGAAGCCAGCAGACCCTGCAGCTCCTCCTCGCGGGCACCGTCGAACACCGGCGTCGAGACGATGGTGTTCGGCTGCGCCTCCAGCATGTCCTGCGGCAGGTTGGCCGCCCACTCAGGAGATGCCGGCGTTTTCGACCTTCCAGCCGGCCTTGGCCACCCACCCGAGGTGGGTTTCCAGGATCTGGCCGATGTTCATCCGTCGCGGCACACCGTGGGTGTTCAGGATGATGTCGACCGGGGTGCCGTCCGGAAGGAACGGCATGTCCTCGACTGCCAGGATCTTGCCGATGACGCCCTTGTTGCCGTGGCGTCCGGCGAGCTTGTCGCCGTCGGAGATCTTGCGCTTCTGGGCCACGTACACGCGGACCAGCTCGTTGACACCGGCCGGCAGCTCGTCGTCGTCCTCGCGCGAGAACACGCGGATGCCGATGACCTTGCCGGACTCGCCGTGCGGCACCTTCAGCGAGGTGTCGCGAACCTCGCGGGCCTTCTCACCGAAGATGGCGCGCAGCAGGCGCTCCTCCGGGGTCAGCTCGGTCTCGCCCTTCGGCGTGACCTTGCCGACCAGGATGTCGCCGTCGCGGACCTCGGCGCCGATGCGGATGATGCCGCGCTCGTCGAGATCGGCCAGCACCTCGTCGGAGACGTTCGGGATGTCCCGGGTGATCTCCTCGGCGCCCAGCTTGGTGTCGCGGGCGTCGATCTCGTGCTCCTCGATGTGGATCGAGGTGAGCACGTCCTCCTCAACCAGCCGGTTGGAGAGGATGATCGCGTCCTCGTAGTTGTGCCCCTCCCACGGCATGATGGCGACGAGCAGGTTCTTGCCCAGCGCCATCTCACCGTTCTCGGTGCACGGTCCGTCGGCGAGGACCTGACCCGGACTCGACACGCTGCCCGGCGTCCACGATCGGACGCTGGTTGGCGCAGGTGCCGTGGTTGGAGCGGGCGAACTTACGCATCCGGTAGGTGTGCCGGGTGCCGTCGTCGGCCATCACGGTGATGTAGTCGGCCGAAACCTCTTCCACCACACCGGCCTTGTCGGTCACGACCACGTCGCCGGCGTCGATCGCGGCGCGCAGCTCCATACCGGTGCCCACCAGCGGTGCCTCGCTGCGCACCAGCGGAACCGCCTGGCGCTGCATGTTGGCACCCATCAGGGCGCGGTTGGCGTCGTCGTGCTCGAGGAACGGGATCATCGCCGTCGCGACCGACACCATCTGGCGCGGCGAGACGTCCATGAAGTCGACCTCGGCCGGGGTCACGTTCTCGACCTCGCCGCCCTTACGGCGAACCAGCACGCGAGCCTCGGTGAACTTGCCCTTGGCGTCGGTCGGCGAGTTGGCCTGCGCCACGACGTGGCGGTCCTCCTCGTCGGCGGTCAGGTAGTGGATCTCGTCGGTGACGACACCGTTGACGACCTTGCGGTACGGCGTCTCGATGAAGCCGAACGGGTTGACCCGGGCGTACACCGACAGCGAGCCGATCAGACCGATGTTCGGACCCTCGGGGGTCTCGATCGGGCACATCCGGCCGTAGTGGCTGGAGTGCACGTCGCGGACCTCGAGGCCGGCGCGCTCACGGGACAGACCACCCGGGCCCAGCGCCGACAGGCGGCGCTTGTGGGTCAGACCCGACAGCGGGTTGTTCTGGTCCATGAACTGCGACAGCTGGCTGGTGCCGAAGAACTCCTTGATCGCCGCCACGACGGGACGGATGTTGATCAGGGTCTGCGGCGTGATCGCCTCGACGTCCTGGGTGGTCATCCGCTCACGGACGACGCGCTCCATGCGGGACAGGCCGACCCGGATCTGGTTCTGGATCAGCTCGCCCACGGTGCGCAGGCGACGGTTGCCGAAGTGGTCGATGTCGTCGACCTCGACGGGAACCTCGACGCCGCCCGGTGCCGTCATGACCGGCGGCTGGCCGTCCAGCGAAACGTGGTGCAGACGCACCAGGTACTCGATGGTGGCGACGATGTCCTCTTCGGTCAGCGTCGAGCTGGTGATCGGCTGGCCGGCGTTGAGGCCCAGCTTCTTGTTGACCTTGTAGCGGCCCACCCGGGCCAGGTCGTAGCGCTTGTCCTTGAAGAACAGGTTCTCCAGCAGGGTCTGCGCGGACTCCTTGGTCGGCGGCTCGCCCGGACGCAGCTTGCGGTAGATGTCCAGCAGCGCCTCGTCGGTGCCGGCGGTGTTGTCCTTCTCCAGCGTCGACATCATGATCTCGGAGAAGCCGAAGCGCTCGCGGATCTGCTCGTTGGTCCAGCCGAGCGCCTTGAGCAGCACGGTGACCGGCTGGCGGCGCTTGCGGTCGATGCGCACACCGACGGTGTCGCGCTTGTCGACGTCGAACTCCAGCCACGCGCCGCGACCGGGGATCACCTTGACGCTGTGCAGGACCTTCTCGGTCGACTTGTCGATGGCCTCGTCGAAGTACACACCGGGCGAGCGGACCAGCTGGCTGACCACGACACGCTCGGTGCCGTTGATGATGAAGGTGCCCTTCTCGGTCATCATCGGGAAGTCACCCATGAACACCGTCTGGCTCTTGATCTCGCCGGTGTTGTTGTTGATGAACTCGGCCGTGACGAACAGCGGGGCCGCGTACGTCATGTCCTTGTCTTTGCACTCGTCGACCGGCGCCTTGACTTCGTCGAAGCGCGGGTCGGAGAAGCTCAGCGACATCGAGCCGGAGAAGTCCTCGATCGGGGACAGCTCCGCGAGTACTTCTTCCAGACCGCCGACCGGGCTCGGATCACCCAGGGCGATCGCCTTCTGACGCCACGAGTCCGCACCGATCAACCACTTGAAGGAATCGGTTTGGACGTCGAGCAGGCCGGGAACCTCCAGAGGTTCGCGCAGCTTGGCGAAAGAAACACGTGCCGGGGCTCCGGGGACGGAGGTAGAAGTAGTAGTCGATTTGCTCTGGCTAGAGACTGCCAAGATGCATCCTTCCAGCACCTAATGCGACTGTCTGGATGGCAACAGCTGCCGGGTCCATTGGCCGCGAAATATCTGCGTCGGTTCGGCTGGCCTTCTCGAGGACCCAGCCTTTTCCCGAATCACACGGCACACGAATAGGTCTCTGAGCTGGAGTGTCTTGGCTCAGACGTGGACCACGGTGTCAGGTGCGGGTTGAGGTGGGCAGGAGGCAGCCAGCGCAACGTCCAACAATAGCGCAGAACGGCGCATTCCTCAACAGCCGCATGGCGGGCAGGCTGGCGCTGGCTGGCGATCTAGCTACCCACACACACATGCTGGACAACAGACTGACCCGTTTGCGCCTTTCCGTCAAGGGTTTCGCGCGGTGTTTGGTGTGGATAAACTCCGGACCGCTTTGCTCGATCAGACCAGGACGCTTGCGGGCACGTGCGCCGGCCCGGGCAGCGCCGCCACCGGCGGGCGGTCGGGTACTGCGCCGTCGGCGTGATCCGGCCCGAGACACCCAGCTGCTTCGCCCGGGCCACCAACGCGTTGTACTCGGCCTCGGTGATGGTCTGGTCGCGGGTCAGGATGAAGCCGCTGGAGCCGCTCGAGTCGCTGACGATCGCCCACTCGTACTGGCCGTCGACGTGGCGCCCGGGCCCGTAGTCCAGGATCCAGTAGTTGCCCGGCTCGTTGGTGTTGTTGGGCTGGCCGAAGAAGAAGCCGACGTTGAGCCGGGTGTTGAAGTCCGGGTTGACGACGAGCGCGGCACCGGTGATGTTCGACTGCGGCCCGTTGGGGCCGAAGTAGTTGCCCGAGTTCTGCACCTTGATCGAGCCGTCCGGGTTGAGGGTGTACACCGCCTTGGTGTTGACCAGGCCGAGCGAGAAGAACTGCTTGACGCTGCCCTGCTCGTACCAGGTGCCCAGGTACTTGGGGAGGTCCACCGGCGGCGGCGAGGGCAGCGTGCTGGCGCCCGCCTTCCCCATCACGATCGGCTGGTTGGTGTACACCACGGGGTCTGTCGGGGTTGTCGCCGTTGCGCCCGTAGATGCCGTACAGGGGTTCGGCTGGGTTCGTCGAGGTAGGTGGTGTTGCCGGCGTAGATGTCGTTGATCCAGCCGGAGGAGAAGGTGCGCACCGCCTCTTTGGCGCCCGGCGGCGACGGGTTGACGATGATGGCGCTGGCGATTTCGGCGAGCTTCGCGAAGAGGCTGGGGCCGGCGATGACGTCGGTGTGTGAGCCGTTGTCGATCTGGACGCCGTAGAACTGAGTCGGGCCGTAGACCCCGTACATCAGCTGGGTGCCCACACCCCAGGCGTTCCAGCTCTGCGGCTTGCCGGCGATCTGGTAGTCGGGGATCTCGTTGGCGTCCAGCTCGGTCAGCGAGTCGGTGAACTGGTCGCCGCGGCCGACGCCGTCGAACATCACCACGCCGAGCAGATCGTCGGCCGCGGGGGTGTCGGTGAGCAGCGCGCCGACTCGCGGTGGCGAAGTTGCCGCCGGCGGAGTGCCCGGTCAGCAGGAACTTCTGCGGCAGCGGGCCGTCGAGTCCGGCGGCGTTGGCGCTGACGTTCAGCGCCGACCGCCCGTCCTGGAACATCGTGGCGACGGCCTTGCGCATGTCCTCGCCGCCGAGGAAGCAGCCCGGGCAGATCGGGGTGTCGAACCAGAAGATGTTGGGCACCACCACGATGCTGTTGGTCTCCTGGGCCAGCTGCTGGGCCTCCGCGGCGTACCAGCTCTTGAAGCCGAGGAACCCGTGCTGCAGCCAGATGACACCGTTGGCCTGCACGGTGCCGTCGGCCTGGGTCGGGAAGTACCAGTCGGCCGGTGCGGCGTAACCGTTGGGGCCGCAGGGGATGTCCAGGACGGCCGAGCCGGTCCGGACGCCGGTGACGCCGTTGGACAGCGGCGGCGTGCTCACCGAAGTCGACGACCGTTGCTGCCGGTGTTCACGCGGGTCCGGCAGGATGCTGAACCCGAAGATGCCGCCGACCGCGTCGATCAGCGACGTGACGATCTTGTCGCCGAGCGAGAGCTGGTTGAGGACCGGGCTGGGCAGCGCGAGCGCCGCGGTCGGGCCCATGATGATGGCCTGGTTGGCGCCCGCGTAGAAGCCGTACTTGGCGGTGCTGCGGGCGTGGCGCCGGCTGTACATGTCGTTGATCCAGCCGGTGCTCAGCGTGTAGACGGCGGCGGTGTTGCCGGCCGGTACCCGCCCCGTCACCAGCTGCAGGACGGCGTCGAAGATCGGGTTGACGCCGAGCATCGAGTCGACGTGCGAGCCGCCGGCGAGCACCACGCCGGCGAACGTGCCGCCTGTGGTCGAGGCGTCGCCGAGCGCAGTCAGCAGGGCGTTGCTGGTCGCGCCGTAGGCGTTCCACGCCTGGGCCGGGGCGGCGATCTGGTAGATCGGTATGTCCGCCTGCTGCAGGGCGTCCACCTGGTGCGGCGAAGCTGCCGTCGGACGCGCCGTTGGAGACGCCGTCGAACATCACCACGCCGGCCAGCTCGTCATCCTGCGATCACCGGCGAGGAAATCGGCGGCCGTCGCGGCGGCGAAACCACCGCCGGCGGAATGCCCGGCCAGGATGAAGCTGCCTTCGAGTCCGCCCACGTAGGCGGGATCCAGACCGGCGTCGAGAGCGCTCTTCGACCAGGGTGGTGCGGTCCGTCTGCAGGAACATGGCGGCGGCGGCCTCCTGGGAGCTGCTGCACGTGAGGCAGCCGCCCGAGAAGGTGAACGGAATGGACGACAGCGTGGGCGACACCACGATGCTGTTGGTCTTCATGCGCCAGTTCGGTCGCCAGCGCCGAGTAGAAGGTGTTGGTGGCGCCGAAGCCGTGCTGCAGCCAGATCACGCCCTGGGCGTCGACGCTGCCGTCGGCCTGGGTCGGGAAGTACCAGTCGGCGGCGACGGTGTCGCCGATGAAGGCGCCCGGCATCTCGAGGCGGGAGTGGCCGACCTGCACGCCGGTCACGCCGTTGGTGTAACCGGGCAGCAGGGGCGAGGTGGTCACGCGGCCAGCGGGCGCGGCCGTGGTCGCCGCGGCCGGCTGGGGTTGGGTCGCCAGGCCCGACAGCACGCTGAGCAGCGTGGCGGCCAGGCCGGCGGCCGGCAGCGGGAGCAGAGGCCGGTGTTGCGGTCAGGCTGCCCGCGGACGCGATGGCCTGATTGACCGAAGCCCGGCGGGCGGCGGCGGCAGCGGCCGGCTTCGGCGAGCTCGCGGAGAACTCGACGGGGGCGGGCGCCGGGTCCGCCGCGGCGCTCGCGGTGCGCGGTGGCGGCTGCCGCGACCTCGGGCACATCGAGCTGGGGGGTGCGGTCGACGGGAGTCGCGACGGCCGACGGGGCGGGCTTGGTCCGAGCCGCCGCCGCGGGTGTCGGGTGGGCGCTTGCCGAGCGCGCCGGGCGGGCACTGGTCGCCGAGGCGCTGGCGCGCCCCGCGGTGCCCTGCGCTGCCCGGCGGTTGTTTGCGGTGGCCTTGCGCTGTTCGCGGTCGACGAGTCGGCCGATGCCTGCTTGCCGCCCGAGCCGTCGTCGGCGCCGGCGCCGTCGGCGTGGGCAACCCCCGAGCCGGACAACAGGGCCGCTCCCAGGCCCATGACCACCGCACCAGTTCCCAACCAGACGCGCCGTTCGGCCATAGCCCACCTTTCTTATTGACGACGCCGAAAACGTACTCAACTCACAGCAAGTCGTCAGCGGAATCCGCGGACGGAAGCTGATCCGTCAGCGATTGGTCAGACCGCGACCGCGGCGGTGGTGGCCACCGGTTGGGTCGGCAGGAAGATGCCCGCCGCCTGACCCATGATGATCGGCTGACCGGCGGTGCCGTAGAAGCCGTAATTCGGGGCCTGCGGGGTGCCCTGGTGTAGAAGTCGTTGATCCAGCCATTGGCCAGGGTGTAGACGGCCGCGGTGTTGCCCGGCGGCGAGAACTTGGTGACCAGCTGGGCGAAGAAGTCGATCAACGGGTTGGAGCCGAGCATCGAGTCGACGTGCGAACCGTTGACCAGCTCTGCGCCCACGAACTGGTCGGGCCGAGCCGCGATCAGGTCGAAGGTGGTCTGGCCGTTGAGGTTCAACGCCTGCGGCGGCGCGGCGATCTGGTACACCGGCTTGCCGTTGAGCGAGCGGCGATCGCATCCGTTGAACGCGTCATCGCTGAGGGCGACACCGTCGAACATCACCACGCCGAGCAGGTCGTCCGGGGCGCCGGGGGCCAGCGCGTCTTCGTAGTAGCCGCCGGCGATCGCGGCCAGCCCGCCGCCGGCGGAGTGGCCGGACAGGACGAACGATTGCGGCAGCGCGCCCTGGTAGCCCGCCTGGCTGGCGCTGATGGTCAGCGCCGCACGATTGCCGAGGAACAGTTCGGCCACGCCCTGCTGCATCGGTGCTCCGCCGAGGTAGCAGCCTTCGCAGAACAACGAGGGGAACGACGGCAGCGTCGGTGCGACCACGATGCTGTTGGTCTGCTGGGCCAGCGAAGTGGCCAAAGAGGAGTAGTACGAGTTGCTGGCCAGGAAGCCGTGCTGGAGGTAGATGATTCCGCTGGCCTGGACGCTGCCGTCGGCCTGGGTGGGGAAGTACCAGTCCGCGGGCGCGGTGTAGGAGTTCGACCCGACCGGGATGGTCAACGTCGACTGGCCGGTCTTGACCCCGGTCACACCGTTGTTGGTCGGGGTGGGCGTCGAGGTCGGTCAAGGGTCTGCGTGAGCCCGCGGACTGGACCGCCGTGGTGGCGGGTGTCGCTGCGGCCTTGCCGGACAAGGCTTCCGAAGATCCACGGCAGCAGCTTGGCGGTCACGGCTTTGAGTACCTGCTCGATCGGCCCGAGCCGGTCGGCGATCGCGCTGGGCAGCACCGCCGCTGATGCGTCGCCCATGATGACCGGCTGGCCGGCCGTGCCGTAGAGGCCGTACTTCGGGGTCGCCGGGGTGCCGCCGTAGTAGAAGTCGTTGATCCAGCCGGTGCTCAGGCGTGTAGGTGGCCTCGGTGTTGCCCTTCGGGGAGAACTTGGTGACGAGCTGAGCGGAGAAGTCGATGAGCGGGTTGGAGCCGAGCATCGAGTCGACGTGCGAGCCGTTGACCAGGACATCGCCGATGAACTGGTTAGGGCGAAGAGGGGCCAGCTGGTCGGTGGTGATACCGAAGGCGTTGATCTGCTGGGCCGGCGCTGCGATCTGGTAGACCGGCAGGTCGGCGTGCGTGTCGAGGCTGGCGATCGACTGCGCCATGGTGCCGTTCATGACGACACCGTCGTACATCACCACGCCGAGCAGGTGGTTCGTGGTCGCCCGGCGCAAGCGAGTCGGCGTAGTAGCCGCCGACCCCCACCGACCACCCGCCGCCGGCGGAGTGGCCGGCCAGCACGAAGTCCTGTGGCAGCGTGCCCAGATAGCCCGCCTGGTTGGCGCTGAAGTTCAGGGCGGCCTCGTCGCCGGTGAACATGCTCGCCGCGCCCTGCTGCAGCGGCACGCCGTACAGCGTGCAGCCGAAGCACCGGAGCGACGGGAACGACGGCAGCGACGGGGCGACCACGATGCTGTTGGTCTTCTGCGCCAGCGTGGTGGCTAACGAGGAGTAGTACGAGTTGTTGGCCAGGAAGCCGTGCTGCAGCCAGATGACGCCGTTGGCCGCGACGCTGCCGTCGGCCTGGGTGGGGAAATACCAGTCGGCGGGCGCGTTGTAGGCGGTGGTTCCGGCCGGGATGGTCAGCGTGGACTGACCTACTTTGACGCCGCTGACCCCGTTGGTGTGCGGCGGGGTGACCACCGCTGCCGGTAGGGGGGCGGCGCCGTGTCGGCGGCGCGTTGGCGACGGGCGCGGCGAGGCTGCGCAGCGCGGCGACGTGCTGGGCCACCCGGGTCGGGCGGGTGGCCTCGGTGGTGATGACCGCGGGCAGGTCGACGGCGGTCGCGGTCGGCGCGGGGGCCTGGGCCGGGCGGCGCGCGCGCCGGCGGCGACGGCTGCCGGGGCGGGGCGGTGCCTGTTTGCGGCCGCTCCGCCCGGGGTGCTGCTCGACGAATTCGACGCGGTCGCGGCCGGTGAGTGGTCGGTGTGCTTGCCGGTGGGGTGCTGTCGGCGGAGGCGATGCCGGCGCCGGCCAGCAGTGCGGCAGCGAGCCCGAGGAGGAAAAACGCGACGGTCACCCACCAGACTCGACGGTCGCTCAGCACCCAGCCGCCTCCTCGTTGACGATCGCGCAAACGGTATCCAAGGCGGCTGCATTTATCTCGCGAACAGACACAAAAGTCCCGCGACGGCGCAATTGGGCGATTACGTCTGGGCGCGGCAGTAAGGGCGACGCCTCAGACCGGGTGCACGGCAACCGGCACACCGGTCAACCGGGCCATGCCGGCAAGGGGTTCGAGATCCTCCGGCGCACTCGACATCAACTGGTTGACGTTGGCGCCGCCCGCGCCGTTGGCGGTGCGCCAGCCGCCCGCGCCGCTGTGTCCCCAGCCGTGCGGGATCGCGATGACGCCGGCGACGATGTCCTTGGTCAGGACCACCGGGAGTTCGATCTCGCCGTGCGGCGAACTGACCCGCACCCGGTCGCCGTCGTTGAGTTTCAGGTCGGCGGCGTCGTCGACGTGCATCAGCGCGGTCTGGGTCCGGTCTCCCCGCATCAGCAGCGGCACGTTGTGCATCCAGGAGTTCTCCGACCGCAATTCGCGCATGCCGATCAGGCGCAGCGGATAGCCGTCGGGATCGGTGCGCCGGCCCAGCGCCGCGATCTCGGCGGCGATCTCGTCGTGCACCAACCGCACTTTCGCCCCGCGGTACACCACGACCGTCGGCAGCACTCCGGCCTTCAGGTTGGGGGCCAGCACCACACCGTGCGGATGCTGCTGCGTGAGCCGGCGGAAGGTCAGTCCACCACGGTTGAGGCCGAACCGGTCACCGCCCGCGCCGAGCCGGATCACAGCGTCGGCCACCAACCGCGGCGTCAACCGTAAACCGAAGAGGCCCAATGCTTTTCGGGTGATCTGCAACGCCCGCAAAGCGGGTGTGCGGTCGGCGAGCCGACGGCTGAGCTCGTCGATGATCGCCCACTCCTCGCGGGCCTGCCCGGCCGGGGCCACCACCGCTTCGGTCGCCTGCCGGAACGGGGTGGGCTGCAGGAGCTGGAACGGCAGCGGGAAGTCGTCGCGCTCGTACATCGTGGTGGCGGGCAGCACGTAGTCGCAGTGCGCGGTGGTCTCGTTGACGTACAGGTCGATGCCGACCGCGAGTTCGAGGCCCTTCATGGCCTCGACGAAGTTCTTCGCCGTTGGGCACCGAGAGCACCGGGTTGCCCGCGCTGACGAACAGGGCGCGCACCTGGCCGGGCCCTGCGGTGGTGATCTCCTTGGCCATGATGCCGGCGGGTTCGGACAGCAGCACCGACGGGAAGTCGCCGATGCGGGACCGCTTGCGCCGGTAGACGAACCGCAGCGCCGCCGGCCGCGCCCTTCATCATGAGGCGCTCGGCGGGCATGCCGAAGGTGCCGAACATCGCGCCGCCTGCCCGGTCCAGATTGCCTGCCACCAGGTTGACCGCGTCGAGCAGGTAGGTGGTCAGCGTGCCGTTGCGCCCGACGCTGGTGCCCAGCCGGCCGTAGACGGCGGCGCGCGGGGTGGCGACGAGATCACGGGCCAGCCCGCGCACGGTGTCCGGCGCGATGCCGGTGTGCCGCTGGGTGGCCTCGGGGGTGAACGGCGCGGCCAGGCGCTCCAGCCAGTCCAGGCCGTCGGCTCGGGCGTCGATGGCGGCGCGGTCGACCAGGTTCTCGGCGAGCATCACCTGCAGCAGCGACAGCAGCAGGTAGGCGTCGCCGTCGGGGACGATGCCCAGCCACTCGAACTGCGCGGCGGTCTCGGTCTTGCGCGGATCGATCACCAGCACGCGTCCGCCGCGCTTGACGATGTCGTGCATCCGGTCGCGGATGCGCGGCGCGGTGACGACGCTGCCGTGCGACACGATCGGGTTGGCGCCGATGACGACGAGGAAGTCGGTGCGCAGCACGTCGGGCACCGGCAGCGCCATCGGTGAGCCGTAGAGCAGCTGGCTGGCCACGAACCGGTTGTTGATGTCCTGCGAGCCGGCGGTGAACAGGTGCGACCGCAGTCCCATCCCGAGCAGCAGCACGTTGAGCCACAGCTGATGGGAGTAGCTGAACGCGCCCGGATTGCCGAAGTACCAGCCCAGCGCGCCCGAGCCGTGCCTGCGGTGGATGTCGGCCAGGCGTGCGGCGATGTCGGTCATCGCCTCGTCCCAGCTGACCGGCTCGAAGCTGCCGTCAGCCCGTTTGCGCAGCGGTGTGGTGACCCGATCCGGGTCGTTGTGCAGATCGGCGAACGCGATGCCCTTCGGGCAGGCGAAACCCTGCGAGACCGGATGGTCCTTGTCGGGGCGCAGCGCGATCAGCTTGCCGTCTTCGACGGTGGCGATCATGCCGCACAGCGGCTCGCAGATGCGGCAGAACGTCGGCGTGTGCTGCGTGCCCGTCATCCTGCCCCGGTTCTATGCGAAGGGCTCAGTTCGTCGGATCGTTGGCGAACGAGTGGCTGGGCAGCTTGTGGGTGCCTTCCAGGTCGTCGAGGATGGCCTGCTGCGCCTTGGGCGGCAGGCTGCTCAGGATCTGGCGCACGCGGGCCTGGCGGCGGTGGACCGCTTGCCGGTCCGGCATGCCGGGGGTGGCGACGATCTGCGGCGGCACGCCTTCGATCTCCTCGACACCGCCGTCGTGGTGGCCGGCGTCGAGCAGGGCCTGCTCTTCGGCCATCGTCGACTCGTCCTTCTCCTCGGACATGCCGATCGGGCCGATGCGGCGGCCGTTGAGGAACTGCTTGACCACCGGCTCGTCGCTGGTCAGCAGCACCTCGCGGGGACCGAACATGACCAGGTGCTTGCGGAACAGCATGCCCATGTTGTCCGGCACCGTGCGGGCGATGTTGATGTTGTGCGTCACGATCAGGATCGTGGCGTCGATCTGGGCGTTGATGTCGATGAGCAGCTGGCTCAGGTAGGCGGTACGGACGGGGTCCAGACCGGAGTCCGGCTCGTCGCAGAGGATGATCTGCGGGTCGAGCACCAGCGAGCGGGCCAGGCCGGCGCGCTTCTTCATACCGCCGGAGATCTCGCCCGGGAACTTGGTCTCGTCGCCGGCGAGGCCGACCATCTCGAGCTTCTCCATGACGATCTGGCGGATCTCGCTCTCCTTCTTCTTCGTGTGCTCACGAAGCGGGAAAGCGGTGTTGTCGAAGATGTTCATCGAGCCGAACAGCGCGCCGTCCTGGAACATGACGCCGAACAGCGTGCGGATCTCGTAGAGCTCCTTGGCCGAGCACTGGATGATGTCCGTGCCGTCGACGATGATCTTGCCGCGCTCGGGGCGCAGCAGGCCGATCAGCGACTTGAGGAACACCGACTTACCGGTACCGGACGGGCCGAGCAGAACGCTGACCTCGCCGGCGGGGATTTCCAGCGTCACGTCCTCCCAGATTCGCTGGGATCCGAACGACTTGGTCAGCCCCTCAACCTCAATAGCAATGCCCACGCGAGATCCTTCCGCCCACACCGGTGCCCACTGGCTCGACGGCCTGTGGTTTGAGTCACTGTAGCGCACACCGAATGCGGCCACTCCGTTTGTGTACCTACCTGTGATCGACGATTTCGGACACGCGTTGCTCGATCTGCGGGATACGAAAATCCCCCGCGGCCGTTGCCGGCCCGCGGGGGATTTCGATGATCGAGAACTACTTGACGGTGACCGTCGCGCCTGCGGCCTCGAGCTTGCCCTTGGCGTCCTCGGCGGCCTCCTTGGTGACCTTCTCGAGCAGCGGCTTGGGAGCGCCGTCGACGAGGTCCTTGGCCTCCTTGAGGCCCAGGCCGGAAACGATCTCGCGGACGACCTTGATGACGCCGATCTTCTTCTCACCGGCACCCTCGAGGATGACGTCGAACTCCGACTGCTCCTCGGCGGCCTCGGCCGGAGCGGCGGCACCCGCGGCGGCCGCAACGGCGACCGGAGCGGCAGCGGTGACCTCGAAGACCTCTTCGAACTTCTTCACGAAGTCCGAGAGCTCCAGCAGGGTCATCTCCTTGAAGGCGTCGAGCAATTCGTCGGTGCTGAGCTTTGCCATGGTTGTGTTTCCTTTCGGATTTTTACTTGGTAGTGCGGTGGGTTAGGCGGCGGATTCTTCGCGGGACTTCTTCTCTTGCAGAGCGGCGGCCAGCCGGGCGACCTGCGACGCCGGAGCGTTGAACAGACCGGCGGCCTTGGCCAGGTTGCCCTTCATCGCGCCGGCCAGCTTGGCCAGCAGCACCTCGCGCGACTCGAGGTCGGCGATGCGCTCGACCTCGGCGACGGACAGCGCGTGGCCGTCCATGTAGCCGCCCTTGATGATCAGGGCCTTGTTGTCCTTGGCGAACTTCTTGATCGCCTTGGCGACGTCGACGGGCTCACCCTTGACGAACGCGATGGCGGTCGGACCGGCGAACAGTTCGTCGAGGCCCTCGATCCCGGCCTCCGCCGCGGCACGCTTGACCAGCGTGTTCTTGGCGACGGTGTAGGTGGCGTTGCCGGCCAGCGAGCGACGCAGCTCGGCCAGGTTGGCCACGGTCAGGCCGCGATACTCGGTGACGACGGTGGCCGTCGAGTCCTTGAACTGTTCGGCGATGTCGGCAACCGCGGTGGCCTTGTCAGCCTTGGCCATACATGCCTCCTTGTGGTGGGTACACCGCCGGAAGCCCAGAACAGACAAACGCCCCGGCGCAGATGGGCCGGGGCGTGAAAGAAACCACTGACGAGCAGCGGTCGAGCCTCGTCCTCCTGCGTGGGCCGCCCGGATGTCCGGGACCTTCAACCGATTGCTCGGTGACCGACGGTCTTCGGTGGAACTCGCCAAGAATAGCGTGACGCCTCGCCGAACTCCTAATCGCGCCAGGTGGGAGCCCCGCGCTACGCCTGCGTCCCTCCGCGAGCAGGCGCAGAATCGCACGGAAGAGGCCCGGCGAACGCGATTCTGCGTCTGCTCGCGGGCTATCCCCAGGCCGCCGGGCAGCTGCACACGCGAATCAGGGCGCGAAAGCCATGCTCCTGGCGTGAACGCGGACGTCGCGAGGCTGTTCGATCGCAATGGCGGCTTGGCCACCACCGCGCAGCTGCTGACGGTGATGACCCGGCAGCAACTCGACGTTCAGGTGCGCAAAGGTGCGGTCTGTTGCGTGTCTGGTACGGCGTCTATTCGCGCGTCCAGCCAGATCTACGGGGCCGCCTGGCCGCGTTGGACGTGTTCATGGGCCAGGCCGCCGTCGCATCGATGGGCACTGCCGCCGCGCTGTACGGCTTCGACACCGAGAACACGACCGCGATACACGTCCTCGACCCGGGCGTGCGGATGCGGTCGACAAAGGGTTTGGTGGTCCACCAACGGCAGGGCGCCCCGCTGCAGTGGGTCGCAAGCAGGCGCGCGACCGCTCCGGCGTGGACGGCTGTGGAGGTCGCCCGGCAGCTGGGTCGGCCACGGGCGCTGGCCACGCTCGACGCAGCTCTGCGCTCGCGGTGGTGCACTGCGGACGAGCTCGAACGGGCGGTTCGTGATCAGCGCGGACGACGCGGCATCGTCGCCGTGCGGGGCTTGCTGCCGTTCGCGGATGCGCGTTCGGAGTCGGCGATGGAGAGCGAAGCCCGGCTCGTGATGATCGACCACGGGCTGCCGCTGCCCGAGTTGCAGTACACGATCCACGGTTTCAGCGGTGAACGATGGCGGGTCGACTTCGCTTGGCCGAATGCGCGGGTCGCTGCCGAGTACGAGAGCGTCGAGTGGCACGCCGGGCGGACGGAGATGCTGCGGGACAAGGCCCGATTCGCCGGTGTGCAGGAGGTGGGTTGGACCGTCGTACCCATCGTCGCCGACGACGTTCGGCGCCGACCCGACGCGCCTGGCTCAACGCATCAACAGCCACCTCACGCGAGCCCGACTCGCCTCCTGACGCCGCGAGCAGACACACAATCGCACGAAAACGGCCTCAGCGAGTGCGATTGTGCGTCTGCTCGGCCGGGTGCTCGCGCAGCAGGGCGGCCGCGCCGACCAGGCCGGCCTCCCCGCCGAGCGCGGCGGGCGTCACCTGCAGACCGGCGATGAAGTCCAGCCGGGCGTAGGTGCGCAGCGCTTCGCGCAGCGGGTCGAACAGCACGGGACCGGCCTTGGCGACTCCCCCGCCGATGACCACCCGGTCGAGGTCGCACACCGCGGCCACCGAGGCGATCATCGCCGCGATCGCCGTCGCGCCCCGGTGAAACGCCCGCTGCGCGATCTCGTCCCCGCCCGAAGCGGCCTCGGCCAGTTCCTTGGCGTCCGCGCCGGCCCAGCCCTGCTCGCGGGCCCAGGCCGCCAGGTGCGGTCCGCTGGCGATCGCCTCCACGCAGCCGCGCGCGCCGCAGCTGCACGGCGGGCCGTCGGGGTCGACGATCATGTGCCCGACGTGTCCCGCGTTGCCGGTGCGCCCGCTGTAGGGGGCGCCGTCGAGGATCAGCCCGCCGCCGATGCCGGTGGAGACCACCATGCCGAGCAGGAACGCCGCGCCCTGCCCGGCGCCGCGCCAGTGCTCGCCGAGCGCCATGCACAGTCCGTCCCCGGCCGAGGCGCACCGGCACCCCGTCGACCGCTGCGGCCACCCGGTCGCGGATCGGGAAGCCGCGCCAGGCCGGGATGTTGACCGGGCTGATGGTGCCGTCGGGCAGGTGGATGGGGCCCGCCGACGAGATGCCGACGCCGGTGACCCGCCCGTCGGCCGCGGCCAGCGCCTCGGTGATGGTGTGTTCGGCTGCGGCCCAGACCTTTTCGGCGTCATCGCTGTGCGGCGTGGGTTGGCGCGTCTCGTAGAGCAGTTGGCCGTCGGGGTCGACGAGTCCGGCGGCGATCTTGGTGCCGCCGATGTCGAGGACGAGCGTCGATGTCGCTCATCAGTGTTTGTGGGTGTTGTCGGGCTGGCGTGGGTCGCCGGGGTGTTCGTAGCCGGGGGCCAGCCACACCAGTGCGGCGCGGCGTTCGTCGAGCCACCTGCGGAAGGCCCGCCGCCGGGCGGCACCGAGCAGATGGGACCGATCCGCTCGCGGACCTCGGCGAGGTGCGGTTCCGGTGCGGTGATGCGCCAGCCGCCGGTGGTGACGAGTCCGGCGAAGCGCCGCGGGTTGCGGGCGTGGTAGTCGGCGACGGCGTCGTCGGGGACGGCGACGTCCCGGGTGACGCGGACGAAGCGGCGCGGGTTGCGGGCGTGATAGTCGGCGACGGCGTCGTCGGAGACGGCGACGTCGCGGGTGACGTGCGCGAACAACGCCCGCGCCAGCGGGTCGGTCAGCGCGGCCGCCGCGATGCTGCCGATCTCGAGGCGCGCGGTGGCATCGGGCAGCAGTTCGTCCTCGGTCGGGGTCGACGCGGCGACGGTGACGCCGAGCGCCTCGGCTTCGCGGGCGACCACCCGTTCGGTGACCACCAGCTGGGTCAGCCAGCGGCGCAGCTGCCGACCCTCACTGGTGCCGGGTCGCGGCAGCGCGGCCACCTGGGGCGCGCCGCGCAGGACGGCCTCGCGGGCGTCGACTTCGCTGACCTCGACCGGCGTTCCGGCGACGGTGGCCGCCACGCTCATCGGACCGTCACCGTCACGGCGGGGCTGTACAGCAGCCGGCCCGCGCAGCCGATCCGGACCAGCGCCCACCACTGGCCGGGGGCCAGCCACGGCGGCGGCGCGATGTCGAAGCCCACCTCGACCGTCGACCCGGCGCGCAGCACCGCCCCGCACGCGGCAGGCCCGGTCCACTCCCAGGTGCCCCACGGGCTGATCAGGTGTGCCTCCAGCGCGAGGTCGGCGCGGGCGTCGCTGCCGACGGTGACGGTCAGCCGGGCGGTCTCCCCGGGGGCGACGACGATGTCGGCCGGCTCGGTGACCAACCGCACCAGGTCGCCGGGCGCCTCGGCGCCGACCGTCACGACGCAGACGTCCTCGACGGTCTGCCGCCATGCCTCGGGCACGTCGCCGCCGAGCTTGAGCTGGGCGCGCACCGGGTAGTCGCCGGGCTTGGCGTCGGCGGGCACGGTGAGCTCGATGTCGGCCTCGCGGTGATGACGGGCGGGCAGCTCGAAGTCCAGCTCGGCGGGTTCGGCGGCCCAGCCGCGCGGGCAGCGCAGCCGCACCGAGCCGTTCAGCGTCGCGTCGCTGCAGTCGCTGGCCGCGGTGAGCCGCAACGTCAGCCGATCCCCCGGCTGCGCGGTGACGGTCTCCGGGTGCAGGTGCGCGACGGCGGGCAGCCCGCCCAGCGGCGCGGGTCCGCGGTTGTGCAGCCAGTAGCGGGCATACAGCGGCTGGGCATCCTCGGCGTCGGGGGCCAACGTCGCGCCGTCGGCGTCGACGACGGTGTGAACGTCCATGCGCGCCAGCAGGGTGGCGATCTGATAGCCGTGCAGGCTCAGCGCGTGCTCGTCGTCGCGGGCGTGTTCGAGCAGATCGGCCGACACCACCGCCGACACCCGGCCCACATCGGAGGACAGGGTGACATCGGTTGTGGCGCCGCGGGTTTCGACGAGCCGGATGGTGACGTCCTCCGGGTCGACGGCCGCCGAGCTGCCGATCGCCGAGGGGTTGCCGCCGACTTTCAGCGCACCGAGGGCAACCGCACCGGCGGGGTCGACGCGCAGCAGCGAGCCGTCGGGCGGCAGCGCACCCGCTCCCCCGTCGGCCACCACGCACACCATCGGGTGGTTGAATTCAGCACTGCGCGAGGGTATTTCGCTGTCCCGCCAATCCCCTTCGCCGGACACCAGGGCGAAGTCGAAGGTGTGCGTCCAGTGCTGCAGCTGGAAGTTGGACCCGTCGGGGGCGCTGCGTTGCGGCGGGTCGATCCACATGCCGGAGGGCCAGCCGGTGCACGAGCGCATCAGCGAGCTGTGCAGGGTGTGGTCGGGTTCGACGGCGAAACCGGGCACGCCGCGGTTGATCAGCGCGACGGTGCGCGGCGCGAAGTCGCCGCAGTCCGCGGGAGCGTCCTGGGTGACCTCGATCTGGGCGTCGTCGAGGTCGTCGACCACGGCGGCGACGGCGTCGGTCAATCCGCCGGCCCAGTGTCCGGCGACGATGAGCACGGGCAGGGCCAGCGGGTCGCGCAGGTCGGCGTCGGGCTGCCACACCCGCTCCAGGGGCGCGGACGCCGGTACCCAGATCCGGGCCTGCCCGGTGGCGGACAGTTGGCGGAGCAGTTCGGCGGTGTAGGCGTGGTCGGCGGCCTTGAGAACCTCTGCGGTGAAAGCGTTCTCGTCGGGGCCGCCAAGGGCGATGCGGGCGTCGGGCAGGTTGGAGTCGACCTCGAGGTGGCCGTAGCGGGGATACAGCCCGCTGCCGCAGGTGGCGGTGACGCCGGCGCGCACCAGCGCGACCATCAACTCGCGCGCCGATTCCGACGCGGTGTCCCGCGACGGCGCGACGACTTCGGCCACCGACACCGCGCGGGTGTGTGCGCCGATCCGGATCCGCACCGCGGACGACAGCCCGAACCAGCCGTGGGCCGGATTGTCCAGGGTCCAGGGATGTTCGGCGGAGTCGACCGCGCGGTCCTCGCCGGTGGTGTGGTCGTGCATGAGCCCGAATCCGCGGCCGACGACGGCGTCGCCGACCTCGCTGACCGGTAGCGCGCCGGGCACCGGGCACGGCCAGCGCAGCCGCACCAGCCGGTCCGCCCCGGTGAACTCGTCGATCGTGGTGCTGGCGTCCACCCGGTCGATGCCGTGCCACAGCGTCAGCACCTGGGTGTAGCGCAGGGTGTCGCCGATGTGGCCGCGCACGACGATCCGTTCGCCGAGCGGGCTGCGGTAGGCCTGCACGGAGTCGGCGGCGGTGGCCGACGAGCATTCGACCGCGCCCTTGGGCAGCAGGTGCCACGGCCCTTCACCGGCCTGCGGGTGGGCCGGGTATTCCTCGTAGACGGCGAGTTCGTTGCCGACCCCGCCCGCCGCGATCAGTTCGACGTCGTCGCCGAGGTCGACCAGCGACACCACTCCGCCACCGCGGGCCGGGTCGACCCGCAGCCGGTGATGGTCGTTGCCGATCTCGTTGCCCCGCAGCGGTTTCCATCCGCCAGCTCTCGTCGCTCGGGACCACCCGGTAGGTGCGCCAGCCCAGCGACCCGACGTCGGCGGCCCGCCAGCTGACCAGGTGGCCGTCGTCGGACACCACGGCGGGCAGCTCGGTGCCGTCGGCGTCGAGCACCGTCACCCCGGCGGTAACCGGGGTATCGAGACGCGCGGTGACGATATCGGTTCGGTTGTGCGCCAACGGGTTCCACACGACGACCGACCCCGGCTCGTGGGCCACCGCGTCGCGACAGCAGCCCCAGGGCCGCTGCCCGCGCGCCCCGGCCGAGTTCCCAGGCGTCGCGCCACCCGGTCAGCAGGTCGAGGTAGACCTGGTCGGATTCCGAGCCGGTGATGGCGTCGTGGTGGGCGCCGTAGGCCAGCTGCACCCAGGCTTTGGCCAGCGCGGCCTCCGGGTAGCGGGCCCCGGTGAGCAGGGCGGCGAACACCGCGAAGCGCTCGGCGCCGAGCACCGCGTCCTCGGCGGCCCGGTTGGCCTGCTTGGTGTCGATGTAGGAGACGTCCTTGCCGGTGTAGATCGGGTTCATGTCGCGGGTCTGCGGTGAGGGCATCAGCCCCGTCGGCGCGCACCGCGGCGAAGAACTCGCTGGGCAGCGCGCAGACGAACCGCGGCCAGGTGTAGCGCGCGTTCCAGTCGCGGTGGATCTCGGTGACCCAGGCGTTGGGTGGGGTGTAGTCGGTGCCGACCGGCAGCAGCACGTTGCGGGTCAGCGCCACCGACTTCAGCCCGGCGAACAGTTCGTAGGTGGCCTGCTCGGCTTCGGCCAGCGACGCCGAGGAGTCCATCCACCAGCCGGCCGAGTAGTGGGCAGGCATGTAGTGGGTCAGCAGCCCCAGCCCGGACGGCGCGATCCACTCGAACTCGCTGTGGAACTGCATGCGCCTCGGGTCACCGTCGCCGGCCATCGGCCCCCACTGGTGGTGCGGGCCGCGCGCCCAGGAACTCGACGTCAGCCCCGCGTCGGCCGCCATGCCCGGGAACTGCGGGTCGTGGCCGAACACGTCGAGCTGCCACGCGGTGGCCGGGTGCGCGCCCAGGACGTCGCGCTGAAAACCGATGCCGTGCACGAAGTTCCGGATCGACGTCTCGGGCCCGGTGAGGTTGGTGTTGGGCTCGTTGTAGGTGCCGCCCATCACCTCCACGCGACCGTCGGCGATGAACCGGCGTAGGTCGGCGCGGTCTTCGGGGTGGGTGTCGAAGTACGGCTTGAGGTAGTCGACCTCGGCGAGCACGAACTTGTAATCCGGGTCGCGGCGGGCCATCTCGAGGTGCGCGGCCACCAACGCGAACCCGTTGTTCTGCCGGGCGCGCCCCGGCGGCTCCTCGTGCCACACGCTGGTGTAGCCGGCCTGGGTGTTCCACCACACCGGGTCGTAGTGGAAGTGGCTGATCATGTACATCGTCCAGCCGGGCTCGGCCACCTCGAACTCGAAACCGAAATCGTCCACCCGGGCGGCGCGGCGCTGCCCCACCACCGCCCGCTCGACGGTGACCGGGATTTCGACCACCCCGTCGCCGGCCGGGACCTCGGCCTCGCCGGTCAGTCCCGTCACCGTCGACCCGGAGCACACGCCCCGGACGAGTCAGCATAACCGACTCTCACCAGCTGCAGCGGCGCGCCGGCAGGCCCGACGAACAGCTCCGTCGACTCCGCGGAGGTCACACGCACGCGGCCAATCTACGGCCCGCGCCGTCCTCACCGTGGCGACACGTCGATGATCAGCCGCAAAGGCTGTCCAGCATCGCTGACATGGAGTCGCAGCCACCGGATCTCGAGACGGTACGCATCCAGTTGGAAGCGGCCGCCGAAGCAGGCGATAGCGACGCGATGCACAACCTCGGCTATCTGCACGCGGAGCTCAAGGTGCCGTTCGATCTCGACGTCGCCGAGAGCTGGTATCAGCGAGCCGCGCACGCCGGCAACAGCGCCGCGATGCATAATCTCGCGCTGCTTCTCGCCGGCCGGAAACAACCGCCGGATCCCGAGTCCGCGCACCGATGGTGGGAACGCGCCGCCGAGCACGGAAACGGCGACGCCATGAACGATCTCGGCGATCTCTGCGCCAACCAGACCCCGCCGGATCTCGACGGCGCGCGCCGGCGGTGGGAGCGCGCCGCCGACGCCGGGGACGACGACGCCGCGGACAACTTGCGCCTCCTGGAAGACTCCTAGGGCGCTCGCAGCAGTCGCATCACCGCCTTGCGTAGTTCCTCGCACCACAGCACCACAGACGCCAACACCACCGCTGTCGCCCACTGGGCCAGCGTCAAGGGCTCCGTCCCGAACGCGGTCTGCAGGATCGGCAACTCGACGACCGCTATCTGCAGGACGACGCCCACGGCCAGCGACGCCCACAACCACCGATTGCTGAACAGGTGCGAGAACGCGCTGGCCACCGCCGATCGTGCGTTCAGCGTGTTGAACAGCTGGGCGAACACCAGCGTGGTGAACCCGACGGTGCGGGCCTGCTCCAGCGACCCCGACCCGCCGATCAGCCCGCCGGGACGGACCGAGTCCATCGACAGCAGCGTGACGGCGGCCATCACCAGGCCGACGAATGCGATGCCGGCCCACATCCGGCCGTCGATGATGCGGTCGGTGAGGCGCCGCGGCGGCCGGGTCATGACGTCGTCGATTCGGGGTCGACGCCCATCGCCAGTGCCGGCGCGGAGTCCGTCACGAGGTTGATCCACAGGATCTGGGTCGCGAGCAGCGGCAGCACGACGCCTTCCCCGGCGTCGGTCGTGATGCCGAGTTGCGGCGAGCACCACACCGAAGAACACCGTGAACACCTCGCCGAGGTTCGACGAGCACAGGTAGCGCAGGAACTTGCGGATGTTGTCGAAGATCACCCGGCCCTGTCCGCACCGCGGCGACGATCGTGGTGAAGTCGTCGTCGGCGAGTATCATCTCGGCGGCCTCCCTGGCCACCGCGGTTCCGTTGCGCCCCATGGCGATTCCGATGTCGGCGCGCCTTGAGGCCGGTGCGTCGTTGACGCCGTCGCCGGTCATCGCGACGACGTCGCCGCCGGCCTGCAGCGCGTCGGACGATCCGCAGCTTGTTCTGCGGCGCGACCCGGGCGTAGACCGACACCGTCGTCACGACGCGCGCAACTCGGCATCCGGCAGCGCGTCGAGTTCTGGGCCGGTGACCACCCGCGCACGGGCGCGACGATGCCGAGATCCTCGGCGATGCGCCTGGCGGTGGCCGGGTGGTCGCCCGTGATCATCAGCACCCGAACGCCCGCGCGCTGCGCGGCGCCGACGGCCTCGGCGACCCCCGGGCGAGGCGGGTCGATGATGCCGACGACACCGACGTAGGTGAGGTCGCGCTCGTCGGCCTCGTCGATGCCGTCGGGCCGCAGGCCGCCTCGACCGGGCGGTAGGCCACTGCGAGTGTCCGGAAGGCCTGTCCGGAAAGGTCATCGATATCGGCCAGCAGTGCGGCCCGCCGTCGGCGTCGAGCGGCAGGATCTCTTCACCACCTGGACGGCGCTCAGCAGTCCAGCAGGACATCCGGGGCACCTTGGCCACCAGCAGACCGCCGCCGGATCCGGCGTCGGCGACGAGCGCGGCATCATCTTGCGTTCGGAGGTGAACGGCACCTCGGCGTGGCGGGTGAACCGTTCGGTGCGCTCGATGGTCCCCGCCAGCTTGTGGGCGGCGACCAGGAACGCCGCCTCGGTCGGGTCGCCGTGGATCTCCCAGTGGCCGTCGGTGAACTCCAGTCGGGCGTTGTTGGCCAGCGCGCCGACCGCCAGTACCAGGCCGGCCTCCCGCGCCAGCGCCGAGTCGGCCAGGTCAGCGCCGTTCGCGCGCGCGTCGCCTTCCGGGAGGTATCCGACCCCACCGAGCTGCACCTCCCCGGCTGCGGTGCGGATCCGGGTGATCGTCATCTCGTTCTGGGTCAGCGTGCCGGTCTTGTCCGAGGCGATGACGGTTGCGCAGCCGAGGGTTTCGACCGAATGCAGGCTCTTGACGATCGCGTTGCGTGCCGCCATCCGTTGCACGCCGAGCGCGAGTACCACGGACACGATCGCGGGCAGGCCCTCGGGGACGGCGGCCACGGCGAGCGATACCCCGAGCAGCAGAACGGTCACCAGGTCGTGCAGACCACGGATCTCACTGAGGGCTGTGGTGACGACGATGACCACCACAGCGATCGCGACGACCGCCAAGCCGAGGTACCTGCCGGCCGTCGCCAGTTCACGCTGCAGCGGGCTCGGCTCGCTGTGGGTGGTTTCCAGCAGCTCGGCGATGGTCCCCATCTCGGTGGCCATCCCGGTACGCGGTGACCACGGCATGACCCACACCCTGCGTGACGGCGGTGCCGCGGTAGACCATGTTGTGGCGGTCGGCCAGGGCCTTGGCCTCGGCCAGCGGTGCGGAGGTCTTGCCGATGGGTTCGCTCTCCCCGGTCAGCGCCGCCTCCGCGACGCGCAGCGCGGTCGCCGAGAACAGCCGCCCGTCGGCGCCCACCGCGTCGC
>CAVXWQ010000048.1:0-80987 GCA_963765445.1 uncultured Actinomycetota bacterium
AGTGCGGCCGAACATGGTGGCACCGCTGCTGGCGCTGCTGGCCATCGGCGTCGCGGCGGCCTTCGTCTTCCCCTATCTGGTGATCCTGGTGATCATCGCCGCCTACGTCATCCACATCCCGTTCGCGGTGCGCAGCCAGCGCTGGGTGGCCGCGCACCCCGAGTCGTGGAACGACCGGCCGCGCCAGCAGCGTGCCGCGCGGCGGGCGACCCGGCGCGCGGCGCACCCCAACCGCCGGTCGGTGGCCCGGCTGGGCTTGCGTAAACCGGGGCGCTGAGCGATGACCGATCAGACCCTCGCCGGCTCGCCGCCGCCGGCCTCGAGCCTGGCGCTCACGGCGCGGCTGAACACCTCGGCCACGGACTCGCGGCGCGGTGTGGTGCGGCTGCATCCGGAGGCCATCGCCGCCCTGGGCATCCGCGAGTGGGATGCGGTGTCGCTCACAGGTTCTCGCACCACCGCGGCGGTGGCCGGAGTGGCGCCGCCGGGCACCCCGGCCGGCACCGCCCTGCTCGACGACGTGACGCTGTCGAATGCCGGCCTGCGCGAGGACACCACCGTGCTGGTGTCGCCGGTGACGGTGTACGGGGCGCGGTCGGTGACGCTGCGCGGGTCGACGCTGGCCACCCAGTCGGTGTCGTCGGCGACCTTGCGGCAGGCCCTGCTCGGCAAGGTGATGACGGTGGGCGACACGGTGTCGCTGCTGCCGCGCGACCTCGGCCCGGGCACGTCGACATCGGAGGCCAGCTCGGCGCTGGCGTCCTCGGTCGGCATCACCTGGACCTCCGAACTGCTGACGGTCACCGGCACCGATCCGGCGGGACCGGTGAGCGTGCAACCGAATTCGTCGGTCAGCTGGGGTGACGGCGTGACTGCGGCGCCGGCGCCCGCGGGCTACGGCGCGGAGGTCAGCCCGCCCATGGTGTGGCCGGAGACTCCGCCGGTGTCCATCGACGACCTGAAGGGTCAGCACGTTCAGGCGGGCCGGCTCACCGAGTGGCTCAAGCTGGCCCTCGACGAGCCCGCCCTGCTGGAAAAGCTTGGCGCCAAACCGAATCTGGGTGTGCTGATCACCGGACCGGCCGGCGTGGGCAAGGCGACGCTGGTGCGGGCGGTGTGCGCGGGCCGCCGGCTCGTCGAACTCGACGGCCCGGACACCGGCGCGCTGGCGGCGCCCGATCGGCAGCGGGCCGTCGCCGACGCCGTCGCCACCGTCTGCAACGGCGGTGGCGTGCTGCTGGTCAGCGACATCGACGCGCTGCTGCCCACCCCGGCCGAACCGGTGGCCACGATGATCCTGGCCGAACTCCGCAAGGCGGTCGCCGCACCCGGGGTGGCGCTGGTGGCCACCTCGCAGCAGCCCGACGCGCTCGACCCGCGGCTGCGCGCCCCGGATCTGTGCGACCGCGAGCTCGGCCTGAGCCTGCCCGACGGCGCGACTCGCAAGGCGCTGCTGGAGGTGATGCTGCGCGAGGTTCCCGCCGAGGAGCTCAAGCTCGACGAGATCGCTGACCGTACACCGGGTTTCGTGCGCGCCGATCTCGCCGCGCTGGTGCGCGAGGCGGCACTGCGGGCGGCGGCGCGGGCCAGCGAGGACGGCAAGCCGCCCAAGCTGACCCAGGAAGACCTCAAGGGCGCGTTGACCGTCATCCGGCCGCTGTCCCGCTCGGCCACCGAGGAGGTCTCGGTCGGTTCGATCACCCTCGAGGACGTCGGCGACATGGTCGACACCAAGCAGGCGCTCACCGAGGCGGTGAAGCAGGCGCTCACCGAGGCGGTACTGTGGCCGCTGCAGCATCCGGAGACCTTCGCCCGGCTCGGGGTCGACCCGCCGAAAGGTGTTCTGCTGTACGGCCCGCCGGGCTGCGGCAAGACCTTCGTGGTGCGCGCGCTGGCCAGCTCGGGCCGGCTGAGCGTGCACGCCGTCAAGGGTGCCGAACTGATGGACAAGTGGGTGGGCTCCTCGGAGAAGGCGGTGCGCGAATTGTTCCGCCGGGCAAGGGATTCCGCGCCGTCGCTGGTGTTCCTCGACGAGATCGACGCGCTGGCGCCGCGGCGCGGGCAGAGCTTCGACTCCGGGGTGACCGACCGGGTGGTGGCCGCCCTGCTGACCGAGCTCGACGGAATCGAGCCGCTGCGCGACGTCGTGGTGCTCGGCGCCACCAACCGTCCGGATCTGATCGACCCGGCACTGCTGCGCCCGGGCCGGCTGGAGAAGCTGGTGTTCGTCGAACCGCCGGATACCGAGGCGCGCAAGGAGATTCTGCGCACGGCCGGCAAGTCGGTGCCGCTGTCCAAGGAGGTCGACCTCGACGCGCTGGCCGGCGAACTGGACGGCTACAGCGCCGCGGACTGCGTGGCGCTGCTGCGCGAGGCCGCGCTGACGGCGATGCGCCGCTCGATCGACGCCGCCGACGTCACCGCCGCCGATGTGGCCAAGGCCCGCGAAAACGTCCGCCCGTCACTGGATCCGGTTCAGGTCGAGTCGCTGCGGGAGTTCGCCGCCGGGCACTAGCGAGTCAAGCGCCCTCGGCGATGACCGCCAGCCGGTCCATCGACGCGCGGAGGTTGTCCGCCGTGGTGTTGCGCGCTCGCTCGAGCCGCGTTGGGGTCGGTCAGCCGCGTCCAGTCATAGGTGTGGGTCACCAGCGTGCGGCCGGCATCGAGGGGTTCGAGTTCCCAGCGCCAGAGGTGACCCGGCGGGGTGCCGCCTTCCTCCGACGGCCGCCAGGCGATCAGCCGGCCTTCGTCGAACTCGACCACATGGTTCTCCCGGACCGCGCCGTGGTTGAGCGTCATGGTGAAGACGTCGCCGACGCCGCGCACGCGCTGACCGCCCGGCGCATGGCCGAGGTTGTCGTTGCCGTCCCACTCGGGCTGGCGCGCGGGGTCGGCGATGAGCTCGAAGATCGTCGCGGCGGGTGCGGCGATCTCCCTACGGGCACTGACCACTCGTTCTTCGGACATCCACCCATACCAGCACAACCCTTGACATTCCTATAGTGACATGTCAATGTCGGAGGGTATGACCTCCACCATCATCCGAGTCGGCGATCACGACCGCACCGCCACCGCAGACGTCCTGTCCCAGGCCCTCGCCCAGGGCTACTTCGACCTCGCCGAGTACGAAACCCGCGTTCAGGCGGCGTTCGCCGCACAGACCGCCGAGGAACTGCGGCGCATCGTCGCCGACCTGCCGGTGGCGCACCTGCGCCGCACCGACCCGCGCCGGATCGCCGCCCGCAAGAGCGCCGCGCGCGCCTCGGTGCGCCTGCACCTGGGCGCCTACGCGGCGATGGTCGCCATCGTGCTGACCGTGTGGCTCGCCGTCGCGCTCACGGCCGGCGCCTGGTACTTCTGGCCGATCTGGCCGATCCTCGGCGGGGCCATCGGCGTTGTCGGGCACGCCCTTCCGGTGCGCACCTACTGCCGGTAGGCGGTCAGCACGGCGCGCCGGTTATTCACAGATCCGGATTCATCCACAGCCCCGCTGTTGCGGCCCACCGTGTCGAACAATTGTTCGATAGCGTGGTGTCATGAGCTTCGCCGGACCGTTGACCGCTGACGCGGTGCATGCCGTGGTTCGGGCGGAGCTCGACGTAGTCGACGCGGCTTACGCGCGTCTGCGCGCGACGTGTACCGATCTGGCCGGCAACGCGTTTCGCATCGAGGTGGCCGAGCGTCTGGAGGCCCAGCTGCGCACCAACCGCGGGTTGTCCTACCGGATGTTCGGCGAGATCGCCGCACCGGTGGACGGCCCCGACGATCCGCGACTGCCCGCGGGGGTCAAGGTGCGCGACGTGCTGGCGTCGCGACTGCGGCTGACCGCCGGTGAAGTCAGGCGGCGGTTCCGGGTCGCGGCGCGGATTCGTCCGCGACGATCACTGACCGGCCCACCCATCGCCCCGGAACTCCCCGAACTCGCCGCCGCCGTGGAGGCCGGTGAGGTCGGTGACGACCACATCGCCGCGGTGTGCCGCGCACTGGACGTGCTGCCCGCCTCGGTGTCCCCCGCCGACAAGGACAAGGCCGAACGGACACTGGTCCGCCATGCACGGGAACAGGATTCGCAGTTCGTCGCCGTGGTCGGCGCAGACCATCGCCGACTGCCTGAACCCCGACGGCAACTTCACCGACGAGGATCGCGCCCGCCGGCGCGGGCTGGTGCTGGGACGGCAGGGACCCGACGGCATGAGCCGGCTCAGCGGCTGGCTGGACCCGGAGGCCCGCGCGTATCTCGAGGCGGTCGCCGCCGTGGTACGCCCAGGCCGCCATCAACCCGACGGTGCCGACGAGCGCGATGCACGAAGCCCCGAGCAGCGCTGCCACGACGCGCTTCAAGCTCGCACTGAAGACGGCCATCGCCTCCGGCGGGCTCGGGCAGCACCGCGGGGCGCCGGTCACCGTGGTCGTGACGACCACGCTGGCCGAGCTCGAACAGGCCGCCCGCGCGGCCGCCGATCCGGGCCTGCCGATGCCGGCCCCGGCGCGAACCGGCGGCACGGGCCGGCTACCGATGCGCGACCTGATCCGGCTGGCCAGCGCGAATCGATCCACTACCTCGCGGTGTTCGACGACCACTCCGAGCGACCCCTCTACCTCGGGCGCAGCAAACGGCTGGCGACCGCCGACCACCGCATCATCTGCCACGCCCGCGACCGCGGCTGCACCAAACCCGGACTGCTTCGTACCCGGCTACGACTGCGAGATCCACCACGCGCGGGACTGGAGCGCCGGCGGCCCCACCGACGCCGACAACCTCTACTTCGGCTGCGGCAGTGACCACGCCGCCGCCACCGACGGCACCTACACCACCACGGTGACCGAGAGCGGCCGCATCGCCTGGTCCGACGGGACCGGACCACCCCGAGTCAACAACGTCCACCACCCCGAACGATTACTCGACAGCGACGACGACGGGTGACCGGCGGGACCATCGGCGTTGTCGGGCAGGCCCTTCCGGTGCGCACCTACTGCCGGTAGGCGGTCAGCAGCGCGCGCACCGCCACCGTGAGGTCCCCGGCCAGCCAGCCGGGAAGGCGATCGACGTGCCGGCGCACCGCCGCATACGGCAGTTCGACGACCGCCCGCTGCACCGCGTCCAGCGACCGCGCGTCGTCGGCGCCGTACAACTCGCGGGCCAGTGTTCGCAGCCGCTCGATCAGCGGGACGTTGCGCGCCGCAATGGCCTCGGCCAACTCGCCGCCGCCTTCGGCGTCCACCAGGTCCTCGGGCCGCATCATCAGCAGCAGCCGAGCGTCGTCGGGGTACTCGCGGGCGAAGTCCAGGGCGGACAACGCCATCGCAACCGCGGCATCCAGGGCGCCGTCCCCGGTCGCCGACATGGCCAGCGCCTGGAAGCGGTCCAAGGCCCGCAGCCAGGTGGCCGCCAGTATGCCGTCGCGGTTGCCGAAGCGGTGATACAGCGTGCCCACCGGCGCACCGCTGGCCTTGGCGATGGCCGCCACGCCCGCGACCCGCGGCCCGCCGCCGAGAACCAGGCCGCGCGCCGCATCGAGGATGGCGTCGGTTTCATGCTTCCGCGGAGGTGCCACGATCTAGTACAGTCCTTCTATATAGAACACTTACCCTATATCGATGAGCATGCCACAACCATCCCGGCGGACCGGGCAACAGCGTGGGCGGCGGTGTTGCGCACGATGTGCACGCGATCCCGAGGACCCCAGCACGGTGCCGTTCGGATTCACCCTCGACGTCGCCGAACCGTGCGAGCGCTTCGCCCTGAAGGGCCGCCACTGGTTCTCGGTGTACAAGCTGATCTTCCTGCTGTCCGACGCCGACGGCGGCACCCGAGTGACCGCGCAAACGTGGGCGGACTTCCCCGGTCTCAAGGGCAAGGTCTACCGCGCGCTGGTGATCGGATCGGGCGGACATCGCATCGTTGTCCGGCGAATGCTGAAAAGGATTGCGGCGCAGTCTGCTTCCACTTCAATGCAAAGCCCGTGAACGCCCACGGCTAGAGTGGTAGGCAAGACCTAGCCGAAAACCTTGGCTGACACCCCGACCGACCCCCAGATCACCGACGCGCGGGCGCGTCGAATAGATCGGAGTGCCATGCTCGTCATCCTGCTCGCGCATGCGATCGCCGCCGCCGTGGCGCCGGTACTCGTGCACCGCTGGGGACGGCTGGCCTTCTATCCGCTGGCGCTGGTGCCGGCGGCGTCGCTGATCTGGGTGGCCCTCAACTGGCCCCATGACGACCGCCCGGCCACCGTTGACATCCCGTGGGTGCGCGAGCTGTCGATGAACATCACGCTGCGCTTCGACACGCTGTCGGCCGTGATGAGCGTGCTGGTGCTCGGCATCGGCGCGCTGGTGTTGTTCTACTGCGCGGAGTACTTCCACCACCGCGACGGCCACACCGAGAACCGGCTGCCCAGCTTCGCCGCCGAACTCGTCGCGTTCTCCGGGGCGATGTTCGGCCTGGTGGTCAGCGACAACATGCTGCTGCTCTACACGTTCTGGGAGCTGACGACCGTCCTGTCGTTCCTGCTGGTCGGGCACTACGCCGAGCGGGCTACCAGCCGCCGGGCCGCCATGCAGGCACTGCTGGTCACCACCGCCGGCGGGCTGGCCATGCTGGTCGGCATCGTCATCCTGGGCCACTACTCCGGGACCTACCTGCTCTCCGAACTGGTGCTCGCACCCCCGCACGGCATGGCCGTCGGCGTCGGCGTGGTGCTGGTGCTCATCGGCGCCCTGTCGAAATCGGCGCATCGTGCCGTTCCACTTCTGGCTGCCCGGCGCCATGGCCGCCCCGACCCCGGTCAGCGCCTACCTGCACGCGGCGGCGATGGTCAAAGCCGGCGTCTATCTGATCGCACGGCTGGCGCCCGGCTTCGCCGACTCCCCCGGCTGGCGCCCGACCGTCATCACGCTCGGCCTGGTGACCATGCTGCTGGCCGGCTGGCGCGCGGTACGCGAATACGACCTCAAGCTCATCCTGGCGTTCGGCACCGTCAGCCAGCTCGGCTTCATCACCGTGATGGTCGGCGGCGGCGGTCGCGACCTGATGCTGGCCGGGCTGGCCATGCTGTGCGCACATGCCCTGTTCAAGGCGACGCTGTTCATGGTGGTCGGCGTGATCGACCACTCCACCGGCACCCGCGACATCCGCAGGCTGGCCTGGCTGGGCAGGCGCATGCCCGGATTGTTCGTCATCGCGGCCGGGGCGACGGCGAGCATGGCGGCACTGCCGCCGTTCCTGGGCTTCGTCGCCAAGGAGGCCGACTTCGAGACCCTCGCGCACAGCGAGTCACTGGGTGCGTGGGCGCCGGTGGTGCTGGCCGGAGTGGTGTGCGGCTCGGTGTTCACCACCATCTACAGCCTGCGTTTCCTGTGGGGAGCGTTCGCGCGCAAGGGTTTTCACGGCCCGACGATCTTGGTCGCCAACCTGCACCGCCCGCCCGCGGTGTTCCTGATCTCGCCGGCGATCCTGGCCGCCGCCGGGCTGTTCTTCGGTCTGGTGCCCAGCCGGCTCGACCACACCCTCGACGACTACGCCGAGACCCTGCCCGCCGCCGGCGCCACCGACGGCAACTACAGCCTGGAACTCTGGCACGGCTTCGGGCTGCCGGTCGTGCTGTCGATCGTGGTGCTGGCCGCCGGCACCGCGGCGTTCTTCGGCCGTGACCGGCTGAGCCGGGCCCGCATCAGCAACTACCACCCGCTGGCCAATGCCGACCGGGTCTACGACGCGGTCATCCGCGGCGCCGATGTGGTGTCGGTGCGCTTGACGGCCGTCACCCAGCGCGGCTCGATCCCGGTCACGCAGTCGGTGATCCTGTCGACACTGGTGTTGTTGCCCATCGCGGTGCTGGTCCTCGGGGCGCGCGACCAGCCGGACTTCCGGATGTGGGACTCGCTGGTCCAACCCGTGGTCGGCCTGCTGATCCTGGCCGCCGCCGTGGCCGCCACCGTGATGCGCAACCGGTTGGCGGCGGTGCTGCTCGTCGGTATCACCGGCTATGGCTGCGGCGTCATCTTCGCCTTGCACGGCGCCCCCGACCTGGCGCTCACCCAGTTCCTGGTGGAGACGCTGACCCTGGTGATCTTCGTGCTGGTGCTGCGGACCCTGCCCCCAGAGGCCGAAGAGGCCAACATCAAGCGCAACCGGCTGCCCAGGGCGGTGCTCGCCGTTGCCGTCGGCGCGACAGTCACCACCCTGGCGGTGTTCGCCGCCGCCGCCCGCAGGACCACCCCGATCGCCGAGCTGCTGCCCGACGCCGCCTACTACCGCGGCCATGGCGCCAACACCGTCAATGTCCTGCTGGTCGATATCCGCGCCTGGGACACCCTCGGCGAGATCTCGGTGCTGGTGGTCGCGGCCACCGGGGTGGCTTCGCTGGTGTTCCGTAACCGCCGGTTCGGTTCGGCGCCAAAGGTTTCCGACGCCGGCGAGTCGACGATGCGGGCCGCCCGCGGCCCGAGGAGGAGCGAGCGGTCGGACACAAGCCAGCCCGACATCGGCGCGCTACCGCCGGTCCCCTACAGCCCGTCGGTCAGCGATACCACCTGGCTGCGCGGCAGCGAACTGCGCGACCCGCGCTATCGCTCGCTGGTGCTCGAGGTCGCCACCCGGATGATCTTCCCGCTCATCATGGTGCTGTCGGTCTACTTCTTCTTCACCGGGCACAACACCCCGGGCGGCGGGTTCGCCGGCGGGCTGACCGCCGGGCTGGCGCTGGTGCTGCGCTACCTGGCCGGCGGCCGCTACGAGCTCGGCGAGACCCTGCCGCTGGACGCCGGCAAGATCCTCGGCGCCGGGCTGGCGCTGTCGGCGGGCACCGCGGTGGGTTCGATGCTGCTGGGCGCGCCCGCGCTGTCGTCGGCGGTGATCTCGCTACATCTGCCGCTGCTGGGCACGGTCAAGATCGTCACCGCGCTGTTCTTCGACCTCGGGGTGTACCTCATCGTGGTGGGCCTGGTGCTCGATGTGCTGCGCAGCCTCGGGGCGCGCATCGACGTCGAGATGGCCGAGACGCCCATCGTCGTGAACGCGAGGGTCTCGTGATCACCTACCTCGTTCCGCTGGTCATCATCGGAGGGCTCACCAGCTGCGGTGTGTACCTGCTGCTGTCGCGCAACCTGACCCGAATGCTGTTGGGGCTCTTGCTCGTCGGTAACGCCGTGAACCTGCTGATCCTCACCGTGGGCGGCCCGTCGGGCAATCCGCCGGTGCGCGGGCGCACCAGCGGTTCGGAGACCACGACGGCAGACCCGTTGGCGCAGGGCATGATCCTGACGGCGATCGTCATCGCGATGGGGATCGCCGCGTTCGTGCTCGCCCTGACCTACCGCTCGTTCCGGTTGACCACCGAGGAGGAGGTCGGCAACGACCCCGAGGACACAAGGGTGTCGAAGCTGTCCGACGAGGAGGCGTCGTCGATCGACGAGGACGCACCGGTGTCGGTTCCCGCCCGCGACACCGACGAGCCCGACGAGCTGGACGCGCTGCCCGGGCACGAGGGGTCGCGATGACCCTCTCTGGTGTTCTGATGCCGCTGCCGGTGCTGATCCCGCTGACCGCCGCCGCGCTGACGTTGATCGCCGGGCGGCGCCCACGGCTGCAGCGGCTGATCACGGTGGTCGCGCTCAGCGCGGTGCTGGCGGTGTGCGCGGTGCTGGTGTACCTCACCGACCGGGACGGCACCCAGGCGCTGCACGTCGGCGGCTGGGGGCCGACGGACGCCGGGCTCGGCCCGCTGGGCATCACGCTGGTGGCCGACCGGCTCTCGGCGCTGATGCTTGTGGTGTCCGCGATCGTCCTGCTGGCGGTGGTGTTCTACGCCATCGGCCAGGGCATCCGCGACGGCGACGACCGTCAGCCGGTGTCGATCTTCCTGCCCACCTACCTGGTGCTGTCGGCGGGTGTGTGCACGGCGTTCCTGGCCGGTGACCTGTTCAACCTCTACGTCGGCTTCGAGGTGCTGCTCTCGGCGAGCTTCGTGCTGCTGACCATCGGCGCCAGCCAGGAGCGGGTGCGCGCCGGCATCTCCTACGTCATGGTCTCGATGGTGTCGTCGCTGATCTTCCTGATCGGCCTGGCGCTGATCTACGCCGCGACCGGCACGCTCAACATGGCCGAGCTGTCGCTGCGGTTGCACGACGTCAGCGGCGGCACCCGCGGCGCGCTGTTCGCGGTGCTGCTGGTGGCCTTCGGCATCAAGGCCGCGGTGTTCCCGCTCTCGGCGTGGCTGCCGGACTCCTACCCCACCGCGCCCGCGCCGGTGACCGCGGTGTTCGCCGGCCTGCTGACCAAAGTCGGTGTGTACGCGATCATCCGGGCGCACTCGCTGCTGTTCCCCGCCGGCGGTCTGGACCGCGTGCTGCTGGTTGCGGCGCTACTGACGATGCTCGTGGGCATCCTCGGCGCGATCGCGCAGAGCGACATCAAGCGCCTGCTGTCGTTCACCCTCATCAGCCACATCGGCTACATGGTGTTCGGCATCGCGCTGTCCAGCCGGCTGGGGATGTCCGGCGCGATCTACTACGTGGCCCACCACATCGTGGTGCAGACCACGCTGTTCCTGGTCGTCGGGTTGATCGAACGACAAGCCGGCGCCTCGACGCTGCACCGCCTCGGCGGCCTGGCCGCAGCCAGCCCGCTGCTGGCATTCGTCTTCATGGTTCCGGCGCTGAATCTCGGTGGAATACCGCCGTTTTCGGGCTTCATCGGTAAGGTGGCGCTGCTGGAGGCGGGCACCCAGAGCGGCTCGGTACTGGCGTGGTTGCTGGTCGCCGGCTCGGTGGTGACCAGCCTGCTGACGCTCTACGTGGTGGCCAGAGTGTGGAGCAAGGCGTTCTGGCGCGCGCGCGTCGACGCCCCAGACGGCGCGATGTCCGACTCGGCGCCCTCGGCGCTGCTCGCCGACTACTCCCAGGACGTCGCCTTCGACGACCGCGGCGACGTCGGCCGGATGCCCATCGGAATGGTCGTTCCGACAATGGCTCTCATCGCGGTCGGGCTGGCGCTCACGGTCGCCGCGGGCCCGATCTTCGGCTTCAGCGACCGCGCCGCCGACGAGGTGCTCGACCGCGGCCAGTACATCAGCGCGGTGTTGGGGACACGCCTATGAGGACATGGATGCTTCGGATCTGGGTGCTGGTCTGGCTGACCCTGGTGTGGCTGTTGTTGTGGGGCAGCGTGTCTGCGGCCAACGTGATCTCCGGCCTGGCGGTCGCACTGCTGATCACCGTGCTGCTGCCGCTGCCCGCGGTGCCGGTACAGGGCAGGCTGCACCCGCTGTCGCTGCTGTGGCTGGCGCTCAACGTGGCGTGGTGGCTGGTGGTGTCCTCGACGCAGGTGGCCTGGCTGGCGCTGCGGCCCGGGGCCGCCGCCGCTGTCGGCGGTGCTGCGGGCGCGGCTGGCGCTGAAGTCCGATCTGGTGCTGGCACTGGCGGTCAACATCATGAACCTCACGCCGGGCACGATCGTGCTGGAGATCGACCAGACCCGCCGGCTGGTGTACGTCCACGTCCTCGACGTCGGCTCGCAGCGGTCGGTGGACCGGTTCTACCAGCAGGTCACCAAGCTGGAGCGGATGCTGGTGGCGTCGTTCGAGCGGGAATCCGAATGGCAGCCCGCGGCAAGCGAATCCGAGGAGGCCCATGACGACTTCGAGGCGAGCGTGGAGTTGTTGCCGAGAATGCGGCTCGCACGCGACAACAACTCCACGTTCGGGGGTGACGGCATGACGATCGTGTGGGTGGTGGCGGGCGTGATGCTGACCGCGGCGGCGGCGGTGACGATGATCCGGCTGCTGGCCGGGCCGAGCACACTGGACCGGCTGGTGGCGGTGGACACCCTGGTCGCGGTGACGATGTGCAGCATCGGCACCTGGGCCGCCTTCACGCTGGACACCACGGTGACCTACAGCCTGGCGGCGCTGTCGTTGATCAGCTTCGTCGGCTCGGTCAGCGTGGCCCGCTTCCGCGTGCCCGACATTTCGCAGGAGCCGCGATGAACCTCCTCGACATCGTCACGGCCGTGCTGGTGCTCGGCGGTTCGGCGCTTGCGCTGACCGCCGCGATCGGGGTGGTGCGCTTCCCCGACACGCTGACCCGGATGCACGCCGCGACCAAACCCCAGGTGCTGGGTCTGCTGCTGGTGCTCGGCGGGGCGGCGATCCGCCTGCGCGGCAATGTCGACATCGGGATGATCATCCTGACGGCGATGTTCACCCTCATCACCGCGCCGGTGGTGGCGCACCGGGTTGGTCAGCTGGCATACCGGGAACAGAACATCCGCGACGACCTCCTGACCCTGGACGAGGGGCGCGAGATGAGCGACTACACCAAGGGGGCGGAAGACAACCCGTGAGCCGTACCGACGACGACAGCTGGGACATCACCGAGGGCGTCGGCGCCACCGCGCTGACCGTCGCGCGAGCACGAGCGTTGGAGTCGGAGGCGGACTGCCCCCTCTACACCGACCCGTACGCCCATTTCTTCATCGAGGCGGCGACCGAGGCGGGCTGGCGGCCGCCGTTCACCGAGGAGAGCCTGGCCCACATCGGCAAGGCCGACGACCAGGTGATCGCGCGGATGAAGACGATGGCCGCCTACATCGCGTCGCGGACCAAACACATCGACGAGTTCTTCACCACGGCAGGTGCCAACGGCCTGGATCAGGTGGTGATCCTGGCGGCGGGCCTGGACACCCGGGCGTGGCGGCTGCCGTGGATCAGCGGCACCTGCGTCTACGAGCTCGATCAGCCCAAGGTGCTGGAGTTCAAGGAGCAGGTGCTCGCCGGGCACAACGCCCGTCCGGCCACCCGGTACGTCGCGGTGCCGATCGACCTGCGCCAGGACTGGCCGGCGGCGTTGCGGGACAACGGCTTCGAACCGTCACGTCCCACCGCATGGTCGGCGGAGGGACTGCTTCCCTATCTGCCCGCCGAGGCGCAGGACCTGCTGTTCGAGCGCATCGACGAGCTCAGCGCCGACGGCAGCCGGATCACCGTCGAAGCCTTCGGCGCCGACTTCTTCTCCGCCGAGGCGATCGAGCGACGACGCACGCGCATGGCGGAGGCCCGCCGAGCGCGGCCGAGGCCGGGCACGACGAGTTACCCGATACCGCCGCGCTGTGGTACTTCGAGCCGCGGGCCGACGTGGCGCAGTGGCTGACCGACCGCGGCTGGGAGGTCGAGACCATCGACGCGCCGGAGTTGATGGAGCACTACCAGCGCCCGCCGGCCGACGTCGACGTGGTGCCGGACACCACGTTCGTCGACGCGATCAAAGGCTGATCGACCGGCTACTGCTCCTCGGCGATCTGGAATTCCACCATCGCCGCAACGGTTTCCAGCGCGTCGGTGAGCACGTCGACCCGCTCGGCCAGGGTCGGCGCGGCCAGCACCGCGTAGCGATCGGCCTGGCCCATCGGCACCCGCGAGGCCAGTGCGTAGATGTGCCGCGACGGGTCGTCGGCGATCTCGGGTTCGACCGCCAGCGCGTCGGACCGCAACTGCGCGCCGCGGGAGCTGACGATCCGCTCGAACAGCGCGAGGATCCGGTCGACCACCTCACCGATCCGCTCCGGGGTCACCGGCGGGCCCGGCTCGTCCGGCCAGGGCCGGATCGAGGCCTGCGGGTAGGGGTTGTCGGGCAGCCACTCGTCGATCCGGATACGTTCGCCGACAACGGCTTTGAGCTCGTATTGCCCCATACCCTGGTCGGCGTACTCGGTGATGTGGGCCAGCGCGCCGACGTCGCCGCGCACGTCCCCGCCGCCGACCTCGCGGCCGCGGGTGATCAGCACCACGCCGAACGCCGGGTCGTCCATCTCCAGGCAGTCGCGCACAAGATCTGAGTAGCGCGGTTCGAAGATCCGCAGCGGCAGCACCTCGCCGGGCAGCAGCGCCGACTGCAACGGGAACATCGGCTGCCCGGCGGGGCTCATCGCAGGCCCTGGCCGACGAGGATGTCTTTGACCGGGGCGCTGGGATCGACGAAGGTGCACAGCGCACCGGCGACTCCCACCCATATCTCGGGGTTCATCGTGATGAGCTGGTTGCCCTTGTCGCCGATGGCCTTGATCACCTCTCTGCGGGTGGCCTCGTCCATGGCCAGGTATTCGCGGCAGGTCGCACTGGCCAGGTCGGCGGGTACGAGCGGCTTGCCCGCCTGGCCCGGCGCGGCAACCGGTGTCCCGGGAATGGGTTTGGCACAGCCGGCGCCGGTCACGACGACCACCGCCGCCAGCGCCGCCAGTCCCAGTCGGCGGATTGCCATGTGGCGCCTCTCAGACATCAAAGATCCAGTTCGTGGACCAACGAGTCGACCACGGCGCGCAGGTCGCCGCCGTTCTCCTCGGCTACCCGGTGCTGGCGCTGATACGACGCCCCGAGCCGGGGAATCTCGGCGACGGCGGCCAGTTCGTCGGCACAGTGCAGAGATTCGGCCACCGGCTGCAGCCGGGTCAGCAGGTCGTCGAGGTCCTCGGTGACCAGCCGCTCGTTACTGTCGGCGTCGAGGATGATGATCGCGTCCAGCCCGTAGCGCGCCGCGCGCCACTTGTTCTCCTGCACGTGCCACGGCGGCATCACCGGCAGCTGCTCACCGGCGTCGAGCCGGCGGTCCAGGTCGACGATCAGGCAGTGCGTCAACGCCACCAGGGCGGAGAGCTCGCGCAGGTTGGACACCCCGTCGCAGACGCGCACCTCGACGGTGCCCAGGTGCGGCGAAGGCCGGATGTCCCAGCGGATTTCGTTGATGTGATCGATGATGCCCGTCTTCTTCTGGTCGTGCACGAACCGTTCGAACTGCTGCCAGGTCTCGAACTGGAACGGCAGCCCGGCGGTGGGCAGCTGCTGGAACATCATCGCCCGGTTGCTGGCATACCCGGTGTCCTCGCCCGCCCAGAACGGCGAGGACGCCGACAGCGCCAGCAGGTGCGGGTACTGGTTGAGCAGTGAGGAGATGATCGGCATGACCTTGTGCGCCGAGGAGACGCCGACGTGGACGTGCACACCCCAGATCAGCATCTGCCGGCCCCACCACTGGGTCCGCTTGATCAGCTCGGCGTAGCGCGGCGCGTCGGTGAGCTTCTGCGTCGACCACTCGGCGAAGGGGTGGGTGCCCGCGCAGAACAACTCCATACCGCGCTCGTGGACGATCTCGCGTACGTCGCGCAACGTCGAGCGCAGGTCGGCCATCGCCTCGTCGACCGTGTCGCAGATGCCGGTGACGATCTCGACGGTGTTGCGCAGCAGTTCCTTGTGCACGTGCGGGTTCTCGCCGAGGTCGGCGATCACCGAGGCGGCCTCGTTGCTCAGGTCGCGCGACTCGGCGTCGATGAGAGCGAACTCCCACTCCACGCCGAGGGTCGGGCGCGGCGAGCCGGCGAAATCGATCCGCGCGGCCGAGCGCCTGGTCGGCTGGTGTGCTAGCCGGAGCTGAGGACACCGCACGCCACGCGCTTGGCGGCACCGCCGGTGGCGTCGGCTGCGATCGTGTCGGACTTGTCGTAGATGACAATGGCCGACTTGTCGCCGTCGAGCAGCTCGTCTTCCTTGAACGCGTCGGTGGTGGTGACCAGCATGCCGGTGCCGTCGCCGCGGACCTGCAGCGGGACGAGCGGGCTGTTCTGGCCGGACCCGCCGATCGGGTCGCCGGCGGACAGGAAGTCGCCGGGGTTTCCGCCTGCGGCGCCCACCGAGTTGGGTTCGCACTTGCCGGCGGAGGTCAGCTGCAGGCTGTGCAGGCCGGGCGCGAGCTTCCCGGCGCCGGTGGTCTGCACGGTGACGGTGGCAAACTTCTCACTGAAGTCGATGGTGGCCGCCGCGAGCTGGGCGCCGTCCGGGCCGGTGATCACCGCGTTGATGGTCTTCTTCTCCACGGTCACCTCCGCGTTCTGCGGCTGCCGCCTCCGCGGACGGGTCAGGCGACCCCGTCCAGATCGGCGGGGTGGTGCCGGGCTGCGTCGCGATCGGCTCGTTGGGCGAACACGCGGTCAGCAACGCGACCGGGGCGACGAAGAGAAGGGCGGTGACAGTTTTCAGCTGGCTGACGGGCTTAACCATGCCCCGAACTCTATCCCGTCACCAGAACGATCACGCCCGGTGGCTGCTCGGCGATTTCCGGAATTCGTGGTTCCACCGGCACGTCGAGCACCTTGGCCACCGCCTCGGCGGCGGCCTGCTCTCCCTCGGTGGTGCCGAAGTACACCGTCGTCGCGGTCACCCCGGGCGCGGCGAGATTGCCGGTCTCGGTGACGTTCCAGCCGGCCTCGCGAAGCCGGTCACCGATGCGCGCCGGCCCCGCCTTCCTCGCCGCCGATGTTGAAAACCCGCACGTCAGCCTTGGCCGCGGGGGCGGCTGAGGTCTTGACGGTGGTGGAGGTGACGGTCCGCGTCGAGGACGAGTCGTCTCCGGTGTCGTTGCCGCCGGAGCCCATGGCCTGGAATCCGACCAGCAGGAAGATGACGCCCAGGAACAGCAGCACCATGACCATGGCCCGCAGCGGCAGGCCGGAGGAGTCGGGAACGCGCTCGTTCATCGCGCCCACTGTAGCGAGCGGATGGCGGTCAACCTGAAAAATCAGGGGAGCTCGAAGCCGAGCCGGCGGGCCGCGCGGGCCTTCTGCCGGCTGGCCCGCAGCCGCCGCAGCCGCTTGACGAGCATCGGGTCGGCGGCAAGCGCCTCGGGGCGGTCGACGAGGGCGTTGAGCACCTGGTAGTAGCGGGTCGCCGACATCGAGAAGAGCTCCTTGATCGCCTCTTCCTTGGCGCCGGCGTACTTCCACCACTGCCGCTCGAACGCCAGGATGTCGTACTCGCGGCGAGTCAGACCCGCGGGCAGGTCAGCGTCGTCATTCGACCGCTCGGCCCGTGCCATGGCGCCGTCCATATCGATCTGTGGGCCCTTCCGAGTGCTGACCGTTGACATCCCGTGCTCGGCGTCATTCAATCACGCCCGCGTCTGTTGGGACGGCAGCCGACCCCGCGCGTCGGCTGACTTAAGCTTGCCGTTCATGGCCGTCAGACCAATTGTGATCCTGGGTGATCCCGTTCTGCACAACCCGACCACCCCGGTGCCGGTCGGCGCCGATGGCTCACTGCCCGCCGATGTGGCCGACCTCATCAAGGACATGTACGACACGATGGACGCCGCCAACGGTGTTGGCCTGGCCGCCAATCAGATCGGCGTCGGGCTGCGGCTGTTCGTCTACGACTGCGCCGACGACCGCGGCCAGACCTCGCGCCGCCGCGGCGTGGTGATCAACCCCGTGCTGGAGACCTCCGAGATTCCCGAGACGATGCCCGACCCGGACAACGACGACGAGGGCTGCCTGTCGGTGCCGGGCGAGTCGTTCCCGTGCGGCCGGGCGACGTGGGCGCGGGTGACGGGCCTGGACGCCGACGGCAAGCCGGTCACGCTGGAGGGCAACGGCCTGTTCGCCCGGATGCTGCAGCACGAGACCGGACACCTCGACGGCTTCCTCTACGTCGACAAGCTGGTCGGCCGGCACGCCAGGGCGGCCAAGAAGGCCGCCAAGAAGAACGGCTGGGGGGTGCCCGGGTTGTCGTGGACGCCCGGCGAGGTGCCTGACCCGTTCGGTCACTGATCCGATGGCCGGCTTGCCGCTCGTCGGCGCCCGGGTGAGCATCCGCTACCAGCTGCCCACCGGTGAGTTCACCGACGTCATCGGCCACGTGCTGGCCATGGACCCGCGAATAGTGCTGCGCACCAAGTCCGGCGAGCTCGTCGAGATCTCACCCGCCGACGTCGTGGCGATGCGCGAGCTCAGCGACCGTCCGGTGCGGGCCTCGGAGATCCGCGCCCTGGAGCATGCGGCGGCGCTGGCGTGGCCGGGAACCGAACAGCACTGGCACGACGGCTGGCTGCTGCGTGCCGGCGGCGGCTACACCAGCCGGGCCAATTCGGCTGTGCCGCTGGACTTCTCGGCCGACCGTCCGCTCTGCCCGGGGTCATCGACTGGTACGAGCAGCGCGGGCTGGCGCCGTGGCTGGCATTGCCCGACCGGCTGGTGCCGGTGCGCGCGGCAGGCATCAAGAACACCCGGGTGATGGTCAGCGACCTGTCCGGCGGCGAGGCCCACCCGGAGGTGACTCTGCTCGACAGCCCCGACCCCGCGTGGCTGAGGTGCTATGAGCGCGACGTGCCGGTGCCGGTGCTGACCGCGGTGGTCGACGGCGAGGTGGTGTTCGCGTCGATCGCTGGGGCGGCGCCGGCCGTTTCGCCGCGACCACTCGCGGCGGTCCGTTTCGCCGCGACCACTCGCGGCGCCGGCCGTTTCGCCGCGACCACTCGCGGCGGTGGGCCGCGGCGCGGTGACCACCGCTCCCGACGGCACGGTGTGGCTGGGCATCTCGGCGGTGCACGTGGCCGCCGAGCACCGGCGGCAGGGGCTATGCCCGCGTGCTCTGCCAGGCGCTGACCGCCTGGGGCGCGCGGCGCGGCGCAACCCGCGCCTACGTTCAGGTGCTGAGCGACAACGCCGCCGCGATCGCGCTCTACAGCCGGCTCGGCTTCGTGCTGCACCACCACCACCGCTACGTCGATGCGCGGTCGTTGGTCGGTCGTACCCTGTAGCCCATGCCCGACGAGGTCCTGCGCATCGCCACCTGGAACGTGAACTCGATTCGCGCGCGGGTGGACCGGGTGGTCGGCTGGCTGCAGCGCGGCGAGGTCGACGTGCTGGCGATGCAGGAGACCAAGTGCTCCGACGACCAGTTCCCCACGATGCCGTTCCTCGAGGCCGGCTACGAGGTGGTGCACTGCGGGTACAACCAGTGGAACGGGGTGGCGATCGCGTCGCGGGTGGGCCTCGACGACGTGCGAGGTCGGTTTCGAGGGCCAGCCGTCGTGGAGCAAGGACGGGACCGACGCCAAGGCCGAGGCTCGCGCTCTGGCGGCCACCTGCGCCGGGGTGCAGGTGTGGAGCCTGTACGTGCCCAACGGCCGCACGCTGGCCGATCCGCACTACCGGTACAAGCTGGAATGGCTTGCCGCCCTTCGTGATACCGCCGAGTCGTGGCTGCAGCGCGATCCAGGCGCGCAGATCGCGCTCGTCGGGGACTGGAACATCGCGCCCACCGACGAGGACGTCTGGGACATCGAGGTCTTCCGCGAGTCCACGCACGTCTCCGAGCCGGAACGCAAGGCGTTCAACGCGATCGTCGACACCCGGTTCACCGACGTGGTCCGGCCGTTCACGCCGGGACCCGGGGTGTACACCTACTGGGACTACACGCAGCTGGCGTTCCAGAAGCGTCGCGGCATGCGGATCGACTTCATCCTGGGCTCACCGGGATTGGCGGAGCGGGTGGTGCACGCCGAGATCGTCAAGGACGAGCGCCGCCCGGGCAAGAAGGGCGATCCCGCGCCCAGCGATCATGCGCCGGTGCTGGTGGATCTGCGGCGTTGAGTCAGAACTGGCGCAGGCGTTGTGCGAGTGGACGCCTGCGTGGTTTCTGACTCAACGCAGCTCGGACTCGTTGACCTTCACCAGCATCTTGCCGATGTTGGCCCCGGTGAACAGCCCGTTGAGCGCGTCGACGCAACTCTCGAGTCCCTCGAAGACGGTCTCGCGGTGCACCAGCTTGCCCTCGGCGTCCCATCGCCGTAGGTCGGCGTAGGCCTCGTCGAAGCGGTCCCACATGTCCAGGGCGTTGAAGCCCTGCATCGACGCGGTCTTCGACAACAGGTTGACGTAGTTCGCCGGCCCGGGGTGCTCGCCGGTGAGGTAGCTGGAGATGACGCCGCACAACACAACTCGCGCCTTGGGCGCGAGCCGGCCCAGCACGGCGTCGAGGATCGGGCCGCCGACGTTGTCGAAGTAGACGTTGACGCCCTTGGGGCAGTGCTGCTTGAGGGCGGCGGGCACGTTGTCGTTCTTGTAGTCGATGCAGGCGTCGAAACCGAAGTCCTCGACCACCGCCTTGCACTTCTCCGGACCGCCGGCGATGCCGACCACGCGGGCGCCGGCGATCTTGGCGATCTGTCCGGCCACCGACCCGGTGGCGCCGGCCGCGGCCGAGACCACCACGGTCTCCCCCTCCTTCGGGCGGCCGATGTCGGTCATGCCGAAGTAGGCGGTGGCGCCGGTCGGGACCGTAGATGCTCATGACCGCCAGTTGGTCGCTGCCGGCTGGACCGGCGTGCTGAAGATGTCGTCGCGGATGACGCTGTAATCCTGGAAGCCGGTCAGCGTGGTGACGACGTCGCCCACCGCGAAGGCGTCGCAGCGCGACTCGACCACCTCGCCGATCCCGGCCGCGCGGATGACCTCACCGATCTGCACCGGCGGCAGGTAGCCCGGCTGGTCGTTGAGCCACGTCCGCGCGGCGGCGTCCAGACCGACGTAGGTGGTGCGCAGCAGCGCCTCGCCCTCGGCGAGCTCGGGCGCCGGAGTGATCACCAGCTCGGTGTCCTCGGGCTGCACGAGCCCGGTCGGGCGTCGTCGCAGCAGGATCTGGCGGTTCTTCAGCGCGGGCACGGACAGTGAAACTACCGGAGGCACCGGCAGGTTTCGTGGGCGTTCGCGCCTCAGCCGTGGATGACAGCTAGGGCGAGAGCGACACCGAAAGCCACGGACGGCATCGCCATCGCGGCGAGGAACCCGAGCCCGAAACGACGGCCGCCGGCGGTGAACGCCAGCACGGTCTTGACCATCAGGTTGGACCCGAGCGCGGCAGCGATCGAGACGAGCGCGGTGTCGACGGTGATATCGCCCTTCGCGGCAAGGCTGGCCGCTGCGACGGAACCGGCGTGGGCGTCGGCGAGACCCGCGGCGAATGCGGCGAGCACCGCACCCCGGGGACCGAGCACGTCGGCACCCCACCGCCCGACAAGCAACGCGAGGGTCAGTACAGCGGCCAACACGAGGGCGGGACGCAAGGCAAAGGGCCGGCTCGCCGGTTTCGGCCGGGCCTCGTCTCCGTCGGCAGCGACCGTCCTGATGACCCCGCGACGCGCCACGATAGACAAGCGCGGCAACACCCAGGAGCACGATCATCCCGACGAGAACGGGCAGCCACAGCCGACGCAGCACCTCGATGTCGACGAGTCCGATGACTATGAGTAGTTGGATGAAGGTGGCGAGGCTGGCGAGCAGCGCGCCCGCGAGCGGCCCGCGCGTGCCGGCGGCCGTTCGGCTCAGTCTGCCCATCGACGCGGTCGTGGCGGTGGCGGAGACGAAACCGCCGGCCAGGCCGGTGACCAGCAAGCCCGCGTTCGGGGCCGAGCGCCCGCACCCCGATGTAGCCGACCCAGCCGATGCCGGTGAGCAGCACCACGAGCAGCCAGATCTTCGCCGGATTGAGCACCCCGTACGGCCCGATCGGCTGATCCGGCAGCAGCGGCAGGACAACGAAGGCCACCACGAAAAACTTGATGGCGTCCTCCATCTCGACCTCGCTGACGATCTTGCGAGCGAAGCGATGGATGCGGGTCTTGGAAATCAACAAGCCCACGACGATCACAGCGAGGGCCACGGACAGTGCCGGCCGACTGTAGGCAAGCGCACCGAGAAGGTAGGCGACGAGTGCGGCGATCTCCGTCGTGGTGCCCGGGTCCTCTTCGCTGGTGCGAAAGTAGGCGAACCCCAACAGCGCCCCGAAGACAACCAGTCCGACCACCACAGCCCAGGTGTCGAAGCTCGCGGCGACGGCGCCCGGCCAGTGCCAGCAGTGCGAACGAGCGCGAGCCGGCAGGCAGTTCTCGGTGGTGGCTACGTTCGCGCTCGAAGCCGAGCAGCAGGCCGATGGCCAGTGCGATCAGGAACGGCTGGATCTGCTGCCAATCCACCACGGACCCCCAACACCCGGACCGGTAGACCGATCGACGCGATTCTCTCTGAGCCACCAAGCCTAGGCAATCCGCGCCGGTGGGCTTGGACCGGGACCTTCGGCACTAGCCCGCGATCGGCGTGGCTCATAGCGTGCGGCTTGTACCGGACTAGGGGGGTGGTGATGTCGACCGCTGTGGCTGGCCTCACATTGGACGAGGCTGCCCGCCGACTGGCCGCCGACGGTCCCAACGAGTTGCCCACCGCCAAACAGCGCAACTTGATCCGTGAGGCATGGGACGTCATCCGTCAGCCGATGTTGTTGCTGCTGCTGGGCGCGGGGCTGGTCAATTTCCTGCTGGCCGAGCCTCTCGACGGGGCGTTGTTGATGGCCTTTGTCGTCGTTGTCATCGCGATCTCGATCTATCAGGAGCACAAGACCGAGAACGCGTTGGCGGCGTTGCGCGACCTGTCCTCCCCGCGCGCGCTGGTGATCCGGACGGCGCGCAGGTTCGGATCGCCGGCCGGGACGTGGTCCGCGGCGACCTGCTGATGCTCGCCGAAGGCGATCGGGTGCCCGCCGACGCGGCACTGGTGGAGGCCACCAACTTCGCCGTCGACGAGTCGGCGCTCACCGGTGAGTCGGTACCGGTCCGGAAAGTGGCCCCGAGCCGTCGGCGACTCGCGGCGGCGATGGGCCGGCCGGGCGGAGACGCGACCCCGTGGGTGTTCTCGGGCACGCTGGTGGTCAAGGGACACGCCATTGCTGTGGCCAAGGAGACCGGAGCCGGCACCGAACTGGGCAAGATCGGTGCGGCGCTGCGGACGATCGAGCCGGAGCGCACGCCTCTTCAGCGCGAAATCGATCGCCTGGTCAAGGTTTTGGCCGTCGTCGGTGGCTGGCGGCGGCGGTGGTCGTCGTCGTGTACGGACTGACCCGCGGCAACTGGCTGTCGGGTCTGCTCGCCGGCATCGCGACCGCGATGGCACTACTGCCCGAAGAATTTCCGGTGGTGCTCACGGTCTTCATGGCGCTGGGGGCGTGGCGGATGTCGCAGAAGCATGTACTGACCCGCCGCCCGCCGGTCATCGAGACCCTGGGATCGGCGACGGTTCTGTGCGTCGACAAGACGGGCACCTTGACGCTCAACCGAATGACGGTGCAGCAACTCATCGTCGATGGACAGACGCACAACTGCGACGACCGGCGAGCTGCCCGAGACCTTCCACACGCTCGCGGAGTTCGCCGTCCTCGCCTCGCCGATCGATCCGTTCGATCCGATGGACAAGGCGTTCCGGGAGCTCGGCGACCGCTACCTCGCCGACGGTCCGCACGTGCACGCGGACTGGGAGTTGATCCGCGAGTACCCGCTGTCGGAATCGCTGTTGGCGTTGTCGCATGTGTGGCGCTCACCCGACGGCGACCACTTCGTGATCGCGGCGAAGGGCGCACCCGAGGCGATCGCCGATCTGTGCCATCTCGACAGCGACCAACTTGCGGCGTTGACGGCAGGGGTCGAGGCCGCGACGTCGACAGGCCAGCGGGTGCTGGGGGTGGCATGCGCCCAGTTCGACGCGGCCGGCACCCTGCCGGCCCAGCAGCACGATTTCGACTTCGAGTTCCTGGGCTTGGTGGGTCTACACGATCCGGTTCGCCCAGGGGTGGCCGAGGCGGTGGCCGAATGTCAGCGGGCGGCGATTCGCACGATCATGATCACCGGGGACTATCCGGGTACCGCGCTGGCGATCGCCAGAGAGATCGGCCTGGAACACACCGCCGGCTGCATCACCGGGCGCGAACTCGAAGCCATGCCCGATAGTGAACTGGCCCAACGTATCCGCTCGGTGAACGTGTTCGCCCGCATGGTTCCCGAGCAGAAGCTGCGGTTGGTCCGGGCGCTGCAAGCCAACGGCGAAGTGGTCGGGATGACCGGCGACGGAGTCAACGACGCACCGGCGCTGCGGGCGGCCGATATCGGCATCGCGATGGGAGCCCACGGCACCGACGTGGCTCGGGAGTCGGCCGGGCTGGTGATCACCGACGACAACTTCGGCTCGATCGTCGGTGGAGTGCGGCAGGGCCGCGGCATCTTCGACAATCTCCGCAAAGCGATGGCCTATGTGATCGCCGTGCATCTGCCCATTGTCGGGATGTCGTTGATCCCGGTGTTCGTCGCCGACTGGCCTCTCGTTCTCTTGCCGGTGCAGATCGCGTTCCTGGAACTGATCATCGACCCGGCCTGCTCGGTGGTTTTCGAGGCCGAGCAGATCGATCCCAAGATCATGGACTCACCTCCGCGCGGCCTGGACGAACCGATGTTCGGCGCCCGGGTGCTGGCAATAGCCGGGCTGCAGGGCCTCTCGGTGCTCCTCGCCACCGTTGCCGTGTACCTGTGGGCAGTGCTGGGCGGCCAACCCGGAGATGTCGTTCGATCGATGACCTTTGCCACCCTCGTCGTCGGTAACCTCGCATTGATTCTGGTGAATCGCTCGTGGCGCCTGCCGGTCTGGCGAACATTCCAGGAGCGCAGCAACACTGCCCTGAAGTGGGTTCTCGGCGGGGCCGCAATCCTTCTCGTCGCAATACTGACGATCCCGGTTCTGCGTCATGCCTTCAGCTTCGGCCCCATGACACTCAGCCAATGGGGCGTCGCCACCGCCGCGGGACTGGTCGGCATCGCCTGGTTCGAGATCTACAAGGCGGTCACCGGTGGGCGGCGCATGCTTCCGGTGGTCGTCATCATGACCAACCGGGCGGTCTCGGTAGGTCTTCAGATCGGAACTCAACCCCCATTGAGTGCACTGCGCGCCTTCCTGCATCGGAGCGCACAGCGATGCGGCTGGACTCGATCATGGTCATCGATCATTTCCAGAACGTATTCCCAACGGCGATCTGGGACACCGAATTGACCTGGCTCGCCGACCAACGTCGCAGCCCCAACGAGTTCTTCGACTACCAGGTTCTGCTCGGTTATCTGGCGTCCCGTGTCGGGAGGATGAGCCTGGGCGTCGGTGTCACCGAGCCGATCCGCCGTCACCCGTTGCTCATCGCTCAAGCCATGATGACCCTGTCCCATCTGACCCGGCGCGCACCGATCCTCGGCATCGGCGCCGGCGAGCGGATGAACATCGACCCCTACGGCTTCGATCCCTCCGAACCCGGTCACCCGACTGGAGGAGGCGCTTACAGATCATCCGGCTCTGCTTCTACTCAGCGGGGGCCAATCTCGTTCGCCGGCAAGCACTATCGGCTCGACCACGCCACGATGGACCTCAAGCCTGCCGCCGGAAGGACCCCGAAGATCTGGGTAGCCGGACACGGTCCTCGCATGCTGCGCCTGACAGGACGCTACGGCGACGGCTGGTATCCCACCGCAGTGAGCTCTCCCGACGACTACGCGCACAAGCTCGGGATCGTGCGAGCCGCCGCAGCCGACGCCGGGCGGGATCCCGCGTCGATCACACCCGCCCTGCACCGCTTCATGGTGGTCGGCCGTACCGACGCGGAAGTGCGAACCATGTTGAAGACCAAGGTGATCCGCTCATTCGGACTCATGGCGCCCGCCGAGCTGTGGCGCCAGACCGGAAGCACGCACCCCTTCGGGGAGCGGTTCAATCCGCTTGTCGATTTCGTACCCGACCACTACGACCGACGGACCATGGACGATGCGATCGCCGCGGTACCGCAAGCCGTTCTCACCGACGGACCCCTGCTCTGGGGCACACCTGAACAGATCACTGCCAAGCTGCGAACCTTCGCCGAAGCTGGCATGCGGCACGTGGTCCTTGCGCCCGTATCAGGATTGGTTTCCAAAAGTGCCGCCCTCTACGGGCTTTGGGCGACCGGCCGCATCACCCGGTCTCTTCACCGGATCTAGTGCTCTGAGGCGGACCGGACGCTGCCCAAAGTTCGAGGTGGCCTGACCCCGAGGAGTGCCTGGCGTTCAAGGCGCAGTTCGTCAGCGAGGTCATGCTCCAGAGCCGGCACGGTCAACTTGCGCCGCTTGAGTTCTCGGTCGAGTGCTTCGACAAAAAGGCCCGCACCAGCGCGACGGCAGCCCAGCACAGCCTGCTCGTTCATCACGTCTCGAGTCAGGGCAGCCGCTGGACAGCTCGCAACCACCTCGAGCGAGGCACGCAGATCGAGAGTGGTCATCACCCCACAGGTTGGCGAGCCCCCGATCCCGACTATGCCGTCGACCGCGATGCCCGCACGTTGGTAATCGTCCACCTCACGCGCGACCTGACGCGCGAGGCGCTTGTAGACGGCTTTGGTCCACCAGATGAACGCCGTGAGCAGAACACCCCGCAGCGGGTACAGCGGACCACCTTTCGAGTGGTAGAGCCACAGAGTACGGCGTTTGAGCACGCCGCCCCAGGCGAGCCGTTCCGGGCAGGGCAGCTGGTGGATGCCGTATCCGGCTGCAGTCAATTCATCGACGGCCTCGACCACTGCCCCTGCTCGCGTCGCTCCGCCCGCGTAGCGGGTGTTCTCGTTGAGCAGGCAGTGGGATACAAGGACGACGCGGCGACCGCGTTCATCCCGCAGCTTGTCGAGCAGCAATCGGGCTGCGTCGGGTCCGTCGGACATCAATCGAGCGATGCCGGCCGTGCCGCCAACGGGGCCGGCGCGGCCTGAGCATCCTTCGTATTCTGCAACCGTTGTTTCGCTTCGGCGCCCCACCCGACGCGCCCCAGTGCGAGAGCCAGGCCCGTGTAGATCGCCGCTTCTGTCCACATGAAGCCGACACCCCATCGCCTCCCCAGGAAGACGGGCTCGTTGATGATGCCGCGGGATGCCGCCACGGCATACGCAGCGTGTGCGTAGCCGAGGCCCGCGAATGATCCGGAGAAGAATTTGCACGCTTCGCGGTTCATGTTGATTCCCTTCTTCCAACAGGCGTCACTCGGCGACCGGATGCAGCCGGTCACGGATCAGTGGGAATTCGGTGTGGACATGCTTGTCCATCGCGGCGGCGAAGTCGGATGAGAGGTACAGCCGAAGCAGCGGATCCAAGACCCGTCCCACCCCACGCCATCCGGCCGTAATCACATGTGTGATCGCTACGCCGTCGGGGCCGTCCACAACGTCAATCGTCAGCCATGCCGGCAGGCGGACACCCTTTTTCATCTGCCACGAGATTCTTCGGCCAGGTTCGGCATGGACGACCACGCCGGTCATGCGCAGACGACGGGAGCCGATGAACTCATCCATGAAGACCTCGTCCCCGAGGTGTTCGACACTCCCGGAAGCGAGGTGGTGCAGGTGCAGGTGTACTCCTGGCCACCACTTCTGATAGCTCGCATCGGAGCACTCCAACATGAAGCTGGTGACCTGCGATGCGGTCAACCCCGGCACGGTCACTCGTGACTCGATCGCCAGCACCGACTCACCTCCCCGCACGGCACGACTGACCGAAAGGTAAGTCAGTTGCGGTGGCTCACGCCAGGGTCGAAAGTCATCGACGGAAGGGTTGCACAGCGGAGGCTATACCGCAGCGGCTTCCTGTTCCCCGCCAATGATCTCGGCCCCGTAGCGGCCCGGGTTGAACAGCGAGGCGATCCCGCCGATCACCATCATCAACGCGGCGGCGCCGAACACCACCACCAGACCGGAGTGGAACGGCTCGATGATCAGGTTCGGGAAGAACGTCTTGCCCGTCAGCACCTCGGCGTTGACGCCGGGCTGATTCAGGGCGTTGTGCGGCGCGAGCAGTTCGCCCATCGGGTTGTAGCCGAGGAACGCCGCGAACAGGCTGCCGACCGGCGGGAGGTTGGCCACCTCGTTGGCCACCGAGGCCGACACTCCCTGCTGCTGGAGTCCCCGGCTCATCGCGTCGGGCAGCGTGGCGGCCAGTCCGACGATCATCAGCGAGAAGAAGATTCCGATCGACAGCGACGAGCCGGCGTTGAAGAACGTCGCCCGAACTCCGGATGCCGCGCCGCGCTGCGATGCCGGGACGCTGGACATGATCGCCGCGGTGTTGGGCGCGGTGAAGATGCCGCCGCCGAGGCCGTTGAGGAACACCAGCACGGCGAAGACCCAGTAGTTGAAGTTGACCGGGATCAGCAGCAGCGCCACGAACGTCACCGCCATCAGGGCCATCCCGCCGACGGTGAAGGGTCGCGCGCCGAACCGGTCGGCGAGCGAGCCGGCGATGGGCGCGGCGGCCAGGAACCCGAACGTGGCCGGCAGCAGGTAGATGCCCGCCCACAGCGGGGTGGACTCAAAGCTGTAGCCGTGCAGGGGAAGCCAGATGCCCTGCAGCCAGATGATGAGCATGAACTGCAGTCCGCCGCGGCCCACCGAGGACATCAACCCGGCCAGGTTGCCCATGCCGAAGGCGGCCGAACGGAACAGCCGGACGTCGACCATCGGCTGCGCGACCCGCAGTTCGATGAAGCAGAACGCCACCAGCAGGGCCAGCCCGCCGATGATGGCGGCCGAGCACCATCGGGTTGGTCCAACCGGTGGTGGAATCGCCGTACGGCTGGATGCCGTAGGTGATGCCGATCAGCAAAACGGTAAGGCCCACACCGAAAGTCAGCGTGCCTGCCCAGTCCATCCGGCCCGGGTTGCGTACGCCCATCTCCTTGAGCGACGTCACGCTCCAGATGGTGCCGATGATGCCGATCGGCACACCGACCCAGAAGATGAGCTGCCAGTGGATCTCGGAGAGCACGCCGCCGATCAGCAGACCGAGGAACGAACCCGCGACCGCCGCGACCATGTTGACGCCCAGCGCCATGCCGCGCTGGTTGGCCGGGAACGCGTCAGTGAGGATCGCCGACGACGACGACATCAGCATCGCCCCGCCGACGCCCTGGACCACCCGCCAGGCGATCAGCCAGATCGCCCCGCCGTCGAGGTGGAACGGGTCGAACGACAGCGCGACGGCGGCCAGGGTGAACACGACGAAGCCGATGTTGTAGATCTTCACCCGGCCGAACATGTCGCCGAGCCGGCCGAAGGGCACCACCAGCACGGCGGTCACCACCAGATAGCCCATCAGCATCCACAGCAGATAGCTGACGTTGCCGGGGGCGAGCGGGTTGAGGCCGATGCCGCGGAAGATGGCCGGCAGGGAGATCAGCACGATCGAGGCGTTGATCGACGCCAGCAGGATGCCCAGGGTGGTGTTGGACAGCACGACCCACTTGTAGCGCGGGTGGTCGTGGTACACCCGTCGCCGGATATTGGCGGTTTCGGTGTGCATGGGCGGCTTCATCTCGGTCGTCACGGGCACGTCTCGTTTCGTGGGCAATCAGTCAGTAGCAGGCATCAGGCGCGTGCGGCGCAATAACGCATATGTTAGCTATACAAATCATCTCAGGCCAATCGTTATTCCCGCGCCGCTGCTAGCGTGGGAACCGGATCACCAACCACACGGGAGCGCACACCTGAGTGCGCTGAGAGGACGGCTACGAGCCGTCGACCGGATGAACCTGACCGGGTAATGCCGGCGTAGGGAGTGAGAAGTTGAACATCGCTCTGGAACACTCGTGGGCGTGAACTTCCTGCCGCTGACCCCGCCGGCCCAGACCCCGCCGCGAGTGCTGACCATCGCCGGTTCCGACTCCGGCGGCGGCGCGGGCATCCAGGCCGACATGCGCACCTTCGCGCTCCTCGGCGTGCACTCACTGGTCGCCGTCACCGCCGTCACCGTGCAGAACTCGTTGGGCGTCAAGGGCTTTCACGAGATTCCGACCGACGTCATCGCCGGACAGATCCAGGCGGTGGCCACCGACATCGGGCTGCAGGCCGCCAAGACCGGCATGCTGGCGTCGTCGGACATCATCGAGACCGTGGCGGGCACCTGGCGCGATCTGGGCCTGGCCGGTACCACCCCGTTCGTGGTCGACCCGGTGTGCGCCTCCATGCACGGCGACCCGCTGCTGCACCCGTCGGCACTGGACACCCTGCGCACCGAACTGTTCCCGCTGGCCAGCCTGGTCACGCCCAACCTCGACGAGGTCCGGCTGATCGTCGGCATCGACGTGGTCGACGAGAAGACACAGCGCGACGCCGCCAGGGCACTGCATGCGCTGGGGCCGCAATGGGCGCTGGTCAAGGGTGGTCACCTGCGGGGCTCGTCGCACAGTCCGGATCTGCTGTACGACGGCAGCGAGTTCCTCGAGTTCGACGCGCCGCGGGTGGACACCATCCACGACCACGGCGCCGGCGACACCCTGGGCGCGGCCACCGCGTGCGCCCTGGCGCACGGCTATTCGATGCCCGACGCCGTGGCGTTCGGCAAGGCGTGGGTGACCGAATGCCTGCGCGCCGCCTACCCGCTGGGCGGCGGCCACGGCCCGGTGTCGGCACTGTGGCGGCTGCGCGCATGAGTCCTCGAGGAGATCGCCGGGGTGGCACACCGGCCGACGGGCACGCCGGCCGGTGTCGTCGTGCTCACCCACGGCGCCGGCGGAAGCCGGGAGTCCCCGCTGCTGATCCGGATCTGCGACGAATGGGCCGGCCGCGGCTGGCTGGCGGTGCGCTACAACCTGCCCTACCGCCGGCGCCGCCCGAAGGGACCGCCGTCGGGCTCGGCCGCCGGTGACCGCGACGGCATCGTCGAGGCGATCGCGGTGGCCCGAACCCTGGCCGACGGTCCGGTGATCGCCGGCGGGCACTCCTACGGCGGCAGGCAGACCTCGATGGTCGTCGCGGAGAACCCCGGCCTGGTCGGCGTACTGACCTTGTTCTCGTATCCGTTGCATCCCCCGGGCAAGCCGGACCGGCTGCGCACCGAGCACTTCCCCGCGATCACCGCGCCGACGGTGTTCACCCAGGGCACCGCGGACCCGTTCGGCACCATCGACGAGCTGCGCACCGCGGTGCGTCTGATTCCCGGCTCCGGTGGAGATCGTGGAGGTCACCGGCGCACGGCACGATCTTGGCTCGAAAACGCTCGACGTGCCGATGATCGCGGTCGATGCCGCAATTCGAATGTGCTGAGAATTCCGTCGGCAAAGTTCCGTTTCGCGCACTTCCCTAATTGACGATTCAGCAATCCAATGGCGGCTCACAGAGCGGCTCCGTTTTGGCCGCCAATTAACTGCGGCGTAAGACATCTGGGCTGATCATCCGCCTGAACTGTACATTTTCGCACGCGCAAATTTATGGCGTTGTCGACAATTATTGATTTGCCGAATCGTCGGGTAAATCTGCATTCATGGCACAGCAAAATTTCGACTTTATTGTCGTGGGCGCAGGTTTTGCGGGAATCGGGGCAGCCATCCAGCTCAAGCGGCTGGGCTACGAGAACTTCGTCATCCTCGAACGCGAAGCGGACCTGGGCGGCACCTGGTACGTCAACCACTACCCCGGCCTGGCCGTCGACGTCCCCACCACCACCTACTCGTACTTCTTCGAGCCGAACCCGAACTGGTCGCGGCTGTTCTGCACCGGTCCCGAGATCAAGCAGTACGCCGACGACGTGGCCGACAAGTACGACGTGCGCCGCCACATCCGGTACAACACCAGCGTCCAGAGCGCCCGCTGGGACTCCGACGCCGCGGTCTGGCGCGTCACGCCGGCCGGCGGTGACCCGCTGACGGCACGCCATCTGATCACCGCCACGGGGTTCCTGTCCCAGCCGCGCACCCCGGACATCCCCGGCATCCACGAATTCGACGGAACGGTGGTCCACACCGCGGCACTGGGACGACGACTACGACCCGCGCGGCCGCCGCGTCGCCGTCATCGGCACCGGAGCAACCGCCGTCCAGCTGATCCCCGAACTGGCCAAGGACGCCGCCGACCTGACCGTCTATCAGCGCACGGCGATCTACGTCGTGCCCAAGGTCGACATCCGGTTCTCGGCGCGGGCCAGGCGGCTGTTCGCCCGGGTCCCACTCGCCCAGCGCGCCGTGCGAGCGGTCACCGACGCGATCTACGAGTTCATGGTGTTGGTCGGCGTCGTGCGCCACCGCTACTTCCGGCGACTCAACATCGCCGCCGCCGACCTGTCCAAGATGTGGCGGTTCGCCACGATCCGCGACAAGGAGCTGCGCCGGAAGCTGACCCCGGACTACGACTTCGGCTGCAAACGGCCGACGTTCTCCAACTCGTTCTACCGCACCCTCACCAAGCCGAACGTGCATCTGCAGACCAGCGGGATCGAACGCATCGAGGCCGACGGCATCGTGGCCCGCGACGGGACCAAGACCGTCGTCGACACCTTGGTCCTGGCAACGGGTTTCGACCTGTGGGAGGCCAACTTCCCGGCCTTCGAGATCATCGGCCGCGGTGGCCGCAACCTCGGCAAGTGGTGGCGAGGGACACGGTTCCAGGCCTATCAGGGGGTGGCGGTGCCGCACTTCCCCAACTTCCTGAGCCTGGCCGGCCCGTACGCCTTCCTGGGCCTGAACTTCTTCAACACCATGGAGTACCAGATGCGGCACATGGACCGGCTGCTGCGCGAGGTGAAGCGCCGCGGAGCGCGCACGTTCGAGATCACCGAGGAGGCCAACGACCGCTTCCTGGACCGGATGACCGAGCTGCTGGGCGATTCCTTGTTCACCCTGGGCAACTGCGCGACGGCGCGGTCGTACTATTTCAATCCCAGTGGAGAAGCAACCCTGCTACGGCCCACGTCCACGCGTACCGCGATACGCGAGGCGTCGACCTATCCGGTGACCGACTACCACTTCAGCTGAACCGAGAGGATGTCGATGTCTGCAGAGGGTCTGATCAAGGTGACCGGGGCGGCCATGGCCGCGACCGGGCTGTCGCACTTCGTGCGCCCGCAGATCTACGAGTCGCTCACCGCGTCGGCGTTCCCCACCAACACCCTGCAGCACACCTACATCGACGGCGGCATCGAAACCGCGATCGGGCTGGGGCTCATCGCGCCGAAGACCCGCAAGTTCGCCGTCGCCGGACTACTCGCCTACGGCGCCTATCTGGGGCTCAACGTCGCCCGAAACCGCTGATCGGCAAAGGTCACAAATCCAACAAGGTTTACGACGGCGTCAGAATTTTCGCTTAATCTGAGCGGGCACGGCGACGCGTTTGGTCGTTGGTTTGTGAGGATGCCACTGCTGATCAGGGTCGGGGAACCGTGCCGGACCGGCGTGGGCGCGGATTTCCGCTCCCATCGCCGGTCCGCATTCATCTCCGGGGCCTAACATGCCGCGGGTGACCCCCCTGCAGCGTCGCCTCGGCGTCCACGACGCCGTGGTCATCGGCCTGGGCTCGATGATCGGCGCCGGCATCTTCGTCGCCCTCACCCCCGCCGCCGCGGCCGCCGGTTCGTGGCTGTTGGTCGGGCTGGGCATCGCCGGAATCGTCGCCTACTGCAACGCCACATCGTCGGCGCGGCTGGCCGCCCGCTACCCGCAGTCCGGCGGCACCTACGTCTACGGCCGCGAACGGCTCGGCCAGTTCTGGGGATACCTCGCCGGCTGGAGCTTCGTCGTCGGCAAGACCGCCTCGTGCGCGGCGATGGCGCTGACGGTCGGGTTCTACGTCTGGCCGCAGTACGCACACGCCGTCGCGGTGGCCGCGGTGGCCGCCCTCACGGCGGTCAACTACCGCGGCATCCAGAAGTCGGCGGTGCTCACCCGGGTGATCGTCGCCCTCGTGCTGGCCGTGCTGGCCGCAGTGGTTGTCGCGGTGGCCTTTTCGGGTCGTACGGACATCGCCACGGTTGACCCTCAGTGGCGCACCGACCGGTGTGCTGCAAGCCGCCGGGCTGTTGTTCTTCGCGTTCGCCGGCTACGCCCGCATCGCCACCCTGGGTGAGGAGGTGCGCGACCCGGCCCGGACGATCCCGCGCGCGATCCCCATCGCGCTGGGACTGACGCTGGTGGTCTACGCGATCGTCGCGGTCACGGTGCTCAGCGTGCTGGGCCCCGCCCGGCTGGCGAGCGCGCCCGCGCCGCTGGCGGAAGCCGTGCGCGCCGCGGGCGCAGGCGGTCTGGAACCGGTGGTGCGGATCGGGGCGGCGGTGGCCGCACTGGGCTCGCTGCTGTCGCTGGTTCTCGGGGTGTCACGCACCACGCTGGCGATGGCCCGCGATCGGCACCTGCCCGCCGGTCTGGCCGCGGTGCACCCGAGGTTCGGTGTGCCGCACCGCGCCGAGGTCGCCGTCGGCGTGGTGGTCGCCGCGCTGGCCGCGGTGGCCGATGTTCGCGGCGTCATCGGCTTCTCGTCGTTCGCGGTGCTGCTGTACTACGCGATCGCCAACGCGTCGGCATGGACGCTGGGCCGGCGACTGATCCCGGCGGCCGGGTTGGCCGGATGCGTGGTGCTGGCGTTCGCGCTGCCGCTCGCGTCGGTGCTGCAGGTGTGGCGGTGCTGGCGGTGGGAGCGGTCGATCTACGCGGTGCGCCGGTTGCGGTAGGCGTCGACGGCGGACCTTCTCTGTGCTCCGATCGCCGTGCGCGCCGCGCCGCAATGGTGTGTAGTTGCAGACCGTGATCCCGTTGAGCTGGACGCGCGTCGACACCCATCCCGACGAGGACTTCGTGGTCGGCCCCGACCAGCGGCTGAGCTGGCCGCGCACGCTCGGCATCGGGGCCCAGCACGTGGTGGCGATGTTCGGGGCCACCTTCCTGGTGCCGGTGCTGACCGGTTTCCCGCCCGCGACCACGCTGCTGTTCTCGGGCGTGGGCACGCTGCTGTTCCTGGTGATCACCGGCAACCGGCTGCCGAGCTACCTGGGGTCGAGCTTCTCGGTGATCGCGCCGGTGACGGCGGCGGTGGCCTCGCACGGGGCGGGCAGCGCGCTGGGCGGGCTGGTGGCCGTCGGCGCGCTGCTGATCCTCATCGGCCTGACCGTCCAGCTGGTCGGCACGCATTGGATCGAGGTCACGCTCCCGCCGTTGGTCACCGGCGCCATCGTCGCCCTCATCGGGTTCAACCTGGCCCCGGCGGCCAAGTCCAACTTCGAGAAGGGCCCGCTGGTCGGCATCGTCACCCTGGTGCTGCTGGTCGCCGCGCTGGCGTTCTTCCGCGGCATCCTCGGCCGCCTGGCGATCTTCCTGGCCGTCGCCGCGGGCTATCTGCTGGCGCTGGCGCTGGGCCAGGTCGACACCTCGGGGATCGCCGCCGCCGGCTGGCTGGGCCTGCCGAAGTTCCAGACCCCGACGCTCAGCCTGGCCGTGCTGCCGATGTTCCTGCCGGCGGTGATCGCTCTGGTGGCCGAGAACATCGGCCACGTCAAGTCGGTCGGCCAGATGACCGGCGTGGACACCGACCCGCTGACCGGGCGCGCCCTGGCCGCCGACGGGGTGGCGACGGTGCTGGCCGGGCTGGGCGGCGGGTCGGCGACCACCACCTACGCCGAGAACATCGGAGTGATGGCGGCGACCCGGGTCTACTCCACCGCCGCATACTGGGTGGCCGGGACGACCGCGATCGTTCTGGCGTTGTGCCCCAAGGTCGGTGCGGCGATATCGGCGATCCCGGCCGGTGTGCTCGGCGGGGCCACGGTGGTGCTCTACGGGCTCGTCGGCGTGCTGGGCGTGCGGATCTGGCTGACCAACCACGTGGACTTCGGCCTGCCGATCAACCAGATGACCGCGGCGATCGCCCTGATCATCGGGATCGCCGACTTCACTTGGAAGATCGGCACTCTCACGTTCACCGGCATCGCGCTCGGCTCGATCGCCGCCCTGGTGGTCTACCACGGGATGCGCGCGTTGAGCGGTCTGCGCCGAAGGCCGGTGCGCGACCTGATGCTCGAGCGGCTCTACGCCGCCTTCGCCCGCTATCGGCTGCCCGCCGACCTGGAGGTGTGCGAGCAGTGCGGCCCGGAGTGGACGGCGCAGGACATCCGGTCCACGCCGCTGCGGTCGCTGTCGCTGCTGCAGCTGGAAGCGATCCACGTGATGTCGCTGGACGACAACGACCTTTCGGCACTTCTTCCCGCGTTTGATCGAGCTGCTTCTCGCCGACCCGGCGCCGGTGTTCGCCTTCGACCTGGCCCGGCTGCGGGGACGGGTGCCGACGTGGCCGGAACCGGAACGCGCAGCCGTGCACGACCTCGTCGACGCACTCTGGCACGACCTGCTGGCCGGCTTTCCGGCCGAGTTGGGCTACTTCTCCGACAGTCCCACCCTGATCGACTTCACCTACTGGTGCGACGAGCCACTCGATCCGCACCTGCGGCACTGGCAGTCGCTGACCACGACCGCGGCCGCCGAACATCTCGCCGACCTACTCGAGTACATCTCCTACATCGGGGAGCCGAACGAGCCCGCGGTCAAACCGCTGATCCTCCAGTGGCTACGCCAGCCGATCATCGGAACCCGCCTTCGCGACGCGAATTGCACTGCGGCCCATGAGCTGTGGGCGGTGTGGGGTGGCGGCGGCTGACTCAGGAGTCGCTGACGGCGTGGCGGGTGCGGTCCTCGCGGACGGGAACCCCGTTGCGGCCGCTGATGTCCTGGGCGTAGAAGCCGACCGAGAACGCGACGCCGCCGCCCTGGATGCCGAGACAGGCGCGGTCGACATGGTCCAGAGTGTCGGTGCTCTTGTGGTAGTTCGGGTCGAACGGCGCATTGGCCGTGCCGCCCCACAGCTTCTGCTGGTCCTCCGTCTTGTTCTCCTCGGCGCCGGAGAACAAGCCGCCGGCGGGAATGCCGGCCAAGGTGAAGCCCTCGTAGTCGGACCGCCCGTCGAAAGAGGTGTCCTGGGCTGTCTTTCCGGCCGACTTCAAATAGGCGACCAACGTACGCTCGATGCCCGGTGAGCCCTCCGGCACCCGCGGCACGCTCTGGTTGCGGTCCGGTGCGGTGGACTGGTCGCCGTCGTAGGTGAAGTAGCCGGGGTTCGGCGATCCGATCATGTCGAAGTTCAGGTACAGCGCAATGTCCTTGAGCTGCTCGACGTTCAGCGACTCGATGTACTTCTTGGAGCCGACGGTGCCGAGTTCCTCGGCGCCCCAGAACGCGAACCGCACCGCGTTCTTCACCTGCGGCGCCGAGCCGAGTTGGGTGGCGGTCTCCAGAACGGCGGCCACACCGGAGCCGTTGTCGTTGATGCCGGGGCCGTCGGGAACGCTGTCGAGGTGGGCGCCGACCACCACGACGTCCTGGGTGGATCCGGTCTTGGTCTGCGCGATCACGTTGCGGGCGTTGACGGTCTTGGTGTTGGCCTCGACCATGACCCTGGTGGGGCCGGGCTGGGCGCGCAGCCGGGCGCCGTCGGCCTTGGTCACCCCGACCGCCGGGATCGTGACGTCGTTGCCCTCGCCGAGGGTGGCGCCCATGTGCTCCTCGTCGACGTTGTCGGCGACGATCATCGCGACACCGCCCAACTTGGCGACGATCGCCACCTTCGCCGAGAAGGGGCAGCTGCCGCGGTCGACCAGCACCACCGCGCCGCGCACCGGCAGCCCGTCGTAATCGGCGGGCGCGCAGCCCGGGGTTTCGGTGGCGGGTGCGGCGACCAGCGGTCCGCTGACCCCCTCGGGCGGGGTGCCCTGGCTGAACTCCAGGGCGCGGGCCTGGACGGTCACGCCGCCGACGGTCAGCTCCGTCTTGCCGGTCTCGAAGATCCGGGTGGTGAACTCGGGGGTCTGCACGTCGAAGCCCTTGGCCCGCAACACGCCGACCACATAGTCGATGCTGGCGTCGAAGCCCGGGGTGCCGACGGCCCTGGTGCCGTTGTTGGCGTTGGCGATGTCCTGCAGCTTCTGCAGGTGCGCGACCATCGCGTCGGTGGTGACCCCCTTACGCAGCGCGTCGGCGAACTCGCTGGCCGCCTTGCCCGTCGCCACCGGCTCGGCGGTGTGGGCCGGGCGGCTGCATCCGGCGATGGCGACGACCAGGGCGACCACGGCCAGCCAGGCCGTCACGGCGGCGTATGTGCGCTTCACCGCCGCCAGGGTAGACGCATCGTGCTGATTCGCAGGTTGCGGCGCACCACCCCCTCGGGCGGACAGCGACCGAAGCGCGTCTACATCACGCCGATCTTTGCTAGTTTCGTGCCGCGTGCACGACGGGTGCACCGCGTCGGGGAGCTTGATGAACGTGACGGTGACACTGCGCCGAAGTCGGCCGGTATTGCGTCTGCTCGTGGTCGTCGCCGTCGTCGCGGCAGTCGCGCTCGCCGCATACCCCGAACGGGGGCCGGCGGATCCGCGCGTCATCACGGGCCCTTACGCGGCGCTGCTGGCCTCGTCGACCGACCTCGGTGCGTCCCGGACGCAGTCCGTCGAAGTGACCGCGGCACTGCGGACCGGCAGCCGACCCTCGGCGTTGATCGACTGGGCGAGGGGTCGGGGGCTGTCCGTGCGGTGGCGGCCCGGCGACAACTGGGCGGTCATCACCGGCTCCGCTGCGGCACTGGCGACGGCCTTCGATCTCGCGGTGCACGAGTACCGCGGCCGCCGAGGCCAGCTGTTCTATGCCTCGCCGCAGCAGCCACAGGTCCCCGAGTCGCTGCGGGCCGAGATCTCCGACCTGGGCCGCATCCTCAGCTTCACGCCGTTTCACGAGGGCCGTCCGGCGCCGATGCCGCTGGACGTCCCGGGCCAGGGCCTGTCACCAGAGGCGCTGTTGCGCACCTACGACGTGGAGTCGCTGGCCAAGAAGGGCTTCACCGGGAAGGGACAGACCGTCGTGGTGTTCGCCTTCGACGGCTTCGACCAGCCCGACCTCGACATGTTCACCTCGATGTTCGGGCTGCCCCAGTTCACCCCGGAGGTGGTCGGCGGCATGGCCTCCCAGCGCTCCGGTGAGGCCACGATGGATCTGGAGGCGATCCACGCGCTGGCGCCCGAGGCGAAGACGGTCCTGGTCAACGCGCGGCCGACCGTCGAAGGATCCGGCGCCTACGAGAAGATCGCCACGATGATGGAGGACGCCCAGCGTCGCTACCCGGGAGCGATCTGGAGCTTCTCGATCGGCTGGGGCTGCGACAAACTGATCACCACAGCGGATCTCGCCCCGATTCGCGCGGCATTGAGGGCCGCACATGCCAACGGCACCAACGCATTTGACGCCAGCGGCGACCTCGCCGGCCTGGAATGCAAGGGCGGCGAGAACTGGTCGACACCACCGGGGCCCGACGAGATCGGTCTGGACGCGGTGGCCTCGGTCCCGGAGATGACCGACGTGGGCGGCACCAGTCTGTCGACTGACCCCGTCGGCAATTGGGTATCCGAACAGGTCTGGTTCGACATACCGCTCCTGCAGGGCACCGGCGGCGGAGTGTCGAATCTGTTCGGACGTCCGGAATGGCAGGCGCACCTCGACGTGGGCAAGGGCGAGAATCGTCGCCTCACCCCGGACATCGCCGCGGTGGCCGACCCGCACACCGGTGTGAAGTTCGTCTTCGGCCAGATGGTCCTGGCGGCAGGCGGCACGTCGCTGTCCGCGCCGCTGTGGGCCGGCATGACCGCGGTGATGGACCAGTACCTCCTCCAAAACGGTGGCCGGCCGCTCGGTGACATCAACCCGCTGCTGTACGAGGTCGCCCAGGGCGCACGGCTGCCCGGATTCCGGCACGTTCCCATGGGCGCCAACGCGGTGGATCGGTCGATGTTGACCTATGACCTGGTCACCGGGCTGGGCACACCGCAGGTCAACAACCTCGCCGAGGATCTGCTCGCGATCCAGAAGACGTGGATCGGGGTGGGATGACCGACACCGATCATCAGCAGCTCGACGAGGCGAGCATGCACTGCCGCAATTGCGGCAGCACCGTGCCCGCCGGCGCATTCTGCGGACACTGCGGCGCCTATCTGACACCGCGGCCCGGGGACGGCTCGGCCTGGTTGCGGCCGGGCGTCTTCTGCGCCGCACCGCACGAGTCGGTGCTGCGGCCCTCACTTGCCAGTTCGCTGCTGCCTCAACTGTCGGAACTGACCCGGCGGCCGTTCAATGTGGGATTGGTTCTGATCCTCGTCGCGATGGCGGTCCTGGTGGAGCTGCAACTGCCCGGCGGCTTGATCACGGTGGCCTCGTTGGGTTTGCCGCTGCTGCTGCTGATCTACTGGCAGCGCTCCGGGATTCTCGACGACGTTCCGCGGCGGGCCGTCGTGGTCACGGTTCTACTCGCGCTGGGATTGGCGATCGGGTGGGTCCTGTTGACCGGGGACCTTGTGATTCGCGAGGCGGGGTCGCCGTTCGAGGCGGGGTCGGCCGGAAAGCGGGTTCTGCGAGACGGACTCGGGATCGCCGAAGGCGGGACGATCCTGATGCTCATTCCCGCCGGTGTCGCCCGGCTGATGTTCCGGGGCCGCCGGCGGGAGAGCCTGGACGGGTTCGTCATCGGTGTCTTGAGCGCGTCGGTGTTCACCGGGGCGGCAACGCTGACCAGGCTGGCCCCTCAGTTCACCACCGCCCCGGTCGCGCGGAGCCAGCCGGTGCAATGGCTGTTCTTCGAGGCCGCCGTCCGCGGCGTGACGGTTCCGCTGACCGCGGCCTGCGCCGGCGGGCTGGTGGGTGTCGCGCTGTGGTTCCACCGGCCAAGGGCGGCAAGCCCGTTCACCGGTTGGAAGATGCCCGCCGCGCTGGCTCTGGTGGCGGTGACGGTGCTCGGTATCTATGCGACGGTCGGGTGGGCCGACATCGAAGGCGTCTCACAGTTGTACGTGCTGTCGTGGCACGTCGCGATGGCGCTCGTCGCGTTGATCGGCTTGCGGATCGGTCTGCAGGTGGCGCTGCTACATGAAGCAGGCCGAGCCGGCCGGTGGCGAATTCCTGTTGTGCCTGCACTGCCGCCACGTGGTTCCGGAGATGGCGTTCTGCCCGTCCTGCGGCGCGGTCACCCGCGCCACACCGCAGCGATCGCTGCGGGAACGCCGCCGCGTCAGCCCCGAATCCGCTGGGGCCGAAGATGATTCGAGCGAGTCGAACAAAGCGGTGTGGCCGGGTTACGCCGCGCCGGCGGCCACCTACACCGCCGAACGGTTGACCCGCCAGTCACCGACACCGGTGGTGGCCACCTGGCTGGCCGGATTGACGGTGTTGTCGGCGATCTTCATCGGACTGCCCGCGCTGACCGTCAAGCCGGCACCTCGCTACAACTGTCCGCCGGACTGCGGGACCCCGATGTCGGGCCACCCGGTGTCGGCGAACCCCCGGTTCACCGCGCCGGGCGGGATCGTTCTCCGTGGCCTACCCCGGGCCGGGCTCGGCCTATGCGGTCAGCACCGACGAGAACGGTGTCACCGCAAAGTTCGTCGGTGGCGACGGCGGAGAACTGCGCCTGACGTCCAAACCGGCGACCGAACGGCCGGCCCGGGAAATCGCCAAGGATTTCATCGCCGCCACGTTCCCCACCGCGCGCAAAGCCTTCGAGATACCCAACGCCATGGTCGGATTCCAGCCCGGGTACGGCGAGGTCGGCGACGTCTTCCCGCTGGACCTCGACACCAGCTTCACCCGGATGCGGGTGATCGTGATCGTCGCGGTCAAGAACGACCTCGCGCTGATCGCCGCGGGCGCGGGCCCCTTCCACGAGTTCGGTCCCAAGTTCGGCCCCGGCCGGCCGTCGCCGGCCAACGTCCAGATCGCCGAGGACATGGGCCGCTATGTCAACAGCTTCCAGTGGAAGGGCGATCCGCCGCGCTGACTGTCAGGCGCGCGCCAGTGCCCCGACGACCAGGTCGGCCACCGCTCGCATGCCCTCGGCATTGGGGTGGAACGGCTTTGGCCGCCACGGCAGCAATGATCCGGCGCCCACCGTCCACGGGTCTGCCGACCAGGCATGGTGGCCGCGACTGGCCTGTGCGGCCGGCACCACCTCACAGCCGGTGTCCCGCGCCGCCTCGGCGGTGATGCCGGCCAGCCGGTCGGCGACGTGGCGGCCGAGGTCGGCGACCGCGTCGGACAGCGGCGGGGCGGGTGTGCCGGCCGGTGGCAGCAGAGTCAGGTAGTCCACGAACATGATTCGGGCCTGCGGTGCGCGGGTGCGCACTGTGTGGCCGACCTCTCGCAGCGATGCGCCGACGTCGGACCAGCGCCCGGTCGCGCGCCGCCGGGTCGAGCAGGTCGCGCAGGGCGTTGCCGATCACCGGCAGCGCGCGCAGCAGCGGTGGTGCGGTGGCGGCGAACAGCAGCGGCACGTAGCCGACGTCGTTGCCGCCGATCGTGACGGTGACCAGGTGCTCGGAGCCGTCCAGCGCGTCGACCTGTGGCGGAGCACCGTGCTGACGCTCGCGCAGCATGTTGGCCGTCGTCGCACCGGAGTAGGTGACGTCGACCAGGTCGTACCCCAGCCGTTCGGCGACGAGGTGCGGGTAGTTGCGGGCCGACCGGCCGGCCCGCATTGGCGAGCCGGCTGCGCGGGGTTTGATGCCCGGGCCGGCTGCCATCGAACTGCCCAGGGCCACATATCTTGTGGCTGCCATCAGGCGATGCTCGGGCTGGACGCCTGAGCCCAGAACCGCTTCGGGATGCGCCCGGCGTGGCGGGCCAGCAGTCCGGCGGTCACAGCGGCCGCCATCGCGGCGGCCATCGCGGGCGGGTCTGCGGCCCGGGTCACCGCGGAGGCCAAAAGCACAGCGTCGCAACCCAGTTCCATCGCCAGCGCGGCATCGCTGGCGGTGCCGATGCCGGCGTCGAGGATCACCGGCACTCCCGCGGCGGCAACGATCATCTCGATGTTGTGCGGGTTGGAGATGCCCAGCCCGGTGCCGATCGGCGAGCCCAGTGGCATCACCGCCGCGCAGCCGGTGTCCTCGAGCCGGCGGGCCAGCACCGGGTCGTCGTTGGTATAGGGCAGCACCACGAACCCGTCGTCGACCAATTGTTCTGCGGCGCGGACCAATTCGACCGCGTCGGGCAGCAGCGTCCGCTCGTCGGCGATGACCTCAAGCTTGACCCAGTCGGTGCCCAGCGCCTCCCGGGCGAGCTGCGCGGTGAGGACGGCCTCGGCCGCGCCGCGACAGCCCGCGGTGTTCGGCAGCGGGGTGATCTCCAGCCGGTTGAGCAGGTCGAGCACCCCGGTGCCACCCTCGGCGTCCACCCGCCGCATCGCCACGGTGGTCAGCTCGGTGCCCGAGGCCACCAGCGCCTCCTCCAGGACGGTCAGGTTCGGCGCGCCGCCGGTGCCGAGGATCAGCCGGGAGCCGAACGTGCGGCCGGCGATCGTGAGCTGCTTGATCCCGGGTTCAGCCACCCTGCACCGCCGTCACCACTTCCACGCGCGCGCCCGCGGGCAGCTCCGAGTTCCATTGCGAGCGGGGCAGTACCGTCCAGTTGACCGCGACCGCGATGCCGCGCTCGGGGAAGTCCAGACGCTCCAGCAGCGTCGCCACCGAGATGCCGTCCTCGACCTCGACCTCTTCGTCGTTGACCGTCAGGTTCACGCCTGTGCTCCTACCAGAAGTTCCGCGGCGATGCGCTCGGCAGTCCACGGCGCCAACAGGAATCCCGATCGGCCGTGCCCGGTGGCCACCAGCGTGCGCTCGTCGAGTCGTCCCACGATCGGCATGTTGTCCGGGGTCATCGGGCGCAGCCCGGCGGCGCACTCGGCGAGTTCGTACTCCCCGAGCGCGGGCATCACCGCGCACGCGTCGTCGAGCAGTTCCCGCACCCCGGTGACCGACGGCGCGGTGTCGCGGCCGTGTTCGTACTGCGTCGCGCCGACCACCACGCCGTCGGCGCGGGGCACCAGATACACCGGGCGGCCGTGCACCCGAGCGCGAACAACGCGCTGCGGCAACGGCATACAGCCCCGCCGCCAGCGCAGCCGCAGCACCTCGCCCTTGACCGGGCGGACCTGTAGACCGGGCCACAGCGAGGGCGCGTCGATACCGTTGGCGATCACCACGGTGTCGACGCCGTCGCGGGCGTCCTCGACCCGCTCGACCGGGCCCGCCCAGCGAACACCGAGCTGCTCACAGTGGGTTTCGAGCGCCTCGACGAGCTTGCGGTTGTCCACGGCCAGTTCGTCGGCGGCCACGAAGCCGTGCCGAATGCCCTGGGCCAGAAGGGGTTCGATGTCCCGGGCGGCGGTGGTCACGGTCACCGGATGGCCCTGTGCGGTCAGCCAGTCGCCGACGGTGCGCAGATCGGCGGCATCGGCGCGGTCCACCGCGACGACCAGCGACTCGCGTGCGGTGACCACGTCCTCGGGCAAGCCCGTCGAGGAACCCGCCGTGCCACAGCCGCAGCGACTCCAGGCCGATCTGCAGCAGCTGCTCCTCCCCCGGCCAGCCTTCGCTGTGCGGGGTCAGCATCCCGCCGGCGACCCACGACGCGCCGCCGGTGGGAGCTGCGGTGCACCCGCACCGACAGGCCGGCCTGCGCGGCGCGGCGGGCCACCGCGAGGCCGATGACGCCGCCGCCGATGACGGCCAGTGATTCGTCCGACATGTCCCTTTCGCTTCCTTCGCCGGCATGACCCGGATCAGGTGGTGACGGTCTGGGGGTGTGTCGCCCCCACTCTCAGTCCCCGCTCCCGGGACTCCCGTGCCGAACCTCCACGCTAGCCGCTACCGTCGCGGTGTGCACGAACGTCACGCCAAGCTCGCGACCGCGCGGCTCTATCTGTGCACCGACGCCCGCCGCGAGCGCGGTGACCTGGCCGAGTTCGCCGACGCGGCGCTGTCCGGCGGGGTCGACATCATCCAGCTGCGGGACAAGGGCTCGCCCGGTGAGCAGCGGTTCGGCCCGCTGGAGGCGCGCGGCGAGCTGGCGGCGCTGGAGATCCTGGCCGACGCCGCCCGCCGCCACGGCGCGCTGCTGGCCGTCAACGACCGCGCCGACATCGCCCGTGCCGCCGGCGCCGACATCCTGCACCTGGGCCAGGACGACCTGCCGCTGGAGGCGGCCCGCGACATCGTCGGCCCCGGCACCCTGATCGGGCGCTCCACCCACGAGACGGGCGAGGCCGCGCGTGCGCTGATGGAGGACGTCGACTACTTCTGCGTGGGTCCCTGCTGGCCGACGCCGACCAAGCCCGGCCGGCCCGCGCCCGGGCTGGATCTGGTGCGGTCGGTGGCCGGTATGCATTGCGACAAGCCGTGGTTCGCCATCGGCGGTATCGACGAGCAGCGGCTGCCCGAGGTCCTCGCGGCCGGGGCGCGCCGCATCGTGGTGGTGCGCGCCATCACCGCGGCCGCCGACCCGGCCGCGGCCGCGGGCCGGCTCAGTTCGGCGCTTGCACTTGCCGGGTGACGTCGACCTCGGCGGGCGAACACCAGGCGAACACCCCGGTCTTGATCTCCACGGTGTGCGGCACCGACAACCGGCACTCGTCGTGCTCGTCGGGCCGCAGCATCGCGGTGATGCGCAGCCGCTGCCAGCTGGCGGCGAATCCCGGGTGCAGCGGCAGGTCGGCCACCTCGTCCTCGGCCACCCAGCGCAGCTCGGAGCTCTCCCGGTTCGGGACGGTGTCCAGCAGCTGATGCGCGTCGGCGATGACGGTGGTGTAGCTCCAGGAGGTGCCGCCCTGGCCCGGTGACCTCGGCGGTGACGACGGTGGCACGTACCTGCAGGTGCTCGGCGGGCAGCCCGGCCTCCTCGTGCGCCTCGCGGACCGCGGCCTGCTCCGGCGTCTCGTGGCTGTCGCGGGCGCCACCCGGCAGCGCCCAGGTGCCGCCCTGATGACTCCACGGGGCCCGGTGCTGAAGCAACACGGCGGGGCTGCCGTCCGGCCGCGGGGCGCGCAGCAACAGGCCGGCGGCGCCGTGCCTTCCCCAGTAGGGCGCGCCGGTCTCGGACACCACCCAACCGTCGCCGTCGCCTCGCACGCGTTCAGGATAAGCGCGCCACGCCGATGCTCGTCGGTCGATCCTGCCCCATCTGTCACAGGTGCTCTTAGAATTCACTCAGGAAGTTCGACGAGGGATCCGGGCGAAGGAAATGAGGTCCGCGCAAGGTGACCGTTGAGTTGGCGCACCCGTCCACCGAGCCGCTGGCTTGGCGGTCGCCGACTGAGCCCGCTCACCCGCGCTGGTGGTTCTTCCGGACCACCCCCGGGCCGCATCCTGACCATCGGCGTCATCCTGGCCACCCTGGGACTGCTGAGCGCGTTCGCCACCTCGACGACCATCAACAATCGTCAGGAACAGCTGACCACGGTGCTCAACCACACCGAGCCGCTGGCATTCGCGGCCGGCCAGCTCTACACCACGCTGTCGGTGGCCGACGCCGCCGCGGCCACCGCATTCATCGCCGGCTCCGAGCCGCGGGCCGTGCGCCAGCGCTACGAGCAGGCGATCACCGACGCGGCCGTGGCGGTCACCCGCGCCGCCAGCGGGCTGACCGACGAGCCGCTGGTGCAGTTGCTCGGCCGGATCAACGCGCGGCTGGCCGTCTACACCGGGCTGATCGAGACGGCGCGAACCAACAACCGGATGGGCAACCCGGTCGGTTCGTCGTACCTGTCGGAAGCCTCGGCGCTGATGCAGCAGCAGATCCTGCCCGACGCGCAGCAGCTCTACGAGCAGACCTCGGCGCGGGTCGACGCCGAGACCACGGCCTCCACCCGGATTCCCGCGCCGGTGATCGTCGTGGTCGCGATGACGCTGGCGTTCGGCGCCTTCGCGCACCGATGGCTGGCGGCGCACACCAAGCGCAGGGTCAACGTCGGCCTGATCGCGGGCGGGCTGGCGATCCTGATCATGATCATCTGGGTGGGCTCGGCGCTGGCGATTTCCACCGCGGGCAGCCGGGCCGCCAAAGACACCGCGGCCGAGTCGCTGAAAACGGTGACTAACCTGGCGATCACCGCGCAGCAGGCACGCGCCGACGAGACGCTGTCCCTGATCCGCCGCGGTGACGAAGACGTCCGCAAACGGTCCTACTACCAGCGCGTGGAAACCATGCACCAGCAGCTCACCGAATACCTGGCCCGCAACGACGCCATCGACAAGAGCGACCTGGCCAACGCCGACCAGCTGCTGATCAAGTGGCGGCAGGCCGACGAGCGGATCAACGCCTACATCTCGGTGGGCAACTACCAGGCGGCCACCCAGGTGGCGCTGGGGACCGGCGAGGACGACTCCACGCCCGCGTTCGACAAGCTCGACGCGGCGCTGTCCAGCGGCATCCGGGAAAGCCGCAATCAGTTGCGCAACGACATCCTGTCCGCCCGGCGGGTGCTGTCGGGTACGACGGTCGGCGGCGCGGTGCTGTCGGTCGGCGCGGCGTTGGCGGTGGCGCTGGGCCTGTGGCCGAGACTGAGCGAGTACCGGTGATGAGCGCTCGCGCGAAGAACAGAGGGCGATGAACGCTACGCAGCGCTCGGCCTGCATCGCGGTCGTCACGGCGACCGTGCTGGCCGGCTGCGGCAGAACCGAGTACACGATGGCGCCGCCGGTACCGACGCTGGCGCCGCCGACCCCGGCCGGGATGGCCGAGATGGCGCCCGAGCCGCCGCAGCCGCCCAACCCGGGCGACGAGAACTGTGACCGCACCGCCAGCCTGCGGCCGTTCCCGAACAAGGCCGACGCCGACGCCGCCGTCGCCGCGATCCGGACCAGGGGCCGGCTGATCGTCGGCCTGGACATCGGCAGCAATCTCTTCTCGTTCCGCGACCCGATCACCGGCGAGATCACCGGTTTCGACGTCGACATCGCCGGTGAGGTCGCCCGCGACATCTTCGGCACACCGTCGCAGGTCGAGTACCGGATCCTGTCGTCGGCCGACCGGATCAGCGCGCTGCAGAGCAACGCCGTCGACATCGTGGTCAAGACCATGACGATCACCTGTGAGCGCCGCAAGCAGGTCAACTTCTCGACGGTGTATTTCACCGCCTACCAACGCATTCTGGCCCCACGGGAGTCGCCGATCGCCCAAGCCTCGGATCTGTCCGGCAAGCGGGTGTGCGTGGCTCGCGGCACCACCTCGCTCAAGCGGGTGCAGGAGATCGCGCCGCCGCCGATCATCGTGACGGTGGTGACGTGGGCGGATTGCCTGGTGGCCCTGCAGCAGCGCGAAGTCGACGCGGTCAGCACCGACGACTCGATCCTGGCCGGCCTGGTGGCCCAGGACCCGTACCTGCACATCATCGGACCGAACATGGCCCAGGAGCCCTACGGCATCGGAATCAACCTGGCAGAACACCGGGATGGTCCGCTTCGTCAACGGGACCTTGGAGCGGATCCGGCGCGACGGTACGTGGAACACGTTGTACCGCAAGTGGTTGACGGTGCTCGGCCCGGCGCCGGCGCCTCCGACACCGAGGTATCTGGACTGATGGACACGCCGGATCAGCCCGAGGTCGACGTCGGCACGCAGCCGGCGAGCTTCGACGACCTCGGCATGGATTCGGTGTCGACGATTCGGCCGATGGCCACCCAGGCGATCTTCCGGCCGCATTTCGACGACGACGACGATGACTCCGTCGGCAGCGTCGGCACCGAACCGCAGGACGTGCACCAGGCGACTGTGGCGCGCAAGCTGTCGCCGACCCGTCGGCTGGGCGGCGGGCTGGTGGAGATCCCGCGGGTTCCCGAGATCGACCCGCTCGCCGCGTTGATGGTCAATCCCGTTGTCGCCGAGTCGAAGCGATTCTGCTGGAACTGCGGCCAGCCCGTCGGCCGCTCGACCGACGAGCACGACGCGACCTCCGAGGGATGGTGCCCACACTGCGGCAGCGCCTACTCGTTCCTGCCCCAGTTGGTTCCGGGCGACATGGTGGCCGACCAGTACGAGATCAAGGGCTGCATCGCCCACGGCGGATTGGGCTGGGTGTACCTCGCCGTCGACCACAACGTCAACGAACGGCCGGTGGTGCTCAAGGGCCTGGTGCACTCCGGGGACGCCGAGGCGCAGGCGATCGCGATGGCCGAGCGGCAGTTCCTGGCCGAGGTGGCTCACCCGTCGATCGTGAAGATCTTCAACTTCGTCGAACACCCCGACTAGCGCGGCGAGCCGGTCGGCTACATCGTGATGGAGTACGTCGGCGGCAAGTCGCTCAAACCGGCAGCAGGGCGAGAAGCTTCCGGTCTCCGAGGCGATCGCCTACATGCTGGAGATCCTGCCGGCGCTGGGCTATCTGCACTCGATCGGCTTGTGCTACAACGACCTCAAGCCGGAGAACATCATGGTGACCGAGGAGCAGCTCAAGCTGATCGACCTCGGCGCGGTGTCACGGATCAACTCGTTCGGCTACCTCTACGGCACACCCGGGCTATCCAGGCGCCGGAGATCGTGCGCACCGGGCCGACCGTCGCCAGTGACATCTACACCGTGGGCCGCACCCTGGCCGCGTTGACGCTGGAACTGCGAACCCGCAAGGGCCGCTACGTCGACGGGCTGCCCGACGACGATCCGGTGCTCAAGAAGTACGACTCGTTCGGCCGGCTGCTGCGCCGCGCAATCGATCCGGATCCTCGGCGGCGCTTCGCCAGCGCCGAGGAGATGTCCTCGCAGTTGCTCGGGGTGCTGCGTGAGGTGGTCGCCGAGGACAGCGGGGCCCCGCGGCCCGGCCTGTCGACGGTGTTCACCCGCACCCGGTCGACGTTCGGCGTGGAATTGCTTGTCGCGCATACCGATGTGTACCTCGACGGGCTGGCACACGCCGAGAAGCTGACCGCATCCGAGATCGTCACGGCCCTGCCGGTTCCTCTGGTCGACCCGACCGACGTGGCGGCGACGGTGCTGTCGGCGACGGTGTTGTCCCAGCCGGTCCAGACCCTGGATTCGTTGCGGGCGGCCCGCCACGGCGGGCTGGACTCCGAGGGCGTCGACCTCACCGAGTCGGTGGAGCTTCCGCTGATGGAGGTGCGCGCCCTGCTGGACCTCGGCGATGTGGCGAAGGCCAATCGCAAGCTCGACGACCTCGCCGACCGGGTGGGCTGGCGCTGGCGGCTGATCTGGTTCAAAGCGGTGTCGGATTTGCTGACCGCTGATTACCATTCGGCGACAAAGCATTTCACCGAAGTGCTCGACCTGTTCCCCGGCGAGCTCGCGCCGAAACTGGCGCTGGCGGCGACGGCGGAGCTGGCCGGGACATCCGACGAGCTGCCGTTCTACAAGACGGTGTGGCACACCGACAACAACATCATCTCGGCCGGTTTCGGCCTGGCGCGCGCCCAGTCGGTGGAGGGCGACCGCGCGTCGGCGGTACGGACGCTGGACGAAGTTCCGGCATCCTCGCGGCATTTCACCACAGCGCGGTTGACCAGCGCGGTGACACTGCTGTCGGGCAGGTCGGCACACGAGCTGACCGAGGAGCAGATCCGCGATGCCGCACGGCGAGTCGAGGCGCTGCCGGAGAGCGAGCCGCGGGTGCTGCAGATCCGCGCGCTGGTGCTCGGCACCGCGATGGACTGGATCGCCGAGCACGAAGCCAGCACGAACCACATCCTCGGCTTCCCGTTCACCAACCACGGTCTGCGGCTCGGCGTCGAGGCGGCGTTGCGCAACCTGGCCAGGGTTGCCACCAGCAAGGCGCACCGGTACGCGTTGGTGGACATGGCCAACAACGTCCGGCCGACCAGTACCTTCTAGTCGGGATGCGGAGCCGCGTCTGCATCCTCAGCGCCTGCCGAAGCGGTCCCGAAGCTGCGGGTCGTTCTCCCACCAGAGTGTCGACGACCCCGCCGCATCCAGTTCGGCGTCCACCTCAGCGGCCTTGCGGCGTTCATCGGTGCCGAGTGCCCGCATCAGGACGAGCACGAACGGGATGCCCAGCACGTCGCCGAGGATCCATAGGATGCCCGCTCCGATCGACTGATCCACGCGCTGACTCGGTCCCCAATCACGATGCAGGGACGCGTAGTAGTCCGATGCGATCAGCGGCCCCAGCCACAGCACCACACCGAGCAACCCGTCGGCAAGGGCCTCCACCACGCTGATGCCGATCGACATCAGCGGAGAGAACCGCCGCGGCACCGGGTCTGCCTGCAGGCGGGCGTAGAAGTAGCCGAAGCCGACGACCACCAACACCACACGGGTGAGCGCCGCCAGCGGGCCCGTCATCGACGCGACATACCAAGGGGTCAGGTACAGCAGCCACGGGGTGGCCAGCATCGCCACCGATGTGGCAAGCGGTGAGCACGCCACCCGCATGAGCCTCGACCGCACGACGCGCTCGACGATCGCGCGACCCGAAGCCGACCCCGCGGTCACCGTTGCCAAGGGACGCCCGAGTGCCAGAAAGAACGGCGCGACGAACAGCAGAAGCAGAACCTGAAGCGCCCGAACCCAGAAAAGCACTGGCGCATACACGCCGTGGCGGCGACTAGGCCGGGGGGAGGGTTGGGTGCCGGGGTGGTTCAGCCGTTCTGAAGTCATCGGCGGAGAACTCCGTCCCTACAAGCGGGGCCAGAAGACCCTTCCCCTTGGGGTTCGTTTCAGGAGAAGGTTTGCGATTGGGGAGGGGTATATCGGCTCGGAGTTGATGAGCCAATACTCAGCGCCGTCGGTACGCACAGGGGGTAGTTAATTATGTCCACGTCTGTTCACCCATACACCGTTGGTTTGGCCGCCGCGAGCGCCGGGATCATCACGCTGGGCCTCGTCTCAGCACCGCCACCGACTGTTGATGCCGCGGTTTCACGAACTGAAGTTCATACCGTGCAACTCGCGGCCATCACCGCGTCCGATATCAGCACCGCTGTCGTCGACACTGCCGCCGCCCTCGCCTCGACGGTGCCACCGCCTAGCCTGACACATACCGTGGCGGCGACAAATCCATCGGCAAGTCCGGTAGTTCACCAGGGGGCCACCAGCGCGGCCACCGTGACAGACGACGTAATCAACGTCCTAAACGTAATAAACGGTTATGCATTTGGCGTCACTGCCATCGCGCTCGGCATCCCACTCGCCCTGATCTGGTATCCCATAATTATCCCGGTGCTCCTTTCAGGGGGAGTTGCACCGGGCGAAGGGGCTACGGTCGTATTCGTCGCTCCGTTCCTTGTCTCCGGCTTTGTGGCTAAATTTGTGTTCGATTCGCTGTTGGGGGTTGTCACCGCGGTGGTTCGCCCTGTGCTCGACCTGGTTTCGTCCTTGTTCCCCACTACTGCTCCTCCGGCGTCTGTAGCGCCTAGCACCGCCTCTGTGGCCGCGGCCAAGTCGGCCAGCAAGTCTGGCACTGCCCGGACACAGGCGACCGCCAGCGCCGCCTCGCGCGTGGCCCACTCGGCCAGGAATCTGGCCGACGATGTCGTCAGGCCGATCACTCGGGCCAGTTCCGTGACGCCCAAACCCGTTACCGCGACCGCGACCGCCATCGGTGCGACGCTCGCGCTTTCCGCTGCGGGAGCGGGCGATCCCACCGCCCCAACCGCGGCGGCGCTTCCAACCACCGGCACGAAAGCCGCCGCCCCAGCGGCCTCCACTCGCGGAGGTACCACGAAGACCGCCACCCCATCGGCGGCCAGCGTCGGCCACAAGAATTAAGTGGTTGGGAGGCAACCGATGGATCAGATTCGGGTTAAGGGTGGGGTGTTGCTCGGCGCGTTGGTGTCCGGTGCGCTGGCCGCCGGGACACTGATCGGTGCCCCGACGGCGAACGCCAGCTGTGCGTCGTTCTTCGGCATCGGAAACAGCGCGCAGTGCACCAGCACTCTGACCAGTGTCGCGATCGCCATCGGGATGAATGCTGAGGCGCACGCCCAAGGACTGTTCGGTGCCGCCATCGCCATCGGTGACGGCAACACCGCCGACGTAAGCACCTTGTACGACCCCCTGCACTGGTGCAGCAGCCGCTGTTCGGAGTCGCCCTGAGCGTCGGTGGCAGCAACAATCATGTCGATGACCAGGGCAGTTTCTCCGCAGCTGTGAGCTTCTTTGGCGACAACAACACTGTTATCGGGGGACGTCGGTGGCAACCTTTCTATCCCCCACCGGTCGTACCGGGCTTCGCCTCCCTGGCGTTCAACGCGTTCGGCAGCGGCAACACCGTCACAGCGGGTGGAAGCATTCTTCCGCTCGCAATTGCCGGATCGATCTTCCAGAACGGTCAGACCGTGACCAAGGTCGGCACTGGTTTCAACATCAACGGCGTTGTTGTCGGCGGAGCAGCGGCGATTCGCAACGCCAAGACCTCCGCTCCGACAGCGACAGCGGTCCGCACCGGCAAGGGAACGGCGTCAGCGGCCACCAGTGTCGGTGTGAGTAAGAGGACCGCCGCCTCAGCGGCCAGCGTCGCCCACGGGAAGTAACCCGACAACCCTTTACGAGCGCAGTCCCCGACGGTCGGCCAGTCAACCGAAGCTGAACCGACCGCCTGGGCTGGCGCACACCCGGCCCGATTCGCACGCGTGCCCCCAGGAGTAGTAAAGGGTGAAAGTGGCCAGCGCCCAGAGCGCCAGACCGATGCCGAAGCACCAGGCCTGACTGCGGGTTGCCGCCCCGGCGGCCCGCGCGCGGCGGAAACACCGGAAGTACCCGCGCCGACGATCGTCATGATCGCGAGCGCGGCGACGTCCAGCGTCCACGCCGTCACCACCATGGCCGACGACGGTACGCGGCCTACCTGGGAACTAGCCGCTAGATCGCGGTCAGGCAGGCCCGCGCGATCGCCAGCTCTTCGTTGGTCGGGATCACCAGCACCGTGGTCGGTGACTTGTCCGCGGAGATCAGGCGCGCGCCTCGGGCCGGACTGTCGTTGAGGTGTTCGTCGAGTTCGATGCCCAGCGGCGCCAACCCGGTCAGGGCGTCCCTGCGCACCCGCGCGTCGTTCTCCCCCACCCCGGCGGTGAACGCCACCACGTCGGTGTGGCCGAGGATCGCCAGGTAGGCCCCGATGTACTTGCGCAACCGGTGGATGTACACCTCGTAGGCCAGGCGCGCGTCCTCGTCACCGGACTCGATGCGCCGGTGGACGATTCGGAAGTCGATCTCCCCGGCCAGCCCGTACATCCCGGACTGCCGGTTGAGCATGGTCTCGATGTCCTCGACGCCCATCCCCGCGGTTCGCCACAGGTAACTGATCACACCGGGGTCGATGTCGCCCGACCGGGTTCCCATGACCAGACCCTCCATCGGGGTCAGCCCCATGGTCGTGTCGACCGGGCGTCCGCCGGCGATCGCCGACGCCGACGCCCCGTTGCCCAGGTGCAGGACGATCTGGTTGAGGGACTCCAGCGGGACGCCCAGGAACTCGGCGGCCTGCTGGCTGACGTACTGGTGCGAGGTTCCGTGAAAGCCGTAGCGGCGAATCTGCCAGCGGGCAGCCAGCTCTCGGTCGATCGCATACGTCGCCGCCGCGGCGGGCAGGTCGTGGAAGAAGGCGGTGTCGAACACGGCGACGTGCGGCAGGTCGGGCAGCACCCGGCGGGCCACCTCGATACCGAGCACCGCCGGCGGGTTGTGCAGCGGCGCCAGCGGGGCCAGTTCCCGCAACTGGTCGAGCACCGAGTCGTCGACCACCGTCGGGCGGTAGAGCTGCTGCCCGCCGTGCACCACCCGATGTCCGACCGCCACCAGGCCCGGCGCTGTCGAGGCGCTGGCCCGCTTCGGCGAACAGGTCGAATGCGGTGCGCAGCGCCGCCTCGTGATCGGCGACCCGCCCGTCGCGGTGGATCTCCCGGTCGCCCAGCGTCAACGTCGCCGTCGAGGCGTCCTGGCCGATCCGCTCGACGATGCCGTGCGCCAGAGAGGTTCCGGTATCAGGTTGGACGAGTTGGTATTTCAGCGACGACGAACCGGAGTTGAGGACCAGGACGGTCTGCGTGCCGGATGTCGCCGGCCCCGCGGCTCCGGTCATCACTCCCCCTGGGCCTGGATCGCGGTGATCGCGACGGTGTTGACGATGTCCTCGACCAGCGCTCCGCGGGACAGGTCGTTGACCGGCTTGTTGAGACCCTGCAGCACCGGCCCGATCGCGATGGCCCCGGCGCTGCGCTGCACGGCCTTGTAGGTGTTGTTGCCGGTGTTGAGGTCCGGGAAGATCAGCACGGTGGCGCGGCCGGCGACCTTCGATCCGGGCATCTTGGCCGCGGCCACCGTCGGGTCGACGGCGGCGTCGTACTGGATCGGTCCTTCGACCAGAAGGTCGGGTGCCCGCGTCGCGGACCAGTTCGGTTGCCGCACGGACCTTTTCCACGCCCGCGCCGCTGCCGGAGTCGCCGGTGGAGTACGACAGCATCGCCACCCGCGGGTCGATGCCGAACTGCGCGGCGGTGCGCGCCGAGCTGATCGCGATGTCGGCGAGCTGCTCGGCGGTCGGGTCGGGCACGATCGCGCAGTCACCGTAGGCCAGCACCCGATCGCTCAGGCACATCAGGAAGATGCTCGACACCGTGGACACGTCGGGTTGGGTCTTGATGATCTCGAAGGCGGGCCGCACGGTGTGCGCGGTGGTGTGGGCGGCACCGGAGACCATCCCGTCGACGATGTCGTTGTGCACCAGCATGGTTCCGAAGTAGGAGACGTCGTGCACGATCTCGCGCGCCTGCTCCAGCGTCACGCCCTTCTTCTTGCGCAGTTCGGCATACTGCGCGGCGAACTGGTCGCACAACTCGCTGGTGCGCGGGTTGAGGACCGTGGCGGCGGTGAGATCGACGCCGAGTTCGGCTGCGCGGGAACGCACCTGGGCCTCGTCGCCGAGGATGGTCAGCTCGGCCACCGACCGGCGCAGCAGCCGGCCGGCGGCGCGCAGGATGCGGTCGTCGTCACCTTCGGGCAGGACGATGCGCTTGCGGTCGGCGCGCGCGCGTTCCATCAGCTGGTAGGTGAACATCTGGGGAGTGGTCACGGTGGGAATCGGAATCGCCAGCCGCTCCAACAGGTCGCCGATGTCGACGTAGCGGTCCATCAGCGCGATCGCGGTGTCGATCTTGCGCTGCGAGGTGGCCGTCACCCGGCCGCGGGCGCCGGCCACCGCGCTGGCGGTTTCGAAGGTGCCCAGGTCGGAAGCGATCATCGGCAGCCGAAGCCCCAGACCGGTCACCAGTTCGGCGATGCTGCGGTGCAGGGGCAGGCCGCCGTTGAGAATGACGGCCGACAGTGACGGAAAGCCCTCGGCCGCATGCGCGCTCGCCACTGCCAGCACCACGTCGGAGCGGTCGCCGGGGGTGATGACGGTTACCCCTTCGGTGAGACGCTCCAGACAGTGCTCCGCGGTCATGCCCGCCACGAGCACACCCATCACCTCGCGGCCCAACAGCGATTCGTCCCCGTGCACCAGCACTCCGCCGACGGCGGCACTGAGGTCGGCGACGGTCGGTGCCACCAGCAGCGGCTCCTCGGGCAGCACGTAGACGTAGGGTCCGAGGTTCTTGCACGCCTCGGCGACGGCGTCCATCTGGGCCGGGTCGCACCGGTTGGCCACCACCGCGGCGGTGTGGGCGTGCTGGAGGGCCAGTTCGGCCAGGCACAACTCGATCACCTGGGCGACCTCCGCGGGAGTGCGGTCCCTGGCCCGCACCGAGAGCACCACAGGCGCGCCGAGGTTCACCGCGATGCGGGCGTTCACGCTCAACTCCGTCGGGGTGGCGACGTCGGTGTAGTCGGAGCCGACGATGACCACGGCGTCGCAGCGGGCGGCCATCGCGTGGTAGCGGTCGACGATGTCGGCGATGGCGCCGTCGGGGTCCTCGTGCAGCCGCTGATAGCTCACCCCGACGCAGTCGTCGTAGGCGAGGCCGGCGTTGCTGTGCGCCAGCAGCAACTCGAGGATGTAGTCGCGGTCCTCACGGCGGGTGATCGGCCGGAACACCCCCACCTTGGGCACCGTGGCGGTCAGCCGATGCAGGATGCCCAGTGCGACGGTGGACTTGCCGGTGTCGCCCTCGGGGGAGGCGACGTAGATGGCGGTGGCGGTGCGCGCGGCGGTCACCTCAACAGCATTCCGTAGTCCGCCGCTACTGCAAGCGACTTACCCAGTTTCCGCAGCCGCGGCGCCAGATCCTTCTCGAAGAGCTCCAGGAAGCGCCGCTGATCGTGACCCGGGGCGTGGAACACCAGGTGGTTGAGCCCGAATTTCACGTAGTCGCCGACCTTTTCGACGGCCTCGTCGGGATCCGAGGAGACGATCCAGCGCTTGGCGACCTGCTCGATGGGCAGCTCGTTGGCGGCCTTCTCCATCTCCATCGGGTCGTGGATGCTGTGCTTCTGCTCGGCCGTCAGTGACAGCGGCGCCCAGAACCTCGTATTGTTCAGCGCCAGTTCAGGATCCGGATCGTAGGAGATCTTGATCTCGATCATCTTGTCGATCGCGTCCAGGTCGCGGTCGGCGGCCTCGGCACCTTCCACGACGGCGGGAAGCAGCTTCTCGGTGTAGAGCTCCTCGCCCTTGCCCGAGGTGCAGATGAACCCGTCGCCGGCCCGGCCGGCGTACTTGGCCACGGCGGGGCCGCCGGCCGCGATGTAGACCGGCACACCGCCTTCGGGCACGTCGTAGATCGAGGCGCCCTTGAGGTGGTAGTAGTCGCCGTCGAAGTCCACCCGGTCGCCGCGCCACAGCTCCCGCATCAACCGGACCGATTCGCGCAGCCGGGCGAAGCGCTCCTTGAACTCCGGCCATTCGCCGATGTAGCCGGTGGCGATCTCGTTGAGCGCCTCACCGGTGCCCACCCCGAGGAACACCCGGTCGGGATACAGGCATGCCATGGTCGCGAACGCCTGGGCGATCACCGCCGGGTTGTAGCGGAACGTCGGCGTCAGCACCGAGGTGCCCAAGCGTGATCCGCTTGGTGCGCTCGCCCACCGCGGTCATCCAGGCCAACGAGAACGGCGCGTGGCCGCCCTCGTGGCGCCACGGCTGGAAGTGGTCGCTGACCGTTGCGCTGTCCATGCCGTGCGCCTCGGCGAGCACCGCCAGCTCCACGAGCTCACGCGGCGCGAACTGCTCCGCCGACGCCTTGTATCCCAGTTTGAGTTCAGCCACGCCTTCGTTTCTACTCCAATGCCTCCCAGCCCGACGGGCCAGGTTCATAGACTGAGACATGCCCCTGAACGTCCAAGGCATCACCGACAAGGTCCACCTCGCCCACACCGACCTGGTGAACTGGACCCTCGTCGCCGACGACAGCGGCGTGATGCTCATCGACGCGGGATTTCCCGGGAGTCGTGACGATGTTCTGACATCGCTGCGCCAGCTGGGTTTCGGGCCGAACGACGTGCGCGCCATCCTGCTGACCCACGCCCACGTCGACCATTTCGGGTCGGCGATCTGGTTCGCCAAGACCCACGGCACACCGGTGTACTGCCACGCCGACGAGGTCGGCCACTCCAAACGTGAGTACCTGCAGCAGGCCTCCCCGGCCGACCTGCTGGCTCACGCCTGGCAGCCACGCTGGATCAAGTGGTCACTGGAGATCGCCCGCAAGGGCGCGCTGGTGCGCGGCGGCATCCCGACGCACCCAGGCCCTCACCGAGGACGTCGCCGAGACCCTGCCCGGCCGGCCGCTGGCCATTCCGACGCCCGGGCACACCGGCGGGCACTGCTCCTACGTGGTCGACGGTGTGCTGGTCAGTGGTGACGCTCTGGTGACCGGCCATCCGCTGGCCCAGTCCGCCGGCCCGCAGCTGCTGCCCGGCGTGTTCAACCACGACGAGCAGGGCTGCGTGCGCAGCCTGGCCGCGCTGGCGATGCTGGAGACCGACACGCTGATCCCCGGCCACGGTGATCTGTGGATCGGGCCTATCCGGGAAGCCGTGCGGCAGGCGACACCGGGTTGAGCCCGAGGTCTCGCCGTAAGCTGCAGCGCTACAGAGCATTCAGCGACCTCAGAGTCCTTGACGAAGGCGATCGGATACACCTCGCTGTCGGCCGGCAACGGCGCGTCCAACCGGGTGTAACCCGCACTCTCGTAGAGCGCTTCGGCCTCGGGCTGGCGGTCGCCGGTCGTCAGGTAGACCCGGCGGTATCCAGCCGGGCGATCTCGGACTCCAGCGTCGCCAGGAGCGCCTTGGCATAGCCGCGCCGCCGGTGGCCGCTGTCGGTCCAGATCCGTTTGAGTTCGGCGGTGTCGGCGTCGAAGCGGCGAAACGCCCCGCCGGTCACCGGCTGTTCGTCCACCAGTCCGATGAGCATGCCGCCGTCGGGCGGGCTGAACTCCTCGGCCGGGTAGCCCCGCAGCCATGTCAGTACCCGGGCCTCGGTGCCGTTGTACCGGGTGGCGTACTCGACTGCCAGCTCGGCGATCAGCGGCTGGGCCAGTTCGTCGTCCTGGCTGACGGGGACGAAACGCAGCCGCTGCACCGATCCATTGTGCTGGGTCGGCCTCGGACGAGCCGGCGGCAGACCCCTTCTCCGATGAAGTTGACACCTGTAAAGTTTCCGGCCATGGACAACATCCGGGGCAAGACCATCGCCATCACCGGCGGCGGCCAGGGGCATCGGCTTCGCCACCGCCCGAGCGCTGCTGCAGCGGGGCGCGCGGGTGGTGATCGGCGACCGCGACGTGGCGCTCGAGGAGTCCGCCGTCGCCCAGCTGGGCAAGCTCGGGCCGGTGTCCGGCTACCCGCTGGACGTCACCGACCCGGAGTCGTTCGCGACGTTTCTGGACAAGGCCCGCGCCGACGGCGCCGGCCACATCGACGTCCTCATCAACAATGCCGGCGTGATGCCGGTCGGGCCGTTCCTGGACCATTCCGAGCAGGCCGTGCGCACCGCCGTGGAGGTCAACTTCTACGGCGTGCTGACCGGCTGCCGGCTGGTGCTGCCGGAGATGGTCAGGCGCCGCAACGGGCACATCGTCAACATCGCCTCGCTGGCCGGGATGCTGGCCGTGCCGGGCCAAGCGCTCTATGCCGGAACGAAATTCGCGGTGGTCGGACTGTCGACCGCGCTCTCCGACGAGTTCGCGCCGCAGGGCGTGCAGATCAGTTGCGTGATGCCGACGTTCACCAACACCGAGCTGATCGCCGGGACCCAGACCAGCGCCGCCACCAAGCCGGTGCAACCCGAGGACATCGCCGCGGCCGTCGTCAGCACCCTCGACAAGCCGAAATCGGCTGTCTCCGTTCCCTATTACGGACGATTCATGGCGGCCGCGACCGCGTTCCTGCCGCCGCGGGGACGGCGCTGGCTGTCGGCGAAGATGGGCACCGACCGGGTGTTCCTGGACTTCGACACCACCGCGCGCGCCGCCTACGAGCAGCGGGCCCAGACGGCCACCGGCGTGCTCGAGCCCCCGAAGAGCGACTAACCGAGCACCGGGACGGCGTCGCCGGCCCGGTAGGTCTCGATCGCGTCGATGTGCTCGAGGAGCACCTCGGGCTCCACGGCGTAGGTCGCGCCGGCGTCCTCACCGGTGCCGACCAGCACCGCGCTCACCGTGTTCGGGAAGTCGTCGTCGTCGCCGACGAGCTTGAACCAGATCCGGGTCACCGGTTCGAGCCGCTCGTCGTCGAACTCGGTGGCCGACGGTCCGTAGTACCAGCTGGCCAGTCCGTCGCCGGTGAAATCGGTGTCGAAGGTCCAGCCGCGCGACGTGACCCATTCGTTGAACGTCTCGACGGCCTGCTCGAGTTCGGCTGTCCCGTCCTCGGTTTCGTCGCCGAACAGCGAGTCCATCACCTGATCGGGGATCCAGCGCGCGTCACGGCCGGCCTGCCGCTTCTTGCGGCGGGCCTTCTTGGCGTCGGTCTTGCGGGACACCGCTAGCCCAGCGCGCGATCGAGGTCGGCGATCAGGTCCTCGGTGCCCTCGAGTCCCACCGAGATCCGCACCACGCCGTCACCGAGGCCGATCGCCGCACGGCCCTCCGGCCCCATCGCCCGGTGGGTCGTGGTGGCCGGGTGGGTGATCAGCGACTTGGCGTCGCCGAGGTTGTTGGAGATGTCGATCAGCGCAAGCTTGTCGAGCACCTCGAAGGCGCGCTCCTTGGCCTTGCCCTCGGGTGCCTCGAGCTCGAAGGTCACCACGGTGCCACCGCCCGACATCTGCCGCTTGGCCAGGTCGTGTTGCGGGTGCGACGGCAGGAACGGATAGCGCACCCAGCGCACCGCGGGATGCGCCTCCAGGAACTCGGCGATCCGCAGTGCGGCGTCGTTGCTGTAGTTCACCCGAACCGAGAGCGTCTCGAGGCCTTTGAGCAGCACCCAGGCGTTGAACGCGCTCAGCGCCGGTCCGGTGTGGCGCATCAGCTTCTGCACCGGCCCGTCGATGTACTCCTTGTCCCCGAGGATGGCCCCGCCGAGCACCCGGCCCTGACCGTCGATGTGCTTGGTGCCGGAGTAGATCACGACGTCCACCCCCAGCGGGAAGCCCTGCTGCAGAAGCGGAGTGGCGAAGACGTTGTCCAGCACCACTTTTGCGCCGGCCGCGTGGGCCATCTCGGACACCGCGGCAATGTCGACGAGCTGACTGCATCGGGTTGGACGGGGTCTCGAAGAACACCGCCTGAGTGGGTTTGCTCAGCGCCTGCTCCCATTGCGAGAGGTCGTCGCCGTCGACGAACTCGACCTCCACACCCCAGCGCGGCAGGATCTCGCTGCACACCACGAAACACGAGCCGAACAGGCTGCGCGCCGCCACCAGCCGGTCGCCGGCGCCCAGCAGCGCGCCCAGCGAGGTGAACACCGCGGCCATCCCCGACGCGGTGGCGAACGCCGCGGGCGCGCCCTCGATGAGCCGCAGCCGCTCCTCGAACATCGAGATGGTCGGGTTGCCGTAGCGGGAGTAGACGTAGCGGTCGATCTCGCCGGTGAACGCCTTCTCGGCCTCCGCGGCCGAGGAGTAGACGTAGCCGGAGGTCAGGTACATCGCCTCGGCGGTCTCCTCGAACCCCGAGCGCAGCAGTCCGCCGCGCACCCCGATGGTGGCCTGGCTGACGCCCGTCGGGCAGCGGCGCGGGGATCCGCACCGAGGGCACCGGACGCTGTGATCGGTCATGACTGCTTCCACGGCAGGCCCAGCGCGCGCCAGCCGTTGCCGCCGCGGTGGCCGTTCTCGTCGAGCTGGCCCTCGAACCCGTCGAGCATGTTGTAGGACGGCGCGATTCCGGCTGCGGTGGCGGTCTCGGCCGCGGGAATGGACCGGTTACCCGACCGGCACAGGAAGACCACCGGGCGCTCGCCGGGAGTGACCCCGGCGGCGATCAGGTCCGACACGAAGTTGTCGTTGTGCTGACCGTTGCCGTGGTTCCATTCCACGAACACCACCTCGCGGCCCAGGGTGCTCAAGTCCGGCACCCCGACCCAGCGCCATTCGGCGTCGGTGCGGCAGTCCACCAAGACCGCCTCGGGGTTCTCGCTGAGCAGTTTCCAGCTCTCCTCGGGGGTGATGTCTCCTGCATAGCTCACGCGCCGTGAGTGTCGCACATACGCCTGAGATCACGGGGCTAGACGGGACCGGGCGAGCAGACCTTCCAGTCCCCGCCCTCGCGGACGAACGTCATCGGGCTATCGATGCGCTTGTCCGATGTGCGCTCGAAGTGGTAGACGACGGTGCCGGTGGCCCGCTCACCGTCGATCTTCACCCCGGTGATGTCATCGACGAAGCGCGCCCCGTGCGCGGACTTCGACTGCTGCTGGCGGGCAATGACTTCGGCCTCGGCGCCCTGCTGGGCGGCGCAGGTGAACTTGCGGAAGTCCGGATAGTTCTCCCGCTGCAGGGCGTCGTTCTGCCCGACCGCCGCCCGGCCGACGCGCTGATCCTCGCTGAGCCCGTCACCGCGAAACAGCCAGGAGATGCCCAATCCGATCAGGACGACCGCAACCACGCCCAGCGCGATCAGAATCGGCATCGGGCTCGACCCGTCGTTCGCCCGCTCGTTCGTCACTGCCACAGCCTCCGAAGTGTTGTGGAGACCCGCCGCACCCGGTCCCGAGCGGTGGTGACGTCGGCGGCCGTGGCCAGCGCCAGCCCCAACCGCAGCCGCGGCGCGCCCTCGTGGCGACCGAACAGCCGGACGTCGCTCTCCGGAACCGTCAGCGCTTCGGCGAGCACCGCGGCCGACTCGGGCCGCGGCGTGGGCCGCCCGTCGGCCTCGTCGGTGTAGGTGACCTCGGCCGCACCCGGCGAGATCATGATCGTGTCGACCGGCAATCCGAGCACGGCGCGGGCATGCAGCTCGAACTCCGAGAGCCGCTGGGTGCGCAGCGTCACCAGCCCGCTGTCGTAGGGCCGCACGCTGACGTCGGAGAAGTACACCTCGTCACCGCGGACCAGCAGCTCGACCCCGAAGACGCCCCGCCCGCCCAGCGCCCGGACGATGCGGGCGGCCACCGACTTCGCCGCGCCCAGCGCGGCCGCGCTCATCGGCTGCGGCTGCCAGGACTCCAGCACGCCGCCGTCGACCTGGCGATGCCCGATCGGCTCGCAGAAGTGCAGGGCCGGACCCGCCGGCCCCTCGGTGCTCACGGTCAGCAGCGTGACGGCGTAGTCGATCTCGACGACGGTCTCGGCCAGCACCCGGTTGTGCGGCACCCGCCCGCCGGCGTCGACGGCTCGCTGCCACGCCGGCTCGACGTCGTCGGGGCGCAGCAGCACCGACATTCCCTGGCCCGGCACCCCGACGACCGGCTTGACCACCAGCGGGAAGCCGGCGTGCTCGGCGACGGCGGTCAACTCGGCCACCGACCCGGCGAACCAGAACGGCGCGGTCGGCAGGCCCAGATCGTCGGCGGCGAGCCTGCGCATGCCCTCGCGGTCCAGGCTGAGCCGGGTGGCGTGCACAGCGGGCACCACCTGGGTGGATCCGCCGTCGGCCGCGGCGCGCAGCGCGTCGATCGCCACCGCGTTGGTGTCGACGACGACGTAGTCGGGCGCCACGCGGGCGATGGCGGCGCCCAGTTCCTCGGGGTCGGTCATCTTGAGCACCAGGGCCTCGTCGGCGGCGTCGTGGGCCGGGGCGTCGGCGTAGCGGTCGACAGCGATCACCGCCGCGCCCAGGCGCTGGAAGGCCAGCACCAGCTCGCGGCTCAGCTCACCGGACCCGACCAGCATCACGCGCATGATGCCCAAGGATAGGTGTGCTCAGCCGCGGGTAGGCCAGTGCCAGGACGGCTCGTCGAGCAGACCCTGGCCGACGATCGCGGTTTCGCCCTCTCCTTTTGGCCAGCTCGATGATGTTGACCTCGCGTTGCCTGGCGCGCAGCGCGGTCACCAGTCCGGCGGCGTGGGTGACGACGACGAGCTGCGATCCCTCCGACGCGCGGGTGATCAGACCTGCCAGCGCCGGCAGCAGGTCGGGGTGCAGGCTGGCTTCGGGTTCGTTGAGCACCGTGAGCTCGGCCGGGCGCGGGGTCAGCAGCGCCGCCGCCCACAGCAGGTAGCGCAGTGTGCCGTCGGACAGCTCGGCGGCGGTCAGGGCGCGCAGCATTCCCGGCTGGCGCAGGGTGACTTCGAAGCGGGCGTCGTCGCCGGTGCGGATCTCCACCCGGCTGCCGGGGAAGGCGTCGTCGACGGCCCTGGCCAGCGCGGCGGCGTCGCCGATCTCGACGATGGTCTGCAGGGCGGCGGCGAGGTCGGCGCCGTCATGGCTCAGAACCGTTGTGCGGGTGCCGATTTGGGGCATCCGCGCGGGCGCGGACGCGTCGGTGCGGACATGGTCGTAGAACCGCCAGGACCGTACCCGTTCCCGCAGGGCGAGGAGTTCGGGTGCGGCCTGCGGGTCGGCGAGCTCACTGAGCATGCTGTCGAAGGGGCGCAGCGTCGTGGCCGCGGTGCGCCACCCGCCGTCGGCGTCCCGCAGCCGCACCGCAGGTCCCGAGCGGTCGGCGAGCAGCGTCGACGGGCGCAGCGCGGGACCGGCCCAGACCGCCTCGGACTTGATCTCCGGGTCCAGGTTGAAGGCGGTGTTGGCGTCCTTGGGCAGTCCGAAGTCCACCGCGTAGCCGAAGTCGTCACCGGCGAAGCCGAGCTTGAGGCTCACCGGGCCCTTCTTGCCCCGCGCCCGGCCCACATCGTCGAACTCAGCCCGCCCTCGCGGGCCAACGCGTTGACCGAGCCGTTGCGGGCGGAGTCGGCGAGCAGGCGCAGCGATCGGTAGAGGCTCGACTTGCCGCTGCCGTTGGGTCCGGTGACCACGTTGCAGCCGCGCAGCGGGACCACGAGCCGGCGCAGCGATCGGTAGTTCTCCACGGCGACGGTGTCGAGCACGGCGCCACCTTAACCATCCGGTGCCGACAGATCGGTCCGGAAGCCACCCATCGCGGCGAGCACCGCGGTGAACACCCGATGGGCCGCCGCCAGATCGTCGTCGGGCAGATCGGCCAGCGCACGGTGGGTGTGGTCGGCCAGCGGGCCGAAGAAGGCGCGTCCGACATCGATGCCGTGCTGGGCGTAGCGCAGGATCACCTTGCGCCGGTCGGCGGGATCGGACTCCCGGCGCAGATGGCCCGAGGTGATCATCCGCTCGACCAGGTAGGTGATCGCGGCGCCGGACAACCCCATCCGGCTGCGCAACTCGCCCGCGGTCAGCGGGGTGCCTGCGTTCTCGGCCACCATGACGTGCACCAATGCCCGGAAGTCGTTCGCCGACAACTCGTGGACACCGGCGAAGACCCGGCCGATCTGGTCCGATTCGGCCGAGAGCGCCTGGACGTCGGCGACCACGGCCGACTCCAGCGCGCTCCGGTCATCCATGACACCAGAGTATCTGTTAACTAGATGAACTGTTAAGTAACTGAAGCTATGCTGGGGGCATGCATCGCGCACCCGACCTCGACCGTCCGTTGTGGGACCGCATCGGCGGACTGCTGACCGGCCGCTTCTCCTGGGTGATCGCGCTGCTCGTGGTGCTGATCGGCGGCGGACTGATGGGTGCGCTCGGCGAGAACGGCTCCGCGGACAAGTCGCCGGTGTCACTGCCGCCGAGCGCGGAGTCGGCCAAGGCGGCCGCGCTGCTCAAGGACTTCCCGGGCGGCGGCCCAGGCGCCGGTGATCCTGGTCGTCACCCGCTCGGACGGCGGCGAACTGTCGTCCGGCGACCTGGCCGCCGCCGAAGCGGCGCGCGGGCGCATGCTCGTCGGTCTCCGGAGTGGGCGGCCCGCCGATACCGGTTGCACCCTCCGCCGACGGCAAGGCCGCGCTGGCTCCCGTTCCGATGGACTCGACGCTGTCCGGATTCGCGCTCAGCGACATGGTCAAGTCATTGCGCGACGCCGCCAAGGACGGGCTGCCCGGCGATCTGGTGGTCAACGTCACCGGCGGTCCGGCCTTCGGCGCGGACATCGCCAACGCGTTCTCCGGTGCCAACATCACCCTGCTCGCCGTCACCGGCGCGGTGGTCGCGCTGCTGCTGATCGTCACCTACCGCTCCCCCGTGCTGTGGCTGGTGCCGCTGCTCGTGATCGCCTTCGCCGACCGGGTGGCGGCCGTCATCGGCTCGGCCATCGCCGAGGCCACCGGCATGACCGCCGACGGCTCGACCTCGGGCATCACCAGTGTGCTGGTGTTCGGTGCGGGCACGAACTATGCGCTGCTGCTGATTTCGCGCTACCGCGAGGAATTGCGCCGCACCCCACACCACCGCCAGGCCCTGCAGACCGCGGTGCGCCATGCCGGCCCGGCGATCGTCGCCAGCAACGCCACCGTGGTGCTGGCCCTGCTGACGCTGCTGTTCGCCTCGTCGCCGAGCACCAGGAGCCTGGGCGTGCAGGCCGCCTCCGGCCTGCTGGTCGCCGCGGTGTTCGTGCTGCTCGTGCTGCCTCCCCTGCTGGCGCTGTTCGGCCGGAAGTTGTTCTGGCCCTTCGTTCCTCAGCCCGACTCGGAGGAGATCACCACCACCGGCGCCTGGCACCGGGTGGCCGACTGGGTGTCCCAGCACGCCACCCGGGTCGCCGTCGTCTCGATCGCGGTGCTGGCCGTACTGGCCACCGGCCTGCTGGCAACCCCGGTGGGGCTCAACCAGATCGACCAGTTCCGGGTCAGCGCGGACTCCGTCACCGGGTTCAAGACACTGTCGGCGCACTTCCCCGGCGGCCTCACCGATCCCGACCCGGGTCATCGGCAGCACCGACAAGACCGACGCCCTCACCCAGGCCATCCAGGGAACACCCGGCGTCGTGTCGGCGAACCCGGCCGGCCAGTCCGATGCGGGTCTGACCCAGTGGCAGGTCGTCATCAACGCCGCACCCGCATCGCAGTCGGCATTCGATACCATTGCCGCACTGCGTGATTCGGTACACAAGGCCGATCCCGGCGCCCTGGTCGGCGGGTCCGACGCGCAGGCGCTGGACGCCAAGAACGCGGCCATCCACGACCGCTGGGTGGTGATACCGGCGATCCTGATCGTGGTGCTCGCGGTGCTCTACATCCTGTCTGCGAGCGGCGCTGGCACCGCTGGTGCTGGTGGCGGCGACCGTGCTGTCGACGATGGCCGCACTCGGCGTGGGCGGCTGGGTCAGCGTCCATCTGCTCGGCTTCCCGGCACTGGACATCACCACACCGCTGTTCGCCTTCCTGTTCCTGGTGGCACTCGGCGTGGACTACACCATCTTCCTGGTGACCCGCGCCCGCGAGGAGACGCCGATGTACGGCACCCGGGGCGGCATCGTGCGCGCGGTCTCGGCGACCGGTGCGGTGATCACCAGCGCGGGAATCGTTCTGGCGGCGGTGTTCTGCGTTCTCGGCGTGCTGCCGCTGATCGTGCTGACCCAGTTGGGCATCATCGTCGGCCTGGGCATCCTGCTGGACACCTTCGTGGTGCGCACCGTGGTCATCCCGGCGCTGTTCACCCTGATCGGCCCGCGGATCTGGTGGCCCGCGTTCAAGCGACGACGAGATCGAAGCGCCCTAGGAGCGCACTCGAGTTCTGGTACTCGTCGCGATGCCGCTCGAACAACGCCTGCGCGCGTGAGCAGCAGCACGCTGACGATGAGCACCCAGACCGGGAACGCCAGTCACGATCCACATGTGCAGTATCACTGGCCACCAGGATGCCCAGCGCGGCAAGGTAGGTGATGCCGACCAGCCAGCGCGGCATCAAGCTCGGTGCGCAACCAGATCGTCGCCAGCGACATCATGAACACCGCGGCCATCTTCACCGCGTAGGTCTTCGACAGCGCCAGCACCGTCATCTGACCGAAGAGCGCGACGTCGGTGTTGATCTCGGTGCCCGCGACCGCCGAGGTTGCTGTCCGGCCAGCCCGGCGCCCACCGCCGACGGTGGCGAACATCATCGCCAGGAACAGCAGACCGCTGCCCAGGAACACCGTGGAGAAGAACCGGTCCTCGTAGCGGCCGAAGCCCGTCGCGGATCACGCCGATGAACCACAGGAAGCTGATCCCGGCGAACGGCATGAGCTTGGCCGCGAGATCCATCTTGGCGCTGCCGGTGTCGAGCCATTGCGAGCCCGGCGAGCCACCTTCGGGCAGCGATGTCCGGATCAGGATCAGCGCCGCGCCGAACAGCAGGGCGAACAGCACGCCGGCCAAGGCCGCGGCCCGCGGGGTGGTCAGTGCCTTGAGCGTCTTGGAGCGGTGTTCAACCACGCCGCCATGGTGACAGATGTCAGGGCTGACCGGGCAGCAGACGCACCATCAGGCCGTGAGCTTCGGCGAGCAGTTTTCCGTCCGGGTCGGTCATCTCGGCGTTGACGAACGCCTTGCGGCCCTCGGCCCGGTCCAGCCAGCCCCGCACGGTCAGCGGCACGTCGATGGGTGTGACGTTGCGGTAGTCGACGTGCAGGAAGGCGGTGCGGCTGATCGGGCGGCCGGTGGCGTGGATGACCATGCCGAACATCGAGTCGAACATCAACGGCAGCACGCCGCCGTGCACGGCGTAGTTGCCGCCGACGTGGAACCGGCTGAACTGCACGCTGAACTCGACGCCGTCGTCGGTGAACTTCGTGACGCGATAGGGCGCCATCAACAGGCTGCCGGCGCCGGGAAGGCTGGGCACCCGGTTGGCCGGGCCCACTCCCTCGGGAGCCTCGAACGGGGCGAGCAGGCCGCCAGTTCTTCGGCGCGGTCGGCGGCGGCCTCCCAGGTGTCGCGGTCGGGGTCGGCCGACACCGCGAAGTCCTGCACGCGGCGGATGGCCTCGAGGAACCGGCCGAAACCCGGGACCCGGATCCGCGGGCTCGAACTTCGGGAAGCCGCCGTGCCGGTCGTATTCCGGGTCGATGTGGTGCGGGTCTCGAGCATCTGCTCTTCGCGCAGCGCTCATCGCTCATACCCGCGGGGCCAGGACGTCGCGGCGCACGATGGTCTGATCGCGGCCCGGCCCGACGCCGATGCACGAAACATGTGCTCCGGCAAGCTCTTCGAGGCGCAGCACGTAGTCGCGGGCCTTGGCGGGCAGGTCGTCGAACTCCCGGGCTCCGGAGATGTCCTCCCACCAGCCGGGCAGCTCCTCGTAGATCGGCTCGGCGCGGGCGATGTCGCTCTGGGTCATCGGCATCTCGCTGGTGCGCTTGCCGTCGACCGTGTAGCCGACGCACACCGGCACGGTCTCCAGGCTGGACAGCACGTCGAGCTTGGTCAGGAAGTAGTCGGTGATGCCGTTGACACGGGTGGCGTAGCGGGCGATCACGGCGTCGAACCAGCCGCAGCGCCTGGCCCGCCCGGTGGTGACGCCGACCTCGCCGCCGGTCTTGGACAGATAGGCGCCGTACTCGTCGAACAACTCGGTCGGGAACGGACCCGACCCGACCCGGGTGGTGTAGGCCTTGAGGATCCCCAGCACCGTGGTGATCCGGGTCGGCCCGATGCCGGAGCCGACGGCCGCGCCGCCCGCGGTGGGGTTGGACGACGTGACGTAGGGGTAGGTGCCGTGGTCGACGTCGAGCAGCGTGCCCTGGGATCCCTCCAGCAGCACGGTCTCGCCGGCCTCCAGCGCGGTGTTGAGCAGCAGGCGGGTGTCGGCGATGCGGTGCTTGAAGCCCTCGGCCTGGGCCAGCAGGGTCTCGACGACCTCGTCGGGGTCCAGCGCCTTGCGGTTGTAGATCTTGACCAGCACCTGGTTCTTGAGCTCCAGGGCGGCGCCGATCTTGGCGGCCAGCAGGTCGCGGTCGCAGGACGTCGGCGACGCGGATGCCCATCCGGGCGATCTTGTCCTGGTAGCAGGGGCCGATGCCGCGCCCGGTGGTGCCGATCTTCTTGCTGCCCATGTAGCGCTCGGTGACCTTGTCGATGGCCACGTGATAGGGCATGAGCAGGTGCGCGTCGGCCGAGATCAGCAGCCGCGAGGTGTCGATGCCCCGGTCGTCGAGGCCGGAGAGCTCGGTGAGCAGCACACCGGGGTCGACCACGACACCGTTGCCGATCACGTTGGTCACACCGGGCGTGAGGATGCCCGACGGGATCAGGTGTAGCGCGAAGTTCTCGCCCGTCGGCAGGACTACGGTGTGGCCGGCGTTGTTGCCGCCCTGATAGCGCACCACCCACTGCACGCGCCCACCGAGGAGATCGGTGGCTTTACCCTTGCCCTCGTCGCCCCATTGGGCGCCGATGAGGACGATTGCCGGCATGGCGTAATCTCCCGCTGATCTGCATAAATTCTGTCCAGCCGGTGACCCACCCTATCGGAGCGCACCGCGAGGAGTGTCGTTGACCAACGCAGAGATCGCTGTGTTGCGATTCGGGGGGCGCCGGCTGGCCCGCCAGCTGGCCTCACTGCCGTGTCGGGACGTCACCGCCGCGGCCGACGTCGATGCCGCCGTCGAGGGCGTTCGCCGGGTGGTGGTGGTGGGTGACGACGCGGATCTGGCCACGGTGCTGACCCGCCTGATGCGCCTCGAACGGCTCGATGTCGAGGTGGCCCACGTACCGGGGCTGTTCGGCGCGCGGCGGGCGACAACCGCTGCTGCGCAACGTGTTCCGCTGATCCGAGACGAGACCGGCACGGTGTTGGTGGGAGCGGCCTACTGGCTGCCGCCCGGCGATGCCCGCGTCGTTCACGGCGAGGCCGTCGTCGACGACGCGGTGCTGTTCGACGGCGAGGTGACCGGGGTCCGGGTCGAGCCGACGTCGTCCGTCCCGGGGCTGCGGGCGGCCGTGCTGTCCGGGACGGTGGCGTCCCCGGCGATGGCTGAGCGGCCGGGCGGTGCAGTTGGGCACCACCGGTGCGCGGGTGGTGCGCGACGGGGTTCCGGCGCCGCGTGAGGTGAAGCGCTCGGCGTTCTATCGGCACGTCACGGGGTGGCTGCGCGTCGGCTGAGCGCGGCGGATGACATGCACCGGGTAGCTTCGTGACGTGAATGTGCGCCCCTGCACCAGTCGGTGCGTCCGAGTCCGATCTTCCTGGTCATCGTCGCGATCACGGTGCTGGGCGGGGTGCTGGCATGGCTGTCCGCGGCCACCGTGCGGCCGCTGGCCTACGTCGGGGTGTTCATCTTCGTGATCGCCGGCTGGCTGGTGTCGCTGTGCCTGCACGAGTTCGGGCACGCCTACACCGCCTGGCGGTTCGGCGACCACGACGTCGCGGTCCGCGGCTACCTCACGCTCAACCCGTTCAAGTACTCCAGCCCGCTGCTGTCGATCGGCCTGCCGCTGCTGTTCATCGCCCTGGGCGGCATCGGGCTGCCCGGCGGGGCGGTCTACGTGCGCACCGGGTTCATGACACCGCGTCAGCGCACCATCGTCAGCCTCGCGGGCCCGCTGGCCAACCTGGTGCTGGGAGTGCTGCTGCTCGCGCTGACCCGGCAGTTCTACGACCCCGACCGCGGAGTGTTCTGGTCGGCCGTCGCCTTCCTGGGATTCCTGCAGCTGACGGCGCTGCTGCTCAACATCCTGCCGATTCCCGGACTGGACGGATACGGGGCGCTGGAACCGCATCTGAGCCCCGAGACGCAACGCGCGGTGGCTCCGGCCAAGCAGTTCGGGTTCCTGATCCTGCTGGTCCTGCTGCTGGCGCCGGCCCCGAACCGATGGTTCTTCTCGGTGGTCTACTGGTTCTTCGACCTGTCGGGCGTCTCAGGCGAACTTGCCGCGATCGGCGCACAGTTGACCAGGTTCTGGTCAGCCTGGATGTGAAGAACGGACTGAGCCGGACTGCAGCGACCCCCTCTACCGCTGCCGTTCCGGCTCAGTCCTCAATGCCCCGGTAGGCAATTACAAACATAACGGTATGTATGTGAATTGTGAAGTGACCTTGGTGCCCCTATTTACGGGGACGTAATTAAATCTGCTGGGCCAGCCACGCGGCCAAGTCGGGGTGTGCCATCCGGCGCAGAGCGCTCGTCGCGGTCTCCCACCGGCGCCGCGCCTGCTGTCCGGTCTCTGTCGACGAAGCGGGGATGAGGATGCCGCGCAGGGTGTCCATCGCCGTGTAGACGAACTCCAGCATGGCGCCGTGCAGATGGTGCGGCACCGGTTCGAGGACCGCCGCGGTGACCGCGCTCGCGGCGATCGGGGCGAACTTGGCCACCTCGCGACCCAACTCGGGATCCGTCCGGCCGGCCACCCAAAGTTCAACTACCGGAACGAATCCCGGTGCAACGTGCACATCCCAGATGAGATCGAAGATGGCACCGAGGGGATCTGCGACCTTGGTGTAGCCGTCCTTGAAGCCGGCCACCACCGTGGCGACGGTCTTCGCCGTCATGTGGTGCATGGCGGCCGTCATCAGTTCGTGCTTGGACCCGAAGTGGTGCACTTGAGCGCCCCGGGTCAGCCCCGCCATTTCGGCGATCCGCGGCGTGGTGGTGCCGGCGTAGCCGTATTTGGTCAAGCAGTCGACGGTGGCGTCGAGTAACCGGGCACGGGTGGACGCACTCCGCTCCCCCTGGCTACGCCGAGGCTGGGAAGTTGACGTCGTCACGGCTGAAGCCTACTAACGGTTTGTTTCGATGGGAAGTTACATTCCACATAGTACGTAAATGTGGCTCGCAACGGGGAATCGATTTCGGTGACTCTCGCCACTTGCGACATATGCGGTTTTACGCATAGATTGCACGCATGGGTGCCGGACACGACCACAGCCACGGCGGTGACACGCGCGTGAGCCGAATGGTCATCGCCGCGGCGATCCTGACCGTCTTCTTCGCCATCGAGCTGACCACCGCCCTGCTCATCGGGTCGATCGCCCTGCTGGCCGACGCCGGCCACATGCTGACCGACCTGGTGGCCATGTTCATGGGGCTCAGCGCCGTGCTGCTCGCCCGGCACGGTCCGGCGTCGGCGGCGCGCACCTACGGCTGGCATCGCGCGGAGGTCTTCACCGCCGTCGCCAACGCGGTGCTGTTGATCGGTGTGGCGGGCTTCATCCTCTACGAGGCGTTCGAGCGCCTCGGCGACGCGCCGGAGATCCCGGGCGTGCCGATGATCGTGGTGGCGGTGGCGGGTCTGATCGCGAACGCCGCCGTGGTGCTGCTGCTGCGGTCACAGTCCGAGAGCAGCCTGGCGGTCAAGGGCGCCTACATGGAGGTGGTGGCCGACACCGTGGGCAGCATCGGCGTGCTGATCGCCGGCATCGTCACGGTGACCACCCACTGGCCCTACGCCGACGTCGTGGTCGCGGTGTTCGTCGCGCTGTGGGTGCTCCCGCGGGCCGTCGCGCTGGCTCGCGCGGCCCTGCGGATCCTGTCCGAGTCCTCACCGCAGCACATCGACGTCGACGAACTGCGCTCGGCACTGGCCGCCGTCGACGGCGTCACCGAGGTCCACGATCTCCACGTGTGGACCCTGGTGCCCGGCAAGGACATGGTGACCGCCCACCTGACCAGCAACGGAAACTCCGACCGGGTGCTCGACGACGCCCGGGCCGTGCTGGCCGCCCGCGGCCTGGACCACGCGACCGTCCAAGTCGAGCCGCCCGGCTGCGCCGACGACTGCCCCGGTCAGACCGACTGGTAGCTCAGGAAAGACCCAGCTGGGCGCGCGCCGACGGGTCGCAGTCGTCGAGCAGGTCGAGACAGCGGGCGAACTCGTCGGTCTCGCCGATGGTGTCGGCCGCGCGGGCCAGAGCCGCCACGCAGCGCAGGAAGCCGCGGTTGGGTTCGTGGCCGTAGGGAACCGGCCCGAAGCCCTTCCACCCGTTGCGACGCAGTTGGTCCAGTCCGCGGTGATATCCGGTGCGGGCGTAGGCGTAGGCGGTGATCGCCTTGTCGTCGGCCAGCGCATCCTCCGCCAGGCAGGCCCACGCCACCGAAGCCGAGGGATGAGCGGCGGCCACGATCGCGGGCTTCTCGCCGGCCTCGAGTTCGGCTTCGGCGTCGATGTCGCTGGGTAGCAGGACGGGCTGTGGTCCGAGCAGATCCCCGAAGGACGTCATGTGCCCATTGTGCCGTGCCGCCGCAAGCAGGTGGAGCCCTCCGGGCCGTTCGGCCCGCATCGCGGTTCACCGCTAGGGTCATTAGCACCAGCACTCGAGGAGGACCGCAGCACGCCATGTCGAACCCTTCCGGGACCGACCACGACGACGCAGCCGAACCCGTCGTCGGAGACGATGGCCACGAGCCACCCACGGAGACCGACTCCGAGACCGAGGTGATTGCGGCCTCGGAGCCGCCGCCCGAACGGCGTTACACGGCACCGGGTTTCGACGCAGGCTCCACGCAGATCATCGACCGGACGCCCGACCCGGAGACCGAGATATTCTCGACTCCCACCGAGGTGTTCCCGGTGTCCGAGTCCCCGGTTCGCATCGCCACCCCGCAGGAGATTCCCGCCCGGGTGCCGCTGACCCGACGGCGCAGCTGGGGCCTGGTCATCGCGGTGATCGCGGCCATCGCGGTTCTGGCCGCGGTCGCGATCCTCGCCGTCATCCTGCTGACCGCGCGACGACTCGTCGAAGGCGTCGCAGGAAGACATGGTCCGCGCGACGATCCAGCACTTCGACACCGCCGTCCAGCGCGGCGACCTGGCGACGCTGCGCACCATCACCTGCGGCCAGACCCGCGACAACTACGTCAACTACGACGACCAGGCCTGGGCGGAGACCCACGAGCGGGTCAGCGCGGCGCGGCAGTACCCGGTCGTCGCCAGCATCGACGAGGTGGTGGTCAACGGCGAGCACGCCGAGGCCAACGTCACCTCGTTCATGGCGTTCGACCCCGCGACGCGCTCCACCCGCAGTTTCGACCTGCAGTTCCGCGACAACCAGTGGAAGATCTGCCAGTCGTCCTAGCGATTTCGGCGCGCTTTCCGTCGCTCAGCGACGATTAGCGCGCCGAAATCACTTCTAGCCGGCTGAGACGGACCGGCCCGCGCTGTGCAGGTCGTTGCAGGCCTCGATCACGCGCTCGGACATGCCGGCCTCGGCCTTCTTCAGGTAACTGCGCGGGTCGTAGGCCTTCTTGTTGCCGACCTCGCCGTCGATCTTGAGCACGCCGTCGTAATTGCTGAACATGTGCGCGGCGATGGGCCGGGTGAACGCGTACTGGGTGTCGGTGTCGACGTTCATCTTCACCACGCCGTAGCGCAGCGAGTCCTCGATCTCGGACTTCAGCGAGCCCGAGCCGCCATGGAAGACGAAGTCGAACGGCTTGGAGCCCTCCGCCAGGCCCAGCTTGGCCGATGCCACCCGCTGGCCCTCGGCGAGCACCTCGGGCTTGAGCACCACGTTGCCCGGCTTGTAGACGCCGTGCACGTTGCCGAACGTCGCGGCCAGCAGGTACTTGCCGTGCTCACCGGCGCCGAGGGCCTCGATGGTCGCCTCGAAGTCCTCGGAGCTGGTGTAGAGCTTGTCGTTGATCTCGGCCTCGACGCCGTCCTCTTCACCGCCGACGACGCCGATCTCGACCTCGAGGATGATCTTGGCGGCCGCAGCCTGCTTCAGAAGTTCCTGGGCGATCGAGAGGTTCTCGACGATCGGCACCGCCGAACCGTCCCACATGTGCGACTGGAACAGCGGGTTGCGGCCCTGGGCCACCCGCTCGGCGGAGATCGCCAGCAGCGGGCGGACATAGGTGTCGAGCTTGTCCTTCGGGCAGTGGTCGGTGTGCAGCGCGACGGTGATCGGGTAGCGCTCGGCGATCACGTGGGCGAACTCGGCCAGCGCGACCGCACCGGTCACCATGTCCTTCACGCCGAGCCCCGAGCCGAATTCGGCGCCGCCGGTGGAGAACTGGATGATGCCGTCGCTGCCGGCGTCGGCGAAGCCCTTGATCGCGGCGTTGATGCTCTCCGAGCCGACACAGTTGATCGCCGGGAACGCGAAGGAGTGCTCCTTGGCGCGGGCCAGCATCTCCGCGTAGACCTCGGGGGTGGCGATGGGCATGGCTCTTCCTCTCCGCTGAACCGGCTGTTGAGAAGAAGTATCGCAAAGAGCGGCGGTTACGGTGCCGTCACGGCTGTTCGGAGGGCAGTAGCGCAGCGACCCGGGAAACAACCCAGGTAGGGTGGGGCCTCATGACCACCACGGTGATGGCCCTGCCGAGCATCATGGATCCGATGTATTGGCTCGGCGAGGGCGGGCTGTTCGCCTCCGCGGTGCTGCCGGGCATTCTGATCATCGTCTTCATCGAGACCGGCCTGCTGTTTCCCGCTGCTGCCGGGCGACTCGCTGCTGTTCACCGGCGGATTGCTGGCCGCGGCCCCGCACCCGCCGGTGAGCATCTGGGTGCTGGTGATCTGCGTCTCAGCCGGTCGCGGTGCTGGGCGACCAGTGCGCCTACTTCATCGGCCGGCGGATCGGGCCGGCACTGTTCGACAAGGAGGACTCCCGCCTGTTCAAGAAGCACTACGTGACGGAGTCGCACGCCTTCTTCGAGACGCACGGCCCCAAGACGATCATCCTGGCCCGCTTCGTGCCGATCGTGCGCACCTTCACGCCGGTGCTGGCCGGCGTCTCCTATATGCGCTACCCGGTGTTCCTGGCCTTCGACATCGTCGGCGGCGTTGCTGTGGGGCGCCGGCGTGACGCTGCTGGGCTACTTCCTGGGCAACGTGCCGTTCGTCAAGGCCCACCTCGAGCTGATGATCCTGCTGATCGTGTTCCTGTCGGTGCTTCCGGGCCTGATCGCGTGGGCCGGTGCAGGCCTCGATCACGCGCTCGGACATGCCGGCCTCGGCCTTCTTCAGGTAACTGCGCGGGTCGTAGGCCTTCTTGTTGCCGACCTCGCCGTCGATCTTGAGCACGCCGTCGTAATTGCTGAACATGTGCGCGGCGATGGGCCGGGTGAACGCGTACTGGGTGTCGGTGTCGACGTTCATCTTCACCACGCCGTAGTGCAGCGAGTCCTCGATCTCGGACTTCAGCGAGCCCGAGCCGCCGTGGAAGACGAAGTCGAAGGGCTTGGAGCCGTCCGCCAGTCCCAGCTTGGCCGATGCCACCCGCTGGCCCTCGGCGAGCACCTCGGGCTTGAGCACCACGTTGCCCGGCTTGTAGACGCCGTGCACGTTGCCGAAGGTCGCGGCCAGCAGGTACTTGCCGTGCTCACCGGCGCCGAGCGCCTCGATCGTCGCCTCGAAGTCCTCGGAGCTGGTGTACAGCTTGTCGTTGATCTCGGCCTCGACGCCGTCCTCTTCACCGCCGACGACGCCGATCTCGACCTCGAGGATGATCTTGGCGGCCGCAGCCTGCTTCAGAAGTTCCTGGGCGATCGAGAGGTTCTCGACGATCGGCACGGCCGAACCGTCCCACATGTGCGACTGGAACAGCGGGTTGCGGCCCTGGGCCACCCGCTCGGCGGAGATCGCCAGCAGCGGGCGCACGTAGGTGTCGAGCTTGTCCTTCGGACAGTGGTCGGTGTGCAGCGCCACGGTGATCGGGTAGCGCTCGGCGATCACGTGGGCGAACTCGGCCAGCGCGACCGCACCGGTCACCATGTCCTTCACACCCAGCCCCGAAGCGAATTCCGCCCCGCCGGTGGAGAACTGGATGATGCCGTCGCTGCCGGCATCGGCGAAGCCCTTGATCGCGGCGTTGACGCTCTCCGAGCCCACACAGTTGATCGCCGGGAACGCGAAGGAGTGCTCCTTGGCGCGGGCCAGCATCTCCGCATAGACCTCGGGGGTGGCGATGGGCATGGCTCTTCCTCTCCGCTGAACCGGCTGTTGAGAAGAAGTATCGCAAAGAGCGGCGGTTACGGTGCCGCCACCGCTGTTCGGAGGGCAGGAGCGCAGCGACCCGGGAAACAACCCAGGTAGGGTCGGGCCTCATGACCACCACCGTGATGGCCCTGCCGAGCATCATGGATCCGATGTACTGGCTCGGCGACGGCGGGCTGTTCGCCTCCGCGGTGCTGCCGGGCATTCTCGTCATCGTCTTCATCGAGACCGGCCTGCTCTTCCCGCTACTGCCGGGCGATTCGCTGCTGTTCACCGGCGGATTGCTGGCAGCGGCCCCGCACCCGCCCGTCAACATCTGGGTGTTGGTGATCTCCGTCTCAGCCGTCGCGGTGCTCGGCGACCAGTGCGCCTACTTCATCGGCCGGCGGATCGGCCCGGCACTGTTCGACAAAGAGGACTCCCGCTTCTTCAAGAAGCACTACGTGACGGAGTCGCACGCCTTCTTCGAGAAGCACGGCCCCAAGACGATCATCATGGCGCGCTTCGTGCCGATCGTGCGGACCTTCACGCCGGTTCTGGCCGGCGTCTCCACCATGCGTTACCCGCTGTTTCTCGGTTTCGACATCATCGGCGGCATTGCCTGGGGCGCGGGTGTGACGCTGCTCGGCTACTTCCTCGGCAACGTGCCGTTCGTCAAGAACAACCTCGAGCTGATGATCCTGCTGATCGTGTTCCTGTCCATCCTTCCGGGCCTCATCACGGTCGCCCGCAACGTGATCGCGCGGCGCCGCACGGCCGAGGGCGAGTAGCCGCGTCCAGCTTGCTCCCAGGAAAGCTGCCAGCAGTTTGCCAGGAAACCCGGCTACCTTTCGGATTCTGTACGGAAGGACACAGCTTTCATGAAGTTTATTCTCAAGGCAACGATCGTGGCCGGCGGCGTCGGCCTGGCAACCCTCTTCGGCGGCACTGGCGTCGCCTTCGCCGGTAGCCCGAGCAGCACGCTGACCATCCAGGACGGCGACAGCGGCGCCGACGGCGCAGCCATCGACTCCGACGGCACCGTGGGCACCTACAAGCCGGCGATGGACGGCACCGAGACCGGACCGATCATGGACGCCGTCCCGCAGGACAAGGCTCACTCGACCAACGGATAGCCGCGCCCGGCCGTCACGGCCAGGACGAGGGCGCCGGACCGGCCGGCGGCATCGGATGCAGGTTGGCGCCCGGCATCTGCGAGTTCGCCACGCCCGCCATACACAGGCCCAGCCTGCCGGGCAGGCACACGCCGCCGGTACCGGTGATGCTCTGATTCGGGCTGGCCTGCGACCAGCACACCCCGGTGCTCGGGTCATACGTCTGGCCGGCAGTGCACGCCGCGTGCGCCGCCGGTGCAGTCACCAGCGGTGCGGACATCAGCACCGCGCCGCAGAGCGAAGCCAACAGCAAGCTTGGTGCCGTGAGTCGGAATTTCATGTCGATGCTTCTCCGTCGATGAGCAGGGCTACGTAGGTCGGATGAGGTGACGGTCACGCCGGCGGGGTGATCTTCGTCTTCTCGTCGATCAGGTTGGCGGCGTCGATGATCACGCCCTGCTGCCCATCGATGGAATCGGCATTGATCTGCAGAACGAACAATCCGTCCTTGGCCGGGACCACCACGGTCTTCTGTGCGGCGATGCGCTGCTGACCGTCTTTGGTGTAGGTGCCCGCCGACTGAACGGCGTCGAATCCCGACAGGGAGGTCTTCGTCGGCTCGGTGACCGGCTTGTAGTCGGGCAGCGCCGCCAACTGGTTCGGCGCGTATTCGAGAATCTTTGCCGCATCGACGTTTCCGGTCAGCTTCGAGGCGATCGCATACATGTACGGCGGATCGTTGGGGTCCACCGGCTTGTCGTAGATGATCGCCCCGTAAGCCCAGTCCGGTGTCTTGTCACCGGCGAGACTCCAATCCGGGGGGAACGGAAAGTCGATCTTGGGGGTGCCGGGTTGGTCCTTCTTGAAGGGCGTCTCGGCGATGTTGTTCTTGGTGATGTACTCGTTGATCGTCATCGCGGCGCCGGACGCGGGCGTCGCACTGGTGGCCGGAACTGGACTGGACGATGCGACCACACTGGCCGACGTCGAGGCCGTCTCGGTCTTCTCGGTCTTGGTGGCGGACGAGCAACCGACCAGCAGGAGACCCACCGATACTGTTGCGAGTCCCATGGTCGTCACGGCCGCAATGCTCTTCATCGGTCGCCCTCTCCTTCGGTCGTGTTGCTCAGCAGAGAATAGGCAGCGCGAATCGCACGCCTGGCCCGATTCTCGCCGCCCCTCAGGCTGTAGTTACGAACGCAATCACATTTGGGCACGTCACATTCGGTCAGCAAATCGCGCGCAGTTCCGATTCGCCGACTCCACCTGAAGAGTGCGATTCGCGGACGTTGCACAGCAAGCCCGCCGGCGCCCGATCCGCATTGACGTGATCGTCAACTACGATTGCGCCGATCGGAGGATGTGACGCATGGCAATTCAGGCCAAGGGTGAGGACGCCGCGCGGGTTCTCACCGATATCGCCAAGTTCCCGCTGCGAATCGGGTCGCACGCGGCTCGCAGCGGAGTCGAGACCGGACTGCATCTCGGTGAACATGTGGTGGCCGCCGGCGTGAAGGTCGGCGAGGAGGTCGAACGGCCCGCGGTGGCAGCGATGCGGGCCGCCGGAATCGAGGCCGACTCGGTGCTGACCGCTCGCGGGACCAAGGTGGACTACGACTTCTTCGCCGGGGTGACACCGGAGATCCTCAACCCGGGTGGAACGCTGCCCGGCGCCAACGAGTGGGACCGTCCGCTGTCGAAGGCACACCCGAACCCGGTGGTCCTGATGCACGGCACCGCCGGCGGTGCCCAAACCAACTGGGGCGCTTACGTTCCGCTCCTCGTCGAACAGGGCTTCTCGCCGTTCACGATGACATTCGGCGCGGTCAGCGGGCGCACCCTGGCCGCTGTCGGCGCTGGGCGGAATGGCGCCCATCGAGGACTCGGCGGCCGAGTTCGGCGCGTTCGTCGACAAGGTGCTCGCCGCCACCGGGGCGAAACAGGTTGACGTCGTTGGGCATTCGCAGGGCACGATCGTCCCGGGGTACTACGCGAAGTTCCTCGGCGGGGCCGCCAAGATCCGCACCTACGTCTCGCTGGCACCGCTGTGGCAGGGCACCGAGGTGTTCACCAACAAGCTGATCGGGAAGGTCGAGTTCCACGTCGCACTCGACGCCGCCCACCACGTGCACTTCGCCTCCGCACAGCAGATGATCCGCGGATCGGAGTTCATCGAGAAACTCAATTCCGATGGCGGACCGTATGTTCCGGGAATCCGCTACGTCAACATCTCCACCCGTTACGACGAGTTCGTCCGGCCCTACACCAGCGGGCAGGTTCCGGGCGGTCCCGAGGACGACGTCGTCAATGTCGTCGTCCAGGACACCTGCGCCGACGACTTCAGCGACCACTTGGCCATCGCCGGCTCCCGGCGGGCGGCGACCATGGTGCTCAATGCCCTCGACGGCAGTGACGATCCCGCGCACGGCCCGCGCGAGGTGCCCTGCGAACTGGTGCCGCCGATCCTGGGCTGAGCGGC